>CAWIHZ010000004.1:0-488898 GCA_963835955.1 uncultured Alphaproteobacteria bacterium | reverse complement strand
TGCGGATTGTGTCCCGTGGCGTGGTGTAGCTCGTCGAGCGTCGCCGGTTCCCGGCTGAGCCGGGTTGGTCAGGCTGCCACGGCGGACAGGATGACGATGGGATTATCGCTGATTGGAGCGATGGTTTCCAGGGTCATGTATCGCGCGCGTTGGACGGCCCATTCGTCGTTTTGCTCCATCAGGATTGCGCCGACGAGGCGGATGATGGCGTCTTCGTTGGGGAAGATGCCGACGACATTGGTGCGTCGCTTGATTTCGCCATTGGGGCGCTCGATGGGGTTGGTCGAGCAGATCTTGGGCCAATGCTCTTTGGGAAAGTCCATGAAGGCGAGGACGTCGACCTCGGCGTCGTCGAGCAAGGCGGCGAGTTTTGGCAGATTGGCGCGCAACTGGTCGGCGACATGGCGCCATTGCTTGCTGGCGGCGGCCGGCGCGTCTTGAGCGAAGGCGGTGGCGATGAAGGCTGAAACGACACGGCGGCCGTTCTTGTTGGCGTGCGCCAGGGCGTTGCGCATGAAGTGGACGCGACAGCGTTGCCATGTCGCGCCGAGCACTTTGGCGGCGGCGGCCTTCAGCCCTTCGTGGGCGTCCGAGATCACCAGCTTGACCCCGCGCAGGCCGCGCCGCGCCAGCTTGCGCAAGAATTCCGTCCAGAATGTCTCGGCTTCCGAGGGACAGATATCCAGGCCCAACACCTCGCGCCGGCCGTCGCCATTGACGCCGATGGCGATGACGACGGCGGTCGAGACGATGCGGCCGGCCCGGCGCACTTTCACGTAGGTCGCGTCCAGCCAGATATACGGCCAATCGCCTTCGATCGGACGGCCGAGGAAGGGTTGGACCCTCTCGTCGATCTCCTCGCACAGCCGGCTGACCTGGCTCTTGGAAATCCCGTCCATGCCCATGGCCCGAACCAGATCGTCGACCGAGCGGGTCGAGACGCCTTGGACGTAGGCTTCCTGCACGACGGCCGCGATCGCCTTCTCCGCCAGGCGGCGCGGCTCGAGAAAGCTGGGAAAATAGCTGCCCTTGCGCAGCTTGGGGATGCGCAACTCCACCGTTCCGGCGCGCGTTTCCCAGTCGCGGTCGCGGTAGCCGTTGCGCTGCGCCAACCGCTCGGCCGAGCGCTCGCCATGGGCGGCGCCGGTGCGGCTTTCCATGTCCAGCTCCATCAGGCGCTGGGCGGCAAAGCCGATCATCTCGCGGAGATAATTCGCGTCGGGGGTCTTTGCCAAAAGGGCTTGAAGGGCCATTCTGTCGTTGGTCATCGTCGGTTCCTCGGTTGCGTTGATCTTCGCAACCCGACCCTACCGGAGAATCAGCGATGACCGCCGCAAGCCGCTCGCTCGCTACGGCGCTATGGGGAGCGCGCTTCGCGAGCGGCTTGCTCCATCCTTGCTACACCACCATTTGGGACACAACCGAGCTGCGCTTCGCCCCCGGATCATCCCCGCGAACGGGGAAGGGACCGGGAGCCGGACTGGGCGTTGCTTTAAGACGTCCCGGCATGGGCGCCCGCTCGGAACCGATTCCGGTTTCGAATCCGATCGGGCGTGGCGCCAGCCCCAAACCATGCCGAGAGCTTAAAGACTTCGCGTCCCTTGCCGTTGTTCAGCGTGTCAACCCGCCCGCGAGAGGCCTTAAAGCGGCCGCTGCCCTCGGCGCGCCAGGCGCGCCTCGATCCAGCGACGAGGAAGATCATAACACAGGTTCTGATTTTCTCAAAGCGATTGTCGAAAAAGATTGATTTTCATAAAACTGCCCCGCCGCGCCGGCCGCCCGGGAACCCGGCAAATCGATCGCGCCGCCCCGTCCTCAACTGACGCATCTCATCCGAGGGGCGCCGTCTAAAGCAACGAAAATGGGAAAAATGCATGTGTCGCCGAAATGCATGTGTCGCCGAAATGCATGTGTCGCCGTAATGCCAGGGCGAGCAATTGCGCTGGCGGGCCACGCCCGACGATGATGAGCACTATGTCTACGCTATAGCGCTAACAAGACACATCGCCCGCTTGCGTACGTCCGAATTTTCCGGTAAACTTTCCGGAAATATGGAGTGTAAGGATGGCCGGCAAAGGAAAGTCCTCTCTGGCGAAACACCGTGCACGATTGGCACGCCAGGGTTTCGTGCGGATCGAGGTCAATATCCGCAAGGAGGACGCGAGCCTGGTTCGCCGCGTAGCTTCGGCGTTGTCCGATCCTTCGCGGCAAGCCGAAGCGCGCCTGCTTCTTCGACAACGCTTTGTCGAGCCGCCCAAAGTGAGTCTAAAGGCGCTACTTGCGTCCGCGCCGCTCGATGGCATCAACCTCGAGCGCAGCCGTGATCTTGGGCGTGACATCGATCTGTGAGCTATCTGATCGACACCAACATCATTTCCGAGGTCCGGAAAGGCGCTCGCTGCGACCCGCATGTGTCGGCCTGGTATGCCTCAATCGCTGACGAGGATATCTTTCTCAGCACGCTCGTTCTTGGTGAGATCAGAAAGGGCGTTGAACTTGCCCGCCCACGAGACGCAGGCAAGGCGGCAGTGCTCGAACGCTGGTTGCGGGAAGTCGAGTCGGCGTTCGATCGGCGGGTACTCGGCATCGATAACACGGTGTCCGATCAATGGGGTCGCATAAGCGCCATCAGACCTGTCCCGGTGATCGATGGCCTACTCGCGG
Organism: uncultured Alphaproteobacteria bacterium; assembly: GCA_963835955.1. Taxonomy (GTDB): domain Bacteria; phylum Pseudomonadota; class Alphaproteobacteria; order Rhizobiales; family Beijerinckiaceae; genus Roseiarcus. Next base: position 486,234 of record CAWIHZ010000004.1, on the reverse strand, counting down.
CGACGGCTTTGACCAACGGCCTGACGCTTGTGACACGCAATGATCGCGACATCGGTGGCCTAGGTGTGACAGTGCTTAATCCGTTTAATGCTGCCGAAAATCACCATCGATCGTAGCGTTGGCCGCTTTCGTACAGCACAGCGTTCGATAGCGCAGAATCGGCAGGGGTGGCGGGCCACGCCCGACGATGATGAGCACTATGTCTACGCCATAGCCCTGTAGCGGGGGCAGCCGCTCTCGATCTGCGAATTTCAGGCCTGCCGCATTTCGGCCAAGACCTTCCGACATTCTTGATCGTGCAGGCGATCTACTTCTTCCCAATTCCCAGCTTGCGCCGAACTCATCAGGCCGGTGACGTATGCTTCTCGGGGAACATCACAAATGTCCTCCAATTTAACCGACTTGCTCCGAGGGCGGCCTTTCTCCCGCTGATAGAATGCCTGCTCAGCGCCCAGAATGGGCAGCAGGAAGCAGCGGTCATATTTCGAGCTGCTCAGAAGGTCGTCGGTCGCCGCGTTCAGGTCTTCGGCCGCCAGCCACGGCGTCATGACGAATGTCGAGACCACGGCACCGTGTTCCGGAGCACCCGCGCAAACCAGAAGCCAGATTTCATCGATGCCGTTGAATAAATGTCTCGCTGCGATCTTGACCTTACGTTCGATTGTCCTGGCAATAGCACAAGGGACGACCGAAGGGTCATTCTGCGCCCACATACCGTAAGGCTTGGCGGGTGCAGTTTTTGCAATCGCCTTCTCTTGAGCACGGGCGGAGCCGGGTGCCGTGAAGGGATCAATTTCGGTCACCTGAACCCCAATTGTCCTGCCGTCCTCCAACCGGACCGACACTCGGTGCAGGGTTTGATCCCAGCTCCCTATTTCGCGCTCTATTCGTCGACCAAGCATGCCGTTGAAGGCTATTCCGAATCGCTTGACCACGAACTGCGCCCGTTCGGAATTCGCGTTGTATTGGTCGAGCCCGCCTATACCCGCACGTCATTCGAAGACAATCTCGCCAGGCCGGATCAGTTGCTTGATATCCATGACTCTGCGCGCGCTGGCATGAATGTAGTCGTGCGGAAGGCGATGGAAAAAGGCGATGCGCCCGAAGTGGTAGCCAAGACCGTTTTGGCGGCTGCGACCGATCCCGCTCCGAAGAGGCGCTATGCGGCCGGAAAAATGGCGCGCCAGGTCAGTTTCCTGCGCCGTTTCGTCCCCGCATCCGCATTCGACAAGAGCCTGCGGAAGCAGCTCGGGCTGCCGGTCTGACGTCGACATCCATAATACCAAAGGCCCCGCATTCTGACTCATTTGGGATTCAGGGTGAGGTTGCCGACGTTCTCGGCCGTGAGCGTTACGAGCGCGGCGATGGGGAGAAGGCCGGCTATCGCAACGGCTATCGGCCGGGCGAGATGAAGACAGCGGAGGGCGCCGTGGACTATTCGGCTCCGCAGGGTCGCGACGCGCCCGAGCCGTTCGTGTCGGGCGTGCGGGCGGCGCTATCGGGGCGCACGCAGGAGCTCGAGCGTCTGGCGGTGGAGCTCAACGCGCGCGGTTTGTCGACGCGCGACATCGAGGATGCGATCACCGACGAGACGGGCCGACGGCTTCTGTCGCGGGCGGCGGTGAGCGAGATCACCGAACGGCTGTGGGCCGAGTACGAAGACTTCTGCAAGCGCGACCTCTCCGAACATGCCGTCGTCTCGGGATCGCCGAGCGGCTGCGGCCGGGTCAGCGACGCGAGGCTGTGCTCGCCGCCTGGGGAATCGGCGAGGACGGCCGCAAATGGCTGCTGGGGCTGATGGCAGGCTCGAAGGAGGACGTCGAGACCGTGCGCGCGTTCTTCCAGGACCTGCGCGCCCGAGGACTGGGCGATCCGCTGCTGGTGGTCAGCGACGGGGCGCCTGGCGTCATCCGGGCGATCGAGGAATGGTTTCCCCGATCGGCGCGCCAGCGCTGCCTGGCGCACCGGATGCGCAACCTCGCGGCCAAGGTCCCTACCGACCTGTGGCCGGAGTTCAAGACGCGGGTCACCGCCTGCGATCAGGCGCCGTCGCGAGCGATCGCGCGCCATTTGGCGGCGGGCATCCGCGCCGACTACGCCGATGTCCTGCCGAGCGCGTTTGCCTGTTTCGAGGACGACTTCGGGGCCTGCATCGCCCAGGCGCGTGCCTTCCCTGATCCGCAAGCCTGCAGCATAAGCAGTGGTCAGCGCGATACGATTGCACAATCCCTCAACCGCTTGGAGGTCTCGCCCGCCTCTCGTCAAATCCTCGAGAAATGATCCACGCACCAATGCCCAGTGTGTTCAATCCGATCGCATTCCTCCGCCGCAACAAGATGGCCGTCGCCAATATCGACCAAGGATGTCCGGGTCGGCTCGTTCCCCACTTTCCGGACTGGGCTTGGGATTTCATCGATCATCCTAGGGTGGGCCGCGCGCCTTCGCTCCGGGTCCGGAACCGGAACAGCCTCGATCAGGCGCTGGGTGTAGGGATGTCGCGGATTGGAGAAGATCTGCGCACAGGTCCCCATCTCGACGATCTGGCCGAGATACATCACCGCGACGCGGTCGGAAATGTTCTCTACCACCGCCATGTCGTGCGAAATGAAGAGATAAGAGATGGCGAATTCGTCCTGCAGTTCCTTTAGCAGATCGAGGACGCGCGCTTGCACGGAAACATCGAGCGCGGACACGCTTTCGTCTGCGACGATCAGCTTTGGCCGAAGCGTCAGCGCGCGTGCGATGCAGATGCGCTGGCGCTGACCGCCGGAGAATTCGTGCGGATAGTGCAACATCTGGTCCGGCGCCAGACCGACGCGCAAAAACAGGCCTTCGACCCGATCGCGCCGTTCGGACGGCTCGCCAATGGCGTGAATATCGAGTGGTTCGCGAACGAGGTCTCCCGCCGTCATGCGCGGGTCGAGCGAGGCGAACGGATCCTGGAAGACCATCTGCGCGTCACGGCGAAGTTCATGACGCCTTTTGCGACCGAGGCGGCTCATGTTCTGGCCGTCGAGGATCAGATCGCCGGTATAGGCAACCAGGCCGGCAATCGCCTTGGCTGTCGTCGACTTTCCGCAACCGAACTCGCCGACCAGGGAAAAGGTCTCACGCCGGCCAATTTCGAATGTGATGCCCTCGACAGCGTGTACGCGGCGATTTACGCGGCCAAAGAAGCCGCCATGCAGATCGAAGCATACCACCAGCTTGTCGGCGACGAGCAGCGGGTCATGGATACTCCCGACATTTTCCGCTCGTGTCGCCTTGGCGGCACCGCCAATTCGCGGCACTGCGGCCAGCAGTTCGCGCGTATAGGGCTGTTGCGGCGCTCGGAAAAGGGCGAAAATCTCGTTCTCCTCGACCTTGCGGCCTTCGCGCAGGATGACGACGCGGTCGGCGACCTCTGCGACGACGCCCATGTCATGGGTGATCAGGATGATTGCCGTTCCGAGATCGTTCTGAAGGTCCTTTAGCAGCTGTAAAATCTGCGCCTGCACGGTGACGTCGAGCGCGGTCGTCGGTTCGTCGGCAATCAAAACGTCGGGCTTGAGCGCCAACGCCATGGCGATCATGACGCGCTGGCGCATTCCGCCTGACAGTTCGTGTGGGTATTGGCTGAGCCGGCTCTCCGCCTCGGGAATGCGAACAGCCGTGAGCGCCTCGATAGCCCGGACGCGGCCTTCTTTGCGCCCGACCGGTTCATGGGCCCGGATGGCCTCGATCAGCTGCCGGCCGATGGTCAGCACCGGGTTTAGCGAGGTCATAGGCTCCTGGAAGATCATCGCAATGCGATTGCCGCGGATGTGGCGCATTTGGCCTTCACTGAGTTCCGCGAGGTCGAGGCCGTCGAGAAGGACCGAACCGCCGCCGATTCTGGCGGCCGGCTTCGGCAGCAGCCCCATGATGGCGAGCGAGGTCATCGACTTGCCCGAGCCGAACTCGCCGGCAAGCGCCAGCGTTTCTCCGCGATTCAGCGTAAAAGAAAGGCCGTCGACGACCGGCCGTGGCCCGTCGTCGCTGCCAACGACCACTGTCAGGTTCCGGACCAACAGAACGGTCTGGCCAGCCGGCGCAGCGACGCCCCCCATCGCCTCGCCCCGCGATTGGCTCATTCAAAGACGCAACGCGGGAAATAGAACGAGACGACCCAGTTCGGCATATCGACGATCTCGCTGATCCTCAGATCGCCGCAGACCGAGGAGAGCATGTAGGCCTCGACCGGATCGATGTTGTAGCAGCCGGCAATGAGGTCGACCATCTGGGAGACCGCGGCCTTGGCGCATTCCATCAGGTCGCCGCCCACCCCGGTCGTCACCTGGTAGCCCTTGACGTCGAGATGACGCGCAACCGGTCCTGGCGTGGTGAAGCGCGGCGTTTTCAGGTTTGCCTGCTTGTCCAGTTCGAACGTGAGCACAATGTTCATCGGGCTTTCGATTGCCGTGCCGCAGACCTCTCCGTCACCCTGCGCGGCGTGCGTGTCGCCGACGGAAAAGAGGGCGCCCGCAACCTCGACCGGCAGGTAGAGCACCGTGCCGGCGCCGAGATCGCGGATGTCGAGATTGCCGCCGACGCGTCTCGGTGGGACCACCGAATGATGGCCTTTTTCGGCCAGCGCATTGCCGATCGTGCCGGCGAATGGTTTCAGCGGCACGCGGGCGTTCCTGCCGAGCAGCGCCGGCCCCATCGAGGCCTTGTCATAGAACCAGATGTTGAGCGCGGGCTCCTTGAAGTCGTCGGCAAGCAGGCCAAAGCCGGGAATGTTCGCCGTCCAGCCGAAGCCGGACGGCTTGAACTCCTCAATGGTGATCTTAAGCGCATCGCCCGGCTCCGCCCCTTCGACGAAGATCGGGCCTGTCACCGGGTTGATCCTGTCGAAGGAGAGACTGGCTATGTCGGCGACGGTGCTCTCCGGCGACAACTGGCCGCCGGAGGAGTCGATACATTCGAACTCGATCGTCGAGCCGGGCGCGACACGCTCGACCGGTCTGATCGAATTGTCCCAGCCGAAATGATGATGCCGGCTGTGGATCGTGTAATCGTGCTTACTGCGCATTCTTCACCCAGATGTGGTTGTAGTTTACCGGAATGTGGATCGGATCGGCATAGAGATCGTCCGGACCGGCCATGCGATCTGAGCGGATGGTGTAGTGCTTCTCATGGAAGACCGGCACCCAGGGCGCGTCCTTCATGACCTTGGCGTAAATGTCGCTCCACATCGCGTTGCGCTCGTCCTGCTTGGACGGGGCGACGATGGCGTCGGCCTTCCTGGCTTCCTCGTCGAGCGACTTGTTACAATACTTCGCCCAGTTCCAGCCGCCGACGTCGGCTCCGGTGCAGCTCAGGATCGGCCAGTAGAAGTCGGACGGATCCGGGTAGTCGGCAATCCAGGCCATGCCGCCCGACCAGATCATCGGCACGCCTTCTTTCGATCCGCCGGCAGAGATGACGCTGGCCTGATCGAGTGACTTGATGTTGGCTTTGATGCCGATCTGCGACAGGTCACGCTGGATCGCCTCGGCGATGCGCGGGTTGGGATCAGTATTGTAGACATAGAGCTGGGTTTCGAAACCATTCGGGTAGCTGGCGTCCGCGAGGAGCTTCTTGGCGGCCGCGGGATCGTAATTGTAGCCTTTCAAATCTTTGTTATAGCCGGGCATCAGCGGCGGCAGGGGCTCCTTGGCGGGGATCGCGCGTCCGTTGATGATCTGGATGATACGCTTCTTGTCGATCGCCATGTTGACGGCCTGGCGCACCTTGACATTGTCGAAAGGCTTTTCGGTCGTGTTCAGCGTGATGTAGCCCGTCTGTAGCTGCTCGCCCTCGACGATGTTGTTCTTGGTCTTCGGGTCCTTCATGACCTCGAGGAACTTCGCCGGCGGAATGCCGTCGCCCGCAATGTCGACCTCGCCACGCTGCAGCCTCAAAAGCGCGACGATAGGCGCCTGTCCGAATTCAAACGTGATCTTGTCGAGATGCGGGATGCCCTTCCGCCAGTAGTCTGGGTTGCGGACAAACACCAGTTGCTGGCCGAGCGTCCAGTGATCCATCTTGAACGCGCCGGTGCCGACCGGGTGCTTGCCAAAGTCGGCGCCATACTTCTCGACGGCCCCCTTGGGCACCACGAAGGCGAAATTCAGCGCCATCTTCTGAAGGAAGGAGGCATCCGGCTGCGACAAATCGATTTCCACCGTCTGCGGATCGATCACCTTGACGCCGCTGAGAGTGGCCGCCTTGCCTTTCGCCACGGCGTCATATCCGGCGATCGTGGAAAAGAAGCCTGGCGCCGGGGCTTGCCGTCTTCGGATTGACGGTGCGGTCGAGCGAATACTTTACGTCGTCGGCCGTCATCGCACGGCCATTGCTGAACTTCACGCCGTCGCGCAGCGTGAACGTGTAAGTCTTGCCGTCCTCGGAGATCTTATCGCTCTCGGCGAGAGCGGGGACGAGATCCGTCGTGCCGGGCTTGTAGGCCATCAGCCCGTCGAAAAGGCTCTTGATCATCGACCAGTTCTGCCAGTCGTAACCTATCGCCGGGTCGAGCGTAGCGACGTCGTTGCTGAAGGTGACGACGATATCGCCACCCTGATGCGGGCCCTTGTCGGCCGCCATGGCAGGCGCGAGAAACGCCATGCCGACTGCAGTTGCGGCAACCCCTGCCTTCAGAATTCTTTTCATGTTTGCCTCCATGTTGAGAGCGCTGGATGGAAGACTTTCAGTTGAGCTTGATCCTCGGGTCGATGAACGGCGCCGCGATGTCGGCCAGCAGGTTGCCGAGGACGATCGCGACCGCCGAGACCAGGGTAACGCCCATGATGATCGGAATATCGACGCGCTGGATCGCCTGCCAGGCGAGTTGGCCTATGCCCGGCCAGCCATAAACGCTCTCAACGACGACGATGCCGCTCATGAAGAAGCCGATGTCGATCCCGACCATGGCGATCACCGGCAAGATGGCGTTGGGTAGTGCGTGGCCAAAGACGACGGCCCTGAGCTTCAGGCCTTTGGCGCGGGCTGTGCGCACGAAATCCTGACGCAGCACGTCGATCATCGACGAGCGCATCATGCGCGAATACCAACCGGCGCCGAGGATGCCGAGCGTGACCGAGGGTAGGACGAGGTTCGAAAAATGCCCGTAGCCGCCGATTGGAAACCAACCGAGCCGCACGGCGAAGACATAGAGCAGGAGCAATCCGACCACGAATTGCGGCGCCGAGACTCCGACGAAGGAAACCACCATCAGGCCCTGATCAGTGTTGGTGCCGCGTCTCAGCGCGGCGATCAGGCCCATGCTGAGGCCAAAGGTCAGCTCGCAGAAGATCGAGCCGACCATCAGCAGCAACGTGGCGGGGAGCCGGGACTCAATCAGCGCGGCGACTTCGGTGCGCTGCAGATAGGAGCGGCCGAGATCGCCGTGGAGCAGCCCGAGAAGGTAGCGCCAGTACTGTATGATGAAGGGCTGGTCGAGCCCCAGCTCGGCGCGGATATTGGCGACCATTTCCGGCGTGGCGCTGCGCCCGGCGATCTGCCGGACCGGGTCGGCCGGCAGGACGTAGAGCAGACCGAAGGTGACGATCGACACGCCGAACAGGATCAACACCGACTGGACGAGGCGTTTGGCGATATAGGCGATCACGTCAGCAGCCCCCGCTGGGTCGGATCGAGAATGTCGCGGAGCGCGTCGCCGACAAGGTTGAAGGCAAGCGCCAGGAGCAAGATGGCCGCGCCCGGAATGAACACGAGCCAGGGAGCCGACTGGAAGTAGGTCTGGTTCTCGAAGATGATGTTGCCCCAGGAGGGCGTCGGCGGCTGCACGCCGACGCCGAGATAGCTGAGCGTGGCTTCGAGCAGAACCGTCGTCGAAATCCCGAGCGTCCCCCACACAATGATCGTCGGATAGAGGTGGGGAAGAATATGCTTGACGAGAATGCGGCCGGCGCCGGCGCCGATCGAACGCTCAGCATCGACGAATTCGCGCTCGGCCAGCGAGCGAGTCTCCGTGTAGATGACGCGGGCCACCTGTACCCAGTTGACCAGCGCGATCACCATGGCGACGATCCACAGACTCGGCGTGAAGACGGCGGCGAGACAGATCGCAAGCAGTAGGGCCGGGAAAGCCATCATCAGGTCGGTGAAGCGCATGAGGATGGTCGCGATCCAGCCGCGATAAAACCCGGCAAGAAGGCCGATGCTGGTCCCGATGGCGAGCGATATGCCGTTGGCGACGACGCCGATGATGAGCGAGGTGCGCGCCCCGAAGAGAATGCGGGTAAGCAGATCGCGTCCGAGCAGATCCGTACCGAACGGGAACTGGGAGTTCGGCGGAAGCGGCGCGCCTTGCAGGGTCAGGCCCTCGAAAAGCTGCTGGTCCGGGCCGTAGGCGGTCAGGTACGGCGCGAACACGGCGCCGAGAACGACGACAACGATGATGGCGAGCCCGACGATCGCCATCCGCCGGGTCAGGAGCCGCCGGATCGCCCCGCGCTCACTCATAGGCATTGGTGTTGCGACTGTCACGTCCGCGGCCATCGGTTGGCCCATCCCTTACCTTTCCGGCCAAGTGAAATAACTCGCGCGGCCGCTTCCTCCATCGTCATCCGCCAGCCCATGGCGAGTGTCAACGGCGGAGAGATTTCCTGCGCGACCGCGACGGAGAAGGCGCACAGGAAGGCGTTGTCGTGTCTGGACGCATATGGACCCCGCCCGATTGCAACGGGTTTGGCAGACGCTGGCCCAAGGGTCACAACTGCTGACGTATATCCGGCTTCCTTATGCGGCTTGAGCGATCATCGCCGCGAGCCACGATGGATTTTCGCGCGCTTCCACCTCAACGACGCCAAGGCATTGGCCGAAACCATGGTAAGAGGGGCAAAAGTCATGGCGCGGGTCGGCTTGGGTGCGGCGAATCGACTCATGGGGGCTAGTAAGGATTCCCGAATCGGCGGTTTTCTGACTCGATGGGGGAATGTCGCCGCCGCCCAACATCGACGCGCTTTCGCTGGCCGAGCTGAAGAGCTTGGTGTTGAAGCTTTTCGAGGAGGGAGCGGAACTTCGGCGAATGGTTGCGGCGCTGCGTGACGAGATCGCCCGGCTGAAGGGCGGGCCTGGTCGGCCGGACATCAAGGCGAACGTCAAACCGAGCGGCATGGAAAAGGCGAGCGAGGCGCAACCGTCGGACCCGTCGGGCGAGCGCCGGCGCGGTGGCACGCGCGCGAAGCTGGTGATCGACGAGGAGCGCAAGCTCGAGGTCGATGCGCCGCCCCGCTCGCGTTTCAAGGGCTACGCGAGTTATCTGGTTCAGGATCTGATGATCCGCTCGCATGTGACCTGCTTTCGCCGGCAATGCTGGCGGACCCCGGACGGCAAGACGGTGATGGCGCCCTTGCCGGCGGGCGTCGAAGGTCATTTCGGACCCGAACTGCGCCGCTTCGTGCTCGCCCAATATCATCAGGGACAGGTCACGGCGGCGCGGCTGGTCACGCTGTTGCGCGGGTTCGGCGTCGTGATCTCAAAGCGGCAGATCGTTCGCCTGCTGATCGCCGGCAAGCAGAGCTTCCTGGACGAAGCCCGCGCCGTGCTGCGAGCCGGCTTGACCAACGCGGCGTGGATCACGGTCGACGACACCGGGGCGCGCCACAAGGCCAAGAACGGCTTCTGCACCCAGATCGGCAACCCGCACTTCACCTGGTTCGGGACCACCGGTTCAAAGAGGCGCCTCAACTTCCTCGAACTGTTGCGCGCCGGGCATGGCGACTACATCGTCAATGACGAAGCCATGGCCTATATGCGCGCCCGCGCGCTCGCCGGCCCCGTCATCGCCCGCCTGAGCGAGCATGAGAATTGCGTCTTCGCCGATCGCGCGGCCTGGAACGCTCATCTGGAGCGGCTCGGCGTCGCCGCCCTGAAGGTCCATCCCGATCCCGTGCTGATCGCCACCGAGGGCGCTCTGTGGGGCAGCGTCAAGGCGCATGGCTTGCTCACCGACACCGTGGTCGTCAGCGACGACGCCGGCCAGTTCAATGTCGGCCAGCATGGCCTGTGCTGGGTCCACGCCGAACGCCTGGTCCACAAACTCGATACGTTCACCGACGCCCAACGCGCCGCGCAAGCCCGCATCCGCGCCCTCATCTGGCGGTTCTACCGCAGTCTCAAGGCTTGGCGCCGCCATCCATCCCCGGCGCGCAAGGCGAGCTTGTCGGCGCGGTTCGATCGCATCTTCGGCTGCAAGACCGGCTTCGCCACCCTCGACCGTTTGCTCGCGCGCCTGCGCGCCAACAAGAGCGAATTGCTCAGGGTGCTCGAAAGACCCGAGATCCCGCTCAACACCAATGGCTCCGAGAACGACATTCGTTGCCAGGTCACCAAGCGAAAAATCAGCGGTGGAACCCGCAGCGACGCCGGCCGCGATTGTCGCGACGCCTTCCTCGGCCTCAACAAGACCTGCGCCAAGCTCGGCATCGCCTTCTGGGACTACCTCGGCGCCCGCCTCGCCGTCCCTGGCTGCCAGGAAATCCCTGCCCTCGCCGAAATCGTCAGCGCACGCGCCCCAAGGCCGCCCTAATCGCCGCGCCTTTTGCCCCTGTTACAAACCATGCCGGTCCAGGTAACTCCCAAGCCGTCTGATTTCAGGCTGCGATGGCGGCGAGGAGATGGGTTGGGTTTGCGGTCAGGGCTTGGAGGATGTTGAGGCCCTGCTTTCGGGCGGTGGAGACGATGGACCTCAGGCGGACGAAGACGTGAGCGCCTTGGAAGGTCCTAAAGCCGCCCGAGATTTTCATTTTGACCTTAGTCATGCGCAGGTCCTGTTCGGCCAGATTGTTGGTGAACGGGACGTCGAAGTCGACGAGGAAGCGCAAGGTCTCGTCCTTGAAGGTCTTGAGGCGGATGAGGAGATTGTGGCCTGGACGCTGCTTCTTTCGTTTTCTCGAGCCGGGCGCAGGATCGAAGGCCGGCAGGGCGCGATGGAAGGCGAGCCCTTCGCGGACCGCCTGCCAGTAGCGGTCGACGAAGCCTTGCACGCGTTCGGGTTCGAGCGCCCGGGCGTTGGCCTCTTTGGCCTGGCGCACGGCCTTTGCGGCGTCGAGGAGGAGGTCGCGCATGGCTTGCGCCCACGGCTCCTTGTCGATCTCGATGAGCGCCTGGAGTTCGCGCAGGTGATGGGCGTTGCAGAAGGCGTGATCGACGTTGGCAAGGGCGGCGTAGGGGCGAAAATGGTCATGCACGACAACGCCGCCCTTCAACCCCGTGGGAACGTCGCCGCGCGCCTCTCCGACCCGGTAGAGGGTGTAGCTTTGGCTCGAGGTCGTATGCAGCCATTGCAGCGAGCCCGCGATGCGAAAACCGGTTTCGTCGAGATGCCGGACCCTGGCCTGACCGACGCGCGCCCCGATCGCGTGATAGACGCCCTTGAGATCCTCCGCCTTCCGGCGCGCCCACGCCGTCAGGCTCGCCGGGCAGACGAGCGGCGCGCCGAAGAGGTCCTGAAGCGCCTGCGCCGTCCGGTCCTCGGGCACAAGCTGCTGCACGTTGAGATAGACCGCCGCCGCCTTGATGCGTTCGCCATACTGGGTCGGCGAGATCACGCCGCCAGTGCGCGTCACCAAAGGGGGTCCCTATTCAATGCAAATCAGGGGTCCCGTTTCCATGATTATTGACAGGGCGGCGCGCGCGACTGGAAACCTCGCTCCAGGACCCGGACGAACCGCTCCCGATCGTCACGGCGACCGCCTTCGCGGTGCTAGAGCGAATCCCACTCAGGCATATCCGGATGGATATCCTGCGTGGATGAAGAAGTTGCGGCAATCTTCGGGCTTTATCTCCTCGGTTGCGATGGCGCAGGCGCTCCAGAGGCCTTCGAGCGTCCGCCTGGCGAGTTTGCGCAAAATGTTTTTGAACTTGGCGAAGGCTTGTTCGATCGGGTCGAGATCGGGGCTGTAAGGAGGGAGAAACCGAAGCTTGGCTCCGGCGGCTTCAATCGCGATTTTGACGGCGGCGCTTTTATGAGCGCTGAGGTTGTCCATGATCACGATTTCGCCGGGGCTCAGCGTCCCGGCCAATTCCTGTTCGATGTAAGCTGCGAACTTCTCTCCGTTGATCGCTCCATCGAAGACGCAAGGCGCGGTCAGGCCGTCGTGGCGCAGGGCGGCAAGGAAGGTTGTCGTTTTCCAATGACCGAATGGCGCGTAGCCGATCAGCCGCTTGCCGATCTCACACCGGCCATAGCGCGGCGTCATGTTCGTGGACGCCCAGGTTTCATCGATGAAAACAAGCTTCCGAGGGTCGAGTGTCGGCTGCTCCTCCCGCCATGCGGCGCGGGCGGCGGCTACGTCCGGACGCTTCTGCTCGGCCGCGCAAAGCGTTTTTTTTATAGCTGATCCGCAAGCGTTTCAGAAACCGAGCGATGGACGACTTCCCGACCTCGACGCCTCGCTCGCTCAACTTCTTCTGCAGTTCGAGCAGGGTCGCGCTCGGCGTTTGCTCGACGAGTTCACGCACGACGGCCTCGTGCTGGGCCAGCTTCGGCTCCTTGTGGCCGCCGAAATCACCCGGCTTGAAACTTCCCGTCGCTTGAAAACGCTGCATCAGCTTGACCACGAAACTCACGCTGACGTCGAATTGGCCAGCCGCTTCGTGGCGCGAACTTCCCCCCTCCACGGCGCCAACCACACGCTCGCGGAGATCGTCGGAATAAGGTTTCGCCATCCCAGCCGGCCTCCAGCCCGGCCTCAATGGTGAATCCGATTTATACTGATTCGGGAATCCCCCCCCAATTCCGTCCATGCGGGAACCGCTCTAAGCATCGCCAAATACATCAAGGTCGATACCGACACGCTTGCCGCCATCAAAGCGATCTCGGCGGAGACCCGCGTGAAGCGGCAACCCGGTCTCACGGCTAAGAACAACGCCAGACTGCACCAGCTCGCTGATCCGCGCGCCAAGGGTCTACTGCTCAATCTCCCGGCCGCAATTTTCGGGCGCCATGCCGGCACGACGAAGCCAACCTACAAGCAGGCGCGCGAAATCCAGGACGCGCTCGTCCTGGCCTTTTTGTTGGAGATGCCGCTCCGCATCAAGAACATTGCCCTTCTGGACCTGAAACGCCACTTCATGCCGCCCGTCGTGAAGGGCTCGGGCAAGTGGCTCGTCTCGATCCCTGGGCACGAGGTCAAGAACGGCCAAGGCATAGACGGCGAACTTTCGGAAGAGACGAGCGCGATGCTGGACGTCTATGTCGATGTCTTCCTGCCCCTCTTGTGCGACAAACCCTCGTCGTCGCTCTTCGTCAGCAGCACAGGGAGAGCGAAGCGGACGACAACCTACGCCACCCAGTTCGCGCAGTTCATTCGCCGCGAGACGGGCCTGGTGCTGAACCCGCACCTCATGCGCCACCTCGCTGCAAACCGAGTAATCGACGCCGACCCTCGTGACGCTGAGGTCGCGCGGCAGCTCTTGGGGCATCGCTCCATCGACACGACCCGTAAATTCTATGTCGACCCCAGCAATCAGCGTCGCGCGTTCAAGGTCTATCAGGACCTCAACAGACGAGACCGCGCCGAGACCAAGGCCGTTCCCAAGCTCGATTTCGACTTCGGCCGCCGCAAGAGGAGGGGTCCCAAGTGACTGCATCTGGACCGGCCGAAACCGGAAGATTCCGCTCCCTGAAGCTGGCCGACTGGCCGGAGATTGATCGTCGCCTGCTGCAAGAGGCGCGCAAGCCGAAGGCCTTTTTGCGGGCCGGGGGCGCAGCCGCCGGATGGCGAGACAAGACCCTCGTAACCGTCATTTCCCGCTACGGCGCCTTCTTGTGGTGGCTGAGGGAAACGGGCCGGCTGATACCGGGCTCGTCGCCGCTGGAGCGCGTGACCCAGGACAACATCGAAGCGTTCATCGAAGCCTATGGAGCTTGGCACGCCAGCGTCTCGCTCGCCGGCGTCGTTCACGGGGTCTATGAGGCGGTCCGCGTCATGCACCCGGAGGCCGACCTCGCCGATTTGCTCTTCACGGTCGGCGAGGTCAAAGCGGTCGCGAAGCCCCGCCCCAAACTGCCACGCATGGCCGACCAGAGATCGTTGCAGGAGCTTGGGGAGGCGCTGACCAAGCACGGCGCCAAGCGGGTGAACGAGGGGCACATGCCGTCGGCGCTGGCGGTGCGTGACGGCTGCGTGATCCTGTTCCTGGTCGAATGTCCCATCCGACGCACGAACCTCGAAGCACTGCAGCTCGGCAGGAGCCTGTTGCGCGACGATCTCGGCTATCATGTCGCCTTCGGTCCTGACGACATGAAGAACCATCAGCCCTTCGAAGCGGACTTGCCAGCCGAACTGGCTGCCCACCTCGACTTTTACATCGATGTCGCTCGACCGGTGCTTTTGGCGCGGTCCGGCAAGCCCGACGAGGGCTGGCTGTGGCTAGGTGCGGAAGGCGAGCATATGCTGGGCAAATCGCTCTCGCGCCACATCCGCGAGCTGACAGCCAAGCACCTCGGCCGCCCGATGTCCGCTCATCTGTTTCGCGACTCGGCCGTGACCACGATTGCCGTGCGCCACAGCGCGCAAATTGGCATCGCCGGGCAGGTGCTGGGCCATGCGCGCCATGCGACGAGCGAAAGGTCCTACAATCAGGCAGGGAGCTCTGCGGCCGTGCGCCACAATCAGGAGCTCCTCAAGATTGAGCGCGGGTCGAATGGCGGCTGCAAGTGAGCTGCGCCGGACCACCGGCCTTTATGAAGCTCGCTGCAGGAACTCGTGGGCGATCGGCCCCTCCATAATGCAGAAATGGCACGGGTTCCGTACCATTTGCGTTTGACCCCCTAGTTGCCAATCGCGACCGGCTGTATAGAATTGGAGGTGCAGCCCGAACGCGACATATTCGTCGCCCAGCGCGACGTTCGCAGGACTCGATCGCGATCGAGGTCGGTGCCGCTTGTCACGCCGCAATTGGTTAATGACAACGAAGAAATCGCGGTGGTGACCGACTTGCCGAAGCGGTTGCCCCCGACGCGCGACGAACTCGCGATCTGGAGGGCCTTCCTTTCAATCGAGATCGACGCCATCATGCGCGACGAGAGGCGATGCTTCATGGCTCGCGCCGCCGTCTACGTTCGTGTCTCCACATCGCGTCAGGCGGAGAGCGACCTGTCCTTGCCCGATCAAATCGGCCAGTGCCGGGCCTACTGCGAGCGGCGGGGGTGGGAGGTGGTCGAGGTCTTCTCCGAGCCCGGCGCGTCGGCCCTCGATGACGATCGACCCATCTTTCAGGAAATGATCTACAAGGCGAAGCGCAACGACCGCCCATTCGATCAGGTGGTGGTACACTCACTGAGCCGCTTCAGCCGCGACACCCTGCATTCAGAACTTTACGTGCGCGAACTCGCCAAAGCCGGGGTGCAGCTGGTGTCGATTACACAGGACGTCGGGCAGGACGGAAGCGGCGAATTCATCCGCAAGATGCTCAACGTGTTCGACGAGCACCAGTCGCGCGAGAACGCCAAACACACCCATCGGGCAATGTGCGAGAACGCCCGCCAGGGCTTCTGGAACGGCTCCTATCCGCCCTTCGGATACAAGATCGAGGTCAAGGAGAAGCGGGGGAACAAGGAGAAGAAGGTCCTTGTCGTTGAGGAGACCGAGGCCCCGATCGTCCGCAAAATCTTCGCGCTGGCGTCGGGCCAGGAAGGCCGACCGGTCGGCGTCAAGGCCATCGCATCCCGTCTCAACGAACGGGGCGTATCAAGGCGCGGCCGGCGGTTCTCAACCGGCGGAGTGCACAAGCTGCTATCGTCGACCACCTACTATGGCGTCCACCACTTCAATCGGAGGGACAGCCGGAGCGGGAAACCGCGACCGCCGTCGCAATGGGTGACGCTCCGGGTCCCGGCGATCATCGACGAGCCGACTTTCAACGCCGTTCGCGGCCTGCTGCAAAGCCGAAACCCTAAGCGTCTGCCGCCCCGCGTCGCCAACGGCCCGACCTTTCTGGCGGGCCTTGCGCGCTGCGGCTATTGCGGCGCGGCCTTGATCCAGAACACCGGAAAAGGCGGCGCATACCGCTACTACTGCTGCTCCCGCAAGTTGAAGGAGGGCGCGACGGCCTGCCGAGGTTTCCGCATGCCGATGGACCGCCTGGACGAGATCGTGGTTGGGGAAGTGGCCAAGCGTGTCCTTGAGCCCGACCGCCTCGGCGAAATGCTTCAGGCTTACGTGCGCGCCGGATCGGAACGGGAAGGTCAGAACCGCGAGCGGCTTGCTAAGCTGCGGCACGCCCACAAGGACGCTGAGGCGGCCATTTCGCGCCTCTTGGAGCTTGTCGAGAGGGGCCTGATGGACGCTGAAGACCCCGCCCTGCGCGAGCGTCTGATCGGCCTCAAATTGCGGCGCGACGAGTTGGCGAAGGACGCAGGCGACCTTCAGCGCCACATCGCTTCAGGCGAGCCCCAGATCACGCCCGACAAGATCGGCAAGGTCGCCGTCCTCCTGCGTGAAAAACTGCGCCACGGCCCGCCAGAACTTCGCCAAGCCTACGCGCGGCTGGTGATGGACGAGGTCAGCGTCAGCGACGAGGAAATCCGCATCAGAGGCTCGAAATCTGTCCTGGCGCGGTGCGCAGCGGCCAAGGAAACGCCTGCCGCGCCTGCGGTTCTCTCTTTTGTTCAGGAGTGGCGCGCCCGACAGGATTCGAACCTGTGGCCTCTGCCTTCGGAGGGCAACGCTCTATCCAGCTGAGCTACGGGCGCTTCCGTCGAGGCCGCGGCGCGGCCGTTCGTCTCCATTAGACGAATTCGGCGCGGAAGGGAATTCCCGTCTTGGCCCAGATTTCCTCGCGAGCAGCGCCGACGCCTCCTATGACGCCCGCGAGCGCTCCTGCGCAGCCTCCTCCGCCGCCGCGCATAAGCGCTCGATCGTCCCGGCGAGCTCGGGGAAGTCGAACGGCTTCACCAGGAAGGCGTCGAAACCGGCCGCCAGGCAGGATCGGCGGTCGTCGTCGAGTGCGTTGGCGGTCAGCGCCACGATCGGCGTCGGCGGCCGGCCGTAGGCGGTTTCGAGCCGCCGCAGGCGGCGCGTCGTCTCGTATCCGTCGAGGCCCGGCATCTTGAGGTCCATCAGGATCAGATCGAACGGGCGCGACGCGCCTGGGCCCCTCAACGAGGCGAGTCGCAGCGCCTCGTCGCCGCCGGAGGCCCGCACCACTTCGAAGCCGAGCCGGCGCAGGGCCTTTTGCGCAATCAGCGCGTTGATGTCGTTGTCCTCGGCGAGGAGAGCCCGGCGCGCCGGCGCGTATTGCGCTCCCGGGCGCGGCTCGATCGCGCCCACGGGTCGCGGAAACTGCCTTGCCAGGCGCGCGAACAGCGAGCCGACCCGGACCGGCTTGACCAGCCAGCCGTCGAACCCCTGCAGCGACGTCTGGCCGAACGCGCGCCGTTCGAACGGCGAAAACAGCACCAGGCTGCGCAGCGTCCCCGCCGCCCGCGCCGCGCGAGCGAGCCGGTTGGTCGCTTCCGCGCCGAGGGCGCAATCGACAATGACGAGGTCCGGCCCAACAGGGCCGCTGAGGGCGGCGAGGCCGGATTCCAGGCCTTCCGCGCGCTGAACGCACGCGCCGGCTTCGGTCAGGCGCGCGGCGATGGCCGGCGCCTCGAACGGCGAATCGGCGATGATGAGCGCGCGGGCGCCTTCGAGGGCGACGGCGCTGGCTTGCGCCGCGCCAGGCGATTCGAGCGCGGGGCATTCCGGCATCGGGACCGTGAAGGTGAAAACGGATCCGCCGCCGGGATTATTTTCGAGCGTCAGCGCGCCGCCCATCAGACCGACGAGTTGCCGGGAGATCGCCAAGCCCAGTCCCGCGCCTCCGAAGCGTCGCGCGTGCGAGTTGTCGCCCTGCTCGAAATCCTCGAAAATCGCGGTGCGCCGATCCCGCGGCACGCCGGGCCCGGTATCGATCACGGAAAACTTGAGCGCGTCGCCGTCGCCCCGTTCGACCGAAACGCAAACGCCGCCCGCGCTCGTGAACTTGACGGCGTTGCCGGCGAGGTTCGTGAGCACTTGCCTGAGGCGCATGGCGTCGGCGCGCACGAGGCGCGGCGCGCCGGAGCTGATCGACGTCGCGATCTCGATGCCCTTGCTTTGCGCGCGCGGCGCCAGCAGTTCGACTACGCCTTCGACCAGTTTGCGCAAATTGACCGGCTCGAATATCAAATCGAAATGGCCGGCCTCGATCTTTGATAGATCGAGAATCTCGTCGATCAACGCGATCAGCGCGCTCCCCGAGCTGCGAATCGCCTCGACGTAACTCGCGTTCTCGCGGTCGAGCGAGCCCTCGCGCAGGAGATCGGCCATGCCGAGAATGCCGCTGATGGGGGTCCGAATCTCATGACTCATCGTGGCCAGGAAGCGCGACTTGGCTTCATTCGCGGCTTCCGCCCGGTCGCGCGCGGCGGCCGCCTCTTTCAACCTCCACACTTCGTCGCGCAGCGTCTCGTTTTCCGCCGCGACCCGCGCCGCGCGCTCTTCCGCGACCCGTCGGGAACGGGCGAACGCCGCAGCGAGCGCGATCGCCAGAGCGACGGTTATGCCCGCCTGCGCGGAGACCGCATGCGCCGCCAAGATCACCATACCCGAGCCTGACTCCATCGAACGTTCCGATCCCGGCACGCCGTCTCGCGGTGCGCACGATTTCAGATCGCGGTTGAGATTTCCTTGAAGAATTCCGGAAAGTTATCGCTTTCGCGGCGCGCCTCGGCTCATGCCGCTGCGGCAGCCCGATGCGGCGCCCCGCGATAGGAGAGCGCCTCGGCCAGATGCGAGCGTCGTGTCGGCCCGCCGCCGTCGAGATCGGCGAGCGTTCGGGCGAGCTTGAGCACCCGATGATAGCCGCGCGCCGACAGGCGCAAGCTCTCCGAGGCCTCGCGCAGCAGGCGCAGCCCGGGTTCGTCGGCTTCCGCGATCTCCTCGATCAGGCCGGCCGGCGCCCCGGCGTTACAGGCGACGCCCTCGAGTCCGAGTTCGGCATAGCGCGCGAGCTGGATCCGCCGCGCCGCGGCGACCCGCTCGGCGACCTCGGCCGAGCCCTCCCGCGGCGCCGGCGCCATCAAGTCCGCGGCGGAGACCGAAGGGACATCGACGATCAGGTCGAAACGATCGATCAGCGGGCCGGAAAGGCGGCCGAGATATTGCGCCACGCAGCGCTCGTTGGGCGCGCGCCGGCAAGCAAAGCCCGGCTCGTTGGCCGAGCCGCAGCGGCAGGGATTCATCGCCGCCACCAGCTGAAACCGCGCCGGGTAGACGACCCGGTGGTTGGCGCGCGCGATCGCGACCTCGCCGGTTTCGATCGGCTGGCGGAGGCTATCGAGCGCCTGGGCCTGGAACTCCGGCAATTCGTCGAGGAACAGCACGCCGTTATGGGCGAGCGAGATCTCGCCCGGCCTCGCATGCGCGCCGCCGCCGACCAGCGCCGGCATCGAGGCGGAATGATGCGGCGACCGGAACGGACGCCGGTCGGTCAGCGCGCCGCCCGCCAGAATGCCGGCCACCGAATGGACCATCGACACTTCGAGCAATTCGCGCGGGGTCAGCGGCGGGAGAATCGAGGGCAGACGCTGGGCGAGCATCGACTTGCCCGTCCCGGGGGCGCCGCTCATCAGCAGGTTGTGGCCGCCTGCGGCCGCGACCTCGAGCGCGCGCTTGGCGCTTTCCTGGCCTTTGATATCGCGGAGGTCGGGTTGGGGCCCCCCCGCCGCGCGCATCGCCGGCTGGGGGCGCGTCAGCACTTGCGAGCCCCGGAAATGATTGGCGAGCTGGATCAGTGACCGGGGCGCGAGAATATCGAGGTCGGCCGAGGCCCAGGCCGCCTCGGGCCCGCAAGGCCCCGGGCAGATCAGGCCCTTGCCGGCGGCGTTGGCGGCGATCGCCGCCGGCAGGACGCCGGCGACCGCGCTGATCGAACCGTCGAGCGCCAGTTCGCCAATGACCGCGAAACCGTCGAGGGCGTCGTGCGGAATGGCCCCGATCGCCGCCATGACGCCGAGCGCGATCGGCAGATCGTAGTGGCTGCCCTCCTTGGGCATGTCGGCGGGCGCCAGATTGACGGTGATGCGCTTGGCCGGCAGCGCAAGGCCGGAGGCGATCAGCGCGGAACGGACCCGCTCCCGCAACTCGGCGACCGCCTTGTCGCCCAAGCCCACGATGGTGAAGGCGACCGTCCCCGAGGCGATCTGCACCTGGACGTCGACAGGCCGGGCCTCGACCCCCTCGAAAGCCACCGTCGATACGCGCGACACCATTCCTAAGCCCCCCTCCGGCCTCAAGTCCGCAGAACATTTGCAGAACATTGGCTCAGGCGCAAGGGGGATTTCCAAGTTCTGAAAAAATGGTCTGACGCCAGTCGCAATCCGCTGGCGATCTTCGGCGATCCCACGAGACAATCTCGGGAACGGGCGTCGCGCTCGCCTAACTCAGATCCGCCTTCATGTTCGCCACCAGAAAATCAATGAAGCGCCTCACCCGTGGCGCCATCTGCCGATGCGGCGACCACACGACGTGCACGGGAACCGGCGGAAGTTCGTAGTCGGTAAGCAACAGCGAAATTCGGCGCTGCGCGACGAGTTCGCGCACTTGCCACATTTGCGCCACGCCAATTCCCAGCCCATGCAAGACGGCTTGATTCACGATCGATGCATTGTCCGTCTTGAGCGGGCCATCCACTTCCACTGGCTTGGTCGCGCCGTTCAATTTGAAGCGCCAGGCGACCGTTTCCTTCGCGCTCGTTCGTATGATGCAGGCGTGGCGCCTCAGATCGCGCGGATGCTTGGGCGTTCCGTTTCGGGCGAGATATTCCGGAGACGCGATAACGACCCGACGCGAATAGGCTAGCAATCGCGCTTTCAGCGCCGAGTCTTGAAGTTCGCTGATGCGGATCGCCAAATCAATGCCGGCCGCATCCAAATTCGGAAAGCCGTCTGTGATGTTCATCGTCACCTGGACTTTTGGATAGAGGGCCATAAATCGGGCGACGACCGGAAGCACGTATTGTGGGCCAAAGCGGGTCGACGCCGATATGCAGACCTCGCCCGCCACGTGCGACAACTCCTCGCGCAATTCGTCTTTGGCGAACTCCAGCTCCTGAAGCACGTTTCGGATGCGGCGAAAGAAATTCTGACCCGCCCGCGTGGGGCTTAGACTTCGTGTCGTTCGGCGAACGAGCAGCGCCCCGAGCTCCCTCTCGAGGTTGGCCAGCGACCTGCTCACTGCCTGGACCGATCGCCCAGTCTTTTTCGCCGCCGCGGTCATCGACCCGGACTCGATGATCGCCACGAGAACCGCATAATCGTCGGTCGACGTCATCGCGCCATTTTCCCGGAAATCGAGAAAGTGTCTCAAGGGAAGGGCATATTATCAAATAGTCTCGGATGCCGTAGTGGAGTCGCAAACTAAAAGGGAAGGAGCGCAAAATGTCGATCGCGTTGTCCCATACAGGTCTGAACGCTGCGGCGATGTTCGGCTTGACGGTTCTGGTCGCCGCGCCGTCGACGCCCCTTAAACTTATCGGCACCGCGGAAGCTCAAGCCATGAAGCCGATAGAGGAGCCCATAACCGGCAACGAAGAACTCGGAGACCTTGCCACCGACAGCCTGAGCCAGCCAAAGCAGGCGCTGGTTCAGTTCTATAAGGCGTTCAATACGCGCGATCTGAAGATGATCGACGACAATTTTCTGCCCTCCGACGAAGTCGCGATCGATAACCCGCTGGGAGGGATCCGACGCGGCGCGGACGAGCCGCACAAAATGTATCAGGGAATTTTCAAGAGCCCCGCCGACGTTCACGTTGTATTTTGGGATTACACCATCGATCGAGTCGGCGACGTGTTCTGGGCGGTGGGGCGCGAGCGCGGAACGTTCCTGGACGGCGGCGCGGTGAAGCCCCTGAACATTCGCACGTCTCGAATTTTTCAGCTTGTGGATGGGCGCTGGCGCCAAATTCACCACCACGGATCAATCGCAGACGCGAAGCTGCTTGAAGAGTTTCAGAGCGCGGTGAGGTCTGCCAAGACACCGACCGCCATGGCGCCCGTGTCGCCGCGAAAGTGACGTCGCAGGTCGCGGTCAGCGTTTGGCCGCCGCCAGAATTGGTCCGGCGCCGCTCGCATGCACGATCGCGGCCTCGCCGAGGCCGGGCTCGCGGGCAGGCGGCAGGGCGAAAGTCGCCGCCTCGCCCCGCCAATGGCCGAGGAGGATCATCTCGCGCACCACGTCCTTGTGCGGCAACCTCCGGCCGGCGTTCTCCCCGCGCCGCACATCGACCTCGATCGTGCGCGGATCATAACGCGCGAGCCGGACATCCACCCCGCCCGAAGGCGCAGGCCCCGCCCCGACCGATACCGCGCCGGCCGCGAAATCGACCTTCGGCCCGCCCGAGCCGCGATCGCCACGCTTGATGAGGCCAGTCAATTCATCCGCCGCTACGCCGACGCCCTCAACCCGGCCATTGACGATGACCTGAGGCGTGTAGACGCCGTCGAGGCCGAGCGAGCGCGTAGGCGTACTTTCGGGCGGTGTATTCTGGCTTGGCGAACACGTCCTTCCAGCCCAGGCGGTCCCAATAGTCGGCTGATAACTCGAGCGCCAGCACGTCGGAGCGGTCGCTGAGAGCGGCTACATTGGCGGCGGCGGGCGGGCAATCCGAGCAACCCTGGCTTTGAAAAAGTTCGACGACGGTCGGATGCCAGGCGTCCGCGGCCAAGCCGATCGACGGCGGCGCGGCGAGGAGCGGCAGCGCCGCCAACCCTGCCCCCATTTTCGACCAGAGCGTCATCGCCTCCTCCTGCGCTGTGGCCGGCGTCAGGCGAGCCGTCGAAGCCTCGTTCGCCGCCGGAGCCGAATTTGTTACCGTCGCTCCGCCGCGCGCCGCAATGTATAGATCCGATCGTTCTGAAGACGTCGAGGCGCATGGCCCGCACCGATTTCAATACGCACCGACTTTACGTCGCAGCCCCGCTCGCGGAGGGGTCCGCGTTGGCGCTCGGACCCGAGCAGACCAATTATCTCGTCAATGTCCTGCGGCTGGTCGTGGGCGCGCGCGTGCTTCTTTTCAATGGCCGCGACGGGGAGTTCGCAGCGACTCTGGCGGCGGCTGCGCGCAAGGGCGCAACGCTTGCGATCGGCGCCCGAACGCGGCCGCAGGAGAGCCCACCCGACGTCGACTATCTGTTCGCTCCGCTCAAACATGCGCGTCTCGACTATATGGCGCAGAAGGCGACCGAGATGGGGGCGCGACGGCTGCGTCCGATCGTCACCCGGCGCACCCAGGCCTCGCGCGTCAACCTCGATCGCCTGAAGGCCAATGCGATCGAGGCCTGCGAGCAGTGCGGGGTGATCTGGACGCCGGAAATCGCCCCGGTCGAGACGCTCGACCACGCGCTCGCCCAATGGCCGGCCGAACGCCTGCTGGTTTTCTGCGACGAGGAGGCGCCGCAGGCGAGCCCGCTCGACGCGCTCGCGCGCGCCAGGGTGGGGGCCGGCGTCAGCCTCCTCATCGGACCGGAAGGCGGCTTCGACGAGGCCGAGCGCGCCGCGATCCTGGCGACGCCCAATGTGCTGCGCCTCAGTCTCGGTCCGCGGATTCTGCGCGCCGACACCGCGGCCGTCGCCGCGCTCGCTCTGATCCAGGCGACGCTCGGCGATTGGCAGAAAAACCATCCAAGCGGGTTATAAGGATTTCGACCGCTCGGCGGCGCTGACGCCATCTTCCCGCCACGATGTCGATTCATTTCCGCACGGGATGACCCAATGCGAACCGACAATGCGGCGCGAATTCGAATGGCCGTTGACGGCCGCATTGGCAGCTGCTCTGGCGGTCTGGTTGGCCGGCCCCGCGAACGCCGACGGGTTGTCTCCTGCAAACAGCGCCGCCGGACTCTCTCGCCAGGCGCGTTGCGCCAGCCTTGGCCAAGGCTTTGCGGCGCTGAAGGGCACGGACGATTGTCTTCGCATCAGCGGCTATGTCGCAGCGGGCGACAATCTTGAGCCCGACCGACGAATCGTCGGGATTCGCGCTCCTTTCGGCCGCCTCGCCCCGTCCGGAATTGTGACCGGCGTCGGCGGCTCAGCACAAACGATCGTCCGCGCGCCGGCCGACCTCGGCCGCGCCTTCACGCATGTTAGTCACGACGATTTCGCTCGGTGACGGCGAAAGCTTTCATTGCCAGAACGCCGCCTCGACAAAAACCGGATCGATGCTGCGCCCCCATGGGCCCTCGTAACGGCGGATCCAGTCCTGCGCCGACGAGAGTCCGCTCTGAGCGATCGCTTGCAAAGGGCGAAGGTAAATCGTTTCGTCCTCCCCGCTGGCGTTGAGGCGCCTTCGCCGCTTGAGGCCGCCGCTTGCGATCGCGAGCATCTCGATCGCCGCCTGCCGCAGCTCGCGACCTCGGATGTTGGCGGCGAGCCCGAGCCGCGGCGCTTGGTCGCGCAGACTCTGGCGGTCTTCCGCACTCCAGTCCTCGATCAACTCTTCGGCCGCCCGCAGCGCGTCCGCGTCGTAGAAAAGGCCGGCCATGAGCGCGGACAAGGCGGCGATGCGCTCGGGCGGCCCGACGTCGGCGCCGCGCATTTCGAGATAGCGCTTAAGCCGGACTTCGGGAAAAATCGACGACAAATGGTTCGCCCAATCCGCCAGCGTCGCACGCTCGCCGGGCGCGGCGGCGAGCCGTCCGGCGAGCAGGTCGCGAAAGCTCGCCCCGGCGACGTCGATATAGATCGAGCCGCGCTTGACGAAATAGAGCGGTACGTCGAGCGCGTAATCGACATAGCGCTCGAAACCCATGCCTGGCTCGAAAGCGAAGGCGAGCATGCCGGTGCGCGCCGGATCGGTATGACGCCAGATTTCCGAGCGGGCGGAGAGAAAGCCATTCAGCTTGCCGTCGGTGAACGGCGAGTTGGCGAACAGCGCGGTGATCGCCGGCTGCAGCGCCAGCCCGACCCGCAACTTGGCGACCATGTCCTTTTCGTCCCGGAAGTCGAGATTGGCCTGAACGGTCGCGGTCCGGTACATCATGTCGAGGCCGCGCGTCCCGACCCGGGGCATATAGCGCGTCATGATCTCGTATCGGTGCTTCGGCATCGACGGCGTCTCGGCCAAGGTCCATTTCGGACTCATGCCCAGCGACAGAAAATCGATCCCAAGCGGCTCGGCGACCGATCGGCAAACTCCGAGGTGGCGCTCGAGTTCCTCCGCCGTCCCGTGGGCGTCGTCGAGCGGGGCCCCGGACAGCTCGAACTGCCCTCCCGGCTCCAGCGAAATCGCCGCGCCGCCCTTCGCGTCGTAGAGGCCGATCACGTTGCCGGCGTCCTCGATCCGTTCCCATCCGAGCCGCGCGTTCATGCCTTCGATCAGCGCGCGAATCCCTTGCTCGCCGTCATAGGGAACGGGCGAACGATCGGCGCGATGGAAGGCGATTTTCTCGTGCTCGGCGCCGACCCGAAACGGACCATCCGGTTTGCACCCCGCTTCGAGCCAGGCGGCGAGCGCGTCCGGCAACTCGACAATTTCACTATCGACAACGTCGCGAGCCATGGAGGCGCTCACCCCAGCGGCCGGCGAACCGGCGGTCGGCGCTAGATAGTCGCGCCGCCGCGACAATGCAACGAAGGCTTGCTGGCCGCTCAAGAGACTGACGCAGGTTCGAGAATTGAATTGGTCGCGCCTTAACCATCGTCCACGTCTTCGGCCGCAAAGCGCCCATCTCGGCGTTGCTTATGCGAGACTGCTCATCTGCTGTTAGGAACTTTGCGGCCTGATGCGGGTGAATTGGACAGGTTTCAACGAGATGAGCAAACTTGCGCGCGAATTTCTCCGCTCTCGCGATGGCGCGACCGCGATCGAATACGCGATCATGGGATCGGGGATCGCCCTCGTGATCGTGGCGGCGGTCGGCAGCGTCGGAACCAATCTCAGCGCAAGCTACGCAAATATCGCCAACGCCTTTCCATGAGGGCTGCGAGCGGCGCGCGACGCGCAATCTCGATGCGCGTCCTTAATCTCTTCGCGCTTTTTGATCGGCCTCGTCTCGCGGGCCGATCCGGTCATACCGTCGCCATTCTTTTCGCCAGCCGCGCCGTCGCCACATAGGCCGTCCCAACCGCAAGGAGGCCGAATGCGGCGCTTCCGAGGGCGACGCCCACGAGGCCGCCCTGAACGCCGCCATAGCGAGCGCCGAAGGTCGCGAAGGGAATCGTCCCCAGGGTCGCGCGTCCCCAGTTGAACGCTATCGTCAGCATCGGAAAGCCGAGGTTGTTGAACGCCGTATTGGCGACGAACAGGCACGCCAGGAACAGCCACGCGCCAACCCCGTAGCGGCGATAGAACAGGACATAGGCGGCGCTGTCGCGCGACAAGTCTCGCCTTGACGCCGTCCGCCGCAAGACCCGCGCGTCACGGCGAGAGATCGCGTTTCAGTCCCACGGCCAGAAAATCTTGACCGCGACGATCAGCCCGAACACGGTCAGGGCGGCTATTCTGGCCTTTTCCCGCTTGTCCTCAGGCAGCAACGAGACGGCGAGAATCGCAAGGGTGACGACGAGCAGGCCGACCGGCGGCCTCGAAAAGGCTGCGTCGACGAGCGAGCCGAAAACATCGACGATCGTCGCCACAATTTGCCTAACGAGTTCCATCGATCCGTTCCCCGTTCGGGGGACGCCGCCTCAGGCGACGGCGCTCCGCCACTTTTCAAAGCGTATATTCAAATTGTTATTTTCTTCCTTCGCCCGGCGGGACGGATTCCTGGGTCGCCAGGCCCGCCTGCCCTTGACTCCCTCCGCCCCGGCCTCGCAAAGACCGTCACGTTTCGGCTCCCGGACCCCGCGCATGACCTCCACGCCAACGAAACCCCGCCTCCGCGTCGTCCTCTGCGCGCCGCGCGGTTTCTGCGCCGGCGTGGTCAGGGCGATCGACATCGTTGAGCGGGCGCTGCAGATCTACGGGCAGCCGGTCTATGTGCGGCACGAGATCGTGCACAACAGGCGCGTCGTCGACGCGCTGAAGGCGAAGGGCGTCGTCTTCATCAATGAACTTTCCGAGGCGCCGCCGGGAGATCATCCCGTGATTTTTTCCGCCCACGGCGTCGCCAAGGCGGTGCCGGAGGAGGCGAGCGCGCGCAATCTCTTCACCATCGACGCGACCTGCCCCCTGGTCACCAAGGTGCATCGGGAGGCGCTGGCCCATTTCAAGCGCGGCCGGCGGATCATTCTGATCGGCCATGTCGGGCACCCCGAGGTGATCGGCACGATGGGACAATTGCCGCCGGGCGCGGTGACGCTGGTGAGTTCGATCGACGAGGTCGAGGCGCTTCCCGCGAGCGACGGCGCGGAGATCGCCTATGTGACCCAGACGACGCTCTCGGTCGACGACACGCGCGAGATCGTCGCCGCGCTGAAGCGCCGCTTCCCGGCGATCCATGCCCCGCCGCTGGAGGACATCTGCTATGCGACCACCAACCGCCAGCAGGCGGTCAAGGCCGCCGCTCGCCAGGTCGAGGCGGTGATCGTGGTCGGCGCGGCCAATTCGTCCAATTCCCAGCGGCTGCGCGAGGTCGCCGAGCGCGAAGGATGCGCGGCGCAGCTCGTTCCCGACGCGGGCGCGATCGACTGGGCGCCGCTCGCGGGCGTGGGTTCGGTCGCGATCACCGCCGGCGCTTCGGCCCCGGAGGCGCTGGTCGAGCGCATCGTCGAGGCGCTGGGCGAGCGTTACGCGGTCGCGCTCGAGACCCTGACGACGGCGAGCGAGTTGGTCACCTTCCCGTTGCCGCGCGGATTGCGCGAGGCGGGATGACGCTGCGTCAATCAGTCAACTCTAACGGCTTCTGCTTCAATTGCCCCCTTAATCGCTGGCCGCCAAAACGCCATGTTTGCCGATGCCGCTCTTGGCGCGTGTCCTCGACGTTCCACCACTGGCCGAGAACGGCAAATCGCACGTTCGCCGCGACTTCGGCTGCGACGTCCAACAGGAGAAACAAATCCTCGAAACGAGGAGGCCGCGCCAACGGCTTATCCAAGAGGCTATGTGCAAGTTTGTGGTTACGAAACTTCCGCAGGACGTTCGTTGCCCAGCGCCCCTTATGTTCGCGTCGAAAGGCACCGTACGCACTAACCGCCGCGTCCAATGCGCGGAGCGCTGAAGCTTCGTTGTAGGCCTCCATACCGGCAAGTTGAGGCGTCCAGTTGCGCGCACGTCTGCTTGGCACCGAGCGGCATCTCCGCTGCTTCAACAATCGGGCGAGAAGCGGAATTGATATGACATCGCTGTCGTTCGGACCCTTGTCTCGTCGCTTCTTCTTCGCTCGAAAGTCGTAAAGTCTCGTGGGATCAAAGAGTTTTGCCAGAGCCAGCGCCAAACTCACAATCAAGCCGAGGCGAATGGCCTCATAGCAGTGCGCACCATAGAAATTGAGCGCCGGCTTCCCACCCCGAATTTCGTGTATGACGTCATTGCCGGCCTCAAGCGCCGAGCGCAGCAGAATCGCGATTTCAACGTCCTCCACAATCGCCGCCGTCATCTTGTCGATACGCTCAACGGCGACTGCTTGACTGAGCGTCGATCGACGTCCCACTCTTGCCATCTATTCTCACTTCCGGCACAGCGGATCGCGTCACGGCCCGCCACGCTCAAACCGCCGCCCTCTCTTCTGCTTGTCGAAGGGTTTCGCAGGCCATAACCCACTAACGTCGATTATAACGTTGAAATCCCCTTCTTCCTCTCATCCCACAATAGTGTTTTTGCACGTACGTTAATAAAATCAACCTCTATAAATTCTATCCCATTTTCGGCTAACGCAAACTGCCCTGCCCCGCTTAACAAATTAGCGATCGAATCGAGCATTGCGCTTCAGTAAAAGCCATCTCCGGTTGCTTGAGCAGTCGCCAAGGACCGATTTATTGTTTCCTCCAACTTGGCTTTGCCATAGCTGCAAGTTCCTGGGTCGGTGCTGTGACTATCTTTTAAATAGTTGTCAGCCCACTTGCATTGGGCGTTCAGCAGCACCGCCTGTTTGGTTACGGCATTTAGGGCTTCATCTTCAGCCGATGGAGAACCGTCACCGACAGGCGCGGTTGAAGCGGCGCGAACCCGTTCAGCTTCGCGCGCCTTCTTGGTTTCCTGCGCTTTAACCGCTGCCCGTATGGCTGCCCACATCCCCGAAAAAAATCCTCGCACCGCGACCTCCAGCCGACGCCAGCCTACATGAAGGTGAGATCAAGAAACACTCACTTCGAGCGGCTGCGAATTTGACCCCTTTCACCGCCTCACCCGCTCGCCCAGATCAGAATTCCCGCGGCGGCGACGATCAGCGCCATGCCGATCCCTTCGCGCGGCGTCGGCGGCTCGCGGAACAGTCTCAGCGACACGACTTGAGCGAGCGGAACCTCGATCAGCGCCAGCGTGCGCACCCGCGCGGCGTCGGTCAGCGCGAAGGCGATGAACCAGAGCTGCGAGGCGAGCGCGCCCATGAAGCCGGCGAACAGCGAGGAGCGCCAGGCGTGCAGAATCGCCAGCGCGCCGGCGCGGTCGAAGAGAGCGAGATAGAGCGCCAGCGTCGAAGACTGGATCGTCAGCCCCGACACCAGGATCAGCGAGGCCGAGAGCGCGCGCGAGGGGCTGGCGACGCCGATCACGGCGGCTCGGAAGCCGATCGCCGCGAAGGCGAAGAAGGTCGCGGAGGCGATGCCGAGCGCGGCCGAGCGCCAGTCGCGGGTGAAGTCTTTCGCGCTTCGGACCGTCATCAGCGCAACGCCGGCGGTCGCGAGCGCGATCGCCGCGATCAACGCGGCGGTCGGCGGGTCGTTGAGCGCGACGAGGCCGAACAGCGCGATCTGCGCCGGCTCGGTCTTGGTGTAAGCGACCGTGACGACGAAGCTGCGGGTGCGCATGGCCGCCAGCATCATCGCGGTCGCGATCACCTGGGACAGCGCGCCAAAGGCGGTCCAGGCGAGATTGGCCAAGGTCAGCGGCGGCGCGTGAAGGCCCGATACCGACAAGATCCCCACGAAGAACACGATCGCGAATGGCAGGCCGAACAGAAACCGCACCTGCGCCGCGCCGACAGCCCCGAGCGCGCCGATCAGTTCGCGCTGCATCGCGTTGCGCAAAGTCTGCGCGCTCGAAGCGAGAAGCGTGACCGGAACCCAAGCCGCCCCGAAAGCCATTCGTTGAATATCTCCGGCCGTGGTTCTAGCTCCGCTCGGCGCGGCGTCGAGTTGGGAGGGTTCCGAAGCTTCACCTCAAAGCCGAGGCGATTTCGTAGAATCGCATCAAGCTCCCGGCTCAAATCGAGTCCGAAGTTACCCTTTTCAGGAGCCTACGAGACCGCCTTTGCGTCCGCGTGTTTCGCGCCGCCGCCGCTCATCGTCGCCAGCGCGCGCTCATATGTCGCGACATATTTGCGCGCCTCGTTCTCCCAGACGAACGTCTCCGCCGAGTGTCTGGCCGCCTCCGCCGCGCAACGCGCCCGCAGGGAATCGTCCTGCATCAGGCTCAGGCAGGCGTCGGCGAGCCCGGCCGGATCGAGCGTCGGCGCGTAGACCCCCGCCCCGCCCAGCAGCCGCTTGGTCTCCCTGAGCGGATAGCAGGCGGTGGCGATGCCGAGCGCGCAATATTCGAACACCTTGTTCATACTCATCACGTCGTTGGCCTCGTTGAACGGGTCAGGAATGACGCCGATGTCGAACGCGCTGATATGCGCAAGCAGGTTTTCGCCGCTCAGGAAGCCGGTGAAGAGAATGAATTCGCCGACGCCAAGCGCATCCGCCAGCGCGCGAACCGAATCCAGCGTCGGCCCGGCGCCGACGACCACGGCGCGAAAGTCGCGAAACCCCCTGGCGTGGACGAGTTCGGCGACCGCCCGGACGAGATGATCGACCCCGTCCTGCTCGGCGATGATCCCGATATAGCCGAGCAGGTATTTGCGGCCTCCGCGCAAGCCGGGCTCGGGCTCGACGCGATAGATGCGCTTGCGGTCGGGGACGCCGTAGACGACCTCCACTTTCGAAGGCGCCTTGCCGCCACGGCTCACCGCGATGGCCTTGAAGGTCGCATTGGCGGTAATGACGAAATCGGCCATTGCGTAACTCATGCGCTCGAAAACCAACAGCGCGCGATGGAGGAAGCCCTTGTTGCCATATTTGACCACGAACAATTCGGGCCCGACGTCGTGCTGGTCGAAAATGAACCGCTTGCCCAGCAGCCTGAACGGCGCCGCGGCCAGAAATATGAGATCCGGCGGGTTGCAGCCCTGGATGATCGAAAAGCCGCGCTCCCGATGAACCTTGATCAGAAGCCGGAATTCTTCGAAGAGCGCAGCGCCATATTCCCGAAAATAGGCCGCCGCCCCGCGCCCTTCGCGCGGCAGGGAGTGCCGGTAGATCGCAATATCGTCAATAACTTCGAATTTCGCCGGGAAGTCTGCGTTCGAGGGACAGATCACCGAGACCCGCCATCCGGCGCGGTTGAGCGCCTGGGCCTGCTGCCAGACCCGGCGATCGAAAGGAACCGGCAGGTTCTCGACAACAATGACACAGGACCGGTTTTGATGCGGCGGCGGCATGCTGACCCTTCGTTGGCTTGATCGGGAGGTTCGGCGGGACGTTCATGGATGGCGCCCGCGCCGAAGGCAACCCGCTCAATTCGCAGGCGGCGCGCAGGCCTAACACGAATCCCGATCGCCGCAGCCCTGATATCGGAAATCCCGTCGGAAGCCAACCACGGTGTTTCATATTACTAAGACTTTTCAACTACTTAAATATTTATGCTTCAGAGAATCGGAAATGGGTGTTATGCTGGCTTTGACGAACAGGACGCCCGGAAAGCAGTTATGTCCGAATTTATCCGCGCAACCCGAAGCTTCTCGGCGCTTCTACGCGATAATTCTTCAAGGCCCGACGGACAGTCAAGAGCGCCGGCACCGAAAAGTTTTTTCGTTTGCGAATCCGCCCAACCCATTGAAAAATCAAGATTCGCGGAAGGATAATCCTTTCGTTTCCTTCCCTTTAATTTGCTTTTCCTTCCCCTTTGGCTTTCGTTTTCTTCCCCATGGCTTTCCTTTGCTTCCCCGTGCCTTGCAAAGCTTTCCTTTCGGTCGGAGCGGCCGGCGTACGACCGCCAAGGCCTGGGCCATCACATCGCCGCCGCGAACGTCCGGTCGGCATGAGAGTTGCCGCGTTGCAATATCTGGCGCCTGACCCATTGAAAAGATTGCGTCCCTGAAGGAACTGACGCTTCATGGCCAAAGCCGGCGCGGAGACCGAAGGGACTTCGTCTCAGCCCTCGCCGCCGTATCCGCGGCCGACGCAGACGTAACGAAACCCCAGCGCCTTCATGGTCTTGATCGGATAAATGTTGCGCAGGTCGACCACGATTGGCTCGGCGAGCGCAGCCTTGACGCGCGCGAGATCGAGGGCGCGGAACTCGTCCCATTCGGTGATGATGACCGCCGCATCGGCGCCCTTGAGGCAGGCGTAGGCGCTCTCGGCGAACTCGACGCCCGGAAGCGCGGCTTTCGCGATCCGGACGCCCTCCGGGTCATAGGCGACGATCCGAGCGCCCGCAGCCTGCAGCTCCGGCACGATGACGAGGCTCGGCGCGTCGCGCATGTCGTCGGTCCTGGGCTTGTAGGTGAGCCCGAGCACGGCGATCCGCTTTCCCGCCACCGAGCCGCCGCAGGCCGTGACAACCTTCGCCGCCATGGCCAGTTTGCGCTTGTCGTTGACGTCGACCAGCGTCTCGACAAGACGGATCGGCGCGCGAGCGTCGGCGGCGAGCTTGGTCAGCGCCAGAGTGTCCTTGGGGAAGCACGAGCCGCCGAAGCCCGGGCCGGGATTGAGAAACTTGCGGCCGATGCGGTTGTCGAGGCCGATACCGTCCGAGACGTCGAGCACGTCGGCTCCGAGCTGCTCGCAGAGGTCGGCGATCTCGTTGATGAACGTCAACTTCATCGCCAGGAACACGTTGGCGGCGTATTTGATCATCTCCGAGCTGCGGCGCGACGTGTAGACAATCGGGCCGCCGTTGCGGGCGATCGGCTGGTAGATTTCGCTCATCACCGCCCGCGCTCGGCCGTCCTCGACGCCGACGACGACGCGGTCGGGCCGTTTGAAGTCCTCGATCGCCGCGCCTTCGCGCAGGAACTCCGGATTGGAAACGACCGCGTAGCGGTCCGACGGCGCGCGCTTGGCGATGACGCGCTCGACCTCGTCGCCGGCGCCGATCGGGACGGTCGACTTGACGACGATGACGGTGAAGTCCTCAATGATCTCGGCGATCTCGCGCGCGGCGTCGTAAACTTGGCGCATGTCGGCCGAGCCGACTTCGGCGAGCGCCGGCGTCCCGACCGCGATGAAGATCGCCTTCGCGCCGCGGGCCGCCTCCTTCAGGCTGGTCGTGAACGATAGCCGCCCGGCGCCGCGATTGGCGATGACCAATTCGTTGAGCCCGGGTTCGTAGATCGGGACATGGCCATTGCGCAGAGACGCAACCTTGCTCTCGTCCACTTCCACGCAGACGACCTCGTGACCGAAGTCGGCCAGGCAAGCCGCCGAAACGAGTCCAACATAGCCAGCGCCGATCATCACAATACGCATCGAATGGAGCCCTCAAGCCGTCACCGCCGGCGTTCGCGACGCCGTGGCGCCTGCGGCCGCGGGACTGAATAACCGATTCCCAGCGGATGCCAATAACCAGGAATTGTGACGATTGGCACACCAATTCGGGCGCGTTGCGATCGACAATCGCGGTCACGCGGACTCCGTTGATCGAGGTTGGCGATCGGCGCGCGCGCTTTTCGAGTGCATGCGCGATCGATGGAGGCGGTTCTCGATGTTGGACTCCCAGAAGATGAACCGCGCGCGGTCCGATTGGACTTGGGCCGTTCGCGATAAGGAGCGGAGATTGACCAGTCCACCGGGCGCGACTAAGCGGGATCATTCCCGACTCACCCCTTCCCGCCGGCTTAGCGAACGAGACATGGCTGTCTATACAGAAGTTTCGGACGAAGCGTTGAACGACTTTATCGCTCTTTACAACATTGGCGACGTGATCTCGTTCAAGGGCATCGCGGAAGGGGTCGAGAATTCCAATTTCCTGCTGCGCACGACCAGGAATGAGTACATTCTCACGCTCTACGAGAGGCGGGTGAAGGCCGCCGACCTGCCGTTTTTCATCGGATTGATGGAGCATCTGGCGCAGCGCGGCGTCATCTGCCCGCAGCCGGTGCGCAACCGCGCCGGCGAGGCGCTCGGCCGGCTCGCCGACCGTCCAGCGGCGATCGTGACCTTTCTCGACGGCCTCTGGATCCGCCGCCCGAGCGTTCGTCACTGCGCCGAAGTCGGCGAGGCGCTGGCCCACATGCACCTGGCCGGAGCCGATTTTGGGCTGCAGCGCGCCAACGCCCTGTCGCTCGAAGGCTGGCCGCCGCTCCTGCAAGCCGCCCAGTCGCGCGCCAACGAAATCGCGCCTCGGCTGCGCGAGGAGAGCGCGGCGGAGCTGAACTTCCTGCAGGCTCATTGGCCCAACGGGCTGCCGCGCGGGGTCATACACGCGGATCTTTTCACCGACAATGTGTTCTTTCTCGGCGAAAAGCTCTCCGGGCTCATCGATTTCTATTTCGCCTGCAACGACGCGCTCGCGTACGATCTGGCGATTTGCCTCACCGCGTGGTGTTTCGAGCCCGACAACGCGTTTAACGTCTCCAAGGGCCGGGCGATGATCTCGGGATACGAGCGCGTGCGCTCGCTCGGCGCAGCCGAGGTCGAGGCGCTTCCGGTCCTCGCGCGCGGCGCGGCTCTCCGTTTCATGCTGACGAGGCTCGTCGACTGGCTCAACGTGCCGCCGGGCGCCAAGGTGGCGCCGAAGAATCCGCTCGAATATCGCGACAAGCTGCGCTTCCACCAACGGGTGAAATCGGCCGTCGATTACGGGATGACGCAGTGAATCGGCGGGTCTCGATCTGGACCGACGGCGCCTGTTCGGGCAACCCGGGCCCCGGCGGCTGGGGCGCTGTCCTGCGCTACGGCGCGCACGAAAAGGAGCTGAAGGGCGGCGAAGCGCTGACAACCAACAATCGCATGGAGCTGACGGCGGCGATTGCCGCGCTCGAATCGTTGAAACGCCCCTGCGCGGTCAGCCTGCACACGGATTCCCAGTATCTGCGCGGCGGCGTCACCGGCTGGATCGACGGCTGGAAGCGCAACGGCTGGCGCACGGCCGACAAAAAGCCGGTCAAGAACGAGGACCTCTGGCGCCGCCTCGATGCTGCGGCCGAGCGGCACGAAGTCGATTGGCTTTGGGTCCGAGGCCACGCCGGCGACGAACACAATGAGCGCGCCGACGAGCTTGCTCGCGAAGGCATGAACGCCCATCGGGCTTCGGGGCGCAGCGCGTCCGGCTAACTTCCTGTTTAGCTCGATGGCTCAAAATACATACGCGAACACAAAATTGCGCGCCGCAGGCGACAGCGATCGATAGCTGAAGGCTCGTCCGCGCGTTTCCGAACTCATGCCGGTGTGCCGTAACGTTTCGCCTCTCTAGCCCGACGAGAGCGAATATCGTCTCGACATTGACATAGTTTACAATCATGATGGTTGCAGTATATAGGTGAATTTGGTCGTCAACTCTGTTTTGAGGCATCGAGGAGTTGGTGCGGAATGGGTCACGAAGGGAGCGCGCCAATTCCGGCACCTGCTCTGGAAGACCGTTAGAGGAAGCCGTTAACGGATTTCTGACGAGTTTTCGGTACTACGTGACGGTTAGGACGCAGCCGAGCAGCAGGAGACGAAGATTGGCGGATTCGCGATGACCAGCATTTCCGTAGCGGTTCTTTCGGCCGCTGAATTCGACGTTGCGCGCGGGTTGATTTCCGATCTGTCGGCTCACTTGAGCTATGACGACTGGCTCGACTGCCGCTACGGAACGTTCATGGGGCGCTCGCTCGGCGGCGACGACGCCCATCTCGTGACGGTCAGCCTGGAGCCATTCCTGGAATGGTGCGTCGATCAGGGCGTTCGCCCGAGCGAGTCCGCACTCGACGCGTTCGCGCTGGGTTCTGGGCGAGGCGAAGACACAAATCAGGCAGTGGAGAGTTCCGCGCCCACTCTGCGGCGTCCGGTGCTGTCGACGGTGCGGAAGCCAAGGCTGGCCTCCGGTTCACACGGGCCGAAAAGCGCGTCACGCTCGGTCACTGTCGATTTGTAAAACGGGTAGCGAGCCTCGACCCGCGCCCGCATCTCCTGGAAGTCCATTCCCATGCACCCGAATTTTGCCGTGAGACCGGGATAGGGGCGGGGCTCGCACCAAGGGACGAACCGAAGGACGCGCCGATAAAAAGCCATGTGTTCGAGGCGTGGGGATGCCACCGCCACGTCAATGTCAAAATGCTCGGCAGCCATGTAGCTAGGACGGAGCGCGACATAGGCCAGCTCCGGATTCGAGCGCGAAAATTCGATATTCGCGGCAAATCGCGTCGTTTCGAGGATCACTAGTCCCGCCCGCAACTTCGGCGCGATCACTTCGGGATATACCGCCATGCTCGGAAGTATGGAATGCTCTCCCGCGCCGAGATTGAGTCTGGCCGTCGCCGCCAGTTCCCCGTCGACAAAGGTCAAGGTGATCCACGCGTTTGCGGCGTTGTCGTAACGCGCATCAAAGAGCCTTCGATCCGAGCGCGGCGCCATCAGCCCGTTTCGCACATACGCATCGTATCGCAGCCGAAGAGCCGCCTCCCGATCGCAATCCGTTTTCGCGATGCGGTGTTCGACCCTTTCCAGAAATCTCAATACCCGGTCCGAAAATCCCAGAAGCGCGCCCTCTGTCGCTTTCATGATGTTTCTCCCCGCCCGTCCGAGGACGATGTTAACAGAATAATAATAGAGGTAAATGGTTTCCCTCGCCCATCTGGACAAATTAGTTAACATTCGCGCCTTGCGGCAAGCTGTGGCCCCTCCGTCACGCCGTAACCGGCATACTTGGCAGGGATGTCGACAGGGCGAAAGGCGACCGATGAGCTCTTGCGATCAGCATTTCGTAACGTCACATCGGCATGACCGTTTCGGGCGACTGGTGAACGGAGCCAAGTCGTCCGTAAATGATTGCCGGCCCCGTCGGTAGAGCAGAACGGGTTCCACCAAGGAATTAAAGGACTTTTTATTACTCGAAGCCGATAGTGATCGCCAAGTTACAGGTTGTCCGGCTTCTTCATGGCGAGCCCCATACGAAGTGACGCTTCCACGCCCGCCGGCGAGTTGCCGGACGAACTCTATATCGAGTTCGTGGACGGGCTTCTGTCAGACGCCGCTCCCGTTCTCTTATCGGCGCTGACGGCAACCGCAGTGCAAATCGTGATCGCGATCGCATGCGGGAGCACGCTGTTGTTGGCGACATCTGCGACGCAGCCCACAATCGCCGCGATCCGCCTCTTTTACTTACACCGCATTATGAAACGAGCGCCGAGCCGCACGATCCAGATTGCTCGCAGGCACGAAGCAGTCTTTGCGATCGGCGCCTGGGCTAGTCTTGCAGCCATATCGCTCTGGACTCTGCTTTCTTTCTGCGTGACGCGCGAGGCTTTTGCCCAATTCCTCGGCGCAACCATGACGATCGCCTACGCTTTCGGAATGTTGAGTTGCAGCTATGCAATCTACCGCGGATTCAATCTTCAACTTGTCGCGGCATTCCTGCCCCTCTCCGCCGCGATGTTCGTCGCGGGCGGATGGTATCCGGTCGCAATCATCGTGGCGTTTGTGCCGCTTATTGCTTTCATGAAAGGCTACTCGGCCCGTCTCAGGTCTAATTTCTTGAGCGTCGTCGCCGCACAACAAAGCGCCGAGTTGCTCGCCGCGCGCCTCGACACCGCACTCAACAACATGTCGCACGGTCTATGCATGATCGACGCGGCCGGACGCCTCATCCTCGCGAACGATAAGTTTCACAAGATCTTCTCCTTGCCGCTCGAGACGCCGCTCTCGGGAGCGCACGCGCGCTCCGTCTTTCGCAAATTGGTGAGAATGCGGGGCATCGAGAAGTCGCAGTTCCCCTCGTTATCCTACGCGATGCTCCGCACGAAGGAGGGTTCGGATGTTACGGTGCCGATCGAAACCCCGGACGGCCGGGCGATCGAAGTCACCGTTCACCGTATGAAGGACAACGGCACCGTCCTCGTGATCCAAGACGTCACCGAACGGCGCAACGCCCAGCGAGAAATCAATCGGATGGCGCGCTTCGACGCCGTCACCGAGTTGCCCAACCGTCGATGTTTCGAGGAAGACCTCGCCCTGGCGCTTCACCCCGACCGTCCGCAGACGGTGGGCGTGACCGTAATGTTTCTCGATCTCGACGACTTCAAGCAAGTCAACGACAGTCTTGGTCATCGCACGGGCGACAAGCTCCTGGCAGAGATCGCGCGACGACTGCGCGCCATCATCGGACCGCGCGATCTGGTCGCGCGCTGGGGCGGCGACGAATTCGTCATCCTCCACGCCGACGGACCGGATCAACCAACGACGCCCGCGCTCGCCAGGCGCATCATCGACGAGATCAGCCGGGCGGTGGTCATCGACGGGAGCGAGGTCATCGTCGGCGCCAGCATCGGCAGCGCCTCGGCGCCCGAGGATGGGGTCAGTCCCGATGCACTTCTGTCCAACGCCGACATTGCGCTCTACGCGGCGAAGGCGGACGGCCGGCGCGGTTGGAGAGCGTTTGAAAGGTCGATGGACACCAAGATCCAGGTTCGGCGGCTGATCGAGCTGGAATTGCGCGCGGCCGTCGCCAACGACGCGATCGAGGTCCATTTCCAGCCGATCGTCGACGTCTCGACCGCCAAAATCCTGGGGTTTGAAGCGTTGGCGCGGTGGCGCCATCCGGTGCGAGGGCCCGTGTCGCCGGCCGAATTCATTCCCATCGTCGAGGAGATCGGCCTCATGGAGGAGCTGGGCGCGGGCGTCCTCCGGCGCGCCTGCCTCGCCTGCGCTTCCTGGCCCGAAGGAATCAACGTCTCGGTTAATCTGTCCTCATCGCAATTCCGGCACGGAAACATCGAGAAGACGATCCTTGCCGCGCTCGAGGCCGCCGACCTGGCGCCCGAACGCCTCGACCTTGAGATCACCGAGTCGACGCTGCTCGACGACCGCGGCGACACCCGCCGTACGCTCGAAGCCCTGCGAGCCCACGGGCTGCGCATATCGCTGGACGATTTCGGCACCGGCTATTCGAGCCTGAGCTATCTGCTCAGCTTCCCGCTCGACCGGATCAAGATCGATCGCTCATTCACGCTGGGGCTCGGCATTCAAGAGCGCGCCTCCATTCTGGTCGAAAGCGTCGCCGCCATGAGCCGCAAACTCGGCATGAGCGTGCTGATCGAGGGCGTCGAGACCGAAAGACAGCTGCGCGTGATCCAATCGCTGGGCACGATCGCGGAGGCGCAGGGGTTCCTCTTCAGCCGGCCTGTTCCGGAGGCGAATGTCGGAAAACTCTTTGGGCGCGATCTTCGCGACCAGGCCGCCTGACCTCCAGCCAGGACGCCTGGCGTCCCTACCCGCCCTTGAGCGCGCCGATTAGCGCACGGGCCTCGGCCGAATCCCAATTGACGGCGCCCTCCGCGGCCCCGATCTCGCACCCGTCCTTGTCGATGAGCATCGTCACCGGAAGCCCGAGCGCCTTGCCGTCCCTGCGCAGGGTCTGAAAGGCGTCGCCGCTCGGATCGGCGTAACGCGCGAGCGCCTTGACGCCGGCCTCCTCCAGGAACGCGCGGCGCCGCTCGAACCGCGCGGTGTCGACATTGACCGCCACGACCTCGAAGGCCTTGTCCCCGGCCGCCGCCTGGAGCCGATCGAGCGCAGGCATCTCGGCCCGGCACGGAACGCACCATGTCGCCCACAGATTCAGGAGCACGGCCCGGCCACGAAAATCGGCCAGGGTCAGTTTGCCGCCGTCCTCGCGCTCGAATTCGAGCGGTTGAGCCCGGCGGGGCTCCCTGGCGATCGTCAGCGCCGCGAGTTCGCCCTTGGCGAGCGGGGCGAGCTTGGCGGCCAATGCGATCGAAGGCGCCGCGCACGCGTCCGCGGCCTTGCCGGTCGGATGCGCCATCCCGTATA
This sequence comes from uncultured Alphaproteobacteria bacterium, assembly GCA_963835955.1. Lineage (GTDB taxonomy): Bacteria > Pseudomonadota > Alphaproteobacteria > Rhizobiales > Beijerinckiaceae > Roseiarcus. The sequence goes on along the minus strand of CAWIHZ010000004.1, from coordinate 446,123 downwards.
GGACGGCCCCGACGGCGAGGGCCGCGAGCACGCCAAATGCCGCCAATGCGCCAAATCGTCGACGCGGCGGGATATCGGTCTTCGTCATTCTCGAACCATCCAAGGCGACGTGTCATGAGCAACGCGATGTGGGGCGGCCGGTTCGTGGTCGGCCCGGCCGAAATCATGGAAGAGATCAACGCCTCGATCGACTTCGACCGTGAGCTCGCCGCCCAGGACATCGCCGGTTCGCAGGCCCACGTCGCCATGCTCGCCCGCCAAGGCGTCATCGAACCCGCCGACGCCGAGGCCATCGCGAGGGGTCTTGCTCAAATCAAGGGCGAAATCGAGGCGGGGGGCTTCGAGTTCTCGCGCGCGCTCGAGGACATCCATATGAACGTGGAGAGCCGGCTCGCCGAGATCGTCGGCCCCGCCGCTGGGCGTCTGCATACCGCGCGCTCGCGCAACGACCAGGTCGCGGTCGATTTCCGCCTCTGGGTGCGCGACGCGATCGACGCGCTGATCCCGCGGATCGCCGAGCTGCAGCGCGCGCTGGCCGCGCGCGCGCTCGAGTGCGCCGGCATGGCGATGCCCGGCTTCACCCATCTGCAGCCGGCCCAGCCGGTCACCTTCGGCCATCATCTCATGGCCTATGTCGAGATGCTGGCGCGCGACGCACGGCCGCTTCAGGGACGCGCGCAAGCGTCTCAACGAATGCCCGCTCGGGGCCGCCGCGCTCGCCGGGACCTCGTTCCCGATCGACCGGGAGATGACGGCGAAGGCGCTCGGCTTCGACCGCCCGACCGCCAATTCGCTCGACAGCGTCGCCGACCGGGACTTTGCGCTCGAAGCCTTGAGCGCGGCGGCGATCACGGCGACCCATCTTTCCCGCTTGGCCGAGGAGATCGTGTTGTGGACGTCGCCGCTATTCGGCTTCGTCAGGCTCAGCGACGCGTTCTCGACCGGGTCGTCGATCATGCCGCAGAAGCGCAACCCTGACGCGGCCGAACTCGTGCGCGGCAAGACGGGCCGCGTCGTCGGCGCGCTGATCGGGCTCCTGACGGTGATGAAAGGCCTGCCGCTCGCCTATTCCAAGGACATGCAGGAGGATAAGGAAGGCGCCTTCGACGCGCTACGGACGCTGTCGCTCTGCCTTGCGGCGATGACGGGCATGGTCAAGGATCTGACGCCGAACGCCAGGCGGATGAAGGCGGCGGCCGGCGCCGGCTATGCGACCGCCACCGACCTCGCCGACTGGCTCGTGCGCGCGCTCAAAATGCCGTTCCGCGAGGCCCATCACATAACCGGGCGCATCGTAGCGCTGGCGGAATCGCGGGGAGTAGCGCTCGAAAGCCTGTCGCTCGACGACATGAGAAGCGTCGAGCCGCGAATCACTCTGGAAGCCCTCGGCGTGCTCGGGGTCGAGCGCTCGGTCAGGAGCCGCACGTCCTACGGCGGAACCGCGCCGGCCAATGTGCGCAAGCAGGCGCGGGCGTGGCTGAAGCGGCTCGCCACGGGCGAGGCCGCTTGAGGAGACGCGTTGCGGTCCAGCCGGCGCGGTCGGCCGGACCCCGACGATCCCAAGGTCAAGGTCCCGTTCGGCCGCCCGGCGACGGCGCTGAGGCTCTTCCGCTCCAGCCGTGACGCGGCTCATCCTGTTCGCCGCGATCGCGCTGCAGGGGTGAGCGGGGTAGAATGCAGCGGGTCCGAATCGGCCTTTACCGCCGCTTTTCCCAGCCGCTTCAATGAATTCAGTCGGTTAGACCCCCCTTTACCGCCGCGGGCAATTGCCCTGCCGATGGGCAATGCGCCGCTCTGGCTCCAAGAGAGAGGGCGGCTGGGCGTTGCGTCCTTTTCTCGACCCCCGATCCGTACTTTTAAGTTCCGCTAAGGGGCTGGCGCCATTTTTCAGTCGCGGACCAGCGTCTTTTCAATCGCTTGAGGGCGCCATTCGGCGCCGATTCGTCGGCCGCGCGCCTTCGCGGGACCCGTGAGCTACCGGCCCGAGCGCCCAATGTCCAAGCTGTCGCGAGCAAGATTGCAACCGCTGTCGCTCTTGCCCGCACCGCACCGCCCTCCCGAATTGACGCTATCATTCACTTTCACTACCGCGCAGGTTGTAGAGGTTGTACAAGGCAGCGAACTATGCGGCAATTGGTCCCGGGGACGAAAGAGTCTGGCCATGCTGTCTTGGCTACATCGCCGGCGCGCGAAAATTGAACGCATAGACTTCGAGGCCGAGGCGCTGATCCGCCAACTTGGCTTCGAGGCTTATTCCGAGGCGCGACGGATGGAACGTGAGGCGAGTTCGGAGGCCGTTGCGAAGGATTGGAGCCGTATCGCGACTGCAATTGCGCATAAGTTCGGCAGGCGCATTGGCGTCGATACCTCAACTCGAATGGCGATCAACGCCATTTTCGCGCCCGATCGCAAACCCGCCTCGGTGCGCCAGCCTCGACCTCTTTCGGAGCCGAGACAAGCCGATGAATTGATGCGCGTTCTCGCCACAAAGCCACAAACATTCCGGATTCAATTTGTCGGCGCGGGGTCCGATCGCGGCACGTCAATTTTGAAGGAAGTTGAGATTCAAGCGTCGGATGTGTCTGCGGCAATCATCGCCGGAACAAATCTCGCGTGGCCGCCACAAACGATCGGACTGCGCATCCTCGACCGCGAAGCCCGCGAAGTCTTTGGCCGAAAGAAGGCTTATCGCCGGTAGGGCTAGTGTTCCGGACAGTGGTCTGTTTGAATTTCGGTTCCGCCCATTTGAAACATCAGTTCCGGTGACAGTGCACTTTACTTTCAACAACGCGTCGCCGGCGTAGTTTAATGGTCGCGGTAGGGACGGTGATTGCTCACCGCCCCCCGCGCAGATCCCGGCGTGCGGCCCTTTCCCGCACCGGGCTCCTGCCGAAGGTCGAACGTGACCGGTGTTCAGGACTTGGCAGCCCAGCAGCTCCGGTCCGCAGGCAGGTGACGCCGGTGACATGCCGTGTCCGGCACGGGGTCCGGGGCATGCGTTGCCACCTGTCTTCCCTTCGGCCGGGACCCTTCCCTCCACCCCCTCCGCCGCCGTTCGTCACGGGTTTGTTCGGGCGCTTCATCGGTACTACGAGCCCGTCCGACTCCTCGGGTTCCGGGTTCCGGGGTTCCGGTGACAGTGCACTTTACTTACGACAACGCTTCGTCGGCACAGTTTAATGCACTGTCACCGGAACCCGGCTGTCACCGGAACCCCGCTTTTTCCAGCCGCTTCAATGAATTCAGTCGGTTAGACCCCCCTTTACCGCCGCGGGCAATTGCCCTGCCGATGGGCAATGCGCCGCTCTGGCTCCAAGAGAGAGGGCGGCCGGGCGTTGCGTCCTTTTCTCGCGTTCCCGACCCCCCAATCCGTTCGGCCAGATGACGTTCATTATGGAGGCGGCTTATGTTCGGGTCTTACTCCCTAATCGATATGTTTTCGGGGTCCCGATTTGGGAGCTCTCATTCCGCTGACCGCCTGACATTACTCGAGCAGCACTCAATTTCGGTTGATCCAAATCAAGGCACCGGAACCCATCCCATGAACACTACCAATCTATGGTGAAGCTATCAGCCCTGAGGTCAGTTCAGATCCCCTTTTCTCACGAAAGATGACGCCGTGAATACACTGCGCCGCAGCTCGAAAACGGAGAAGACCGTGGCGCCGGTGGTAGCGCACCGGTCAGAGGCGACGAAGGCTTTAGAAACATTATCGCAGCAGGCCGTGCGTCGTCGTGAAGACATAGACCTGCCAAACTTCGACCTGCCAAACTTCAAAACCTTCGACCGGATGCAGCGCGCGATGCTGGCGCGCGCGACGCAGGGTGTGTCACCGGTCGCTATCGCCGATGCCTGGAACGAATGGGCCGTAAACCTGGCGACTGCTCCTGGCAAGCAACTCGCGCTCGCCGTGCGTGGTTCGCTGGATCTGGCGCGGCTTTTCTGGTGGTTGCCAACGGCCGCCGGCGGATCTGCCGAGGCGCCATTCGCATCCGGACCAGACGATCAGCAGTTTAGCGATCCCGCTTGGTCACAATGGCCATTTAATGCGGCGGTACAGGCTCACTTGATGGTTGAAGCCTGGTGGCAGGAAGCGGTCCGGGAGGTACCCGGCCTGACACGCCGTCACGAAGCCGAAGTCCGCTTCATGATGCGCCAGTTAATCGACATTTTCGCGCCGACCAACCTGCCGGGATTAAACCCCGTGATCGTTGGTCACATGCTGCACGAAGCTGGCTTCAACCTGCTGCGCGGTGCGGCAAACTGGATTGAAGATCTGAATCGCTTGCTCGCCGGCAAACCGCCCGTGGGAGCGGACGCGTTCGAGATCGGTCGGGATGTGGCGGTTACGCCCGGCAAGGTCGTCTACCGCAACGATCTGATGGAACTGATCCAATATCAGCCGATCACTGAAACGGTTCACGCCGAACCGCTCCTCATCGTTCCGGCCTGGATATTAAAATATTACATCCTCGATCTTACGCCCGAGAGTTCGCTGGTGCGTTGGCTGGTAGAACGCGGCCACACCGTATTTCTGATTTCCTGGAAGAATCCTGACGCGCGTGATCGCGATGTCGGCCTCGACGACTATCGCCAGCGAGGCGTAATGGCGGCACTTGAGGCGATCGCCTCGATCGTCCCGGACCGCAAAATTCACGGTTGCGGCTATTGCCTTGGAGGGACGATTCTCGCGATCGCCGCAGCGACGATGGCGCGCGATCATGACGACCGTCTTGCCAGCATGACTCTGCTCGCGGCGCAGACTGATTTCGCTGAGGCCGGCGAGCTGATGCTATTCGTCGACGAGCAACACCTTATGTTGCTTGAAGATCTGATGTGGGACCAAGGGTATCTCAACACTCGGCAGATGGCAGGCGCTTTCCAGCTGCTGCGTTCTAATGATCTCATCTGGTCGCGTCTGATCCGGAACTACGTTTTAGGCGACCGGGATGAGATGACGGCTCTATCAGCTTGGAACAACGACCAAACCCGCATGCCTGCCCGGATGCATAGCGAATATTTGCGCGGACTGTTTCTGGAAAACCGATTGTCCGGGGGACGTTTCGCGGTTGAGGGCCGCGTGATCGCCATGCGCGATATTCTTGTTCCCCTGTTCACCGTAGGAACTTCGAGGGACCACATCGCGCCGTGGCGATCGGTCTACAAGGTGAGCCTCTTTACCGACACAGATTCAACCTTCGCGCTGGTCTCAGGCGGACACAATGTCGGGATCGTCAATCCCGCCAACCAGCCGCGGGGCTCGTTCCAGCTCATGACGCGACGGCGGGGCGACCGTTATGTCGACCCCGATACCTGGGCGGCCAGCGCGCCAAGATTTGACGGCTCCTGGTGGCCAGCCTGGGAGGAATGGCTTGTCGCGACTGGATCGGGCGAACGCAAACCACCGCCAGGGATAGGCGCTCCCAGCCGAGGCCTGCCGGCCCTTGACCCCGCACCGGGTCCATACGTGTGCATGAGGTGACTCCATGTGACCTTTTGACCATATGGCTGTCGATGCCGGAGCGGTCTGCCCGAGAGGTCGTGTCCCAAGGCGTGGTGTAGGAACGGAGCCATCGCCTATCGCCGGCGGAGCCGGGTGGTCATGCTGCCACGGCGGGCAGGATGACGATGGGATTATCGCTGATGGGGGCGATGGTTTCCAGCGTCATGTAGCGGGGTTCCGGTGAGGGGTTCCGGTGACAGTGCACTTTACTTACGACAACGCTTCGTCGGCACAGTTTAATGCACTGTCACCGGAACCCCGAACTCAAAAGACAGCGCGCGGATGACACCCGTCGCCAGGGCGCGGTCAGCGCCTCGGAGCGCGAACAGTTCGTGGCCTTCGATGTCCATCTTCATGTAATCGACCGACTGGATAGCATGGGCTTCCATGAATGAGTTGATCGACACCACCGCAACCTCGCTGGATACGAACGTTTCCTCTGCGAAATAGGTATCGCTTCTGATGTGCAGTGAGGCGTTGCCCGCGGCGTCGCCCGGGGAATGCAGGACCGCGCGCCCGTCCGTCTCGCCAACGGCTGCCTGCGTCAGAACAGCGCCATCGATTCCCAGATACGGGGCGCACGCCGTCTGCGGTTCAAACAGAAATAGCCGTATGTCGCCCACCCGCTCCCGGACCGCTCGGGACCATTCGCCCTTGTTGGCTCCTACGTCGAACACCATGGCGCCGGGGCGGATGAACTTCAAGGCCGCCGTGACTTCAGCATTCAGGTCCCAACCAGAGCCTGCGCCCTTCCCTTGGAGCAACGCGGCCCCAGTCTCACCGAGCGAGACGGCCAATTGGATGCGGCCCGATGACAGGACGCGCGAGGCGGCCGGGATCAGGAATTTGGCTATTTTGGCCGTTCGGCTATAGCGCTGCAGTTCTGGCATAAAGCGCCTTCCTGGCCATCATTGGTGGGATTGTGGCATGACATGATCCGGGAGTCATCCTTAGCGGCCGCCGTCGCCTTGACGGACGTGATCACTTGCTTGTACGTCCCCGGAATTACGGTGACGCACCCGTCCTTACCCTTCTGTCATGGAGCCCGCGACATCACCTGGGGGTTCCGGTGACAGTGCATTTTACTTACGACAACGCTTCGTCGGCGCAGTTTAATGCACTGTCACCGGAACCCTGTCACCGGAACCCACCGGAACCCACCGGAACCCGCACCGGAACCCGATGACCGTGCACGGGCATAAGCCTGAAGCCCTCGGCGGCAACGCCGGGGGCTTATCGCGATCTGGACGGCGCAAAAAGGTGCGCATATAATTTCGGGCATGAAAAATCGGCTCAGCGTCAGAAATAGGTCCCGTTATGCGCTACGCGATAATGTTGTTGGCTGCCACGGCACTCCCGCCTGTTGCAAAGGCAGCAGACCGGCTGCCGCTGGCTCATGGTATCTTCGTCGAGAGTAATACGGCATGTAAGGGGGCCTCCAATGTGGCTACCATGGCGTATTGGGGCGGGAATAATGGCCTGAATATTTCTCAGGCTGGCTGCACAATTAAGCAGATGACCCGGAAAGGTTCTATTTACACACTGACCCGTAGCTGCTCTGGCCCGCACCAAGACACGACTGAAGATACCGTCGAGGTCGTCATCACAAACCCCAAGACATTTTCCCTAGATGGGATTTCTTACCGCTGGTGCGGAATGAAAGTCGAGTTTTAGGTGTAGAAGACATGGTGGAAGTCGAAGCGTCCTACATGTAGCCATGCGCGTGACATACAGCGAAGGTCGTTTTTAAAATGCCGATTTTCGCGCCGCCGCGCTCAGAAGACGGACTGTCGTCCGCGTGACAAAAAGAAGCCGTGCCCATCGGCGTTTCGGCACTCCAGCCCGCTCTTCGACGATACGCAGATCACGCCGCCAAGCATCCAGGTCCTCCCGTACCCCAGCACCTGGACGCCGCCGTCGAGCGTAAGCGGTCCGCCGCATGCAGCCTTTACACCACCGTGTCCGCCCAACTCAAATGTATATCCCCACTCGATGTTGCATCCCGGTGGAGGTGGCGTCGTCGATGGGCCGGAGCGCTCAAGGATCGTGCATATAATATCGCTCGGCTGTCCGTTGTAGACGTCGGCGGTACATCGAATATTGCCCGAGGGCATTTGGAACGGAGACGCGAGGGCGGAGGTGGCAGCGACAAGACCGACTGTGGCGAATGAAGCGCGCATGAAAGGCTCCTCTTTGACACTGAGCTGGATTACGGTGACGCACCGTCCTTACCCTTCTGTCATGGAGCCCGCGACATCGCCCTGGGCCTCACAGGAGGACGTCGCATGGCTGAACAAAATGGCAAAGGAGGGCGTCGCTGTCATTCTCGCCGGCGCCCCATCGCCCGAATCTCAGGCGATCATCTCGACCCGCCCGCTCGCCAGCCGATAGACCCCGCCGACCACCATCAGCCGCTTTTCGCTCGACGCCGCGCTAAGGATCGGGGTCGCGGTCTTCAAGGCCTCGACGTTTCGGCGCACGTTCTCTTTGGTCGCATTGACCAGCGGGTCGCCCGGCGCGTCGGCGACGGCTTCGACCGCGGGCGTCAGCGCGGCGACGAGGGCGGGCAGGTGTCCGGGCAGGGTCGACTTCGCCTTGATCGAGGAAATGGTCGCCTCGATCGCGCCGCAGGATTCGTGCCCCAGCACCAGGATCAGCGGCGTCTTGAGGACGTCGACCGCATATTCGAAGCTCGCGAGATTGTCAGGATTGACGAAATTGCCGGCGACGCGGCAGACGAACAGGTCGCCGCTCGACGCGTCGAAGGCGTATTCCGGCGCGACGCGCGAGTCGGCGCAGCTCAGGATCCCGGCGTAAGGGTTCTGTCCGCCGACCAGGGCCTGGCGCTCGGCGAGAAAATCGTAGCGCTTGGCGACGCCGCCGACATAGCGCGCGTTGCCCTCCTTCAGCCGCGCCAGCGCCTCGTCTGGCGTCAGCACGTTCTGGGGCTTCGGCGGCTGATCCGTTTTCGCCAAGGCGCCGAACGGCGCGGCGAGCGTCGCGGCGAGGCCGAGGCCAAGCGACAGCGCCTCGCGCCGGGCCAGGAAGCGCGCGTGTTGCGCGCCCGAAAATCCACATGCCTCGCACATCTTCGGCGTTCTCCCTTTTCGTGATTGTCGGCGCCCGCGTCAGCGCCCGCGCCCGAGCCCGGCGACGATCGCGTTTCGCCGCATCGGGACGTCGACGGCGCGCGCACCCTATTCAGGCCAGGAGAAATCGGCAACGCCTTGTCTTGGCTCAAGACATATGAGACTGACGAGGAATGCTGATGAAGTCATTAATTGCATGGCGGAGCGGGGCGCGAATGGGATTCGAAGTCAAGGATGCGCCTTAAGGCGCACCGCCTTCGGCGGCGGCCCTTCAGGGCCGTCCTTGAGTTCGTATCCCATTCGCGCAGAATTGCCTCCATGCAATCAATGACCGATCGCCGCCAGGCGCGGCGATCCCTTCACATGTGTCTGAGCCAGGTCCCGCCTGCGGCGACGAGCGCCGCGCTTATCCGGCGCTCGCCGCCGCTTGTGAGTCGCCCGCCTGGCGCCAGGCGGGCGGGACCGCGCCTGCGCGCATTCGCGACAATGGACGAGACTTGATCGCTACGTCGACGGACGGATCAGAAGGAACAAAGGCTCTCCAACCTCGCCGACGCCGACAACGATCCCGCCGCGTCGAGCCGTTTCACCCCGCATTGATCGTGACGCCCTCGCCGGCGCGCTTTTGCAAGGCGCCGATCGCCGCCCCAACTCCATGCTGGAGGGCGTTACGGACGGCGATATCCGAGATATTCTTGACCGCTCCCTGGATCGAATTGACCAATATTGCGTCCTGCAGGAGGTCGCGGTAGGGGCCGGGGTCCGGATGAGGAGGAAAGTGCGGCCATTCCAAAATCGGAATGAAGAAGCAATGCCGATGTCCTGCGATTGTGAAGCAAATTTCCATAATATTTCTTCCTTATTTTGATAAGCAAGACGATGATGTCAAACTCGTCCTGACCTCGGCGGGAGGCTGGCCCTGAAAACGTTGGGCATGCGCATAGACAATCAAGAGTACGATAGGGAGAGCGCCAAAACAGTGCGTCGACGCCCCCGCATCGGCCCAATAAAGTTCAGAGACAAATACACGCCAAAGTATTTTCCATTTACCTCACAAGTCATTCGCTTGCAAGCGTCTCTGGCCCGTCGAGAGATGGGCGTCCTAAAGGCCCCACGCGCAGGCGCCGCCTCCGCCGGCGGCCCTTCAAGCCGACATTTGCGCGCCGCCTGACCTTGCAGTTGGCCGCGCCCTCAGCCCTTGCGGCGGATCAGGAGCGGCAGCGGGAGGAGACCCGCCGCCGCGATCGCCGCCATCGCCCACCACGCGTGCTGATAGGCTTGAAGCCGCGCGGCGGCGCCTTGGGGCGATCCGATCATCGCGATGATGAGCGCGACGCCGACCGCCATCGCCGTCTGCCGGATCATGTTGATGACGCCGGAGCCGGTGGCGAAGGACGACGGCGGCAGCGACGCCGCGCTGACGCCCATCAGCGTCGGCAGCGTCAGCCCGACGCCGAAGCCCATCAGCATCGTGCGCGCGATCAGCCCGGCGAGATCGGGTTGAAGCCCGGTCCCGGTCGCAAACAGGATGATGCTTAGGCCGAACGCGCCGATTCCGAGCGCGACCACGCTCGCCGCGCCGAAGCGCGCGATCAGCCGGCCCGCCAGCAAGAGCGAGGTCACGGGCACCATCAACGGGCCAGGCGCGAGCGCCAGTCCGATCTGGAGGCCGGTCCATCCCCATGCCGCCTGCTCCCACAGAACCATCGACAGCAGCATGGCGCCGAATGCGGCGGCGTAGGGCGCCATCGCCAGCGCCGCGCCGCTGAAGGCGGGGATGCGGAACAGGGCGGGATCGACGAACGGGTCGCGCGAGCGCAGGCAATGGGCGACAAAGCTCGCGAGGAGGATCGAGGCCGCGGCGAAAGAGGCCCAGACGCCCGGCGAAGTCCAGCCCCAGTCGCCGAGCTTGACGATCCCGAACGTCAGCGCCCCCACCCCCAGCGTCACCAGGGCCGCGGCGTATGGATCGGGCGGCGCCACGTCATGACCGGCGATGTCCGGCAGCTTCCGCCAGCCGAGAACAAGCGCCGCTGCGCCGATCGGCAGATTGACCAGAAACACCCAGCGCCAGCTCGCCGTCACCAGCAGACCGCCGACCAGCGGCCCCAGCGCCGCAGCGAAGCCGCCGACGGCGGTCCAGGTCCTCACCGCCCCGCCGCGCCGGTCCGGCGGATACGACGCCAGGATGAGACCGAGCGAGGTCGGGGTCAGAAGCGCCGCGCCGACCGCCTGCGCGACGCGAAAGACGATTAGCGCCTCGACCGAGCGGGCGATGGCGCAGGCGCCCGAAGCGATGGTGAAGATCGCAATGCCGAGAAGGAAGCTGGAGTTGCGGCGAAACCGCTCGGCAAGACGCCCGAAGAACACCAGCAACGCCGCGTAGACGATCGCATAGCCGTTCAAGATCCAGGACAGCCGCTCGAGGCTCGGCCCGCCGAACTCCCGCGAGATGTCGGGCAGCGCCACATTGACGATGAACAGGTCGAGATTGGCGAGCACGATGCCGGCGCAGGCGATCGCGAGAATTTGCCCCGGCGGCGTAGCGCGCGCCCGCAGCGCCGCGCCGGAGAGATGCGGCGCCGGCGCCGGAAGCGCCTCGGAGGCGACGACCGCCGTGGCGGCGAAGCTGCGGGGGGAACCGAGATGCGTCATGCCCATGCCTCCTATAGTATCAAAACTGGGTTCGTTATATTATCAACCCGATCTCAGGGGATCTTATCCAGCAGAGCCGATAGTTTCGTCCGCCCGAGGCTCTGTTCCACGGCCTCGCTGGCCGCGGCGAAGACGGGCGGCAGCAGACCTTTAAGGGCTTCATTGACGACGCAGCGCGGATTGCCGTGCGCACGAAGGGCGAACAGTCCGCCGCCGCCGACGGCTAGATGAATGTCCCTGAGCGTGATGTCGTCCGGGCCGCGGAGCAGCGCCACCCCGCCGTGGCGGCCGGACCGGATCTCGACCAGCCCATGCCGCTCGAGGTCCTTCAGGATGCGGCGGACGAAGACCGGATTGGTCTTGAGGCTGCGCGCGATATTGGTCGAGGTCGCGCCCTTGGCGCCGCGATAGGCGATGAAGCACAGGATTTGCGCCGCGCCGGCAAGGAGGGAATTGGCAGCCATAAGAGAAACAATACTGGTTTTGTTATATTTGTCAACCGGGCGCGATCGCCGCCGGCGCCGGGCGCCCGGCTTCGCTTCAAACCGGCGTCGCCGCGCTCAAGCCATGGCGCCGATGGGGCTTGACGGTTGTGAACGGCGCCGGATTGAACTATCGAGTTCAGAAATACGCAGCAATTTTGGGACCGTCGGCAGGCAGGAGGGCTTCGCTCCCGAGACCAACGCATTCGCCCGCGTCACCAGGGGCGCGAAGGTCTTAGGCGGATTCGGCGAGAACCGATGTCGCAGTTGGCGAAAGGCCCTTCGAAGTCCTCGCAGCCGAAAGCCGCGCGAACGCCGAGCGTTCGACAAGTCCGGCTCGCAGCCGGCCTCGTCCTGTTCGCCTATGCGACGCTGCATTTCGCCAATCACGCGCTCGGCAACATTTCGCTCGAGGCGATGGAGAACGGCCTCGAAATCCAGAAAGGAATCTGGCAATCGGCGCCGGGCGCGGTCATCCTCTATGTTTCGCTGCTGACCCATATGAGCCTGGGGTTCTGGGCCCTCTACGAGCGGCGCGATTTCCGTTGGACGCGCATCGAGGCGTCCCAGCTCGCCCTCGGCCTCACGATACCGTTTCTGCTGGCCGACCACGTGATCGGAACGCGGGTCGCGGCTAGCCTGTTCGGGACCGACAAGGGCTACGCGCAAGTACTCTACAAATTCTGGGTCGGCTCGCCGGGCTCCGGGGCGCTGCAGACCATACTGCTGCTGATCGTGTGGGTTCACGGCTGCATCGGCGTCCATTCCTGGCTGCGCCTGAAGCCGTTCTATCCCCGCGCCAAGAATTTGCTGCTGTCGTTCGCCGTGCTTCTGCCGGCGCTGGCGCTGCTCGGCTATTACCAGGGCGGCCGGCACATAATGCAATTGGCCCAGGCCCCTCTCTGGCGGGCGCGCCACTTGACGCCCGGGCTCATCGGGACTGCGGCTCAGAACGCCGCGCTTCTGAGCGATCGCAACCGCACGCTCGCCGTTCTCGCTGCGGCCTTGGCCGCCACGATCCTCGCCCGGACGTTTCGCCATTGGCGCGAGCACCGCGTCGGATCGATCAAATTGACTTATCCCGACCGCGCGATCCGCGCGCCTCGGGGGTTGAGCGTGCTCGAGGCGAGCCTGCGCAACAACATCCCGCACGCCCACGTCTGCGGCGGGCGCGGCCGCTGCTCCACCTGCCGGATCCGCATTCTCGGCGACCTCGCCGGGCTTCCGTCGATCAGCGCGGCCGAGCAGGCGGTGCTCGAGCGCGTGGGCGCGGGCGTCGGCGTCCGCCTCGCCTGCCAGTTGCGCCCGACCCGCGACATCGCCTTCGTGCCCATGCTTCCCCCGCACACGACGGCGGCGGACGTCAGCCGAGGCTGGCCGGCGCGGTCCGGAGACGAGCGCTACCTCGTCATCATGTTCGTCGACATGCGCGGATCGAGCAAGCTGGCCGAGGGGAGCCTGCCCTTCGACACCGTCTTCGTCATCAATCAGTTCCTCAACGCCGTCAGCAGAGCGGTGGTCGCCGCCGGCGGCGAGCCCAACCAGATTCTGGGCGACGGGCTGTTGGCGCTGTTCGGCCTGAAGGTTCGCCCGGAGGACGCGTGCCGGGCGGCGATCGACGCGAGTTCGACCATCGCCGCCAATATCGAAACGCTCAACGAGGCCCTCGCCTATGGATTGCTCGAACCGATTCGCTTCGGGATCGGCATCCATGCCGGCATGACCATCGCGGGCGAAATCGGTTACGAGCGCCATGCGCAGTTCACGGTGATCGGAGATCCGGTCAACGTCGCGGCGCGGCTTCAGGACCTGACCAAGAGCCTCGGCTGCGAAGTGCTGATGAGCGAGGAAGTCTACGCCCGGGCGGGATTCGCCGCCGACGATCTGCCGGCCCATGAGGTCGAAGCGGGCGGCCGGGACGCCACCGTCAGGGCGCGCAGCGCCGCCAGGGCCGCGGATCTGGCCAAACTGATCACCGAGAAGGCGGCGCCGTGATCGACGCTCACGTCCTAAGGCGGCTCCGTCTCGCCGGGTCCGAGCGAGCGCTGAACCATCACGCTGTCGGTCCAATGGCCGAACTTGTAGCCGATCGAGGGCAGATAGCCGACCTGCCGGAATCCGAATTTCTCATGCAGCGCCAGCGAGGCGCGATTGGCGGCGTCGACATAGCCGATCATCTGCCGGAAACCCTCCGCGGCGCAGGCGTCGATCAGGGCCCCCATCAGCCGCTGGCCGACGCCGCGGCGCAGATGATCGTTGTGGACATAGATCGAATGCTTGACCGTGTAGCGATAGGCGGGCCGCTTGCGGAACGGCACCGCATAGGCGTAGCCGACCACCGCGCCCCGTTCCTCGGCGACGATATGGGGCATCTTGCGCCTGTGCATCGTCTTGCGCCGGCGCTTTAGGTCTTCGGCGTCCGGCGTCTCGAACTCGCCGGCGATGTCCGGATCCAGCCCACGTCGAATGTGATGCAGGTAAATCGCGAGCATCGCCGCCACGTCGCCGTCGCGCGAGGCCCGCACGACGACCGGGCGCGCGCCAGCCTCAGCCGCCGGCCCGGCGTCGGCGCCCGAGGAATTCGTCTTGGCGTCCATCATCGATCTTAAGACCAAATCATTCCCTGACGACATAGGTATGGAACCGAATCGCCCCGGAGGCGTCGGTTTCGCGATAGAGCCCCTGGATCTCCGACTCGAATCCAGGAAATGCGTTGGCGCTGCGTTCGAACATCTTGAGGTACTCTACCATCGGACGCGCGCGTTCGCCCAGGCGCTCCCCCGGCACGATGGTGGCGATCCCCGGCGGATAGACGACGAACAAGGTGGTTGCGATCCGGCCGTCGAGCTCCTCGATCGGAACATAATCGACGTTGTTGCGCACCAGCTGGCGCTGGGCCTCGCTTGGCGTGATCGCCATTTCCGGCAGGTGCTTCAGCGCGAACTGCGCCTTTTGCAAACCGCTGACGCCGGCCTCGCGGAAGAAGGCGTGCATCTCGGCGCACAGGTCCTTCAGCCGGCGCCCACGATAGCGCGCCGGCCGCCTGGCGACGAATTCCGGCATCGCGTCGTCGAGGGCGACGTTGTCGTCATGCAACCGCTTGAACGCGACCAGCGCCGAAACCAGCGTTCCGGCCTTGCTCAATTCGACGCCCGGCGTCAGCAGGAACAGAAGCGAGTTGAGGTCGTTCTTCTCCGCCACCACCCGGTTCTCGCGCAAATATTGCGCGACCACCGGCGCCGGCACCCCGTGCGGCTCGTATGCGCCGGTCTTGCGGTCGAAGCCCGGCGTCAGAAGGGTCAGCTTGGCCGGGTCGGTGATGGCGAACCCGTCCTCGAGCGAGGCGAAGCCGTGCCAGGCCTCGCCCGGCGCCAGCGCCCAATAGCGGGGGTCGCGGGCGAGAAGGTCAGTCGAGACGCTTTCCCATGGCACGTCATGCGCCCCGCCTTCGAGCGCCGCGTCGCGGATCGAGACCCGATCGGGGACGAAGGGATCGAAGAACCAGCGCCGCGCCGGGTCCTTCTCCTTCTCCTCGAACTCGCGCCTGACCGCGCGCAACTTCTTGCGCAATTCGATCCCGAGCCGGATCGTGTCGTCCCACAGCACTTCCCCCGAGCGGCCCTTCATCATCTGGGCGCCGACGTCGAGCGAGGCGAACAGAGGATAGAACGGCGAGGTCGAGGCCTGCTGCATGAAGCCTTCGTTGAACCGACGATGCTCCACCCGCCGGCGCTGGCCCTTGATGTGCCGGTCGCGCAGATGAATCTGCGAGGCCTGCGAAAAGCTCGCCAGCTGCTTGTGCGCCGACTGGGTCGCGACGATCCCCGGCGACGCCTCGCCCAAGGCGGAGAGTCCCATCGCGAACCGGCGTTCGTAGAGCGGGTGAAACTTCATGAAGCCGGCCCAGGCCTCGTCGAACAGGATGTAGTCGCATAGGCGCCCGATACGCTCGACGATGCGGTTCGCGTCATAGATCGTGCCGTCGTAGGTGCATTGCTCGATCACCGCGACCCGGAACGGCCGCTCGCGCTTCCAGGCTTCAGGGTCCTTGACCAGCGGATTGGCGCGGATGCGCTCGCGGATCGAGGCCTCGTCGAGTTCCTCGGGGCGGATCGGGCCGATGAGGCCATAGGCGTTGCGGTCGGTCGACAGATAAACCGGGATCCCGCCCGCCATCAGCAGCGCGCCGTGATGGGCCGCCTTGTGATTGTTGCGGTCGAACAGCACGAGGTCGCCCGCGGCGACGAGATTGGTCAGCACGATCTTGTTCGACGAGGAGGTGCCGTTGAGCACGAAATAGGTCTTCTCGGCGCCGAAGATCGCCGCCGCCTCCTTCTGCGCCTGCAGCGCCGGCCCTTCGTGCGTCAACAGATCGCCGAGCTCGAAGATCGAATTGTCGAGGTCGTCGCGAAAGATCGCCTCGCCCAGATGCTCGACGAAGATGCGGCCGATCGGGCTGCGGCTGTAGAACACGCCGCCGTTGTGGCCGGGGCAGGTCCAGAGCTGGTTGCCCTCCTCGGCGTAATCGACCAGCGCGCCGAAGAATGGCGTCTTCAGCGTCTCGGCGTATTGCTTGAGGCGCGAAACCAGGTTTCTGGCGATGAACTCCGGCGTTTCCTCGGCCAGGAACACATAGCCGTCGATGAAGTCGAGCACTTCGACCGGAATGTCCTCGAACCGCTTGCGCCTGACGAGGACGACGATCGGCATGTCGAGGCCGCGCTTGCGCATCAGGTTGATCAGCGAGGCGGCCTTGCCCTCGATGCCCTTCTTGCCCCAGTCGACCACCATGCAGCCGATCGCGGCGTCGGTCTGGACGGCGATCTCGGCGTCCTCGAGACGCCGCGCCTTGATCACCTGAAACCCCATCCGCTCGATCGCGGCGACGATCTGGTTGACCCTCAGGCCCTCGAGATCGTCGGCGTCGAACATCGGCGTGGAGAAGAGGAAGGTGAATCGCTGGAAAAAGTTCATTGTCTGGTCGCCCCCGGCGAGCCCGGCGCGCTTCGCGCCCGCCCGGCCGCAGGGGTTAAGACAGGAGGCTCATGACGGAATCATGACCGACCTGTCGAAGCGGGCGCCGGCCGGCGATCAACCTCCGACAGCGCCGGAATGGGGCGCAAACGAAATGCGCTTCCGGCGGCCCTTCAGCGCATCCTGAGATTGAATGGTCCCTCGCGCCCGTCCAGGCGCGCAGCGACCCCGCTGACATTGCGATTGATGTCGTCGAGCTTCTGCAGAATGGCCAGCATCGTGTCGGTGGAGGAGCGGCTGTAGTTGGCGAGCGCCCGGACGAGGTTCGCCATCATCGGCGACGGCGCCTCGTTGAGCGCCGCGCGCGCGGCGTTCAACGCCGTGTCGAAATCGGCCCTCGCCTGTTTCATCAAATCAGTAACGTCATACGCCATGATCCGCCTCCCGCTGGGACTGAACGCCCCCCTCTTCTTTAGGGCGATCAAGCAGCGCTGAGAAGCTGGCTTCAGGCTCGGCGCCCGCTTCACCTTCGCCCCGCCGCGTCGAAGCCCAGCTTCGCCCGCGCCGCCCGCCATCGGGCCTGAAGGGCGGCGATGTCGGAAGCGTCGATGGGCGCGGTGCGCTCGAACACGACCGCGCTGACGCCGTTCTCGAGATGGAAGACCTCGCCGGTGCGGCGGAACTTGGCGCCGATTCCCCGCCCTGTCAGCATTTCGCGCGACGGCACGATCACTGTCTGCTGATAGTCGGGATCAAGATGGGTCTGCACCGGGTCGCCGACGATCATGAAGGCGCAGTCCTTCAGGCCCGCCGCCGGCGGCCCTTCGACGGTGTCGACGTCCGACATCATGACGTCGGTCTTCGGCTCCGGCGCGGCCGTGCGCCGCTCCGGATGGAGCTGCCACAGTTCGGCGATCAGCTGGCCGCTGAAGGTATAGCTCGAACCGAGGCCGCAGACCTTGGCGTCGGGACGGGCGCGCGCGTCGACCCAATCCTTCATCCGTTCGAGTTCGGCGCGATCGGCGCGAGGTGCGCGCGGCAGCCCGGCGATCGGCGCAAGCCCCGCCTGATTGAGCGCATGAGCGAGCGGCGACAGCGTCAGGAGGCCAAGGCCGGCGAGCGCGGCAAAAGCGACGCGCGGCGCGCGCGCGAAAGCGATCATCAAGGCCGCCGCGACCGGCGCCGTGAGCGCGGGCTCGATCAGATAGAGGTGATGAATGTAGGGCGTCTGGATGCGCAGAAACAGGCACGCTGCGACCGCCGCCGCGCCGAGGGTCAGCCGCAGCAGCCGGCGGTCGGACGAGCGCGCCCATAAGAACGCCGCGCTAGCCAGAGCGGCGAGAGCCGGCAGGAGCCCTATCCAGTCGCCGAGCTGGCGCAGGAGCACGTCCGGCGGCTTGCGATAGGCGGCGTAGGCCGAGCCATAATCGTGCGCGCTCAAGTTCGGCAGCCAGTCGACGATGATCGGGCTCGCCAGCGCCAGCAGGGTCAACAGGCCGAGCGCGCCCGCCGAAATCGCCTCCTTCCAGCGGAAGCTCCGGCCCGTCTTCAGCGCGATCATCGCGGCCTCGACGGCGAGCATCGCCGCGATCCCGATCGCAGCGAAGGCGTACCAGCGGCGAAAGGCGAACATGGCGAAGAACGCCAGCGCCAGCGCCAGCGCGACGCGACGGGTCATGCCCGCGACCCTCGCGTCATGGCCGGGCGGCAAGGCCAGGAGGCGCGCCAGCCGTTCGGCCAGGCGAAGCGCGATGACGACCAGCGCCAAGCCGCCGACATCAGGCATGCCGCGCGCGGCGAGAGCCATTCCCGCCGGATAGGCTGCGACGACGGCGGCGACGCCGAGAGGAAGGCTCAGCGCACCCTCATCCGGCCGACTTCGTCGGGGCGAGAGCCTCGCGTGGCGGGCGAGGCCGCGGGCCAGAAGGCCGAGCGCGACCGCCGCCGGCGCGGCGTAGAGGGCGAGGATCGCGAACGTGTAGACCGCGCGCGAAAACGGCGCCGTCGCCGCCAGCGCGAGGCCGGGCGCCAGAGCCGGCGCCCAGGAATAGTCCTGCGCAATCGATTCGACGGCGGCGAAGCAGAGCAGCGGCCAATGGCCGGCGTCGGCCAATCTGGCGACCATGGTCGAAATGTTTCGGTACGTCATGAAATCGGCGATCATCAGATCGCGCGAGACGATGACGATAAAAACCGCATAGGCGCAAAGAGCCGCCAGCGTCGCGGCATAGAGCCCGGCGCCGCCGGGCGCGACGCGGAACTTCCTTGGCGCCGCGCGGACAAGCCAGACCGCGAGCGCCGCCATCAGCGCCGCCATCGCGAGGCTGAACAGCCTCAGCCGCGCCTGCGGACCGGCGAGCGCGCCGAGCGCCGCGACGGCCGCGCCGGCCAGCGCCGCCAGCGTCAGCCCCGGCATCGCCTGGTCCTCGAGCGTCAGGCTGAGCGCGGCGACGGCGAGGGCCGCCGATCCCGAGATCGCCATGGCGAGGATCGACGGCGCGTCGGGCGCGATGCGCCGGCAAAGAAAGGCGATCGCCGCCGACAATGCGATTGCGCCGGCCAAGGCGAGCGGCCTGGCCGCGCGCGGGCGCGCGGGCGCGAACCCGCGATGATCGAGGGAGGACATAGGATCGAAGATTAGGCGAAGGTGGTTAAGGCTTCAGGGGGTCGGTCGGCTGGCGGATCGGCCGCCGGGGGCCGTGCCGAAGCCATATGCGGCAGCGGCGCAACCAGGCGAGAGAGCGATCGAGGGCCATCGGCCGAAAATCCGCGCAAGCGGCGCCATGGCTCTTGATGCGGATAAATCCGCTGGGCCTAAAGGCCGCCGGAAAGAAAAGCCCCGCGTCCGGGGGGCGCCGGCGCGGGGCAGGAGGAACGCGCGTCTAGGGACAATGGGGACAGCCACAAATGCGCGCGCAACCAGACAATGACGCTCGGACACCGGATGGACAACTCACACATCTGTTGAGGCGAGCGGCGGAGACTAACTGGCCTGGTTGGTTGAATTTTTTGACGACCAGTGTTGTCTAGGGCGACTTCCCACGTCCCTACCCCGCCGGCGGCTCCGGCCAGGGCCGGCGCTCGTCGGCCCGCATCGCCTCGAAGGCGCGCGCGAGGCTCAGCACGCCGAGATCATCGAAGCGCCGGCCGACGATCTGCAGGCCGATCGGCAGGCCTTCGTCGTCATAGCCGCAATTGACCGTCGCCGCCGGCTGCTCGGACATGTTGAATGCGACCGTGAACCCGATATGCGGAAACGGGTTGAGCGGGTCCTGGCTGGGCGAGGCCCATTCCGCCGCAAAGGCGGTCATCGGCGCGGTCGGCGACAATATGTAGTCGAAGCCGACCGTCGCCGAGATCGCCGCCTTCCTCATCGCCGGGATCTGGCTGAAGCCGCGGAACACATCCTCGCCCGACAGTCCCGCCGCCGACTTGGCCCATTCGCGGATGAAGGGCAGGATCGCGGCCCGTTTGTCGGGCGCGAGCGCGCGAACGTCGATCAGCGCCCGCATGCGCCAGAACCGGTCGAGGCCGTCGAGCATGGCCTGGGTCAGGAACGGCGCCAGCGGCTCGACACGCGCGCCGGCGAGCGCGATATCGCGCGCCGCCCGCTCCACGGCGGCCTTGACCTGCGGCGAGGGAGGATCGCCGCAGCCCGCCTCCAGCATCAGCCCGATGTCGAGACCCTTGACCGAGGCCGGCTCGACCGCCCAGTCGAGCCGCTCGAACTTCAGGCTCGCATAGTCGCGCGCGTCGGGAAGGGAAAGCGTCGCCATCATCAGCGCGGCGTCGGCGGCGTCCCGCGTCAGCGGCCCCGCGACCCGCCCGATATAGGGCGGTTCGATCGCCACGCGGCCGGCGCTGGGCTTCAGCCCGAAAACGCCGCACCAGCCGGCCGGCAGGCGCACCGAGCCGCCGATATCGGTGCCCAGATGCAGCGGGCCGTATTGCGCCGCCGCCGCCGCCGCCGCTCCCGCCGACGAGCCGCCCGGATTGCGCGTCAGGCTCCAGGGATTGCGGGCGAGCGCATGGAAGCTCGACAGACCCGACGACAGCATGCCGTAGTCGGGCATCGTCGTCTTGGCGAAGATGATCGCGCCCGCCTCGCGCAAGCGCGCCGCCGGCGGGGCGTCCGCGCCGGCTGGCGTCAGGTCGCTCGCCGCCGTGCCCAGCGGCGCGGGTTCGCCGCGGGTCGCGATATTGTCCTTGACCGTGACCGGCACGCCGTCGAGCGCGCCGAGCGGCCGCTTTTGCGCCCAGCGCGCTTCCGAAGCGCGCGCCTCGGCCAGCGCCCGCTCGGGCGCCAGCAGATAGGTGGCGTGAATGTGGGGCTCGAACGCCTCGACCCGCTCGAGCACCGACCGCATCGCCTCGACCGGCGACAGGTCGCGCGATCGGTAGGCGCGGATGAGCTCGATCGCCGACAGCCGGAAGGGCTGCATGGCTTTGGCCCCTTTCCCCCCCCCCGCGCGCGCGCCCCGGGTCTACTTCCAGGACATGGCCGACAGGTCGTTGACGAAGATCGGCGCGTTCTTCCACAGGCCCTGCAGCTTCGCATTCGCGACCGTCACGTTCGGCAACTGGAACAGGAACGCGTTGACGCAATCCTCGGCGATCTTGCGCTGCGCCTCCCCGAGCGCTTTCTTGAAATCCGCGAGATTCGCGGCGGAGGTCACCTTGGCGTAAATGTCGCGGAACGCTTGGCTGTCGTACTGGAAATAATAGTTCGGGTTGGCGTAGATGCCGATGTCGAGCGGCTCGACGTGGCTGATGATGGTCAGGTCGTAGTTATGGTCCTTATAGACGCCCGAGAGCCATTGCGCCCATTCGACGTCCTGGATCTTCGCCTGGATCCCGACCTTGGCCAGCTGAGCAGCGATGATCTCGCCGCCCTGGCGGGCGTAGGGCGGCGGCGGCAGAATGAGGCTGAGCTGCAACGGCGTCGTCACGCCCGCTTCCTTCAGCAGCGCCTTCGCCTTGGCCGGGTCATGCGGATACAAGCCGGTGAGATCGACATAGCCAGGATCGTTGGGAGTCAGGTGGCTGCCGATCGGCGCGCCCAGCCCGTTCATCGCGCCGTCGATGATCGCCTTGCGGTCGATTGCGTAGGCGATCGCCCGGCGCACGCGCACATCGTCAAGCGGCTTGCGCTTGTTGTTCATGGCCAGGATCGTCTTGCCCTCGGTCCCGCCGATCAGCACCTGGAAGCGCGGATCGCTCTTGAACTGGTCCAGCGCCTGAACGTTGGCGAAGCGCGGAAAGGCGTCGACGTCGCCGGCGAGCATGGCCGCGACCGCCGCCGACGGATCGGAGATGAAGCGGAAGGTCGCATGGGCGATCGCGATCTTCGACGGATCGCGGTAGCCGTCCCATTTGTCGAGCGTGATCGACGAGCCCTTGGTCCATGAGGAGAGTTTGTAGGGTCCGGTCCCGATCGGACTGGTCGCTTCGTTGGCGGCGCTTTTCTCATCGAGGATGACGGCGGTGTTCATGCCCAGATGAAATAGCGCCTCGAAGCTCGGCTCCTTGAATTTAAGCACGACGGTGTTCGGGTCAGGCGCGTCGATCGAGGCGATCGAGGCGAAGAAACCTTTGTCCTTGTTGGTGGAGTCTTTAGCGGCGAAGCGCTCGAAGGAGAATTTGACGTCCTTGGAGGAGAAGGGCTCGTCATCCTGGAACTTCACGTTCGGGCGCAAAGTGAAAGTGAGCGTCTTGAGATCGGGCGAGAAAGTCCATTTCTCGGCGAGCAGCGGCGTCACCGAGAAGTCCTCGTTGATCTTGGTCAGACCCTCGAAGATATTGTAATGGGTCACTTCGCCGATCGCCGCGGCGGGCGCGCTCGTCGGGTCGAGTCCCGGCGGTTCGAGCACCATCCCGATGGTCACGCTGTCCTTGGCGAAGGCGAGGCCCGCCGATGCCCCAAAGGCGAAGGCGAGAGAGATAAGCAGGCGGGTGACGCGACGCATGGCATGCTCCGGCGCTAAAGCGGAAGGGCGGCCGAGCATAACATTGCCGGAGGCGGTATCGTCAAGATTCGCGCCCGCCCCGTCCGGCGCGTCAACGACCGGGCGTCCTTGCGGACGCCCGGCGCCGTTAAAGCATACGATTCTCTCCGATTTTCGTCAGCGCGGCGGCTCTGTTCCGCCGGCCGGACGCGAGCGGCGTTCGGCCATGAAGCGTTCGAACTCCTCGCGGTCCTTGGCGCGCCGGATCGCCTCGACATATTCGGCGAATTCGCGCTGCGCCTCGTCGAGCTTTCGGCGCTCTTCGTCGAGCCGGGCGAGTTCCGCGGTCTTCCACTCGTCGAATGCGGCGTTGCCGGTCGAGGAATAGAAACGAGCCGCGCCGCTCATGCCGCGGCCGCATCCCCACGCGTGACTCGATGACATCATGCTGCGCGCGTCCTGCCACTTACTAGTGGCCAGAGTTTGCAAGTCGGGGCCGCCGTACCTGCGCCGCCAAGCCATGTAGCCGAGGATCGCAAGGCCGAGCGGCCAAAAGACAATGAAACCGAGAACCATGGCGATGATTTCGAATGGCGACCAACGCGAAACCCCGCCGCGCCGCCATGGAGCGCGGGCCCACTCCCCGGGACCGAATTCCCGAGCGCCATAGGAACCGCCCATCGCACTATCCGCCGTAGCCATTGTAAAGTCTCCATCGCTCCTGAGGCCGCAACGCCTTCGGCGGCGATCGCTCAGGCGCCTATCACATTGGGCGCCGCCAGACGCCGCGCAAGAGCGCGCCGGCCAAAAAAGCATTACGTTCAAGTCAACGAAGCTGACCTAAATCAGCGGGTAGTGACAGGCCGCGCGGCGGCTTTCCTTATTGACGGCCTCGAGAGCCGGCGCTTCTTCGAGGCAGCGCGAACGCGCGAATGCGCAACGCCCCGCAAATGGGCAGCCCCGCCCCGCCTCGTCGTCAGGCTCCTTTGGGGCCGATGGAGCGGTTCGCGCCGGCCGGTCGAGGCGCGGCGTCGCATCGACGAGTTCGCGGGTATAAGGATGCGCCGGCGCAGCGAACAGCGCCTCGGTCGGACCGATTTCGACTACGCGTCCGCGAAACATCACCGCGGTCGTAACGCAGATGTGGGCGACGACCGCGAGGTCGTGGCTGATCAAGAGATAGGTCACGCCCGCGTCGCGCTGCAGGTCGCTCATCAGGTTCAAGGCCTGCGCCTGGACCGAAACATCGAGCGCGGACACTGGCTCGTCGGCGACGACGAGCTTAGGCCTGGTGATCAGCGCCCGGGCGATCGCGATTCGCTGCCGCTGGCCGCCGGAAAACTCATGCGGATACTTGGTCGCGTCGGAGGCGTTGAGGCCGACCGCCTCCAGCGACGCCGCGACCCGCGCGCGGCGCCCGGTGCGCGAGGCGCCGCCCAACGCCGCGAGCGGCTCGGCGACGATCTTCTCGACCCGCTGGCGCGGATCGAGCGAACCGTACGGATCCTGAAAGATCATTTGCATATGGGCGCGAAGGCGGCGCAATTCGCGGCGCGGCAGGTCGAACAGGGATCGCCCTTCGAGCTTGACCATTCCAGAATCCGGCCGGTCGAGCGCCAGGGCGATGCGGGCCAGCGTCGACTTGCCCGACCCGGATTCGCCGACAATCCCAAACGAGCGCCCAGTCCAAACGGAAAAGCTCACGCCCGCCAGCGCGGGACGGGCGAGCCTCGGCGCCATCAGGCTCGTCCGCGGCAGACGATAGGTTTTGACCAGATCGACGACCTCCAGCAGCGGCGGCCCGCTCATCGGGTCAGCCCTATCTCGCCGGCGCGGTGGCATTTTGACATGTGGTCGGGGCCGAACGCGACCTGTGGCGGAGGCGTCGTGCGGCAGATGTCGATCGTCAACACGCAGCGGTCGGCGAACGGGCAGCCGGCGCGGTTGGCAGAGGCGACGGGCGGCGCGCCGGGAATGGTCTTGAGCCGGGCGCCGCGCGGAGCGCCGGGCCGCGGCCGAGCCTCCAGCAGCGCGCGCGTATAGGGATTTTTTGATTCGCGCAGAACCATGTCGACTGGGCCGCTCTCCATCAAAAGGCCCGCGTACATCACAATGATGCGGTCGCAGTGACCCGCGACCACCGCCAGATCATGGCTAATCAGGAGAAGCGCCATTTTTGATTCCGAGCGCAGACCGTCGATCAGCTCCAGAATTCGCGCCTGAACCGTCACATCGAGCGCCGTCGTCGGCTCATCGGCGATGACCAGTCGCGGCGAGCAGCCGATCGCCATCGCAATCATCGCCCGCTGCCGCTCGCCACCCGACAGCGCGAACGGATAGGACCGCGCCGCCCGTTCAGGCTCGGCGAGCCGCGCATGTTCGAGCAGCTTCGTGGCGATTGCGAGCGCCGCTCTTTTCGACATCCCGCGATGCAGCATCAGCGGCTCGGCGACTTGCGCGCCGACCCGGTGCAACGGGTTGAGCGCGGTCATCGGCTCCTGAAAAACCATCGCGATCCGATCGCCGCGCAGGGCGCGCATCGCCTCTTCATCGAGGCCGACGAGTTCACGCCCCTCGAAGCGGATCGAGCCCGAAATAATCGCGTTCTCCGGCGTCAGACCCATCAGCGCGAGAGCGGTCATCGTCTTGCCGGAGCCGGATTCGCCGACGACCCCGAGAACTCTCGCCTTCGTCGAGCGCGAACGTCGCCCCGTCGACTACGCGCCGCGCGCCGTCCGGCGTCGCGAGGTCGACGACGAGGTCGGAAACCTCCAGCAGCATCTCAATTCCTGATCTTGAGCTTGGGATCTAGCGCGTCGCGCAGCCCGTCGCCGAGTAGATTGAGGCCGAGCACGCTGAGTGCGATCGCGACGCCAGGATAAATCGCCAGATGCGGCGCGTTATAAAGGACGTTCTGCGCGTCGGCGAGCATCTTGCCCCAGGAGACCTGCGGCGGCTGCGCGCCGAGGCCGAGATATGAGAGCGCCGCCTCGGCCAGGATCGCGATAGCGAACTGGATCGTCGCCTGCACGATCAGCGCGGGCGCGATGTTCGGCAGCACGTGGTCGAGGGCGATGGACAGCGGTCCGCGTCCGGCGGCGCGCGCGGCAAGCGAGAATTCGCGGGCCAGGACGCCATTGGCGGTCGCGCGAGTCAGTTTGGCGATGATCGGCACATTATAGACCCCGATCGCGATGATCGCGTTGACGACGCCGGGACCGAAAGTCGAGGTCAGCATGATCGCCGACAGCAGCGCGGGAAAGGCAAAGACGAAGTCGCTCGCCTTCATGACCGCATCCTCGGTGAGGCCCCTGGAGAACGCCGCGACGAGGCCAAGCGCGACCCCGAACACAAGCCCGATGCCGACCGCGACGACGCCGACGAGAATCGACACCCGCGAGCCGGCCAGCAACCGCGAGGCGACGTCCCGCCCGAGGCTGTCGGTGCCGAACCAATGGGCGGTCGAAGGCGACGCGAGCTTGTGGGGAATGTCGATCGCGGCTGGCGGGTACGGCGTCCAGACGAGCGACAGAGCCGCCGCGGCGATCAGGGCTCCGACCAAAGCGGCGCCGAGCCACAGGCTGGCGTTGGCGCGCGGCCGGGGCCATGCGATGGCGCTCATGCGGCGGGGTTCCTGAGCCGCGGATCGATCGCGGCGCAGGCGACGTCGACGACAAAATTGAGCCCGATCACGATGATCGCCGTCAGCATCACGCAGTTTTGAACCACCAGGGTGTCGCGATTGGAGATCGACTGCAGGAGAAGCCGGCCGAGGCCGGGCAGAACGAACACGTTTTCGACCACGATCGCGCCGGCGATAAGGTTTGCGAATTGAAGGCCCATGATGGTGAGAATCGGAACCAGCGCGTTCGGCAGCGCGTGCCGCCAGAGCGCCGAGCGTCGCGACACGCCCTTGGCGCGCGCAGTGCGCATGAAATCCTCGTTGAGCGCCTCCAGCACAGCGGATCGCGTGACGCGGGTCAGGATCGCCGCCTGCACCACCCCGAGCGCGACCGCAGGCAGAATCAGAGCTTCGAGCGCCCGGAATGGGTGTTCCCAACCGGGGAACCCGCCGGCGGGAACGAGCCTGAGAGTCACGGCGAACACGATCACCAACAGGATCGCAAGCCAGAAATTCGGCACGGCGATGCCGATCTGGCTCGCGCCCATCACAATCGCGTCGCCCGTCCGGCCCCTTCGGCCCGCAGCATAGACACCCGCGGTCAGAGCGATGAAGGCGGCGAGCGCCATCGCCATCAGGGCCAGGGGCGCGCTGACCAAGAGACTCGAGCCGATCAGCGGCCCGATCGGCGAATTATAGGCGTAGGAAAGCCCGAAGTCTCCATGAACAGCGCCGCCGATCCAGTGCGCGTAACGCAGGGGCGCCGGCTGGTCGAGGCCGAGCTTGTGCGACAGGGCCGCGACCGACTCGGGCGTCGCGGTCGGTCCCAGCATGGTCTGCGCGGCATCGCCCGGAAGAATTTCCATGACGGCGAATACGATCAGCGACGCGCACAGGAGCGTCGCTGCGAGAACCGCCAGGCGCTGGAGGACGAAAGAAACCATCGCCCTTAAGCTAAGGCTTCGGGCGAAGCCGAGACAAGGCCTTACGAATTCTTGCCGGCCAGCGCTGAGGCGAGACGCAGCGATATTTCCGAGGAAAGCGCGCGAGCGATGCGAATCTCGGCGTCGCGCGCCGCGCGCAGGTCGGCATAGCGCTGCGTCGTGCGGTCGTAGGCCGCGGCCGCGTTGGCGTTGCCGGTCAGAATCTTGACGCCGCCATCGACCCTGGTCAGGGTGTAACTGGCTTCGCCCGTCATCGTCGCCGAGGAGGCGGCGTTGATTTCCGAGTTGACCGTCGGCGTCTGCGTTCCCAGCGAAACCGTGACCGTCAGGTGATATTTCGGCGGCGGCGTCTGACCCGTGCCGTTGAGGTCGGCGATGAGGTCCTCGGCCAGATAGTGGCCGACGCGGTCCTTGATGGGCGCGACTTCGATCGCCCGCAAGTCTTCGACGAGACCCGGATGCGAAGCCTCGCCGTAGAGCGGCTGGAAACAGCCGGCCACGCCGCCCGCCAGCGCAAGCGCCGCCCCCCCGCCGAGAATTCTAAACCACGACATTGACGATCCTGTGCGGCACGATAATGACCTTGCGAGCCCGCTTATTATCCATCGCCCGGACGACGGCGTCGAGGGCGAGCGCGGCGTTTTCAACCCGCTTGGCGTCGGCGTCGCGCTCGATCCTCAGTTCGCCCCGCTTTTTGCCGTTGACCTGGGCGACATAGGTCACGTGGCTCGAAACGATCAGCCCGCGGTCGGCGACCGGCCATGGGCTTTGCGCAACGAATGACTTGTGGCCGAGCGCTTCCCAGCATTCCTCCGCAAGATGCGGCATCATCGGCGCGAAACAATGGACCAGAATGTCGCCCGCCTCGGCAAGGGCGAACCGCAAGTCGTCGGGGATCGGCGTCGCCTCGATCGCTCCTACCGCCGCGCCGAGCGCATTGCCGAATTCATAGATCGTGGCGATGCAGACGTTGAAGCGCAGCCGCTCGATCTCGTCCTCGATCTTCGCCAGCGCGCCATGTGCGATCTGGCGGATGCGCCGGGCCTCCGCGCCAAACGCCGCCGGCGCCGCCGGACGCTCGGGTCCGACGGCGCGCTCGATCTCGCAGGTCAGGCGCCAGAGCCGCTGTGTCTGCTTGTAGGCCCCCTGCACGCCGGCCTCCGTCCAGATGACGTCGCGTTCAGGCGGCGAGTCGGAGAGCATGAACCATCGAGCCGTGTCGGCGCCGTAGGTCGCAATGATGTCGTCAGGATCGACCGTGTTGCGCTTCGACTTCGACATCTTCTCGATCGGGCCGATTTCGACCGGTTCGTCGCTGTCGACGAGAAAGGCTCGACGGCCTTCGTCATCCGTCTCAAGACGCACCTCGGGGGGCGCGAGCCATTGTCCGCTGCTATCGCGATAGGTCTCGTGGACGACCATGCCCTGGGTGAACAAGCCGGCGAACGGCTCATCGAGATCGAGATGCCCGCATTTGCGCATCGCGCGGGTGAAAAAGCGCGAATAGAGCAGATGCAGGATCGCGTGCTCGATTCCGCCGATATATTGATCGACGGCCAGCCAGCGATCGGCCACGGCCCGATCGGCCGGCGCCGATTCGTTGGTCGGATCGGTGAAGCGCACGAAGTACCAGGAAGAATCGACGAACGTGTCCATCGTATCGGTCTCGCGCCGCGCCGGCGCGCCGCATCGGGGACAGATGACGTGCTTCCAAGTCGGGTGGCGCTCGAGCGGGTTTCCCGGCTGATCGAACGTGACGTCGTCGGGGAGCCTGACCGGCAGATCCTGGGCCGGAACCGGAACGACGCCGCAGCTGTCGCAATGGATGATCGGTATCGGGCAGCCCCAATAGCGTTGGCGCGAGACGCCCCAGTCGCGCAGTTTGAAATTGACCTGCCGCTTGGCCTGCGGCCTGTCGCCGAGCTTCACCGCCTCTAGGCGACGCGCCACTTCTTCTTTGGCGGCCTCGATCGTCATACCGTCGAGGAAGCGGGAATTGATCATCACGCCCTCGCCGTCATAGGCGACCTTGTCGATGACGAAGGTCGCAGGGTCGGCGCCGGGCGGGCAGACGACGGGTGTCGCTCCGAGCCCATAGGCGTTGACGAAATCGAGATCGCGCTGGTCGTGAGCCGGGCAGCCGAAGATGGCGCCGGTCCCATAGTCCATGAGAATGAAATTGGCGACGTAAACCGGCAGGCGCCAGTCGGGATCGAACGGGTGAAGCACGCGTAATCCCGTGTCGTAGCCCTTCTTCTCGGCGGTCTCAATCGCCGCGACCGACGTTCCGACCCTGCGGCATTCCTCGATGAAGGCGGCGAGCGCCGGATCGTGTCGCGCGGCGGCGCCGGCGAGCGGATGATCAGGCGCGATCGCCATGAACTTCGCGCCGAACAACGTGTCGGGGCGCGTCGTGTAAATTTCGAGCTCGCCCACTCCCGGCTCGCGAGCGAGCGGGCCGAGCGTGGCCGGATCGATGACGAAACGCACCGTCAGGCCTTCCGACCGTCCGATCCAGTTGCGCTGCATCAGGCGGACCTTCTCGGGCCAGCGATCGAGGCGCTCCAGACCCGCAAGCAGTTCGTCCGAATATTCGGTGATCTTGAAGAACCATTGCGCGAGCTCGCGCTGCTCCACCACCGCGCCGGAACGCCAGCCGCGGCCGTCGATCACCTGCTCGTTGGCGAGCACGGTGTGATCGACCGGGTCCCAATTGACCTTCGATTTCTTGCGCGCGACGAGGCCGGCGGCGAGAAAATCGAGAAACAGCCTCTGCTGATGCTTGTAGTAGCTCGGGTCACAGGTCGCGATTTCGCGCGACCAGTCCAGCGACAGGCCCATCGACTGCAATTGCGCGCGCATGGTCTCAATATTGGCGTAAGTCCATTTCGCCGGATGGGTCGCATTCTGTATGGCGGCGTTTTCCGCCGGCAGGCCGAAAGCGTCCCAACCCATCGGATGCAGGACGTTGTAGCCGCGCGCGCGCCGGTAGCGCGCGACAACGTCGCCCATGGCGTAGTTGCGCACATGGCCCATATGAATCCGGCCCGAAGGATAAGGGAACATCTCGAGGACATAATATTTGGGCCGCGGATCGTCGTTGCGGGTCATGAAGACCCGCGCTTGCGCCCAGGCTTTGCGCCATTTGGCTTCGGATTCGCGCACGTTATAGCGTTCAGAACGCATGGCCGGACGGTCTCGCCGAGAAACGCGGGTTTTTAGGACGCGGCGCGACAAATCACGATTTGTTGAGAGGGTCAAATGACCTAGACGACAACAGCCTCGTCCCGTCGCGAAGCGGGCCCGTTGACCCGGCCGTTCAAATAAGACAGTTTTCCGCCGGTGGTCTTTCGCCGAACCAAACTGCGGTGCGCCAATGCTTTCCGCGCGCGAGC
Source organism: uncultured Alphaproteobacteria bacterium (assembly GCA_963835955.1). Classification (GTDB taxonomy): domain Bacteria; phylum Pseudomonadota; class Alphaproteobacteria; order Rhizobiales; family Beijerinckiaceae; genus Roseiarcus. The sequence continues at coordinate 415,514 of CAWIHZ010000004.1, read as the reverse complement.
CAGTTCTCCACTCGACGCCGATCCTGAGTCTGCGGCCGACCCAGATGACCCTCGGAATGCACGAAGTCTTTCAGAAGCGAGACACGTGGAAGCAGAGAATCTCGCAGGGCCTGGAGAAATTCCTCGGCGCGCACATGGTGCCGGTCATCATCGGCCTCAAGGGCGAACGTTATCTGATCGATCATCACCATCTGGCTCGCGCCCTCTATGAGGAAGACGTCAACAGCGTCTTCGTGACCATCGTTGCGGATTTGAGCCGTCTGCCAGCGGACCATTTCTGGAATGTGATGGCCTTCCATGGCTGGACGCATCCTTACGATTCCAAGGGACGGCGACGGCCTTATTCAGAGCTGCCGAAGACGGTCAGGGGTCTGGAGGACGATCCGTATCGCTCGCTCGCCGGCGAATTGCGCACTAGCGGCGGCTTCGCGAAAGATGCGACGCCGTTCTCGGAATTCCTATGGGCCGACTTCCTGCGCTCGCGCATCAAAGCGAAGGCAATCAGAGCGGACTTCAATGCGGCGCTGACGGAAGCGCTGGCGTTGGCCAGGACCGGCGAGGCGGACTATCTGCCCGGCTGGTCTGGCCCGCATGGCTACGCCCACGCTCCGGCGCCGGACACGAAGTCGAGAACGAAAGAAAAAGGTCCAAAGTAAAGAAAAAGGTCCGAAGCAAGAGACACTCCCGGCGATGAGCGCTGGCCGGCAAAGGGTTCAAGTCCGCCGTCGCTGGCCGGCGCCTTCTGGCGGCGGGACCGGAAAGTCGGTAAGACGGGAAACCTCCCGCCTCCGAATCTCCTCGTGCCATTGCACCGCAACTCAGCCAGAATCAATGGTTTGGCCGCTTTCGCCGCCGCGGCTTTCGCTGTCGGGATTGTGACAATCGCCGCCCTTGACCGGATCGGCGCTCCGGCTCCGCTCGTCCGGGCGCTCGGTCCGCTCTATGCCTTGGCCGGGCTCGCGATCTTCGGCCTTGGCGCGCGCAATGCCGATCTCGCTTCATTCCTGGCCGCGAGGCGCGGCCTTCCGGCGTTTTACGGCGCTCTTAACGTCGTGGCCGTGGCCGCGGGAATGGCGCTCTGCCTTGACCGCGGCTTCGCCTCGCCGGCAGACCCGCCCTGGCTCGGCGTATTCGCCGGAGCGGCTCTCGCCGCTGCGGGCTTCGGGCCCTTGCTGAGGCGGTTCGGCGCGACCTCGCTCACCGACGTCATCGCGACCCGCTTTGCCCGCTCTCCGGCGCGCTGGGCCTCGGCGCTCATCGTCTGGATCGCGGCCGTGCTGACGGCGATGGCGGGTTACCGAATCGCCGTCGCCGAAACGCGGGCGCTGGTGACTTCGAACCGCGCCTCGGCCGAGACGATCGTGGCGATCGCGCTCGCGCTCAGCGTCGCCCCAGGAGGACTCGCGGGCGTGGTCTGGTGTGCGGCGGCCGGCGCCGGAGCGATGGCGATAATCGTCGGCGTTGGGGTCGCCGCGGTCCTGGGACTTGGCCTCGCCCCGCCCGATCCGGAAGCGGCGTTCGCCTCGGCGTCCGTCGCGCTGTCGTCACTGGGTTCGATCCCGCTCTTCGTCGCCACCACTCTCGCCGTGGCCGGCTTCTTCGCCTTCGAATTGGCGGCGGTCGCAAGCCCCGACGCCCGGACGGCGGCCAGGGCCGGGCTCGGCGGCGTGATCATGGGTTTGGCGCTCGTCGCGGCGGCGATGACGGCGCATCGATCATTTTCGTTCGATCTCACGCCCGGCGGCGCCAAGCCCGTCACCGCCTCGCTCATCGGCGCGGCCGCGCTCGCCGTCGCGCTCGCCCTCGCGCGGGCCGGGGTTCACATGTCGTCGCGAGCGTTCGGGATCGCGCTCGCCGCCCCGCCAAAGGCCTATCCTGCGCTCGCCAGCGTGCGCCTGGCCCGGATGCGGGCGGCGCAGGCGGCGATCGTCGTCGTCAGCGCCGCATTCGACAGATATGGCTTCATCGACGGGCGAACCGGGCTGATCGTCGCCATGGCCTTGTCGCTGGCTTTGACGACGCCGATCGTCGCCTTGGCCGCGATCGGGCGCGTCGGTCCCGTCTCCGCCAGCGTCGCGCTGCTCGCGGCTCTCGGCGCCGCCTTCTATTTCGGAGCCTCGATGACCCGCCTGCCCGGCGCAGCCGAACTGTTCGAATACGCCCTCGCCGCCGCCGCCGCGGCATTCGTCGCGGGCTCCCTGACATGCATTGTCGCGCCGCGCCGCAAGCCGCCGCCGACCCCAGGCCTCTTCGACCCCTTCGCGGAGCCGTCAGGCTAGGCCGAGCAACATCCGGCGCGCCTCGTCGTGCAATCGCCGGTCGCCAGCGGCCAGGATGCGCCCGCCATTCGCCGCGTCTTCGCCCTCCCAGGTCGTGACGACGCCGCCCGCCCCCTCGATGATCGGCATCAGGGCGACAATGTCATAGGGCTTGAGATTGGTTTCGACGACGAGATCGACAAAGCCCGCGGCGAGCGCGCAAAAGGCGTAGCAGTCGCCCCCGTACCGGGGCATGCGCGTTTCGTTTTCGACCCTCGTATAGGCCTTGAGGTCGGAAGCGTCGCGAATGAGGAGTGGGCTCGTCGTCATTAAGGTCGCTTCGCCCAGCGACGCGCAGGCGCGCGTGCGCAGCGAACGGATCGCCCATTCGGAAGGCGGCGAGTTGCCATGCGTGGCCGCGAGCGTTCTTAGCCTGGCGCGCTGGCCGTCGCCGTAGAAGCGCTCTCGGGTGTACGGCTGCGCCATCATGCCGTAGACCGGGCGGCCGCGATGCATGAGGCCGATCAGCGTGCCCCAGGTCGGCATTCCGGCGACGAAGCTCTTGGTGCCGTCGATGGGATCGAGGACCCACACGTATTCGGCGTCGGGCCGATCCTGGCCGTATTCCTCCCCGATCACGCCATGCGCCGGAAACGTTTGTCCAATCAGTCGACGCATCGCCGCCTCGGCTCCGCGGTCGGCCTCGGTCACCGGGTCGAAGGCGCCGCCGCGCGACTTGTCCTCGGCCCCGATCGCGCTGCGAAAGAATGGGAGAATCACCTCGCCGGAAACCTGGGCCAGGCGCTCCACGAAAGCCTCGAAATCGACCGCTGTCATCGCCAGACCTCACAGCGGTGCGCGAAGATATGCTCAGCTTGCATGTCAGGTATCCCTTCCTGAGGCGACTCAACACTCGCCAGCAGGGGAGCGATTGTTTTAACGCATTGTTCTTATTGCCATAATGCCGACGGCAAAGGATGCTTGGCGTGAAACGCCTTTCTGCGGACCGAGCCAATTCGGACAAAGACGGCCTACCGGACGAAGAAAAGTCTTGCAAGAGCGCCTGTCCGGGCCGATATTGTTGCGGTGCGGCACGATCTGCCGCATATGCCCTCCTTGGGCGTTTCCTCCCTAGACTTAGGGCCGCCGTGGCGACATGGCGGCCTCCTTTTTTGTCGAAGGCTTTGGCGCAAAGCCCGGCGCAAACGCCAAATCGGGAGGCCGGCCTTCGGCCATAGCGCAATTCCGCAGCGCAAACCTCGCCTATTCAATGTTCTCGCGGTTGAATTGTGCGTCGCGGGCATATCATTGTGCAATGCGGGAGCAATTTCACGAACGCCGGCCCCTGGCGGTTCCGGGGCGAAGGATTCGCCGGGTTCGACGGCTCGCCGGCCGCCTCTTCTCTTGTTCCCTTGCGCTTTCTTGAACGGCCGCCGGACAGGCGGGGCCTTGCGCGCGCTATTCGGCCGCGAGCCGGTCCGGTCCGAGTTCGCCGGCCAGCGATTTGGCCGCGGCGAAGAGGTCGTCGCGCAGCGCGGTCCATTTCTCGGTCCTGACGATCCTGCGCTCGTTGAGGTAAAGCGCCCGGGCGATTTCGATCTGAACCGCATGCATGCTCTGCGCGGGGGCGCCGAAATGTTCGGTGATGAACCCGCCCGCGAACGGCTTGTTGCGGCGGACCCGGTATCCGGCCGCGCGCAGGCTCGCCTCGAGAATCTCGACCACGCTCGGCGCCGCGCTCGCGCCGTAGCGATCGCCGAGCACGATGTCCCACCCCCCGACGTCGGCGCCGTTGCTCGGCATCGAATGGCAGTCGAGCAGAACCGCGACCCCGAATCGGCCGCGCGCCCGTTCGAGAGGCCCTTCAATCGCTGGTGATAGGGGCGATAGAGCGCCTCGATCCGGCCCAGGCCTTCCGAGACCGGCATCGGCCGCTTGTAGATCGGTTGAGCGTCTCCGACGACCCGCGGGATGGTTCCAAGGCCGACCGCGACCCTCAGCGAGCGGGTGTTGGCGAATTCCGGCAGGCGCTCGTCGAAAACCTGTGGATCGAGCTCGTAAGGCTCGCGGTTGACGTCGAGATAGGCGCGCGGAAAGTTCGCGCGCAAGAGCGGGGCCCCGAGCCCGACGCAGGGCAGGAACAACTCGTCGACGAAGGCGTCCTCCGAGCGCCGCAGCGTCAGCGGATCGAGGCGCGAGGCGGCGAGAAATCGCCGTGGATAGACTGACCCGGAGTGAGGCGAACTGAACACGAGCGGCGAAGTCAGGCGAACCGGCTCGATGGTCTCGATCGGACAATCGAAGTCCGTCGCCGCCAATCGCTCGAAATCGTCCATAGTCTCTCCGGGAACCCCTCGTGCGCCCTTGCTCTAAGGGCGCGCTTGGGCTTTATCATGCGTTTGAGATTCTCGGGCTCGCGAGAATTCGCGCGCCGCCTCTTTTGAAATTTTACCGGGGCGCCGCGATTTTGCCAAGCCTCACGAGGGAGCAGGAATGCGCACGCCGGTCGAGATCGCAGCCAAGATCCTGCTCGCCGAGGACGACAACGACATGCGCCGCTTCCTGGTCAAGGCGCTGCAGAACGCGGGCTATTCGGTCGCCTCCTTCGACAACGGACTGTCCGCCTACAACCGGCTGCGCGAGGAGCCGTTCGAGCTGTTGCTGACCGACATCGTGATGCCGGAGATGGACGGAATCGAGCTGGCGCGCCGGGCGACCGAACTCGATCCGGAAATCAAGGTCATGTTCATCACCGGCTTCGCCGCGGTGGCGCTCAATCCCGACAACAACGCGCCCAGGGACGCCAAGATTCTCTCGAAGCCTTTTCACCTTCGAGATTTGGTAAACGAAGTCGAGCGGCTGCTGAAAGCGGCCTGAAGGCCGCTCCGCTTCCGGCCCGGCGGAAGCCCGATCCAAGCCCGAGGAAACGAGACCCAAGCCAGCGGAAGCCGGAGCAAAGCCAGGGGAAGCGGAATCCAAACGATTCCCTTCCGCGAATTGAGCCTTTTCAAGGGTTTAGACGCAAATCCAAATCGTTTTTTTCTCGCCCGCTCCTCAAATCCCCGCCAAACCCCTCCCGCCGCCGGCGGGACCAGCGGCCGACGGGTTCGTCGCCAAGGCGATCCTAACACAGGTTCGGTTTTTCAGCAAGAAGCCTCGCCAGGCGGTAGTGGGTCTGTTTGAATTTCGGCTTCCGACCCGCTGCCGACGTTACCGGTCAGCCGGGAACGCGCGGAGACCTTCGGAAAGCTGCCGTAGCGGAACGTGACAGACGCGCCAGGAGCGGAGATTGCGGAAAACGGCAGGATTGCCAACCGGTCTCGCGGCGTTCTCTGAGGAGGCAACCGTTTGTCTCCGGCGCGGCGGCTGTTTGCTTGAGGACGACATAAAACTCGCAAGTCGCCCCCTTGCCGGCGCCGGCGAATTCCATGCCGCTAGCCTTTCACAGCGCCGAATGTCAGGCCGCGGGCGAGGTAGCGCTGGACGAAGAAATAGAAGATCACCGGCGGGATGATGCCGATCAGGGTATTGACGGCCGCGGTGTTGAAATCGACCCCGCGCGTCGAGCGCGAGGCGAGCACGAGGGCGGAAAACGGCGCAGCGTGCTGCGAGGTCAGGGCGGAAGCGAACAAAGCCTCGTTCCAGCTGAAGGCGAAGACCAGGACCGACGAGACGACGAGACCGTCGAGAGACAGCGGCAGGGCGATCATCCAGAAGATCTGCCAGGGTGTCGCGCCCTCGACCTTGGCCGCGTCCTCGACCTCGGTGCTGACGTCGCGGAAAATGTCGCGCATGATCACAACGACGAAGGCGAGATTGAAGGCCGAGTAGCAGATGATCAAGCCGGTCCAGGTGTCGATCAGGCGCAGATAGACGAGCAGGAGGTAGAAGGGCACCAGCACGACTGCGGGCGGCAGGACGCGCTGCGACAGGAACCAGAGCGCGATGTCGTTCGAGCGGAGGGGAAACTCGTAGCGCGCCAGCGCATAGGCCGCCGGAACGCCGAGGATCAGCGAGAAGACGGTCGTGCCGGCGCTCACCACGCAACTGCTGATGAAGGCGTTCACGGTCTGCGGGTCGGCGAGAACCTCGCGCCACGCCCCGAGAGACGGCTGGAACTGCAGGAACGGAATGAAGGCGTTGAGCTCAAACGTCTGGGAGAGTGTCTTGACCGAATTGACGGCCGCCCAGAGGAACGGCACGAGGGTGAAGACCGAGGCTGCGATCAAGAGAGCGTAAATGAGGATGCGGGACCCGATTCCGGCTCGCGTCCAGAGGATGTTGATCATCGCGGGCTCCCGATCCTCACGCCAGACTCTTGCGCATCTGCCTGAAGAACGTCGTGATCACCACGGAGACCATGATCAGGAATACGATGCCCATGGCGGACCCCTTGCCGAAGTCGAAGAACTGGATGGTTGTCAGGTAGTCCATGGCGCTGAACGGTTCGGTGCTGGTGCCCGGTCCGCCCGACGTCAGGGCGAAGGGGATGGCGAAGACCTTGAGGCATTCGATCGTGCGCAGGAGCACCGCGATCGTGATCACCGGCCAAGTAAGCGGGATCGCCAGGTGCCACATCACCTGCCAATGGTTTTTCGCGTCGAGGACCGCGGCGTCGTAGAGGTCGCTCGGGATACCGGACAGGCCCGCAAGCACGATGATGAAGATGAACGACGTCCAGCGCCAGACGTCGAGCAGGATCGCGCCGGCGATGCCGCCGTAATCCGTCGACATCCAGGGGATGTGGACGCCTATTGCGGCCAGCGGCACGGCGATGAGCCCGCCCTGGTCTGTGAAGAAGGTGACGCCGAGATAGCCGATCGCCACTTCGAGGGTGAACAGCGGCGAGCCGATGATCGTGCGGAACGTCCGGGTTCCCGGAGCGTGGAGATTGACCAGCCACGCCGCGAGGAAGCCGAGCACCAGCTCGATCGGCACCGCCACCACGACAAAGATCACTGTGACGAGAATGGCGTGCCAGAACCGATCGGAGGTGAGAACGTCGACGTAATTGGCGAGGCCGACGTATCCGGTGATCCCTTCTCCCAGCACGTAATTGGCGAAGCTGTAGCGGATCACCGAGATCAGCGGAAAAAACGTGAACGCGATGACCCAAAGAACCGCGGGCATGAGCAGCGCGTATTTGAAAGCGCCACCGCTTTCCAGGCGCCGAACCCGAGCCGCTGTCGCCATTGCGTCGTCGTTCCTCCGATTCCGGACGCGGTCCACGGCGCATGGCCGCGGACCGCGTCCCTTTGCTTGCTCAGTCGAACGACGCCTTGTACAACGCCTTCTGCTTTTCGCGTCCGTAGCGGTCGGTGATCTTCTCCCAGGCCGTAGCGGTGGCGTCGAGGGCTGCTTTCGGCTGCATCTGGCGCCGAGCACCGCCGACACGTTGATGTCGAGCTCATGCCAGTAGTCGGCTGCGCCGGGGATGCGCAGGTATTCCTGCTGAAGCGGCGCGGCGAGAACGGCGTAGTACGCTTTCAGGTACTCGACGACGTCGTCTTCGTTCCACGGCGGATTGGCGCCCGTCCAGTCCGCGACCTTGCCATTGCCTGTCGGCGGGAAGTATTCGAATTTCATCCCGGGCTGCACCCCGGTCCAGCCCGTCGTGCAGTTGAACAATGCGTTCTTCTTGTTGGCCATGAAGGCGAGGAAGTCGTAGGTCGCCTCCTGCTTCTTGGACAGGCGCGAAATCACGCAGTGCCAGGAACCGCCGTTGGTGTTGCCAACCTGGTTGAGGTCGTACTTCTTCCATTCGCCGGTGATCGGGTTGAAAGCCTCCGTCGTGCCCGGAAGCGGGGCTGCGCCCATCTTGCCCTGAACCTTCGAGGTCTTCGGATCCTGCGCCAGCGTCGGCAGGTCGCCCCAGGTCGGCTCCGTCGCAGAATGTCCGGCGAGGAACAGGTTCCAGCCCTGACCGAGCGTCCAACTGATCTCCTCCCTCGGACCATTGGCGAGGAACTTCACATATTCCTCGAGCGCCTTGACGTGGCCTTCCGAGTTGATCAGCGGCTTCATTGTGTCGGGATTGAAGAAATAGTACCTGTTGTCTTTCGAAACCACAAAAGGCGCCGAGAGCGTCAGGAAGTGGAAGAAGCCCTGCTCGTTGACCTTGGCGTGCAGCGAAATGCCCCAGTCCTTCTGGCCGTCGCCGTTCCAGTCCCAGCCGGTAAAGAAGTCCGCAACGTCATGGTACTCCTTGGTCGTCTTCGGAGGCATTGGCAAGTCGTAGTTGTACTTAGCCTTGAATTTGTCCTGGTTTTCCTTCTTCGAAAAAGCGTCCTTTCGGTAGTAAAGCGCCTGAGCGTCTCCGTCGAACAAGACACCGTACACTTTCCCGTCCCACGAGTATAGCTTACGCATTGAGGGGATCCATTGGTCTGGGTCCCAATACGGAGCCTTAGAATTGCCAATGAACTTATCGACCGGAACGATATATGAGTCCTTCGGAACGAAGAAATCGCCGTAGAACCAGGCGCCAGTCATGTAGGCGTCGTACCTGCCCAAGCCGCTCGCGAGGTCGGAGAAGATCTGCTGATGCAGCGTCTCGATCGGCACCTCGGCGACGTTCACCTTGCCGCCGGTCGTCTCCTCCCAGTGCGGCACATGATACTTCAAGCCGTCGCCGACTGTCGCCTTGAGAACCATCACGTTGATAGTCGTGCCTTTGTAGGGCTTGGTCTTGAGGAACGCCACGCGCTCGGGCGTGATGGGAGACTCGTAGGGCGACACGGGATCGGAGTCGATCAGATTGGCGGCGGCCCGCGAGGGCTGGGTCAGCTTCGCCAGGACAGTGGCCGATAGACCGAGTTGCGCGCCGCGCACGATGAACTGGCGTCGGCTGATATTGCCGCGCACGAAGTCGCGCACGATTTCGGACCGAATTTTTCGTCATCGTAACGATTGGTCATTTCCTTCCTCCTCTGCATGCGATGGCGGCATCGACACGCGCCGCCGAACACAAATTGTCAAGCCGCGATTTTCCTGGTGAACCGCCATCGCCCTCGGCCGACCTTCGGTCGGCTCGTCGAGTGGTGAATTGCGTGAGTGAATTGGAGGCTATGAACCCCCTTTCGGCAGAACCAGCTGGCATGTCAGCCTATACGCGGGTATAGCAGCCGGTCAATGTGCCGCTTCGACGTTCCGGACACCGGGCGCAATGGCCTTCAGCGCGTGGACAGGGTTGCAGGTCCCGTGCATCAATCGGGAAAAGGGGCGAGGAGGCGAGGCGGCGAGCCGCCGGCCGCCGAAGCTCCTCCGAGTTTCAGCGAGCGCTTAGCGTCCTCCAGGGAGATTCGAATGGCGAGGGTGGAGCTCCGTCACGTCTGGAAGCGCTTCGGCGATTTCGTAGCGGTCGAGGACTTCTCGCTCGAGGCGACCGAGGGCGAGTTCATCGTGTTCGTGGGGCCCTCGGGCTGCGGCAAGACCACCACCATGCGCATCGTCGCCGGTCTCGAGGTCGCCTCGAGGGGGAGGTCCTGTTCGACGGCAAGGACGTCAGCGACGAGCTGCCGCACGACCGCGACGTGGCGATGGTGTTCCAGAATTACGCGCTATTCCCCCATCTCAACGTGTTCTCGAACATGGCGTTCGGCATGCGGCTCAGAAAGGTGCCGAAGGTCCAGATCGAGGAACGCGTGCGCAAGACCGCCCAGTTGCTCGGCATCGAGGGGACGCTGCAACGGCGGCCGAAGGAATTGTCCGGCGGCCAGCGGCAACGCGTGGCGCTCGGCCGCGCGATCGTGCGCGAGCCGCGCGTGTTCCTGATGGACGAGCCGCTCTCCAACCTCGACGCGGCCTTGCGCATGGAGATGCGGGCCGAGATCATCAAGCTGCAAGATCGCCTCGGCGTGACCACGTTCTATGTCACGCATGACCAGGTCGAGGCCTTGAGCATGGGCGACCGCATCGTCGTGATGCGCGACGGCCGGATCCAGCAGATCGGCAGCCCGACCGCGCTCTACGAACAGCCGAACAACACCTATGTCGCGAGTTTCATCGGCAGCCCGCCAATGAACTTTCTCGACGGGCGCGTCGAGGGGGACCGCGTCGTTCTGCCGGCCGAGAAGGCGACGCTCGCGATGAACGGCGAAATGCGCCAGGCGCTCGCCCGCGCGGCCGCGCCCGAGGTCACGGTCGGGGTCCGCCCGGAGCACATCGTCTTCTCCGACAAGCTTGCCGGCGCCGATGTGTTCGGTATCGCCGGCGCCGTCGACACGGTCGAGCCGCTCGGCCATACGACGCTCGTTCGGGCCAAGATGGCGTCGGACCAACGTCTCAACGTGCTGCTCGCCGGCAAGGTCCGGCTCAAGGAGGGCCAGGCCGTTCATGCGATCTTTCCCGCCAATCGCGTCTATCTGTTCGACCGCAAGAGCGAGCAGTCCCTGCTCGGGATCAGCGAGTGAACAGAGGCTCGCTGAAGATGAATTTGCGGCGACCTGGCCTCGCCGGCCGGATTGGGTGTGGCCCGCCACATCGCGTAACCGAAACTCCCGTTCAGGGCGGAGTGCGGGCTTCCGCCGCCGCGCGGGAACACCCCCTTTCCGGCAGTTTGCCGCCGTTCCCCGAACCAGCGCTCTCCGCCCAAACCTGAAGTTCAAACTGGCCCGCTGCCCGACAGGCGAATCTGGAGATCGAGGACGGAAATTCGACGGTCGCCGGGCGAGGCGGTTTCGCTGACCCGGCGGGACGGGTCCAATGAACCTCTTGCCTCAGCCAGTCTGACCGAGGTCGCCAAGCAGCCCGCGCGGGCGTCAGTGGCCGACCCGCGCGCCGCCGCCGCCGAAATGTCCGCCCATGCCGCCAAAGTGCGCGCCGCCCATGCCGCCGAAGTGCGCGCCGCCGATGCCGCCGAAGCGGGCGCCGCCGATGCCGCCGAAGCGGGCGCCGCCCATGCCGCCGAAGCGGGCGCGGCCGATGCCGCCGAAGTGCGCGCCGCCGATGCCGGCAAAGTGCGCGCCGCCTATCCCGCCGAAGCGGGCGCCGCCGCCGTGAAACGCGAAGCGCCCGCCGCCGCGCCCAAAGCGGTGGAAGGTCCGGCCGCCGCCGCCATATCCGAAGCCATAGACCGGCCCGCCATACCAATAATCATAGGCCGGGCCGTAATATCCGTAAGTCGGGCATGAATAGTACGGATAGCCGTAGTACGGATAGCCGTAGTAAGGATAGCCGTCGTAGTAGCCGCAGTCGTAAACGCCCGACGCCGCGGCGCCGAGCAATCCGCCGACGACGCCGGCGGCCACCGCCCCAGGTCCGGCCCAACCATACCGATAGCCGTAATGCAGGGCGTAGCGATGGCCGTGACGCCAGACGTAATGATGGCCATGACGCCAGGCGTAATGATGGCCGTGACGCCAGGCGTAATGATGGCTGTGCGCGACGGGCCGATGCGCCGCGTGCGCGGCATGGCGATGCGCGGCGGCGAGCGCATCGGCGGACGGGAGCGAAACGAGCGATGCTGCGGCGGCCGCGCCGAGCGCGACGGCCGGGAGACGAAGAGCGCCGAATGTCATGACGACCTCCAGGTTGCGGCGCAGCGCGCGCCGCCTCAGGCCCCCCTTTTGACTGGCAGATAGGAAGCAATCGGCGCCGCGCAAGTGACCCTTGATTCACGTGTCCCGTGTATTCGCGGTTCTCATTGCGCAGCGCGCGCCGGTCAAAGCTGAAGTTTCAGCGCGCTTTACTTGGTCGCAATCAGCAGCGTAAACGAAGACTTCAGCCGCCTAAGCTTGGTCCTGGCCGATCCGCGTCGCTCGAAAGCGCGGGCGGACGAGTTTCGGAACGACGGCAGGCGTCGCGCGCTGGCGCGGATCTACCAGGCCGACGATTTTGAACGCTCCCGCGCGGCCGCTTGCTTTCTTGGCGACGTTCGGTCGTCGCGGACCCTTGACGGCCCCGCGCGCCGCTCCTATTTGAGCGCCGTTAGCACTCGTATGCATCGAGTGCTAACGGTTGTTTCCGCGCCCGCGCTGGGCGATCCCGCAAGAGGATAGCGCTTATGAAATTCCGTCCCCTGCATGACCGCGTCGTCGTTCGCCGCCTCGAGGGCGAGGAGAAGACGAAGGGAGGCATCATCATTCCCGACACCGCCAAGGAGAAGCCGCAAGAAGGCGAGATCGTCGCCGCCGGTCCGGGCGGACGCGACGAGAACGGCAAGCTGACCCCGCTCGACGTCAAGACCGGCGACAAGGTGCTGTTCGGCAAGTGGAGCGGCACCGAGGTCAAGATCGACGGCAAGGAGCTGTTGATCATGAAGGAGTCCGACATCATGGGCGTGATCGGCTGATCCGAACCGTCCAAACCGAATTTCCCGACATTTCGCCCTTTAAGAGGGCAGGAGAGAGACCACAATGGCCGCCAAAGACGTACGCTTCTCCACCGACGCCCGCGACAAAATGCTGCGCGGCGTCGACATCCTCGCCAACGCCGTCAAGGTGACGCTCGGGCCCAAGGGCCGCAACGTCGTGCTCGACAAGTCGTTCGGCGCTCCCCGCATCACCAAGGACGGCGTGACCGTCGCCAAGGAAATCGAGCTCGAGGACAAGTTCGAGAACATGGGCGCGCAGATGGTGCGCGAGGTCGCCTCCAAGACCAGCGACGCGGCCGGCGACGGCACCACGACCGCGACCGTGCTCGCCCAATCGATCGTCAGGGAAGGCGCCAAATACGTCGCCGCCGGCATGAACCCGATGGACCTCAAGCGCGGCGTCGATCTGGCGGTCGCGGAAGCGGTCAGGGACATCGCCAAGCGCTCGAAGAAGATCAAGGAATCCTCGGAGATCGCCCAGGTCGGCACCATTTCGGCCAACGGCGACAAGTCGATCGGCAAGATGATCGCCGACGCGATGCAGAGGGTGGGCAACGAAGGCGTCATTACGGTCGAGGAGGCCAAGAGCCTCGAAACCGAGCTCGACGTCGTCGAGGGGATGCAGTTCGACCGCGGCTATCTGTCGCCCTATTTCATCACCAACGCCGAGAAGATGGTGGCCGAGCTCGAGGACGCCTACATCCTCATCCACGAGAAGAAGCTCTCCTCGCTGCAGCCGATGTTGCCGGTGCTCGAGGCGGTCGTGCAGACGTCGAAGCCGCTCGTCATCATCGCCGAGGACATCGAGGGCGAGGCGCTGGCGACGCTGGTGGTCAACAAGCTGCGCGGGGGCTTGAAGGTCGCGGCGGTCAAGGCGCCCGGCTTCGGCGACCGCCGCAAGGCGATGCTGGAGGATATCGCGATCCTGACCGGCGGCACGATGATCGCCGAGGACCTCGGGATCAAGCTCGAGAACGTCAACCTCTCGATGCTCGGCAAGGCCAAGCGGGTCAGGATCGAGAAGGAGAACACCACCATCATCAACGGCGCCGGCAAGAAGGCCGACATCGAAGGCCGCGTCGGCCAGATCAAGGCGCAGATCGAGGAGACGACCTCCGACTACGACAAGGAGAAGCTGCAGGAGCGGCTGGCCAAGCTCGCGGGCGGGGTCGCGGTGATCCGCGTCGGCGGCGCGACCGAGACCGAAGTCAAGGAGAAGAAGGATCGCGTCGACGACGCCCTGCACGCGACCCGCGCGGCTTACGAAGAGGGCGTGGTGCCGGGCGGCGGCGTGGCGCTGCTGCGCGCCAAGAGCGCCGTCTCCAAGCTCAAGAGCGAGAACGCCGACGAGCAGGCCGGCATCAACATCGTGCTGAAGGCCCTGGAGACGCCGCTCCGTCAGATCGTCGACAATGCGGGGGTCGAAGGCTCGATCGTGGTCGGCAAGATCCTCGAGCACAAGTCGCAGACCCATGGCTTCAACGCCCAGACCGAGTCCTACGTCGACATGATGGAGGCGGGCATCGTCGATCCGGCCAAGGTGGTGCGCACCGCGCTCCAGGACGCCGCTTCGGTCGCCGGTCTCCTCATCACGACCGAGGCGATGGTCGCCGAACTGCCGAAGGAGAAGCCGGCAATGCCGATGGGCGGCGGCGGCGGGGGCATGGGCGGCATGGGCGGCATGGACTTCTGACAGTCCGCGATCATCCGCATCGGCGAAAGGGCGGCCCCGGCCGCCCTTTTTGTTTGCGAGAAGTTTTTTTGGCAAAATCTTTCTGAAACTCGGAAAATGTGGTAGATTGGTTGTCGCCTGCGGATCGAACCCTTCCGCTCGCGGACGACGCATCGATTTTCAAGGCCCCGCGCTTCAGCGGCTCGGCGGATGGCGCGCATGTTCGCGCGATCGCCCTGGCGGCGGCAAGCGGCCAAACATTGCCGAGATTTCATGAACTGCCGCAACGAAGCGCCCTTCAATTGCCCCGGTCGCTCTGCTAGTGCGCTGTCGCGCGATTCCCGCCCCCTTCAGGTCTTTTCCCCATGCGCATGTTGAGCCTTGCCGCTTTCGCCGTCCTCGCCCTCATCGTCGGGGCCTATAAGGAGGACGGCATGATGCTGGTCGTCGGCTTCGCTTCGGCGCTCAGCGCGTTCGCCTCCAGGCCGCGATGGAGGACCTCGACCTTCCTGACTATCCTGTCGGATCTGTTCGCGTTCGAGACGATCCTGTTCGGACTGGCCGACATCGTTTCGCTCCTCGGCTATTGGCCAATAGCCTACGCGGACTATTCGCTTCCGCGTTATCTTCCGCTCGCGACCGCGCTTTTCGGCGTCGCCATCTTCGGCATTTCGCACTTTGCCTTTGTGCGCAGAATGGTGGCGCTGACCGACCCGTTCTTCGAGGCGCGCACGCCGATCTCCATCCGCCCCTGGCCCCTGCCGCGGATGGCGGCGCGCCAGAGTCTCTATGCGCGCATCAACATCTTCTTCCTGATTCTGATCAATCAATTTCAGGTCGCGCTCGGCGTCCGGCTCAATTTCTTCTACCGGGCGTTCGGCAACGCCATCCAGATTCCGGACGCCGTCCACCAGGCCGCATTCTGGCTGCAGTTGCTCTGGGTGTTCGTTCCCTTGGTCACGATCTCGATCCTGGCGTTCCTCGTCGAGTTCTACGTCGCGCTGAATTTCGTCCTGCAATGGCGGCGCTGGATGACGGCGTCCTACACGTCGCGCTGGCTCTTGCATTCGATGCATTACAAGCTGGCGCTGACCGGCGGGGAAACCGACAACCCGGACCAGCGCATCTCCGAGGACATCGGCGGCTTCATCAGCGGCGCGGGCGGCGTCGGCTCTTACATGAACGCGGGCATCTACAACTACACGATCCAGGCGATGACCACCGCGACCAACCTGGTGGCGTTTTCGATCATCCTCTGGGGGATCTCGCGCAACATGAATCTCTCCGTCTTCGGCGTGCCGATCCCCGGATTTCTGTTCTGGGTCGCAATCCTCTACGCCTTCTTCGCCACCGGCATGATGCAGCTCATCGGCCACTCGCTGTCGCGGCTGATGTTCCGCCAGCAGGCGGTCGAGGCGAACTTCCGTTTCGATCTGGCGCGCATCCGCGAGTTCAGCGAGCAGATCGCCCTCCTCAAGGGCGAGCAGCGTGAGATCGACCGCGCAAACAGAGTGTTCAACGACGTCTTCCTCACGGTCCAGCGGATCATCCGCGTACGGACGATGCTGAACTCTTTCCTGCAATTCTACACCCAGATCACGGCGATCATTCCCTATGTGGTGGTCGCGCCTTTCTACTTCGTGGTGAAAAAGGTCGACTTCGGCACGTTCAGCCAGTCGGCCGACGCCTTCAGCAACGTCAACACCGCCATGAACTTTTTCGTCAATCAGTATACCGGTCTCGCCAGCTTCAGTGCGACGATCCAGCGCCTGACCTCGTTCGAGGAGGCCTTCGCGCGCACCCGCGCGGCGGAAGCCAAGACCCCGCGGATCACGACCGCGCCCGCCGAGGGCCCGATCCTGTCGATTCCCGACCTCGACCTGGCGCTGCCCGACGGCCGCAAGCTCGCGCATATCGGCGACCTCGCGCTGATTCCGCAGGAATTGACTTTGGTCGTCGGCCCCTCGGGCGTCGGCAAATCGACCCTGTTTCGCGCCATCGCGGGCCTATGGCCGTTCGGCTCGGGCGAAATACGGCAGCCCGCCTACGCCAAACTGATGCTCCTGCCCCAGCGGCCCTACATTCCGAACGGCCCATTGCGCGAGGCGCTCGCCTATCCGGCCTCGTCGGCGAAGTTTTCCGACGAGCAACTGCGCGCGGCGCTGACCAAAGTCGGCCTTCCCGCGCTCGCCGATCGCCTCGACGACAGCGACAATTGGCAGATGCGGCTCTCGGGCGGCGAGCAGCAAAAACTCGCCGTCGCGCGCGCTCTGCTCGCCGAGCCCGATTGGCTGTTCCTCGACGAATCGACCTCTTCGCTCGACGAAAAGAGCGAGGCCGATCTTTATCGCATGATCGTCAAAACGCTTCCCAACACGACGTTGGTTTCGATCGGCCATCAAGCGACGCTGAGAGCGTTCCACAAACGCCGCATCGCGTTTGAACCCCACGAAAGCGGCATTGCGACGGTCGAAAGCGTCGCCGCGATGACGTGATCGCGAACGGCCCTCAAAGCGAACGCGCAAGCCGCATCGAACCGCGCGGCCCCTTGATCACCAGATCGCCGTTGACGAGGTCCCAGGACGGGTTGCCGAGAAGACCAGAGAGGAATTTGAATTCCAGCGCCATAAGGTCCTTGGAGCACTGCTTTTTGGTCAGCGCGAACGGACCGACAGCCAGATGCTGGTCCTTGACCGGATACATGGTCGCCGACCATGAATTGCAGCCGGTATAGCCGGAGCCGCGCAATGCGCCATCGATCTTCAGGCTGACGTCGAGATCGTCGGGAACGGGTTTGCCGTCGAGCTCGCGCAGCGACCAGGTCTCGTCGAGCGGAAAATTCTTCTGCTGCGGCGGCAGCGGTTTGGGCGGACCCTTGTCCTCTTCGCTCTGAGGCCCGGCGGCGAAAGCCCCGGCGGCGAAACATAGCGCGGCCGCGCCGACCGCCGCCCAAAGCACTGACTTCTTCATCCGATTCAACCCTCGTAGGCGAACGGGGCGCGCCTTTCGGCAACTGCGTTATGCGCGAGTCGCGTCTGGCCGCCCGATATAGCGCCCTATCGTTGCAGAGCTTGCGCTTTTTGTGGCGGAATGCGCCCCTTCCCACTTGAATTTCAGCAGCCTCGCCCAAAATTCATGAATGCGGGGTCCATGGGAACCGCAAGCGGTGAGCGCGGCCTGAGGAAGGCGCGCGGGCCGCCATGTCGCTTCAACTAGGAGGATATGTTTATGTTGAACTACGATCTTTCGCCATTCTATCGTTCCACCGTTGGGTTCGATCGCCTGTTTTCGATGCTGGACAAAGTCGCTGGCGCCGAACAGAACGCTCCAACCTACCCGCCCTACAATATCGAGCGAACCGGCGAAAACGCCTATCGCATCACGCTCGCGGTCGCCGGCTTCGGCGAGAACGAGTTGTCGGTCGAGACCCGAGAGAACACGCTGACCGTGCGCGGTTCGAAGGAGCAGGCCGGCAAGAGCCACGAGAAGCGCGAAGTCGTCTATCAGGGCATCGCCGCTCGAGCCTTTGAGCGCAGATTCCAGCTTGCCGATCACGTTGTTGCGACCGGCGCGACCAGCGAGAACGGATTGCTCCATATCGATCTGGTGCGAGAGGTGCCGGAAGCGCAGAAGCCGCGCGCCATCGCCATCAACGGCGCCAAGCCGGTCGGCGTCAAGGCGGTTGAGACGTCTGCCGACAAGCAGGCGGCGTAACATCGACGGCCCCGGTGGCCGTCTGCAAATGGGCGCCCTTCCGGGCGCCCTTTTTGTCTAATCGAGCGGCATGACCGGAACGTCGTTCACCTTCGATTTGCCTTTTGACTTCGGAAACGGAACCGGGGCCGGCGGTCGCGAGGCCGCTTGTGCGGACTGCGCCTCAGTCCGGGCCGAGGCCCCGCTCGGCGCCGGTTTGGTTTCGAGCCTGGCGGCGGCGGCCGCGTCGGCGTTTGGAGTCTTCGCTGTGACTGCCGGAGGGGGCGGAGCGGCGGCCTTGGTCTCGGCCGATGAAGAGGCGCTCGACGGCGCATTCGGGCTCACCGCTTCCGAGGGCGCGGCCGACGCGGCCGCGGCCGGCGGAGAGACTAGAGGAGCTGGCGCGGGCGCGCCCGGATTGATCTCTGCGTCCCGCGGCTTTTCGGGCGAGGTCGCGCCCGCCGCCGGAGCGGTCTCGGGCGGCTGACGGCTCGCCGCCGTGGGTCTGGGCGTGGCTCGAGGCGTGTTCCGCTGTTCCGAGGCGCGGGCCGGACGATCATCCGAAAAATCGCTCGCTGGCGGCGGTCCGAAAACGCCGGGCGCCATCGGCTCGGCGAATTCCCCGCCGAAACCCCGCCGCCAGTGTCCGCGACGCACGACGAAGCGTTGGAGGATTTCCCCGCTCCACGCATCGATAATCAGCCGCTCGCGGCCAGCGGGGCCGGCGATCACGTCGGCGAGATAGACCGAATTTCGCCGATAGAGCGGCCCGGTCAGCCGATAGCCCTGCGCCTGCAGCCTTTGCACGATCTCGCCAGGGGACGCCGCGCCGAGGGGCAAAAGCCATTGCGCCTGCGCCGCTGGGACGACAGCCAACGCCAGAAAGGCGCCGAACGCCGAGCGGGCCATCCACCGGCCCAGTTTCCCGTTGAAGCTGCCGGTCATGGCGCCCTCGCTCGCGAATTGTCCGGAGGGATCTGTCGCGACAATTGCGGCGCGGTCACGGCGGGCCTGGCGCAGAGGCTGACCACCCGATCGATCTCGTCCGGCCGCGTTTCGAACGACGTCACGAGTTGCGCCAGCGTTTCGCCCGGGCGGGGCGCCCGATCCGCCGACAACGACCGGGTGCTCCAATCATGGAGCCGCGCGCCCGCGGCGCGCCATCCGACGACGGTCGCCCCCGGGGCCACGACAAACACCTCGTTGGCGTCGGTCGGCCAGGCGAGCCGGACGCCGGGCGCGGCTGCGAGCCGCTCGCTGAGCCGCCGCGCCGAGGCGTTGGCGCGCTTTGCGAGCCGAAGCCAAAGGTCGTCCTTCAAATAGGCCTCCATCTGCGCGCCGAGAAATCGTCCTTTCGACATCGTATGCCCGCCGCGCTTGCGCCGATACGCGAAATCCTCGGCGCGCGCGAGATCGAAGAAGACGACCGCTTCGCAGGCGAGCGCGCCATTCTTCGTTGCGCCGAAGGAGAGGGCGTCGACCCCAGCCCGCCATGTCATCTCGGCTGGCGAGCATCCGCACGATGCAACCGCGTTGGCGAACCGCGCCCCGTCCATGTGGACGCTGATCCCCGCCGATCTGGCGACGGCGCAGACCTCCTCGATTTCACCGACGCGATAGACCGTCCCCGCTTCGCTCGCCTGCGACAGCGACACCGCGCCCGGCTGCGGCGACTTCACCAGCCCCCGCGGGAAGCGTTCGAGCGTATCCCGCAGCGCTCCGGGCGTAATCTTGCCGCCCTCCCCCGCGATCCCCACCAGCTTCGCCCCGCCGGTGAAAAGTTCGGGCGCGCCGCATTCGTCGTCGTGGATGTGCGCCTCTTCGTGGCAGAATACGGCGTCCCACGGCTTGGCCAGCGCCGACAGCGCGAGCGCGTTCGCGGCCGTGCCGGTCGCGACCAGGAAGGCCGCGACTTTGGTCTCGAAGATTTCGCTCAACCGCGCTTGCGCCCGCGCCGTGTACTCGTCCTCTCCATAGGCGGGCGCGTTGACTCGCGACGACGAGGCGATCGCTTCCAGAATTTCCGGCGCGACGCCAGCGCCGTTGTCGCTCGCGAAATTCATCTGAGCCTCGATCGAATTGAACCGCCAAGTTGCCTCAACCGGAGGCGCATTGGCAATTCACCGGCGCGGCAAGATCGCTCCGCCAAAAAAACTCGGCCCCCCCGCTTGTGTCAGCGCCCTGTTTCTGGCATGGTCAAAGATAGGACAGGTTTGCTGACCATTTTTTGGGCGCTCGAGGTTAATTCTTCAGCGCGGGCAGCTGAATGGGGGCGCGGCGTTGTCGTATCGAACGACGAAAACGGATCGAAAAAAATCCGACGCATAAAGCCTTTGGGTTGCGTTCGGCGCAGCCGTTTCAAGTCCACTATACGCCTTCAAAAATCTGGAAAAAAGCAGTCGCCTGAGGATCGCGACTGTGCGGGGGAGCGGAGAAATGAACGCGATAACCCAATCGATCTCCGACAAGATGGGCGCCGGGCCGGCGTCTGCAAGGCGCGTTTCCGTTGGGGCGGACCCGCTGACGCCTCGCGCCGAAGGCCTTTACGACCCGGCCAGGGAGCACGATTCCTGCGGCGTCGGCTTCGTGGCGCACATGAAGAACCGCAAGTCGCACGACATCCTCGAAAAAGGTCTGCAGATCCTGGTCAATCTCGACCATCGCGGCGCTGTCGGGGCTGATCCGGCGCTGGGCGACGGCTGCGGAGTTCTTGCGCAGATCCCGCACGGGTTTTTCGCGCCGGAGTGCGCCAGGCTCGGCTTCGACCTCCCTGGGCCAGGCGACTATGCGATCGGTCAGTTCTTCATGCCGCGCGCCGCCGCCGCGCGCCAGCAAGTGCGCGAGATCGTTGAGGAGGTCGTCGCCGCTGAAGGTCTGATTGTGCTTGGCTGGCGCGACACGCCGACCGACAATTCTGGACTCGGCGAGCGCGTGAGGGCGGTCGAGCCGAAGATGCAGCAGATTTTCGTCGGCCGCGCGCCGGGCCTCGCCAGCGACGATGACTTCGAGCGCCGGCTCTTCATCGTGCGCAAGGTCGTCTCCAATCGGGTCTATGCGATCGGCGATCCGGAAGTCTCGGAATACTACCCCGTCTCGATGTCGGCCCGCACCATTGTCTACAAGGGCATGGTGCTCGCCCCCCAACTCGCGCCCTACTACCGCGATCTCCTCGACCCGCGCTTCGAGACCGCGCTGGCGCTTGTCCATCAGCGATTCGCGACCAACACTTTCCCCTCCTGGCGCCTCGCGCATCCCTACCGCATGGTCGCCCATAACGGCGAGATCAACACGCTTCGAGGCAACGTCAACTGGATGGCGGCGCGTCAGGCGAGCGTCGTGTCCGAGTTGTTCGGCGCCGACATCTCCAAGCTGTGGCCGATCTCCTACGAGGGCCAGTCGGACACCGCCTGTTTCGACAACGCGCTCGAGTTCCTGGTCCAGGGGGGGTATTCGCTCTGCCACGCGATGATGATGCTGATCCCGGAAGCGTGGGCCGGCAATCCGCTGATGAACGAAGAGCGGCGCGCCTTTTACGAATATCACGCGGCGTTGATGGAGCCTTGGGATGGACCGGCGGCGGTCGCATTCACTGATGGGCGCCAGATCGGGGCGACGCTCGACCGCAACGGCCTCAGACCCGCCCGCTATTTCGTCACCGACGACGACCTCGTCGTGCTCGCCTCCGAAATGGGCGTTCTGCCCGTGCCGGAGGAGACGATCGTCGCCAAGTGGCGTCTGCAGCCGGGCAAGATGCTGCTCGTCGATCTCGCCGAGCACCGCATCGTTTCCGACGCCGAAATCAAGCAGACGCTGTCGTCCGCCAACCCCTACAGCGCTTGGCTCGAGACCACCCAGATCGTGCTCGAGGAGCTCAATCCCGTCGAGCCGCGCGCGTCGCGCACCGACGTCTCGTTGCTCGATCGCCAGCAGGCCTTCGGCTATACGCAGGAAGATCTCGCGTTCCTGCTCTCGCCGATGGCGACCACCGGGCAGGAAGCGGTCGGCTCGATGGGCACGGACACGCCGATCTCCGCGCTGTCGTCGAAGTCGAAGCTGCTCTACACCTATTTCAAGCAGAACTTCGCGCAGGTGACCAACCCGCCGATCGACCCAATTCGCGAGGAACTGGTGATGAGCCTGGTTTCCTTCATCGGGCCGCGGCCGAACCTGTTCGATCTCGCAGGCGCGGCGCGCCGCAAGCGGCTCGAGGTGCGCCAGCCGATCCTGACCAACGAGGATCTCGAGAAGATCCGCTGCATCGGTCACTTCGAGGATTCGTTCGACACCCGGACGCTCGACATCACTTATGCGGTCAAGAACGGCGCCGGAAGCATGGACGAGGCGCTGCGGCGCCTTTGCCTGCGCGCGGAAGCCGCCGTGCATGGCCGTTACAACATCATCATTCTCTCCGACCGCATGGTCGGTCCGGACCGCATCCCGATTCCGGCGCTTCTGGCGACAGCCGCAGTCCATCGCCATCTCATTCGCAAGGGCTTGCGCACCTCGGTCGGTCTCGTCGTCGAGACCGGCGAAGCGCGCGAAATCCATCATTTCGCCTGTCTGGCCGGCTATGGCGCGGAGGCGATCAACCCCTATCTCGCCTTTGAGACGCTGACGGCTATGGCCAAGGACCTGCCGGAGCCGATCAGCGGCTACGAGGTCGTCAAGCGTTTCATCAAGTCGGTCGACAAGGGCCTGTTGAAGGTCATGTCGAAGATGGGCATCTCGACCTATCAGTCGTACTGCGGCGCTCAGATCTTCGACGCCGTCGGACTTTCGCAAGCGTTCGTCGACGAATTCTTCTTCGGCACCGCGACCTCGATCGAAGGCGCAGGACTGGCGGAAATCGCCGGGGAGACGCAGCGCCGTCACGCTGACGCGTTCGGCGAGTCTCCGGTCCTGCGCACCTCGCTCGAAGTCGGCGGCGAATACGCCTATCGGGTGCGCGGCGAGGCGCACGACTGGACGCCGCAGACGGTTTCCTTGTTGCAGCACGCCGTGCGCGTCAATGCGCGTGACCGCTACGACGCCTTCGCCAAGGCGCTCAACGAACAGAGCGACCAGTTCCTGACCATTCGCGGCCTCTTCCGCATAAGAAAGGCCGAGGAAGACGGACGCGCGCCGGTTCCGCTCGCGGAAGTCGAGCCGGCGGCGTCGATCGTCAAGCGCTTTGCAACCGGGGCGATGTCCTTCGGCTCGATCTCGCGCGAGGCCCACACCACGCTCGCGATCGCGATGAACCGCATCGGCGGCAAATCCAACACCGGCGAGGGCGGCGAGGAATCCGATCGCTTTAAGCGGATGGCCAATGGCGATTCGATGCGCAGCGCAATCAAGCAGGTCGCCTCAGGACGCTTCGGCGTGACCGCCGAATATCTGGTCAATTCCGATATGATGCAGATCAAAATGGCGCAGGGCGCGAAGCCCGGCGAAGGCGGGCAGCTCCCAGGCCACAAGGTCGATGCGGTGATCGCCAAGGTGCGCCACTCGACGCAGGGCGTCGGCCTCATCTCGCCGCCGCCGCATCACGACATCTATTCGATCGAGGACCTGAAGCAGCTCGTCTACGACCTGAAGAACGTCAATCCGCAAGCATTGGTTTCGGTCAAGCTCGTCTCCGAGGTCGGCGTCGGCACGGTCGCGGCCGGTGTCGCCAAGTGCAAGGCGGACCATGTCACCATTTCCGGCTTTGAGGGCGGCACCGGCGCCTCGCCGCTGACGTCGATCAAGCACGCCGGTTCGCCGTGGGAGATTGGCCTCGCCGAGACGCATCAGACGCTGGTCATGAACGGTCTCAGATCGCGCATCGCCGTTCAGGTGGACGGCGGCGTGCGAACCGGCCGCGACGTGGTGATCGGCGCGCTGTTGGGCGCGGACGAATTCGGGTTCGCCACCGCGCCGCTGATCGCCGCCGGCTGCATCATGATGCGCAAGTGCCACCTGAACACTTGCCCGGTCGGCGTCGCCACCCAGGACCCGGTCCTGCGCAAGCGCTTCGTCGGCAAGCCGGAGCATGTCATCAACTACTTCTTCTTTGTCGCGGAGGATGTGAGGGCGCTGATGGCCGAACTCGGCTACCGCACGTTCGACGAGATGATCGGCCAGCGACAAATGCTCGATAGGGCGAAGCTGGTCGAACACGCCAAGGCGCAAGGCCTCGATTTTTCGAAGCTGTTCCACAAGCCGACGCCCTGGGCGGGGGATGCGATTTACCATAGCATCCCGCAGGACCATCAGCTCGAGCATGTGCTCGACCGGCGTCTGATCGCGGCTACGAAGGAGGCGATCGAGCGTGGCGCACATGTCCGCCTCGACCTTTCGATCCGCAATTCGGACCGCTCGGCCGGTGCGATGCTGTCGGGCGAAATCGCAAGGCGCTATGGCCATGCCGGCCTGCGGGACGAAGCGATCCACATCAAGTTCAAGGGCACGGCGGGCCAGAGCTTTGGCGCGTTTCTCGCCAAGGGCGTGACCCTGGAGCTGGAGGGTGACGCCAATGACTACGTCGGCAAGGGCCTGTCGGGCGGCCGCGTCGTCGTTTACCCGCCGCGGGAAGCCGCCAAACTGACGCCGGAGGCCTCGATCATTGTCGGGAATACGGTGCTATACGGAGCGATTGCCGGCGAGTGCTACTTCCGCGGCGTGGCCGGCGAGCGCTTCGGCGTGCGCAACTCGGGCGCCATCGCGGTGGTCGAGGGCGTGGGCGACCACGGTTGCGAGTATATGACCGGCGGCATTGTCGTCGTCATCGGCGAGACCGGGCGCAATTTCGCCGCCGGCATGTCCGGCGGCATCGCCTATGTTCTCGACGAGGCTGGAACCTTCGCCCAGCGTTGCAATATGGCGATGGTCGAACTCGAGCCGGTGGCGGCAGAGGAAGAGATGATGCTGCGTCATCTTCACTCGGGGGGCGATCTGGAGGCTCACGGCCGGGTCGACGTGATGCGCGACATGAGCCGGTTTGACGCCGAGCGCCTTCATCAACTCGTCGCCAACCATGCGCGGGCGACCGGTTCGACCCGCGCCCGGCATATCCTTGAGAACTGGGACGCCTATTTGCCCAAGTTTCGCAGGGTGATGCCGGTCGAGTATCGACGCGCGCTGGCCGAGCTTGCGGCGCAGAACGGGCGGACGATGCTCGCGGCCGGGGAGTAGACGGGGTGGACCCGATTCTTCACGTCGTCGGCCGGCCCTGTGGCCCTGCCGCGGAAGCGCGGTCAGGTCGGAGAGGTCCTTAGGTGAAGTCGGCAATTCGATGCCAAATGGCGGTCGCGAAGGTCAGGCTTGATCCGGCCGGGCCGAGCCGCGTTAGGGACCTGACATTATGGGCAAGGTGACGGGCTTTTTGGAGATCGATCGCGCGGACCGGCACTATGCTCCGGCCTCGGACCGAATCCGCCACTATCGCGAGTTCATGCTCCCGCTGAGCGAGGAGTTGACCCGAAACCAGGCGGCGCGCTGCATGAATTGCGGCATCCCCTATTGTCACACCGGCTGCCCGGTCAACAACCAGATTCCCGACTGGAACGACCTCGTCTATCGCGGCGATTGGCGGGAAGCGGCGCGCAATCTGCTCTCGACCAACAATTTCCCGGAATTCACCGGCCGCATTTGTCCTGCGCCCTGCGAGGCGTCGTGCACGCTCAATATCCAGGATGCGCCGGTGACGATCAAGACGATCGAATGCGCGATCATCGACCGGGCCTTCGAGGAAGGCTGGGTCAAACCGGAATCGCCCGAGCGCACGACCGGCAAGACGATCGCTGTCGTCGGCTCGGGTCCCGCGGGCCTCGCCTGCGCGCAGCAGCTGGCGCGGGCCGGCCACGAGGTTCACGTCTATGAGAAGAACGCCAAGGCGGGCGGCCTGTTGCGCTATGGCATTCCCGACTTCAAGATGGAAAAACGCCATGTCGACCGGCGCATCGAACAGATGGCCGCCGAAGGGGTCGTGTTCCATTACAACGCCCATGTCGGCAGGACGATCAGCGCCGAAAGCCTCGTCGACCGCCACGACGCCGTCGCCCTCGCCGGCGGCGCCGAGGCGTCGCGCGACCTGCCCGTCCCTGGCCGCGATCTCGCCGGCGTGCACTTCGCCATGGACTTCCTGCCGCAGCAGAACCGGCGCGTGTCCGGCGAGCCGCCCGGCGCCAATGAGCCGATCCTCGCCGGCGGCAAGCATGTCGTGGTGATCGGCGGCGGCGACACCGGCTCCGATTGCATTGGCACCTCAATTCGCCAGGGCGCCCTCAGGGTCACGCAGCTGGAAATCATGCCGATGCCGCCCAAGGCGGAAGACAAGCTCGTCACCTGGCCGAACTGGCCGCTCAAGCTGCGGACCTCATCGAGTCACGAAGAAGGCGCCGAGCGAGACTTCGCCGTAACGACGAGCGCTTTCGAGGGCGAGAACGGCTTCGTCACCGGCCTCAAATGCATGCGCGTCGACGACAAAATGAAGCCGATCGAGGGAACGGAATTCACGTTGAGGGCGGAACTGGTTTTGCTGGCGATGGGCTTCGTTTCGCCGGTCAAGGAAGGCCTGCTGACCGACCTCGGCGTTGCGCTCGACGCCCGCGGCAATGTCGCGGCCGACGTTACGCGCTATGCCTCCACCCGGCCGAAGGTCTACGCCTGCGGCGACATGCGGCGAGGACAGTCCCTGGTCGTCTGGGCGATCCGCGAGGGCCGTCAATGCGCGGCGGCGATCGACCAAGCGTTGATGGGCTCGACGGTGCTGCCGCGATAGGCGCCGGATCGCGGATATTACCGGCGCGAGAATTGACGCCTGCGGTTGAGCCCTGCGGCGGGCCTTGCCTGGTTTGGTTCGGTTGAAGGGTTCGCGGCCGCCCCTTAGGCCGGAATGCGATCGTCGTTCGGCGACGGCTCCCGCAACACATAGCCGCGGCCCCAGACCGTCTCGATGTAATTGCGGCCGTTGGAGGCCATCGCCAGCTTCTTGCGCAGCTTGCAGATGAAGACGTCGATAATCTTGAGCTCCGGCTCGTCCATGCCGCCGTAAAGGTGATTGAGGAACATTTCCTTGGTGAGGGTGGTCCCTTTTCGCAGCGAGAGCAGCTCCAGCATCTGGTATTCCTTGCCGGTGAGGTGCACGCGCGCCCCGTCGACCTCGACCGTCTTCTGATCGAGATTGACGACCAGGTCGCCGGTAATGATGACCGATTGGGCGTGTCCCTTCGAGCGGCGCACGATCGCGTGGATGCGGGCGACCAGTTCGTCCTTATGGAACGGCTTGGTCAGATAATCGTCGGCGCCATGGCCGAGGCCTTTGACCTTGTCCTCGATGCCCGCCATCCCGGACAGAATGAGGATTGGGGTCTTGATCTTGGTCACGCGCAGCGAGCGGAGCACTTCATAACCGGACATGTCGGGCAGGTTCAGATCGAGCAGGATGATGTCGTAGTCATAGAGCTTGCCGAGGTCGATCCCTTCCTCGCCCAGGTCCGTCACATAGACGTTGAAGGTCTCCGACTTCAGCATCAGCTCGATGCTCTGAGCGGTCGCCGCATCGTCCTCGATCAAAAGTACACGCATGTCAGGCTCCCCACCTCGCCCATTGCTTCGTGACCGCGTTTTCGCACGTCGCTTTCATGCCCACACTTCGCCAGCGCGATAGCCGGATCGGTACTCCGGACTGATTCGAAAGGAAGAGTGACCACCAACGGTTAACAAATCATGATTCCTTCGCGCAAGACCCTTCATGACTCCCCGGTCCATGTCAATAATATATTGATATTTATCAATTTTTTAGCTCGCGTACAGTTAAAGGGATACATCATCTTCTCGACCTAATTGATTCAACTGACTCGCAGTTTCGCCATTGACTGAACCGCGACGCCACGATCTTGACTTTCTAAAAAGGCTAACCGGAGCGATTGGCCTTGACTTCGGATTGTTAACCCGGCGCGTAAAGGAATTGCTAACGCCCGCGAGGCCCTTCCCGCTGTCCTGGCCATCTCCGCCGGAAACCGACCACGGTCGCGCGGCGCGGCGCCCGCGCTCAAATGGTCGCCATCTTTAAGTTTTGCGGTAAGAAACGGGAAACCTTCATGTTGCATCGTCGCCAGGTCCGACGGCCGTGAAGCCGAGGACAGCGACGCCCCTTCGCGGGGACTGTTGCATGGAGCGCCCTGGCATGAAGTCGCGCGACACGCTTATCCGGTTGAAGCGTTTTCAACTCGAAGAGAAACGCCGGCGCGTTCGTCAGATCGAGACGATGCTGGCTGAATTCACGCGCATGACAGCCGACCTCGACCGCGAAATCGCAAATGAGGAAAAGCGCGCCGGCATATCCGATCCCAACCATTTCGCCTACCCAACCTACGCCCGAGCGGCCTCGGTCCGACGAGACAATCTGAAGAGCTCGATCGCCGAGCTCGCGGGGCAGATCGAAGAGGCGAAGGCGGCGCAGGACGAGGCGCAGGCGGAACTGGTCAAGTTTGAGACCCTCGACGTTCGCGACAAGGCGAACGACCGCCCCGTCGAAGTGCTCGCTCGCGTCTGAGGCCGCCATAGCCGCGACGGCGTAACGCCGGCATCCGCCTCGACCGCCGTCGCGCCGCATTTTTGTGCGCGCGCTTCCGTTCCCACGCAGCCCAGTCGCGCCTTTCGCTCCCTCGCTTGGTTGCGTCCGAACCGCGAATCGAAGACATTTGGCCGCGTTGCGGCGCGGGCGCCGATGCTCTAAGGCTTTTTCGGCGCTGCGAAATTGGCCGCAACAGAGGGGCGAGACCCACGGGCCGAGGAGCAGCCGTCCCGACAAGAGCTGGCGGTCGCGGGGAATGTTCCATGTTGATTGGAGTGATCGCGGAAACGGACCCCGCCGAAACGCGCGTCGCGGCGAGCCCGGAAACGGTCAAGAAATTCGTCGGACTGGGGGCTGAGGTCGCCGTCGAGCGCAAAGCGGGCCTCAAGGCCGGCGTGGTCGACGCCGATTATCAGGCGGCGGGCGCCCGGCTCGTCTCGGCCGAAGAGGCGCTACGCGCCGATCTCTTGCTCAAAGTGCGTAGACCCAGCGGGGCCGAGCTCGCCAAGGTCAAGAACGGCGCGCTCGTCGTCGGCGCGATGGACCCTTACGGCCACCTGGATGCGATCGAAGCGATGGCGAAGGCGGGAGTCGCCGCCTTCGCGATGGAGCTGTTGCCTCGGATCACGCGCGCCCAGGTGATGGATGTCCTTTCCAGCCAGGCGAACCTTGCCGGCTACCGCGCCGTGATCGACGCTTCGGCCGAGTATGGCCGTGTGCTGCCGATGATGATGACGCCGGCCGGCACGATCCCCGCCACCAGGATGTTCATCATGGGGGTGGGCGTCGCCGGTTTGCAGGCGATCGCCACCGGCCGGCGTCTCGGCGCAATCGTGACCGCGACCGATGTCCGCCCGGCGACGAAGGAACAAGTCGAGTCGCTCGGCGCCAAATTCGTCGCCGTCGAGGATGACGAGTTCAGGCAGGCGGAGACCGCGGGCGGCTACGCCAAGGAAATGTCGGACGCCTACAAGGCCAAGCAGGCGGAGCTCGTCGCCGCGCATATCGCCAAGCAGGACATCGTCATCACGACCGCCCTGATCCCTGGCCGCCCCGCCCCGCGTCTGGTCACCGCCGGCATGGTCGAGTCGATGCGCGCGGGGTCGGTCATCGTCGATCTCGCGGTCGAGCGCGGGGGAAATTGCGAACTCTCCCGGCCGGGCGAACTGACGACGAGCGCGAATGGCGTCAAGATCGTCGGTTATTCGAGCGTGACCCGCCTGCCCGCCTCCGCCTCCGCCCTTTACGCGCGCAATCTTTATGCGTTCGCCGAGACTCTGATCGACAAGACGAACAAGACGCTCGCGGTCGATTGGGACGACGAACTCGTCAAGGCGACGTGCCTGACCCGCGACGGCGCGATCGTGCATCCGAATTTTCAGCCGAAATAGGCCCGGCGGGCCGTCCGCCATCGAGCATCGGAGAACCGGATGGACAATCTCGACGCCGCAATCGCCAAACTCAGGGCCGCCGCCGAGGCCGCGCAGCAGGCCGCCCAATCCGTGCATGGGTACAGCGACCAGCTTGCGGCGGCGAGCCACGCCGCCTCGGGCGGCGCCATTGATCCATTCGTATTCCGGTTGGCGATCTTCGCGCTCGCGGTGTTCGTCGGCTATTACGTCGTCTGGTCGGTGACGCCGGCGCTGCACACGCCGCTGATGTCCGAAACCAACGCCATCTCCTCGGTCATCGTGGTCGGCGCGCTGTTGTCGGTCGGCGTCGCCGCAGTCGACAGCGGCTCGACCTTCGCGCGCTTCGTCGGCTTCATCGCGCTGATCCTCGCCTCGGTGAACATCGTCGGCGGGTTCTACGTCACCGAGCGCATGCTCGCGATGTACAAGAAGAAGGGCTGAGGTCCGTGAACGCCAACCTCGCCGCCCTGCTCTATCTCATCGCCGGCATTCTGTTCATCCTGGCTTTGCGCGGCTTATCGTCGCCCGCGACTTCGCGTCAGGGCAATCGCTTCGGCATGATCGGCATGGCGGTCGCGGTGCTGACGACGCTCGCCCTTCGCCCGCCGTCGAGCGCGTTCTCGTGGCTCCTCATCGTCCTCGGCTTCGCGATCGGCGGCGGCTTGGGCGCATGGCGCGCGCGCACCGTGCAGATGACGGCGATGCCGCAGCTGGTGGCGATGTTCCACTCGCTGGTCGGCCTGGCGGCGGTTCTGGTCGCGGCCGGCGCGCTCTACGCCCCCGAGGCCTTCGGCATCGCCGAGGGCGAAGCCATCCATCCGGCGAGCATCATCGAAATGTCGCTGGGCCTGGCCATCGGCGCGGTGACGTTCACCGGCTCGATCATCGCCTTCCTCAAGCTCGACGGGCGCATGTCCGGCGCGCCGATCCTTCTGCCGCAGCGCCACCTGATCAACGGCGGGCTCGGGGTCGCGCTGATCGTGCTGATCGTCCTGTTCTACGCCACCCAATCGGCCGTGTTCTTCTGGCTGATCGCCGCCGTCGCCCTGGCGCTCGGCCTGCTCTTGATCGTTCCGATCGGCGGCGCGGACATGCCGGTCGTCATCTCGATGCTCAACTCCTATTCGGGCTGGGCGGCCGCGGGCATCGGATTCACCCTCGGCAATCTGGCGCTCATCATCACCGGCGCGCTGGTCGGCTCATCGGGCGCGATCCTCTCCTACATCATGTGCAAGGGCATGAACCGGTCCTTCGTCTCGGTCATCCTCGGCGGCTGGGGCGGCGAGGTCGCGGGTCCGGCGGGCGCCAAGGAGTCGCGGCCAGTCAAGCAGGGCTCGGCGGAAGACGCGGCCTTCATGATGAAGAACGCCTCCAAGGTCATCATCGTGCCCGGCTACGGCATGGCGGTCGCGCAGGCGCAGCACTCGCTGCGCGAAATGGCTGACCTGCTCAAGAAGGAAGGCGTCGAGGTCAAATACGCGATCCACCCGGTCGCCGGCCGCATGCCCGGCCATATGAACGTGCTGCTGGCCGAGGCCAACGTGCCCTATGACGAGGTGTTCGAGCTCGAGGACATCAACAGCGAATTCGCGCAGACCGACGTCGCCTATGTGATCGGCGCCAACGACGTCACCAACCCGGCGGCCAAGAACGACCCGAAGTCGCCGATCTTCGGCATGCCGATCCTCGAGGTCGAGAAGGCCAAGACGGTGCTGTTCGTCAAGCGCGGCATGGGCTCGGGCTACGCCGGGGTCGAGAACGAACTGTTCTTCCGCGACAACACGCTGATGCTGTTCGGCGACGCCAAGAAGATGACCGACGCGATCGTGAAGGCGCTGGGGCGCTGAGCGCCGCTCGCCATTTTCAGCCGCGTTTCATGGGATTCCGGGGGCTTGCGGCGCCATTTCCAGCCGACCCGACAGCCGGGCGCCGACCCCGCGCGTGGAAAAAAAGACAAGCGCGACCCGCGCGGTCAGTTTTGGCCCGCGACTTCGTCTTTACGGTCCTTTGAGCCTCTTTTTCATGTCCCTTTAGTCCCGTTCTCGTCTCCCGACCCGGCTTTTTGCAACCTACAATATGAGCTTATGCGGCAAAATGCTCGTTATTCACGATTGCCGCGGTGGGATTTTTCGTTATACGATGGCCTCCAGTAGGAGAGGGCCGCGCCAATGGGCCGATTTATGTGCTCATTCCTGGGCCGAAGCGCGAAAAAACGCCGAAATCCGGCCTATTTAAGAATGGGGGATTCTTGAGGATGACGCCAGGACCTGGGGCGTCACAGGAATGTCGTTGGGGCAGACCTGCAACGCCGCCCGATACAGTTCATGCAACGGGGCCGCGAGAAGCCCAATCACGAGACGGAGGAAATCATGGCTGCCAAGGGTGGCTTTCGCTGGATCGTCATCGCTCTTCTCTTCTATATCACGGTCGCGAACTATATCGATCGGTCGGCGATCGCCTTCGCGATCGGCGATATCAAGGCAGAGCTCGGACTGGGACCGGCCGAGATCGGACTGATTCTCGGGGCCTTCGGGCTGGGCTACGCGGTCACCACGTTCCTTGGCGGGATCGCGGTCGATCGGTGGGGCGCCCGCGCTGTGCTTCTCACCGCCGCCGTGCTGTGGAGCGCATCGATCGGCGCCACCGGACTTGCCGGCGGGTTTTTGACGCTCTACATCGCGCGCACCGTGCTCGGGGTGGCGGAGGGGCCGAACTTCCCGGCGCTGACCGGCGCGGTCAGCCGCTGGCTTGCGCCGCACGAGCGCGCCATCGCCCTTGGCAATACGCTGGTCGCCGTGCCGATTGCGCTTGCGATCGGCGCGCCGGTGGCGACGCAGTTGATCCTTTTGTTCGGCTGGCGCGGCATGTTCTTCGCGCTGACGGCGCTGAGCGCGATCTGGATTCCGGTGTGGATTATTTTCTTCCGCAACGACCCGGAGCAGTCATCGTTCGTCGGCGACGCGGAGTTGAAGCATATCCGCGGCGGGATCGAGGCGGCCCGCAATCGCACCGCCAGGCACGTGCGCCACGGCTTCACCGACTGGCGCCTGCTGCTGACCAACCGGACGCTGCTGGCGAACTATTGGGCGTTCTTCGTGTTCGGCTACTTCCTGTTCTTCTTCATGGGCTGGCTGCCGAACTACCTGCAAGAAACTTATAAGTTGAACGTTCGGGAAGTGGGCCTGTTCGCAATCCTGCCGTGGGCCTGTGCCGCCGTGCTGCTGGTGGCGCTCGGCTATCTTTCCGATTATCTGCTGGCAAGCACGGGCAAATATCGGATATCCAGAAGCTTGTTGATCGGCGTCACCCAGCTTCTCGCGGCGCTCGCGGTGATGCCGGTCGGCTTCATCCACAGCCTGCCGGTGGCGATCGCCGGTATCACCGCGGCTGTGGCCTTCAGCATGAGCGCCAACGCCGCGTATTACGCAGTCAACGTCGACATCGTGCCGGGACGGGCCGCCACGGCGCTCGGCATCATGGACACGGGCTTCGCAATCTCCGGCTTCCTGTCGCCGGTGATCACCGGTTGGGTGGTCCATACGTTCGGATCGTTCGAGTACGCGTTCTTCCTCATGGCCGCATTGGCGCTGTCGTCCGTGCTCGTCGTGCTCATCTTCCATCGTCCAGACGAGGACCGCGCCGTTCAGCCGGGACGCGTCGCCCAGGCGGCGCGCGCGGCGGCGCAGTAGGAAGCGGCTGAAACGGCGTAGGTCAGACCAGCCAGGCGCAATCCGCCTCGTCCGCGGCGCCATGGTTCGGTTGTTCTGCGGCTCGCGTCGCAGTCGCATATATCGCTCGCTGCAGACTGCCCGATTCGGACCGTGGTCGGGATAGCTTTCGCATCCTCGGCCCCGCGTCACCCAATCCTGCCCCGGCGACTGTCGCCGGTCAGCGTCAGCCGTTTACGGAAAGGAACGAACGTCCGGAATCCACCCTTTGCGACCACCGTTGGCTGTCGAAAAAATTAGCGCTCGACGTCGTCCGCTTGATTTTTGTCGCGCTTCACGCGATTCTCATGTTTGAGAACGCGGCTCGATCCATGATGCTGGCCTTGGACGCCCCTCGCGCCTGGCCAAAGCGGAACGTCCGAAAGCCGGATGAACAAACCCGTCTCAAATCCTACGCAACCCTATCGCGGGCTGATCGCCGGATATACGGAAGCGATCCGGGCGAGCGATTTGAAGGCCAACATCGCGTTTCTGTTCCTTGCGTTCATGATGAACTCGGTCCTCTATAACT
Source organism: uncultured Alphaproteobacteria bacterium (assembly GCA_963835955.1). Lineage (GTDB taxonomy): Bacteria > Pseudomonadota > Alphaproteobacteria > Rhizobiales > Beijerinckiaceae > Roseiarcus. The sequence continues at coordinate 381,388 of CAWIHZ010000004.1, read as the reverse complement.
ACACGGACTTTCCGAGTTATCTGCCAATTTCGATCGTCCTGACGCCGTTCCTGGTCGTCTACTTCTGTTTGTTCATAGTGCTCCTTCCGCGCTATCCCAAGCGCGGCGCCAAGAACTTTCTCGTTTCACTCAACCTAACGGCGGCGGATTTCGATAACATCGGCGAGACAGAGGGCAGCATCGAACAGTTGAAGCTGCGCTGCGCAGTGCTGTCGGACATTCTTTGGTGGAAGACGCATTTTCTCCGCGCCAGCCTTCTCGTGTCGATTGTCTGCGTTTTCGTCACCCTCTTTCTGTTGTATTACGTCTGGCTTAGCTAGTTCTCGGGCGCGCGCCTCGGGCGAGTCGGAGCGGTTGATGGCCACAGAAGAAAACGCACGGTTGCGCAATCTCATCACCAGCTACGGCGACTCAATCCGCCTCAGCGACATCAAGGCGCTCATCGCGGTGCTGTTCGTGGCGATCATGGCGGGAACGGTTCTCCAGTTCCGCACGCACTATCCGCCGTATCTGAGCGCGCCGGTCATCATGACGCCGTTCATGATCATCTTTATCAACCTGCTGATTTGCATTTATCCGCGATTTCCCCGCTCCGGGCGACAGCGCTTCCCGATCTGGCGCAAACCGAATCCGGAGGATTTCGACTTCGTCTCCGACGTTCAGGCAGACCTCGACGCGCTGCCCGAGCGGTGCGCGGTTCTGTCGCGTATCCTGTGGTGGAAGAACATCACGTTGCTGACTGCCGACATCCTGTCGATGGCCTGCCTCGCGGCGGCCGCGGTCCTCTTGTTCGTCGGATGGCTCTGAGCGCGCCGCCGGCCCGCATGACGCCGGTTCACTTGTCCAGTATTGGATATGTCCGGAATCCCCCCAACTGCAACATCCGCCGTCGCGATCTGAGTGGCCGCTCAACGTCGACTCCGGTCGTCTGTTGCGCGGGCGCCGAGCGCCGGACATTCACGATCAGGCCGCGACTGAGGAACTCGTCTTGCGCAACGACGCGCTGGCGCTGGACCGCGCCGCCACGAAAATCACCGGATCGATCGTCAAAGCCATGCGCGCTGAGGGGCCGTTTAAGCCGCGCCCTTAAGTTTCCCTCACAGCTTCGGCGCCGCCATCCCGCGCTTGACCGCATCGCGCTCCCCGACCGCCATCCGAAAATCTCCATGGGTCGCGCCCGACCAAAATTGATGGCGCGCGGTTGGCGACCCGGATATCTGGGGACGCGGCGGGCGCAGAAATGAACCGTGATGTTTTGGCGTCCGCGCGGGCGATAACGGCGTCTCGGAGCGACTCCAAGGTTTAGCTCACGGCCATGCCTTCATTTCACACCGCTCGTCGAGTCCGCCATAGCCCGCAGCAGATGTTCGATCTGGTGGCCGACGTCGAGCGCTATCCCGAGTTCGTGCCGCTCTGTTTAGGCGCGCATATACGCCGTCGATGGACCGACGCCTCCGGCGCCGACGTCCTTTTCGTGGAGATGGAGGTCGGGCATCTCGCAATTCGCCAGCGGTTCACGACGCGCGACGTGCTCGACCGAACGCAAATGAAGATCCACATCGACTATGTCGAGGGCCCTTTTCGCGAGTTCGAAAATGTATGGGTCTTTCATGAAGAGGCCACGGGCGCCTGCCGGGTCGAGTTCAAGGCCGAATATGAATTTCGAAGCCGGACCCTCGGTGTCGTGATGGGGTCGATCTTCGAGATCGCGTTTGGCCGGATTTCCGCGGCGTTCGAGGCGCGCGCGGATGCGATTTATCGACACGCTCCGCGCGGAAACGCTCCGTAGCCCGCTCGCGTCAGCGCTCCAGAGTGATTTGCTGATAAAGCCCGCCGAAAAACGAGCGCCGCTTCAACTCGCCGCTCGCCCAGGGCTCCGGCAGCCAGGCGGCGATCTCGCTCTGCCAGAGATCGAGCGCGAACGGCTCGAGTTCGGTCGAGAAGCGGCCCGAACAGATACCGAATCGGGTTCCACCAGCGCGGGCGCGCATAGTCGACAATGACGATCCTGCCTCCGCGTTTGACGACGCGTAGCGCTTCGGAGAGCGTGTTGCGCCGCCACGCCTCCGGCTGCTCGTGCAACAGGAAAAACAAGATCGCGCGATCGTAGCTTGCGTCGGGAATGTCGAGCGCCGCTGAGTCCATCAGCAGTCGACGGACCGGCGCCTGCATCGGCAGTTTGTTGCGCAGGTTCTCCAGTTGGACCGGCAACGCGTCGACAACGTCCAGATCGCCGGAACCCGCGGAAACCCCATCGCACAGCCGATTGCTAATGTCGCCATAGGCGCAGCCGATCTGAAGCGTGCGGCCGGGCAAGCGGTCGCCGAGCGCGCCGAGCGCCGCATCGCGCAAGGACGGATACTTGCCCCAAAGAAGCGCGTTGACGAGCCACTGCCGTTCAAAGACCCGCACGGCGTTGGGATGAACATAGGCCCACCAATAATATTCCTCGAGGTAGCCAGGTATCTCGACCGATTCCGACGCCCCCCGTTTCACCGAGGCCTCGATCCTGGGCGACGCCAGGGAGAATGGAACCGCAGGCTCGGGAAACTCGGCTTCCGCGACCCCTTCGAACAATCGATAAAACGACTTCCGCATCGTCCCTCATTCATGGTCGCCGACCTTGCGGTCTCAGCGTGTCAATCGGAACCGGCTTTGAGCGGGCCTTCGAGCCATCCGTTGAGATTTCTCAATTACCCAGCGAGGACATTTGAGTTCGGCCGCGGGTTCTTCGACTCGACAGCCTGCCCGCTCCCCTGCAGTGTTTGCGCTTCTTGCCGAAAATCGCAATTGATTTGGCTCAATGCCCGGGCTCGGCTGTCAGATGAGAGTGAGCGCGGAGCGACGCTGCGAGCTTCCCGGCGCTCCTGCCATCTGAGGGCGCGTTCCTGCGACCTCTCATGACGCAGGAGCGGCGGATCCGAAAGCCGTCCCCTGCTGCGTAGTTAAGCATTGAATTGTAATGTTCGCGGTCAGACCCTGAGGCGAGCTCGGACCACGGGCCAGCCGGCCGAACGCAAACATTATGGGCCGGCGCCGGAGGGCTTCCATCTTGTAATCGTAGCAGGCGGCGAGACGAAGACTTCATTAATGATCCGCGCCTGGACCGGGTCGATCGCCATTTTGCCTGAAAAGCCTCGGCTCCGCGCTTCTGCCGCCTCGCCGCTCAGGCCTTCGGTGTCGCGGACGTCGGCAAAGATTGCGTCGATCGCCGCCACGCCGGCGGCGGCCGCGGCGAGAAGCGTCAAATCGCGCGCGAGACAATAGGGGCCGGCGAATTCGCCGGAGGCCTCGCGTCGAGTCTCGGCCCGGAGGTCGGCGCTCAAGCTCTCGACGCCCCAGGCAAGGCCCATCAGTCTCGCGCTGGCGCCGCGATAGCTCGCCATGCCGAACAGGGCTTCAGCCCTCTCGGTCGCTAGCGCGAGGATACGCGTCGAGCCGTCGGCAAGGCCGCATATCGCCTCCCGCACCGCGAGCTTGGCGGAAAGGTGCTGAACGCTTGCTCCGCCCAGGCTCTCAGGCAACATGATCGCATCGGGCGCGCCCGGCATGACCGCATCGAGATCGAGATCGGTCTCGCCCCCGCGGAGCGCGCCGACCCTGACGATTAGCGCCGGCGCGCCGGCGCGGGCTCGCGCTTCCCTCAGGAAACGCGCCGAAATCGCCCGCGCCGCCGCTCTTGCGCCGGCCCCGCGCTCGCTCTCGAGATCAAGCACTAGCGCGTCGGCGCCGCTTGACGCCGCCGCGGCGAGCTTTTGCTCGTCTCCGCCAGGCGCAATCAGAAACGAGCGCACGACGGTCAGGCGGAGACGATCTCGGGCCCGCGCCGGCGCATGAAGGCGGTGCGGCGACATTCGGCGACCAGCGTTCCGTCCTGTTTGAACGCCCGGTGTCGGAACTCGACCAGACCTGCGTCGGGCCGCGACCGAGAGCCGCGCACGCCGATCACTTCGGTTTCCGCGCGGACCGTGTCACTCTCGAACAGCGGGGCCGGAAAGACGACCTCGCTCATGCCGAGATTGGCGATGGTCGTGCCGACCGTGGTGTCGTTGACCGATATGCCTATCATCAGGCCGAGGGTAAACAGGGAGTTCATGAGCGGTCGCCCCCATTCGGTCTCGGTCGCGCAGAAATGCGCGTCGATATGAAGCGGCTGCGGATTGAGCGTCATGTTGGAGAACAGCATGTTGTCCGCCTGCGTGACGGTGCGGGTCAGGCGGTGGCGGAAGACCTGACCGACAGAGAAATCCTCGAAGTAAAGACCACCGCGCGGATGGGGAACGGCCGCTTTCTCCATGCTTCCTCACCTTTTCTGGCAACATTAAGTTGTTGTTTACCCTAACGATGCAATTTTGGCGAGTAACGTCCGCGGCCATCAACCGCGAGGGAGTGCGACTTGAAAGTGAACGCGCCAGCGACCTTCAGCTTACCGAAGCCCCCGTCCGCCACGCCGGACATAGTGCGCCGATTTCTTGCCTGGGCGCAACGCGCGGGCGCCCTGGACCGAGCCGAAGCAGCGAGCGCATTGGCGCGCGCGTATCTCCATTCCCGTCTCGCCCCACCCGTGCGCAGCGAAGCCGTGGTCGCGATGACGGCGCTGCTGGACGATCCTTCCGTCATTGTGCGCCGTGCGCTGGCGGAGGCTATGGCGAGCTCCGGCGAGGCGCCCCGCCATTTGGCGCTGGCGCTGGCGAACGACCGGTCGGAGGTCGCGGCGGCGCTGCTAGCGCGTTCGCCCGTTCTCACCGACGCCGAACTCGTGGATTGCGTCGCGATCGGCGACGCTGTCTCCCAGTGCGCGATCGCGCGCCGTCCGAATTTGGGCGCCGGCCCCTCTGCGGCTTTGGCGGAGATCGCCCAGCGCGACGCGGCGATCGCGCTCATCGGCAATCTCAAGGCGGATCTGCCGGCGGGCGTCCTGCGCCGTCTGCTCGAACGCTTCGGCGACGACGAAGAAGCGCGCGAGGCTTTGCTCCAACGTCCATCCCTGCCCGTGCGACTGAAAGCCGAAATTGCGATAGCGACGGCGAAGGCCTCGGGCGAGTCTGCGGCCCGATGGCTCGGCCGCGGCCGAGCGCAGCGCATTGCCCGCGAGACGCGTGAACGGACAATCGCGTCGATCGCCGCCGCTTGCGGAAGCGAGGACCGCGCGGAACTCGCGCGGTCCCTACGCGAGCATGGCGCGCTGACGGTGGCGCTGCTTATGCGCTCGCTGCTCGGCGGCGATAGCGGATTGTTCGCTGCCGCCTTGGTCGAACTCGCGCGCGTGCCCCTTCCCCAGGTCATCGCCTTCATGCGCAATCCTCGTGGGGAGGGTTTCGCCGCGCTCTCGCGCAAGGCGGGCCTGCCCAGCCACACATTGACCGTGTTCCGCGCCGCGCTGAGCGCGCTCGACTCCTATCGCGGCGCGCGCGGCGAAGGTCTCAAGGCGCCGCTCATCGGCGCGGTCATCGCCGCCTGCGAGGCGCGCCGAAATCCGGCGCTGGCCAAAATCCTCTCGCTGCTCTGGCGCTTCGCCGCCGAGGCCGGGAGAGCCGAAGCGCACAGCTTCGCACAGCATGCGACTGCCGACGCCCGCGCCCCGCGCCTGCCAATGAGCCTGGACTTTTCACCCGCCGCCAACGACGAACACGGCGCGCCGCTGGCGCTGGCGGCCGCTCTCGAGGCGACGGGCGCGGGCGAGGACGCGCCGGATCTGGACGCTGCGCTCGCCAAGCCGCTTGGCGTTGCGGCGCCCCGCGTCGAGTTGCCAATCGACCTGCTCCCTCTCTCCCAGCCGGCGGCCTGCGGCGGGAGCGGGGCGGCGCCGAGAGTGTTTGCCGAACTTGAGCTGCAGGCCATGATCGCGGAAAAGCTGCGCCTTTGCGCGCCCCCCGACGACCGCGGCGACAACGAGGCGCCGCCCAGTGAACCAGCGGCCGGCGCCGTCACTGGACTCGAAAAAGCGGCGTGAGATGCGGCTGAAAGGCGCGCTCACGCTGCGCGCGCTTCCTTCATCGCCTGCCGCGCCTGCGTCATCGCGCGCCGCAGGAGCGCAACATCCTGCGCGCCTGGCACGGCGAGGCGACCCGCGAAGATGAAGAACGGCACGCCGCTGATGCCGATCGCCTGCGCCTCTGCGATCTCCTTACGCACGGAGTCGATGTCAGCCCCCTCGGCGAACAGTCTTTCGACAATGCCGGCGTCGAGGCCGCAGTCCGCGGCGACGGCGAGAAGCTCGGCGCGGTCGCCGACATCCCGGCCTTCGACGAAATAAGCGCGAAACAGGCGGTCGACGACCTTCGCCTGTGCGCCTGTCGAAACGCTCCAGCGTACGAGACGGTGGGCGTCGAGCGTGTTGGGCGCACGCCTGATCCTGTCAAAGGCGAAGGGAAGGCCGACTTCGGCGCCGAGGCGCACAAGATTGTCGTGGATCGTCTCGAGCCGTCCGTCCCGGCCGAACTTCCTGGCCATATATTCGCCGCGGTCGAGCCCGCCTTCAGGGATTGTCGGATCGAGCTGGTAGGGGCGCCAGCGCACCGCGACCGGCAGCGATTCTTCAGCCACCGCGGCCTCGAGCCGCTTCTCGCCGAGATAGCACCAGGGACACACGACGTCGCTCACGACGTCGATGGCCAGGGTCTCATCCGTTTCGCTCACGCTCATGCCGCTCTCCCGCCCCGTCATCAGGCGCCGCCCGTCTCCGCCTATTCCAGCAACCCCCGGCGCCGCCGGGGCGCCGGCTCGGCCGGGGAGGATGCTCGTCATACCTGGCGCCGCCGCCGCGCCGCCGCAAGGGAGGGCCGGCGAGGCGTCCAAGCGTCCGGCTCTACCCATCCGGCCTTGCGCGGCGGCACGTCGCCCCCGCCGTTCGAGCGTCGGGGAGAAGGCGACAGGTCATGGCTTGCGCCTCCACCACGCGGCAAGATCGACGCCAAAGAGCGGCGTCATTTTCGGGCGGCCGAGCTTGGCCGAATAGGCGATCCATTGGTCGGGCGCGTAATAGAGCGGGACGATGTAGAAGCCTGAGATCAGCACGCGGTCGAGGGCGCGAACCGCGGCGACGAAATCCTCTCTGCTCTTGGCCGCCAGAATCGCTGCGATCATCGCATCGACGGCCGGCGATGCGACGCCGCAGATATTGTAGGCGCCTTCGGCGTTCGCCGACGCCGAACTCCAGCGCCCGCGCTCCTCGTTGCCCGGCGAGGGCGAGGCGGTCCATGTGCCGATCATCATGTCGAAATCGAAGCGGGTGCGCCGCCGCTCGAACTGAACCTCGTCGACGAGCCGCACGTTCGCCGTGACGCCGACGCGCGCGAGGTTGCGCGCGTAGGCAAGGGCGAGACGCTCCTCCTCGCGATTTTTGACCGTGATCTCGAAGGCGAGCGGCGCTCCGCGCCCGTCCACCAGACTGCCGCCGCGCAGGTTGTAGCCCGCCTTCTCCAATTGATCGATGGCGCGGCGGGCGATCGCCCGGTCGCGGCCAGTGCCGTCGGAGACCGGGGCTCGCCAGCGGCCCTCCATCACGTCATTGCGCACGGCGCCCGGAAACGGCGCCAGGAGCGCGCGCTCGCGGTCGCTGGCGGGGCGGCCGATCGAGGATAATTCGCTGTCGTCGAAGAACCCTTCCGAGCGCTTGTAGGCGCCGGCGAAGAGGTTGGCGTTGATCCATTCAAAATCGAACATAGAAGCCAGCGCTTCGCGAACGCCTGGATCCGCGAACAGCGGCCGACGGGTGTTGAAGGCGAAGCCGGACACGCCCTTCGGCAAGTCATTGGGGATCACCGCCTTGAGAATGCGCCCGTCTTTCACTGCCGGAAAATCATATTCCGAGCGCCAGCGGGCGACGTCGTCCTCGACCCGATAATCGATGAGCCCCGCCTTGAACGCTTCGAACATCGCAGTCGCGTCGCGATAATAGTCGATGCGGATGGTATCGAAATTGTAGAGTCCCCGGGAGACCGGCAGATCGCGGCCCCAGTAATCGGCGTCGCGCTGCAGGACGAGCCGTTCGCCGGGCGTGACCTCCGCGACGCGATAGGGACCGGAGCCGACAGGAATCTGCAACGTCTGATCCTCGAAATGCGCCGGGTCGGTGTGCGCGCGCGACAGCACCGGCATTATCGCCAGCGTCAGCGGCAGCTCGCGATCGTTGGCGCCGGAAAGATCGAATCGCACGGTCAGATCGTCGGGCGCATCGACGCTTTTGACGAGGCTGTAGGCCGCGCGCTGTTGGGGACGGCCTTTCGCCTTGAGCAAATTGAAGGTGAAGAGGACGTCCGCGGACGTGATCGGCGCGCCGTCCGAGAAATGGGCCGCCGGATCGAGATGGAAAACGAGCCGGTCTCGAGCCGCGTTGGTCTGGAGGCTTTTCGCGATCAAGCCATAGAGCGTGAACGGCTCGTCGCTTGAGCGGACCATCAGCGACTGATACACATTGCCGATGAGACCCTGTGCGGTCGACAGGGCCTTGACGTTATAGGGGTTCAGGCTGTCGAAAGCGCCGAGATAGGCGAGGTCGAGCCGACCGCCTTTGGGGGCGCCGGGGTTGGCGTAGGGCAGGTGGTCGAAGTTCGGGGGCAGCGCCGGCTCGCCATGCATCGCGATCGCGCCGACTGGCGGGCCGAGGTCGCCGGGCCGCGCAATCGCGCTCTTTGGAGCGGCCACGACCGCGACGCCGAGCGCGATGAGCGCAAGGCAGAGAGTCCAGCGAATCGTGAGCGCGGCCATGCCCATAGCTTAGCACCGACGTTTAGCGATTTTCGTTGGTTCGGCTCGTTTTTTCGAATATCCGCTTGCCCGACCCTTGGGGAATGCGCCCTCCCGCGGCCCATCAAGGGCGCCGCGGCCGGGGCGAGGATTTGCTTCCGGCGGTCGCCGGACCCGAACGGCTCGATTTGCGCTCCGCGACGGCGAAATTGTTGTTGGATTGTCGCGTCGGATGTGGAAAGAGGTCGCGCCACACAACGGCGCGCCGGCGGCGTCGTATCGCCATCTTGTTGCCCGAGTGCTCGCCGATCTCGGACCGAGCGCCAAGCGGGACCGGAGGGGCCGGCCAAGCGCGGCGGTCAATATTCCACGGTTTGAAAGGACGATTGATGAGTTTTCATGTCACGCGCTTAGGCGCCGCGGCGCTCGCTGTGAGCCTGGCGGCGGGGTCGATCGCCGTCGCCGCGCAGAAGGGGCCGGTCAAGCCTGCCCCCCAGACCGAGCAGGCCAAACCAGGCGCGCAAGGCCAGCCTGCGAAGCCGGCGCCGCCCTCGAAAGTGGACCTCGTGTCGCCCGAGCCGCAATGGGCCAAGTTCTGCGCCAAGGAGCCCAACTCCGGCCGTGAGGCCTGCGCGACCATGCGCGATTTCGCGACCTCGGCCGATCAGCCGCCGATGATCAGCGTCAACCTGTTCGAGGTGAAAGGCGAGGAAAAGCGCAAGCTGCGCCTCTTGATGCTGCCGATCGGCATGCTGCTCAAGCCAGGCTTCCGGGTCATCATCGACAAAGGCGAGCCGATCGACGGCAAGTATGACATGTGCTTCCAGAACGCCTGCTCGGCGGAAGTCGACATCGGGCCGAAAACGCTCGAGGCCCTGAAGAAGGGGCAGACGATGAGCATCGAGATGCGGGTGCCGGGCGGCGATCCTTCGGGGCGGGAACTGACGTTCAACCTGCCGCTGAAGGATCTGGGCGTGGCGTTCGCTGGCCCGCCGACCGACCCTAAAGTGCTCGAGCAGCAGCGCCAAGCTTTGCAGCAGCAGCTTCAGAAGAAGGCGGAAGAACAGCGCAAGCTCCTGGAGCAACAACAGAAAGGGACCGCCATGCCGCTTGGGCCCGCTACGCCGCTCGGGCCAGCCTCGCCGGCGGCGGTCCCCGCAGCTCCGGAAGCGCCCGCCGCTCCTGCGGCGCCCGCCAAGTAGGCCGAGAGGGCCTCGGAAGTCGTCCACGCTTGACTGGGCGGCCGAGTCAAAAAGAACGGGCGCGGCCCTCTGGCGCGCCTGTTTTGTTTCCGGCCTCGCGCCCTGCGCCGGTTCAGCTCGCGAGCGTCTTGCCCCGAAATCGATAGTTCCCATCGGGCGTCCGCTCGAAAGCTTCGTTGACCCGCGGATGACGCACAGGCTTCCCGGAATTGTCGGGCAGGAGATTCTGCTCGGATACATAGGCAACGTACTGGCTGTCGGCGTTTTCTGCGTAGAGATGATAGAATGGCTGGTCCTTTGATGGGCGGACATCAGCGGGGATCGACCGCCACCATTCTTCGGTGTTGGCGAAGGTTGGATCGACGTCGTATATGACCCCGCGGAACGGATAGACGCGGTGCTTGACCACCTGCCCGATGCCGAATTTTGCGATGCGCGCGCTCATGCCGAGTGCTTAGACTTCGCCCGGAACGGCGTCAATTCGTTGACCTCACAACTGATAGAGCGCGGCATATTCAGCGTCCTTGGCGGCGACCTGCTTGGCGAGTTCGACGATCACGCGCGCCTGCTTCCAGGTCGCGTCATCCTGCATCTTGCCGTCGATCATCACCGCGCCTGATCCGTCCGGCATGGCGGCCAGAATTTTGCGAGCGAAGGCGACTTCAGCCGGGTCGGGCGAGAAGACCCGCTTGGCGATCGCGATCTGGCTCGGGTGCAGGGTCCACGCGCCGGCGCAGCCAAGGAGGAAGGCGTTGCGAAACTGCGCCTCGCAGGCCGCCGCGTCAGAAAAATCGCCGAACGGCCCGTAGAATGGCTTGATCCCGTTGGCTGCGCAGGCGTCGACCATCCGCGCGATCGTGTAGTGCCATGGGTCCTGCTGGGCGCTCAGGCGCTGCGCGCCGGGCTCGGCTGCGTCGCCCAGCACCCGATAATCGGGATGGCCGCCGCCGACCCGGGTCATCTTCATCGCACGCGAGGCCGCCAAATCGGCTGGGCCGAGGCTCAGCCCGTGCATGCGCGGCGAGGCGGCGGCGATGGCCTCGACATTGTTGACGCCCTGCGCGGTCTCCAGGATCGCATGCACGAGGAGCGGCCTTTTAAGGCCATGACGGGCCTCGAGCAGCGCCAGATACTGGTCAAGGAAGTGGATGTCCCAGTCGCCCTCGACCTTGGGAAGCATCACGACGTTGATCTTGTCGCCGATCTCGCCGACGAGACGGGTCATATCGTCGAGGAACCAGGGCGAATTGAGCGCGTTGACGCGAACCCACAGTCCGGTGGACCCGAAATCAGAGGCCTTCGCCATCGCGATCACGCCCTCGCGCGCCGCCTGCTTGGATTCAATCGGAATCGCGTCCTCGAGATTGCCGAGCACGACGTCGACTTGACCCGCCAGTTCAGCCGCCTTCGCGCGCACTTTCTCGTTGTGGGGCGGCACGAAGTGGATCATGCGCTCGAGCCGCGGCGGGGGGTCGAGGAAGGGGCGCGGTGCGCCAATCGCGAGCGGATCGAAAAACTTGCGCGGGGCTTTCATGGCGGGGGTGGCCTTCGTCGCTGTGGAATTGTGCAACGCAATAAGATCATTTCAAGCACGCCGCAAGCAGCCGCCAAGCCAGTGCGGGCTCCTCGTAACGGCGCTTCCTAAGCTTGCCAATTTTTGAATTGATTTGATTTCCCTTCGGTTTTCTAAAGTATTTAAAGGACGATGATCGTAAGCAAATTCGTAATTAATTCGATTATTTGAGAGCCAATGTCTAGAATAGTAGTGAGAAAAACTTAGCCATTCGATCAATTGCGGCCGCCCCGTTAGAATTGTGTCAACCAAACCACTGTTTGATTGCCGAAGTTTACCACCAGCGGCTCGCGACCTCTGTCGGGTCCAAGGCCTCACTAACACCGAGCGCACCAATGTTGACATTCGCTCTTGACCGCCTCTTGCGAGATCGCGGCGGCAACGTCGCCATGATGTATGCAATCGTGGCCCCTGTGCTCTTGTTTGGCGGCGGCGCCGCGATCGACTACGGCCGCGCGGCGCAAATTCACACCAAGCTCAACGCCGCCGCCGACGCCGCCGCGCTCGCCGCATTGACGCCAAACATGTTGCAGCAGAGCGCCTCGGTCGCCGAGGCCGCGGCGGCTTCCCTGTTCAACGGCCTGGTGGCCGGCATATCGGGATTGACCCCGGGCGCCACGCAAGTGACAGTCACAATCACCAACGGGCCGACGGGTCTCGTGCGCAACGTGTCGGTAACCTACACGAGTTCCGTCAATACGCTTTTCGCCCAGGTGCTTGGGACGAACGCGCTGCCCGAGGCCGGCAGCGCCCAGGCGAGCGCGCAAATGCCGCCAAACATCGATTTCTACGTTCTGCTCGACAATTCGCCCTCGATGGCCCTGCCGGCGACGCAAACGGGCATCACCCAGATGGAGAACCTGACTCCGAAAGAGGCGACCGGAGGATGCGCGTTCGCCTGTCATCAGGCCAGCACCAACGACGCCGACACCGCCGGAAATCCATGCGCTGACGGCACGGCGCCGACCCTGAACACGAGCCTCAAAACAGCCTCGCCCCTGAGCAGCGGGGTCTACTGCGACACGGCCAAACACGGCGCGCAGATCGACAATTACGCGCTCGCCCGCAAAAATAATATCACGCTGCGCCTCGACGAATTGAACGCCGGCGTTTCGACCCTGCTGCAGACGGCGTCTTCGACCGCGCAGTCGTCACAGTTCTCGTCGCCGCCGACTTACCGCTTCTCGATCTACTCGATGGATTCGCTGTGGTCGATCGGCCTCACCCAGCTGATGCCGCTGACGACCAGCTACACCGCCAATTGGACCACCGCGTCGGCCAATTTCGGCGTGATGGAGATGTATTCCAACAACAACGACTGCGCCAATTCGGCCTGCTCTTCGGGCACGAGCTCTCCGGGCGGCGACGTCGGCACCAACTACGACGATTCGCTCGGCAAGCTGAGCCAGGCGAGCTACATCCCCAATCCCGGCAACGGCACCAACCAGGTCGGGGACACGCCGCAAAAGGTCCTGTTCATCGTCACCGACGGGGTCGAGGACGAGAAGAGCGGCAGCCGCCTCCAGCAGGCGATCAACGATCTCGGCAACGCTCCGGGCGGCAATTCGAACAGCACGAACTGGTGCACGACCATCAAGAACCGCGGCATCAAGATCGCGATCCTCTATACCGACTATCTGCCGGTGCCGACCAACAGCTGGTATGCGAACTGGATCGCGCCGATCCAGTCCGATATCGGCCCGGCCCTCCAAGCTTGCGCGACCCCCGGCCTGTTCTATGACGCCGCAATCGGCGCCGACCTCGGCCAGGCGCTTTCCGCGCTATTCGCCGCAGTCACCCAGACCGGGCATTTGACCAACTGACCTCCCGGCCCGCTGAGCGCGATCGAACGCGCTCAGCGAAGTCCGCGGGGTTCGGAGCCTGGCGCGGGCCCCACGTTGTCGTAAGCGATGGGTTGGCGCTCGGGACGGTCCGCAGATTTGAATTCGGTCGGGGATTCCCCCGAGCGGACCGGCGGCCGAACGCGCTTGCCCGCTCGCGCCTGCGCCTCTACCGATTGCCGCGCTTCTGCCCGATAGCCACCGACGCCGGCCTTTCGGCTACCGGCCCAGCCGTCCATGAGCTGAAGACCGCGCTCTGCGCGCCTGGAGACGCGGGCACGAGCTCGAGATTGTCTTCCGTGGCCACCCGTTCGTGGCGCTCGTTGTCGCTGCGGATGCGATATTGCAGCGCGTCGTCCCGAGCCGGCAGCGTGGCGGTGACGCGGTATACTTCGTCCGTCTTTGGCCAGACGCCGATCCTGTTGGTCAGTCGGACCATCTGTCCGATCGCAAACCGGTGCGGCGCGATCTCCAGCGAATGATTGGTGCGGTTGCCTGAAATACTCACGTTTCCTCGCGTTTGCGGTCGAGGCGCGGGCCGGGCGTCGCCGCTCGAACGAGCGCGCCTTTCGGCCGGGCGCGGCTGGTGATCGAGGATTCGGGTAAGACGCCGCGGACCGGAAGGCTCCGGCGCCGCAAAAAGCCGGATCGGCCAAATCGACGAAGCCAAATCAATCCGCCACGATTGCGGTCGAATTGAGGCTCGGGTCCCGTAGAGGAAGGATCGAGCGCCGAAGCAGGACCCCGGATTTTCATCCGAAAGGGGCTCGCCGCGCCCTTCCTTGTTCGCCCCGAAGAGCATAGATAGCCTGCCGTTCTTATCCTTATCTTGCGCGCCTTGGGGCGCGAGGGACCGCCATGACCAAGCCGCGCACCTTGTATGACAAGATCTGGGACGACCATGTCATCGATACGGCCGGCGGCGCGAGCCTCATCTACATCGACCGCCATCTCGTCCATGAAGTGACTAGCCCGCAGGCCTTCGAGGGCTTGCGCATGCACGGGCGAAAGGTGCGCGCGCCGGAAAAGACGCTCGCCGTCGTCGATCACAATATCCAGACCACCGACCGCAGGGGCGGCATCGCGGATTCCGAGAGCCGCCTCCAGGTCGAGGAACTCGCCAAGAACGCGCGCGAATTCGGCATCGAATATTTCAACGAGTTCGATCCGCGCCAGGGCATCGTGCACATCATCGGGCCCGAGCAGGGCTTCACCCTGCCGGGAACGACGATCGTCTGCGGCGACAGCCATACCTCGACCCATGGCGCGTTCGGGGCGCTGGCGCACGGCGTCGGCACCTCCGAGGTCGAGCATGTGCTGGCGACGCAGACGCTGATCCAGACCAAGGCGAAGAACATGCGGGTGCGCGTCGACGGCGCGCTTGGTCCGGGCGTCACCGCCAAGGACATCATTCTGGCCATCATTGGCGAGATCGGCACCGCGGGCGGCACCGGCCATGTGATCGAATATTGCGGGCCGGCGATCGAGGCGCTTTCGATCGAAGGCCGGATGACCGTCTGCAACATGTCGATCGAGGGCGGCGCGCGCGCGGGCATGATCGCGCCCGACGAGAAGACCTACGCCTATCTGAAGGATCGGCCGAAGTCGCCCAAGGGCGCCCTGTGGGATCAGGCGCGGCGCTATTGGGAGACGCTCAAGAGCGACGAGGGCGCGCATTTCGACGCCGAGGTGAGGCTCAACGCCGCCGATCTGCCGCCGATCGTCTCCTGGGGCACCAGCCCGCAGGACGTGGTTTCGATCCTCGGCTACGTGCCGCGGGTCGCCGACGGCCCGACCGAGCACAAACGCGCCGCGATCCAGCGCGCGCTCGATTACATGGGCCTTAAGGGCGGGGAGAAGATGACCGACATCGCCATCGACCGCGTCTTCATCGGCTCCTGCACCAACGGCCGGATCGAGGACTTGAGGGCGGCGGCCAAGATCGTCGAGGGCCGCAGGGTCTCCGAGCGGGTCGGGGCGATGGTGGTGCCGGGTTCGGGCATCGTCAAGGCGCAGGCCGAGGCCGAAGGTCTCGACAGGATTTTCCTCTCCGCGGGCTTCGAGTGGCGCGAGCCGGGCTGTTCGATGTGTCTGGCCATGAACCCCGACAAGCTCGCGCCCGGAGAGCGCTGCGCCTCGACCTCGAACCGCAATTTCGAAGGCCGCCAGGGCCATAAGGGCCGCACCCATCTGGTCTCGCCCGCGATGGCCGCCGCGGCGGCGATCGCCGGGCGCTTCGTCGACGTGAGGGACTGGCGCCAGGCCTGATGAAAGCCGGCGCTCTCCTCATCGACGAGGGCGAGATCGTCGAGACGTTCGTGCGCGCGTCGGGTCCGGGCGGGCAGAACGTCAACAAGGTCGCGAGCGCGGTCGAGCTTCGCTTCGACGCCCGCCGCAGCCCGAGCCTGCCCGACGACGTCGCGGCAAGGCTGATCAAGCTCGCCGGCTCGCGCGCGACCCAGGACGGCGTCATCGTCATTTTCGCCCAAAGGTTTTCGAGCCAGGCGCGCAACCGCGAGGACGCGCGCGCCCGGCTCGCGGCCCTGCTGGCGAAAGCTGAGGCGCGCCAAAAGCCGCGCCGCGCCACCATGCCGACGCTCGCCTCCAGGACCCGCCGCCTCGACCAGAAGGGCCGGCGCGGCGCGATCAAGGCGCTGAGGGGGAAGACGACGGGCGCGGACTGACGGCGACGCCCGGCGGGGCGCGGCTCAGCGGCGAAGACACGCAACAGCGATGTGTTATCGTGGCGCCGCCAAATTTTTCCAAAAAAATCCAAGCCCAACCAAGAAAATCCAAGCAAATCCAAGAGAAAAAAGCTTGGATTGGCTTGGATTGGCTTGGATTCCTTCGCCCGAATCCGGACTTTTCAAAGGGTTAGCGCGAATCCAAACGGAAAAAAATCGTCAGGGTTAATAACGGCCATGCATATCGTGTGATATGCGCTCGCGGGCGCCGAACGGGCCGTTCCCGCCCTCGTCCCTCGGCCCGCTCTGGCGACCGCCTTGCCCATGACGAGAGGCAAGATACCACGCCTTTTGATTTTCAGCAAAGAATTGTCGCCCTCGCCTCGCTAGGCCCCTGAACCGGCCGCGAGGTCCTGCCAGACGTGGCGGCCTGTGCCGGTCATCGTCACGAGTCTGACGCCTGCGGTCGCGCGCATCTGGGGCCAGGAGAGAACTTCGTAACTCGGGTTTAGTCTAAGCGATCTTGGCGTTCGCGGCCGCAAACTGGCTATAGGCGCCTAAAGCGTGGCTCGCGTACATGACCGAGGGGCCGGCTCCCATGTAAACCGTCATCGCCAGTGTCTCCAGGATTTCGTCGCGCGTCGCCCCGCCCTCAACCGCGGCCTTGCTGTGGAAGGCGATGCAATCATCGCAGCGGATGGCGACTGAGATCGCCAGCGCGATCAGCTCTTTGGTCTTGACGTCGAGCGCGCCCGGCGCGAGGGCGCTTTTCGCGATCGCAGAAAAACCCTTCATCGCCTCGGGGGCGCCGATGCGCAGATCGCGCAGCTCCGATCCGAGATATTGGGCGAGTGCGGGCCAGTCATTGGTGTTCATGGGCGTCTCCTCTGACGTGGAAAGGGACATCGTCGATCAGGGCGCCGGCGCGGACGTTCGCTCGTCGTCGCGCAGCCAGACATAGATCGCCGGGATGACGAGCAGGGTCAGCGCCGTCGACGAGGCGAGGCCGAAGACGAGCGAGATCGCGAGTCCCTGAAAGATGGGATCGGTGAGGATAAAAGCCGCGCCGATCATCGCCGCCGCCGCCGTCAGGAAGATGGGCTTAAATCGCGTCGCGCCGGCCTCGATCAGCGCGGGCCGCAGGGCGGCGCCATCGGCAAGGCGACGGCGGATAAAGTCGACCAGCAGAATCGAATTGCGCACGATGATTCCGGCCAAAGCGATGAATCCGATCATCGACGTCGCGGTGAACGGAGCCCCGAGGAGCCAGTGTCCGAGCACGATGCCGATGAGGGTCAGCGGCACCGGAACCAGGATCACAAGGGGAAGTTTGAACGAGCCGAACTGGGCGACGACCAGCAGGTAGATCCCCAGAATCGCCACGGCGAAGGCGGCGCCCATGTCGCGGAACGTGACATAGGTCACCTCCCATTCGCCGTCCCAAAGAATTGTGGGTTTCGAGTTGTCGAGCGGCTGTCCGTGGAAGCCGATGTGAGGTCGCCCGAGCGCGCCCCAATCCGCGTGGGCGATTGCCTTGTCGACCGCGAGCATGCCGTAGATTGGGGCCTCGTAACGCCCGGCCATCTCGGCGCTCACCATTTCGGCGAAGCGGCCATTGTGGCGATAAATCGGATAGGACGCTTTCTCGGTCGTCAACGTCACAACGTCGCCCAGTTCGACATTGGCGCCCTGGCGGACCGTGCCGCCGGCCGGCAGGGGCGTGGAGAGGATCCGCTCGCCGAGCGTGAGCGCGCTTTTGGGAAGCGCGACGGTGATCGCGATCGGCTTCAGCCCGTTGCCCCTTTGCGAGTAGCCCACGTTCGTCCCGCCGACGATCGCGCCGATCGTGTCGTAAACCGCTTGTTCAGACACCCCGTGGAATTCGAGCGCTTCCTGATCGATGGCGATCCGCTGCCGTTCGGCGGGAACGCCGAAACTGTCGTCGACGTCGACGATATAGTCGACCGATTCGAACAGTTTGCGCAGCTTTCTCGCCAGCGCGCGGCGGGACGCCGCGTCGGGGCCGTAAACCTCGGCGAGCAGCGTGGAAAGCACCGGCGGTCCCGGGGGGACTTCGACGACCTTGACCGAGGAATGGGCGGGCAAGCCCAGGCTCGCGAGGCGCGTGCGGATGTCGAGCGCAATCGCATGGCTCGAGCGGGCGCGCTCTCCCTTGGGTTTGAGGTTGACCGAGAGATCGCCCATTTGCGGCTCGTCGCGCAAATAGTAGTGCCGCACCAGTCCGTTGAAGTTGAACGGCGCCGCCGTGCCCGAAAAGGCCTGTATCGTGGTCAGTTCGGGAAGGTCTCGCAATCGCTCGGCCGCGGCCATCAGGACGCGGTCGGTGTCTTCGAGCGTCGCGCCGTGCGGCAAATCGACGAGAACCTGGATCTCCGACTTGTTGTCGAACGGCAACAGCTTGACCACCACGTCCTTGGTGACGAAGAGCGCGCAAACTGCGAGCGTCGCCGCGCCAACGCCGATGAGAAAGACCTTTGACCGCAGCCGGCCCTTGAGCAGCGGCGTGGCGATGCGGATATAGAAGCGGCCCATCGCGCCGAGGTCATGCCCGTGAGCGCCCGCGCCCGCTGGCGTCGATTGAAACCGCCGTCCCGCGATCCGCAGCAGCAGCCACGGCGTCACCGTCACCGCCACGAAGAACGAGAACAGCATCGCCATCGAGGCGTTCGCCGGAATCGGGCTCATGTATGGACCCATAAGGCCGCTGACGAACATCATCGGCAGCAGCGCCGCGACAATCGCGAGCGTGGCGACTATGGTCGGATTGCCGACCTCGGCGACGGCCTCGACAGCGGTGTCGACAAGCCCGCGTTCGCCGCGCGTCGACCAATGCCGAACGATGTTCTCGACGACGACGATCGCGTCGTCGACCAGAATGCCGATGGAGAAGATGAGGGCGAACAGGCTGACGCGATTGATCGTGTAGCCCATCATCCAGGAGGCAAAGAGCGTGAGAAGGATGGTGGTAGGAATAATAATCAGAACGACCACGCCCTCGCGCCAGCCGATTGTCGCCGTAATGAGAATCACGATCGACACGGTGGCCAGGGCCAGATGAAACAGAAGCTCGTTGGCCTTCTCGTTCGCGGTTTCGCCATAGTTGCGCGTGACCGTAATCTCGAGGCCCGCGGGAACGACGCGACCCTTGATGGTCTCCAGCCGGCGCATCACGTCGGCGGCGACTGTGACCGCATTGGCGCCCTTGCGCTTTGCAATCGCGAGGCTGACGGCGGGCCGACGCTCCAATTGGCCGGACGCGCCGCGGCTCATTGTCCATGCGCGATGCTCGACCTCGGCGGACCCGACCTTCACATCGGCGACGTCCTTGACATAGACGGGCCGGCCGTCGCGTGATGTCAGCAGCAACAATCCGATGTCGGGAACGCCCTGGAGCGTCTGGCCAGCGACGACAGGCACGGAACGCCGATTGTCGCGGAAAGCGCCCGCCAGGAACGATCGGTTGGCGTTGACGAGCTTGTCGGTCAGTTGGGCGAGAGTGATTCCGTAGAGCGCGAGGCGCTCCGGATCGGGCTCGACGCGGATCTGACTGGGGCTGCCGCCGACGATGTAGGTTCCGCCGACGCCATCAACCTTGGTCAGTTCGTGCTGAAGCTCCTGCGACACCTGCAAGAGGCCGTTGTCCGTCCATTCCGCCGCCTTGTCCGGCTGAGCCGAGAGGGTCAGAATGATGATTGCGACATCGTTGATCCCGCGACCTATGATCAGCGGCTCCGGGATGCCTTTCGGCAGATCGGCGATGTTGGCGCGGATCTTCTCATGTATCCGCAACACCGCGGTATCTTCGTCGGTGCCAACGAAAAAGCGCGCGGTGACGACGACTTGATCGTCTCGCGTCTGCGAATAGACGTGCTCGACGCCGTCGATGCCCTTGACGATGTCCTCGAGCGGACGGGTCACGAGTTCGACCGCCTCGCCTGCCTTGTAGCCGTTGGCGCTGACCAGAATGTCGACCATCGGCACGCTGATCTGCGGCTCCTCTTCGCGCGGCAGGGAAAACACCGCCAAGGCGCCGGCGACCAGCGCCGCGAGGAGCAGAAGGGGCGTCAGAGGCGAGTTTATGAAGGTTCGGGTCAGAATCCCGGAGAGGCCGAGCTTCATGGCGCCACCAACGCGTCGCCGTCTTTCAGTCCCGACAGGATCTCGACGCCGGGCGCATCGCCTGCCTCCCGGGCTTCACCGGGCTGAACGACGATCTCGTCGCCGTCGGCGAACCGCACGTAGTTCACTCCGGCCCTGCGGTAGACGTAGGACGAGGGCACGATGATCGTCCGACGCGTTCCCGTGTCGACGTAGACCCGCGTCCGCTCGCCGACGAAGTAGTCGCCCAGGCCCGACACCTCGACGTCGGCGATGACGCGCCCGCCCCGGATCTCAGGGTAGACGAGGCGGACCTTGCCTTCGCGCATTTTTCCGACGGCCTCCGTCGGCGTGCCCCTGGCGCCGATGAGGACGGCGTCCCCGGCGCGCATGAAACGGGCGTGTCGCTCGGGCAATTGCAGACGGAGGATGTATTGATCTTCCGCCAAGGTCGCGATCGTCTCGCCGGGCAAAATGACCTGACCGATGGAAACCGGCACGCTCAGCGCTCGACCGGCGCCGGGCGCAAGCACTGCTCCTTCGCTTGCCTGCTGGGCGATCACGCTGCGATCCGTCTGCATCGCCGTCAGGGTGCGGTCGGCGACGTCGAGATTGGTCCTGGCCTGATCGAATTGAGTCTGCGTGCTGACGCCGCGCTTCAGCAGCTCGGCGACGCGATCGAAATCGACTTTCGCCTGATCGCGCCGCGACTGTTGCGAGGCAATGCGCGAATCCAGCGCCTGCATCTGCAATGCGAGCTTCTGATCCGTGACCACCGCGATCTCGGCGCCCGCGGCGACCGTGTCGCCCTCCTTGATCGTGAGCGCCGCGATCGTGCCGCCGATGCGCGCCCGCGCGACCAGCTGGTGGATCGGCTCGACGGTCGCGATGACTGCCTTGCGGTCGGAGATTTCGACCGTGCGGACGACGAAGGGCGCGGCCGCCAAAGCGTTCGTGCCGCCCAGCAGGACGAGAATCAGAGCGAGAGAACCGCGCATCGAAAAAGCTCCAAAAACGGGCTTGACTTATATGTGAGTGTTATCTAAATTAGCAAGCATGAATTTAGACGATCTGCAAATAAGGGCCGGCGCCGCCGAGAAGCTCCTCAAGGCGATGGCGAGCCAGCCGCGCCTGATGATCCTGTGCGAGCTGCTGAAGGGCGAGCGCACGGTGACGGCGCTCCAGCAGGCCGTGGGCCTCAGCATGTCCGCGATGTCACAGCATCTGGCGCGATTGCGCGCTGACGAGTTGGTCACCACCCGACGCGAGTCGCAGACGATTCATTACTCGATCGCGAGCGACCCGGCGAAGGTTGTGATCGGAACCCTTTACGAACTCTTTTGTTCGCCTGGCAAGACGGACAATCCATGTGGAGCCAACGCGGAGAGCGCATCATGACTATCGACCGAGCGGTAATGGCCTTCGCTGGCCTCGTTGTCCTGGCGAGTTTGGGGCTCGCGCAATTGCATAGCCCGCTGTGGCTGCTGCTGACGGCCTTTGTAGGAGCGAACCTCATTCAGGCTTCGTTCACCGGCTTCTGCCCCGCCGCGGTGATTTTCAAGCGATTGGGCGTCAAGGCGGGAACGGCCTTCCGCTGAGCCGACTTGCCGGCATGACCTACGCCGGGGTCGTGCCGTAGGCGTGGAATCGGAAGCAAGACGACCGAGGTTCAACGACTGAGGCGGCGCCGAGGCGCTTCCGCCGAGAGGGAGAATTGTGCCATGACAAAGGTAGTGGTGATCGGCGCCGGCATCGGGGGCGTTCCGATGGCCTTCGAGCTTCGGGAAATGCTGGGCAAGACGGCGGATATTCAGGTCGTATCCGACTCTGAATGGTTCCAATTCGTGCCCTCGAATCCTTGGGTCGCCATCAACTGGCGAAGTGCGGATCAAGTCAAGGTCCATCTGCCTAAGACCTTCGCCAGGCTCAAGATCGGATTCAACGCCTCGGGCGCCACGCGCATCGATCCGAAGGCCAACACCGTGCATCTGGGCGACGGCGGAGCTCTCGAATACGACTATCTCGTGATCGCGACCGGCCCCAAGCTCGCTTTCGACGAAATCGAGGGCCTCGGGCCGCACGCGCACACCAACTCGATCTGCGACGTCGGGCATGCGAGCCAGGCGAGCGAGAAATGGGAAGCCTTTTGCAAGGATCCCGGCCCGATGGTGATCGGCGCGGTGCAGGGCGCCTCTTGCTACGGCCCCGCCTACGAATATGCGATGCTGGCGGTGACCGAACTTCGGCGGCGCAAGATCCGGGACCGGGTGCCGATCACTTTCGTGACGCCTGAGCCCTATATCGGCCATCTCGGACTTGGCGGCGTGGGCGACACCAAGGGTCTGCTCGAATCGGAAATGCGCGACCGCGACGTCAAGTGGATCACCAACGCAAAGGTCGACCGCATCGCGCCCGATGGGGTCGAGGTGACGGAGGTCAACGACGACGGCTCGCCGAAAAAGGCGCATAAGCTGCCGTCGAAATACACGATGCTGCTTCCCGCCTTTCGGGGCGTCGATTGCCTGAGGGGCGAAGACGGAAAATGGATCGAGGGGCTCACCAACCCGCGCGGGTTCGTTCTCGCCGACAAGCACCAGCGCAATCCAAAATACCCGAATATTTTCTCCGTCGGCGTCTGCGTGGCGATCCCGCCTTACGAGGCGACGCCTCTTGCGGTCGGCATGCCGAAGACGGGCTACATGATCGAATCGATGGTGACCGCGACTGCGTACAACATCAGGGATCTGATCGCGGGCAAGGCGCCGACCCATGTGCCGACCTGGAACGCGGTTTGCCTCGCGGACTTCGGCGACAGCGGCGTCGCATTCCTTGCGATCCCGCAAATTCCGCCCCGCAACGTCAACTGGTCCGGCCAGGGCTATTGGGTGCATCTGGCCAAGATCGGCTTCGAAAGGTACTTCCTGAGCAAAGTGCGCAACGGCTCGAGTGAGCCTGGTTACGAACGCTTCCTGATGAAGACAATCGGGGTTCAGCGATTAAAGCGACCGGCGTCATAGACGAAGGCTCTGTCGCGCCCGCGGAGGGTTCGCAAGGCGGCTCGCGTGAGGTTTGAGATAGGGGAGAAGGCCCGGTGTCGATGCTGGCGGCGGATTCGATGACGATCGCCGCCGGCGGCTTGGTCGGGGCCGTGCTCGGTCTGATCGGGGGCGGCGGCTCGGTCCTGGCGGTGCCTTTGCTCGTCTACGGCGTTGGAGTCGCTTCGCCTCACGTCGCCATCGGCACCAGCGCCATCGCAGTCTCGGCAAGCGCCTTTGCCAACCTGATCACGCATTGGCGAATGGGTAATGTGAACTGGCGATGCGCGGGGGTGTTCACGCTTGCAGGCGTTGTCGGGGCCTTTGCCGGTTCGAGCGTCGCCAAGGCGGTCGACGGCCAGAGGCTCCTAACGCTGTTCGGCCTGCTCATGATCGTCGTCGGGTTTGCGATGCTGCGAAAGCCAAGGCGGAGCGAAACCCCGGATGTGCGCCTGACCCTCTCGACCGCCAGGAAACTGGCGCCCGCGCTCGTCTCGACAGGCTTCGGCGTAGGGCTACTCTCCGGCTTCTTCGGCATTGGCGGCGGATTTCTGATCGTTCCCGGCCTGATGGCCGCCGCAGGCCTCCCGATTACGAAAGCTATCGGCGCCTCGCTGGTCGCCGTTACTGCTTTCGGAGCGACAACCGCCGCGAACTACGCCGCCTCCGGGCTGATCGACTGGCGCCTGGCGACGCTCTTCATTGTCGGCGGAGTCGCGGGAGGTCTCCTTGGCGTCGCCTCAGGAACCGTGCTGGCGCGGCGGAAGGGCGCGCTGCGCCTCATTTTTGGCGTCACGGTTGTGGCAGTCGGACTTTACGTGTCGGCGCGCGGTCTCTCAACTTGGATCCGAATTTGAATGCAGCGGAGGCAGGTCGGGCTTGCGCCGGAGCCGTTGTCGCAGACTGCCGTTCACCATCGCGGTTCTGACCTGCAGCATGAAATCAGCGCCCGAGGGGGACCAGCGCGTTTGCTGGCTTTTGACCATCCTTTTCACAACCAAGGAATTGACGGTGGATTCCGCCAGGCTGGTCGAAATGCGGGCGCCCCTCCCTAGATCTCGCGCCATAGCCGACAAGCGCGGTCCGATAGGATCGGATGTAGGTCAGAAGTTGCTGACCAAGACGGTTGAGCCGCGTGGCGGAAAAATCGCCCCGCCGCCCCGGCTCGTTCACATCCTCGACAATCTTTTCAAGCACGCAAATCGCGCGTTCCACTTGCCCATGCCAGAACCGCCATTTCAGCGCCTTGATTTCCTCGTCGATGACCGCGAGGATCCCGCAAAGGATCGGCCGAGAGCCGACGATATGGTCGGCGATTTGCTGCATGGGCCGGATCTTCATCGCCAGGTGAAACCAGTCGATAATATGCGTCGGGCGGCGCCTTCGGCAAAAGCTTCACATGATCCTCTTGCCGTCGTCGATCGACAGACTTCGTCGCATTAGCTGGCGCGCGGATCGCGACCGGGAAGCTTGTCCGACGCCGGTTGCGGGGGGTCGCGAAGAGGTTGAACTGATAACGTCACATTCGCGCGAGCTTTTCGCTCGCCTCCCACAGCCGCTTAGCCGCCGACTCGTCGCGCGCGGCGGCGGAAGGCTTTGCGATCTTGCGCTTGACGAAATAGGCGCCGGTTGCGCCCTCGACCTCCGGGGAGGCGGCGAGATGGATGATCGTGTCGGCGCCCTGTTCGGCCGTGATCGCGAACGATCTGGCCAGCGGCATCAGCCGGCTCGTCCAGCCGCCTGAGGCGTCGCCAAAGCGGGTGGCGACGAAACCCGGATGAAGACAATTGGCTGCGACCCCGGTTCCGGCCAAACGTCGGGCGAGTTCGCGGGTGAACAGGATGTTGGCGAGCTTCGAGCGGCCATAGGCCTTCCAACCGTTGTAGCCCCTGGCGCATTGAAGATCGTTGAAATCGAGTCTGGAGCCGGCATGCGCGGACGAAGCGGTGGAGACGATCCGCGCCGGCGCGGAAGCAATGAGCGTTTCGCGCAGCGTCGCCGTCAACATGAAATAGGCCATGTGATTGAGCGCGAACGTTAGCTCAAGACCTTCAGGCGTGACGCGCCGGTCGGAGAACATCGCCCCTGCGTTGTTGATCAGCACGTCGATGTGAGGCTCGCCCGCGGCGATCGCGGCGCCGACGCGCCGAGTCTCGGCCATGCTGGAGAGATCGGCCAGATGCACGCGATGGCCGAGCCTTGGCGCGATCGCCTCGAGCCTGCGAAGCGTCGCCTCGGCCCGGCCTTCGTCGCGGGCGACAAAGACGATGCGCGCGCCCATTCGGGCGAGTTCGAGAACCGCGATTTCGCCGATGCCCGATGTCGCCCCGGTCGCGACGATGGTCTTGCCTTGCATGGTCATGGGTTTTCCCGCCGCTGACGGCCGGCTCGCCGGCCTATGCCGGAATTCGCCGGTTTCCGCAAACGATCAATCCACGATATCCTGCTCATCGCCGCGAGCCTGCAAGATCGCGCATGGCCGCTGGCCGCGAGGGCGTTGGCGATGGCCAGGGACCAGCAGAGCTTGCCGCTCGCCGGCTCGATCGAATTGGCCGAGGCGTTCGATCGCGCGGTCGCCGACTATTACGGGTTGACCGGCGATCCGGTCGGGATTCTCAGACAGGCGCTCGCCCGCGATCCCGCTTTCGCGCTGGGCGCGATCGGGATCGCCGCGCTCTACATGATCGGCGGCTTTCGCGGCGATCATCCGGAGGTGACGAGCGCGCTCGCTGCCGCCGAAGCGGCGATCGGCGGCGCCTCGGCGCGCGAACAGCGCCATCTCGCCGCCGCGCAAGCCTGGGCGAAAGGCATGGCGTCCGAGGCGATTCTCGGCTGGGAAGAGATTCTGACCGACCATCCGACCGACGCGCTCGCGCTTCGCCTCGCGGAAGACGCCTATTTCTTTCTCGGCCGCTCGCTCGCCATCCGCGATTGCGCCGCGCGGGTTCTGCCGGCCTGGGATCGCGACAATCCGCTCGCGAGCTTCATCCACGGCCTCTACGCCTTCGGGCTCGAGGAGACCGGCGAACTCGGCCGCGCCGAGGAATTCGGCCGCGCCGCGCTCGCCGCCAATCCCCGCGACGCCTGGGCGACGCACGCGCTCGCGCATGTGATGGAGACCGCGAGCCGCCAGGAGGAGGGGGTCGCGTTTCTCGAGGGTTCGCGCGCCTATTGGGGGGGCGCGCATTTCATGGCGGGCCATAATGGCTGGCATCTGGCGCTGTACCTGATCGAACAGCAGCGCTACCCCGAGGTTCTGGCCGACTATGACCGCTTCACGGCGCCGAGGCTCGCCGACGACGCCACCCTCGACCGGGTCGACGCGGCCTCGCTGCTGTGGCGGCTCGAACTCGAGGGCGTCGATGTCGGCGAACGTTGGGCGCCGGTCGCACGCGCCTGGATGGCGCATGTCGGCGACCATCTGATGGCGTTCAACGACCTGCATTGCGCCTTCGCCGCCGCACGCTCTAAAGACCCGGACGACGTCAAGCGCCTTCGCCGCTCGCTCGACGCCTACGAGCGCTCCGGCGCCGGCGACAACCGGAAGGTGACGATCGAGGTCGGCCGGCGGCTAATCGACGGCGCGCTTTGCTTCGCTGCGAGCGACTATCGCGGCGCTGTCGAGGCGATCCTTCCGGTCCGCTATGACGCGGTCAGAATCGGCGGCAGCCACGCGCAGCGCGACATCGTCAACCTGACCCTGATCGCGGCGGCCGAACGGTCGGGAGAGTGGAATCTCGCGCGCGCGCTTCTGGCCGAACGCGCGGCCGTCCGGCCGACGCCGCGGACGAAGGCGGCTTACGAGAATGCGCGGCGGCTGGCGGCGGGACGGTGAGGCGCGGCCGGCTAACGCTGTAATAAGCTGTTCATATTCGGCCCGGTCAGTTACGGCGCGGCCAAAACCCGGTCGGGACACATGCATATGTCACCGCAATTCGCAATACCGCACGGGCGGCCGGGAGCGTCAGTCAGCGGGCGAGAGCATGATGCGATTTGACGGAATCGCGTTATGCTTTGGAGTTTTTGAAAACGCGAGATTTTTGCGAAATAAGCGGCATCCGCTTTTTCGCATCCCACTCTAAGGGACGCCCTTCACCTTGAGCCCGCTGGTATCGATCTGGCTGCAGTTTGGCGCGTGCGTCGTCGTCATCGGGCTGGCGGGTCCCGAACTCTGCCGCAGCGGCGACGTGATCGCCGAGAAGACCGGACTGCCCGGCAGCTGGATCGGCCTCGTCCTGCTGGCCTCGGTGACGTCCCTGCCCGAACTGGTCATCGGAGTCAGCGCGGTGACCATCGCCGACGCGCCGGACATCGCCGTCGGCGACGCCTTCGGGAGCTGCGTCTTCAATCTGCTGTTGCTGGTGCTGCTCGACTTTCTTCAGCGAGGCGAGAGCGTCTATCGCCGCGCGCGGGTCGGGCATGTCCTGTCCGCAGGCTTCGGCGTCGTGCTGATTGGCTTCGCGGGCATGAACGTGCTGCTCTACGGCCGCGGCCTGGGCTTCGCCATCGGCCATGTCGGAGGCTACACCCCGGTCATCCTTCTTCTCTACGCCTTGGCCGTGCGCACGGTGTTCGGCTACGAACGAACGCACCTCGGCGACCTCGCCGAGGACCTGGCGGAGCGCTATCCGACGCTGACCCTGCGCGGCGCGCTGCTGCGCTACGGCATCGGGGCGGCCGCGATCGTCGCCGCCGGCGTCTGGCTGCCGTTCGTCGCCGCAAATCTTGCTGACGCCATGGGCTGGCGGACGACGTTCGTCGGAACGTTGTTCGTCGCCGCCGTGACCTCGTTGCCCGAACTCGTTGTAACGATCTCGGCCTTGCGCATTGGCGCCCTCGACATGGCGATCGCCAACCTGTTTGGCAGCAACCTTTTCAACATGGCCATCATCGCCGTTGACGATCTTCTCTTTACGAAGGGGCCGCTTCTGTCGCACGTCTCGCCGATCCACGCCGTTTCCGCGATGTCCGCGGTCGTCATGACGGGGATCGCCATTATCGGTCTCATGTATCGGCCGCGCGTGCGCGTCTTTAGAGCGGTCGGATGGGTTAGCCTTGGCCTGTTCGTTATTTATTTACTCAACTCATACGTCCTTTATATTCACGGCGAATGATGCCCGATCACAAAAGCGCAAAGAAGCTGCCGGAAGACGCTCCGAATTGGCGCACGCTGAGCGCGGCCGCGACCGCCCTGCGGCTCAATTCCGATCCCGACGCCGGCTTGGCGCCCGATGAGGCGTCGCGGCGCTTGGCGCGCGACGGACCGAACGAGATCCGCGAGCAGGGGCGGCGCAGCCTGTTCGGCATGGTCGCTGCGCAGTTCAGCGATTTCATGATTCTGATTCTGATCGCGGCGGCGCTTGTCTCAGGCACGATCGGCGACGCCGAAGACGCGATCGTGATCGTCGCGATCGTGGTGGTGAACGCCGCGGTCGGCTTCGTGCAGGACTTTCGAGCGGAGCGCGCCATGGCGGCGCTGAGGCGGCTCGCCGACCCGGCAGCCACCGTCG
Source organism: uncultured Alphaproteobacteria bacterium (assembly GCA_963835955.1). GTDB lineage: Bacteria > Pseudomonadota > Alphaproteobacteria > Rhizobiales > Beijerinckiaceae > Roseiarcus. The sequence goes on along the minus strand of CAWIHZ010000004.1, from coordinate 352,736 downwards.
TTCGGGGCGGGCGGCGGCGTGTGATCGCGGCGCCGGAGGTCGTTTGCGGCGACATCGTGCTGCTGGCGGCCGGCGACGTCGTGCCCGCCGATCTCCGCCTGATCGAAGCCCCTCAACTCAAGGTGGCCGAATCGGCGCTGACCGGGGAAGCCGTTCCGGTCGAGAAGCGCACCGAGGCTTCTTCTGACGCCGCCCTCCCGCTGGCCGACCAGACCAACATGGCGTTCAAGGGGACTGTCGTCACCTATGGCCGTGCGCGCGGCATCGCCGTGGCCACGGGCATGCTGACCGAACTCGGCAAGATCGCCGCCATGCTGGAGGCTGCGCCCGCCGCCAAGACGCCCCTCCAGAGGCGTCTCGCCGCTTTCGGTCGCCAATTGGCGCTCGCGGTTCTCGTCATTTGCGCCGTTATTTTCGGGGTTGGACTGTGGCGGGGCGAGCCGGCGCTGCTCATGCTGCTCACCGCCTTGAGCCTTGCTGTCGCCGGCATTCCCGAAGCGCTGCCTGCCGTCGTGACCGTGATGCTGGCGCTCGGCGCACGCAACATGGCGCGCCGCAACGCTCTGGTGCGGCGCCTCCCGGCAGTCGAGACATTGGGCTCGGTGAGCTGCGTCTGCACCGACAAGACGGGCACGCTGACCCTCAACGAGATGCGTGCGGAGGAGGTCTATGTTTCAGGCGAGCGTCTCCCGCTTTCCGCTCTCGATCCCGAGAGCGAACCCATAAGAGGGCTTCTCGAGGCAATGGCGCTTTCCAACGACGCGGGACGAGGCGAGCGCGACGAGATCGTCGGCGATCCGACCGAGGTCGCGTTGTGGCGCGCCGCAGCCGAAGCCGGCTTCGACAAGCGCGAGCTGGAACAGGCGGCGCCGCGGCGCATGGAATTGCCGTTCGACTCCGATCGCAAGCGCATGACGACGTTCCACCAAGACCGTGCGGGCTTCGTTGCTTACACGAAGGGGGCGCCGGAAACCGTGCTCGATCGCTGTGAGTGGATCGCGAAGGACAAGGGCAGGGTCGCGGCCGACAAGGAGCGACTGCTGTCGGTCACCGGGGCCATGGCGAATGAGGGGCTTCGCGTGCTCGCCATTGCTTGCCGCCGCTGGAGCGAACTGCCCCGCGACGACGACCCTGGAAAAATCGAGCAGGGTCTCACGCTGCTTGGCCTCGTCGGTCTGCTGGACCCTCCGCGTCCCGAGGCGAAGCAGGCGGTGGCGACATGCAAATCCGCCGGAATCACTCCGGTGATGATCACGGGCGATCATCCGGTGACCGCGCGCGCCATCGCCGGCATGATCGGAATTCTCGGCGACGACGATTCCGTCCTGACCGGCCGGGAGCTGTCTCAGATCTCCGGCGAGGACCTTGCGGAGCGGATCGGGCGCACCCGCGTCTTCGCCCGGGTCGACCCCGCCCAGAAGATTCGAATCGTTGCGGCCTTTCAAGGCCGCGGCCAGTTCGTCGCGATGACGGGCGACGGGGTCAATGATGCGCCCGCGCTCGCACGTGCCGATATCGGCGTCGCCATGGGCAAAAAGGGCACGGATGTGGCGCGCGAAGCCGCGAGCCTCGTGCTGCTCGACGACAACTTCGCCACGATCGTGGTCGCGGTCGAGGAAGGACGGCGGATCTTCGACAACATTCGAAAGTTCATCCGCTACGTTCTTACCTGCAACTCGGCTGAGATCTGGACGATTTTGCTGGCCCCGTTCCTTGGGCTGCCCATTCCGCTGCTGCCGATCCATATCCTCTGGATCAATTTGGTCACCGACGGGCTTCCGGGGTTGGCGTTGGCCGCGGAGCCGCCGGAGAGGTCGGTTATGCGGCGGCCGCCGCGACCGCCCGGCGAAAGCATATTCGCCCATGGCATGTGGCAACATATCCTTTGGGTCGGTCTGACCATGGCGGGCGTGTCGCTGATGACCCAAGGCTACGCGATCCATCTGGCGTCAGCCCACTGGCAGACGATGGTGTTCACTGTCCTCACCCTCTCGCAAATGGGCCACGTGCTCGCGATCCGGTCGGAGCGCGCCTCGCTGTTTCAGCAAGGCGCGCTCTCGAATCTGCCGCTGCTCCTCGCCGTGTTCCTCACCCTCGTGCTGCAGCTGATGACGATCTACGTTCCTTTTCTCAATCCGGTCTTCAAGACCGCGCCGCTGACCGCCCCCGAGCTGGCGACGTGCCTGATCGCCTCGAGCGTCATCTTCTTCGCGGTCGAAATCGAGAAATGGTTTGTCCGTCACGGCCTCGTCTACCGCTGAGACATCAGCGGACGGATCGCCAGTGCGCGGTACCGGACGCTTCGGGTTGCGGCGATGTGGGGTCGATGGGACTGCGGTGAAGGCGCCGGCCGCGGGCTCCCTGTCCCGAAGCCGGCGCTCCTGATGTCTACTCTTCGTCGGAGTTATCCCCCTCGTCGTCCCATTGGCCTCCCATCATATTCATTCCGTGGGGCTCGCGGCCCATCATGCCCATGCCGCCCTGGCCCATCATGCCCCTGCCGCCCTGGCCCAACATGCCCATGCCGCCCTGGCCCAGCATGCCCATGCCGCCATGGCCCATCATCGCCCATCCGCCGCCCATCATTCCCATGCGGTGATAGCCGTGTCCCATCATCATCATTTCGTGGCCAAGCAGTCGGAAAATATGCTTCTGCGAGTCATCCAGGCTTGCGTAGAGGGGCTGGGCGGCGTCGGCGACTTTCTTGAGCGCGGCGCCCCGCTCCGACATGCGCTGGGCCATGGCTTCCAGCCGATCGATCGGGGAGATCGCTTGGCCGGCCGCGCCCATGTTCTTTGCCTCTTTTGTATCTTGCATCTGCTCCATCCAGTCCCGCATCTTCTGGACGCGGTCCATCATGGCCTTCGCCTGCTCCATCCGCATTTTCGCGGCGTCGCGAACCGCCGCTTCGAACGGCGCCCAATTCTTCTCCTGGTCGGGGGTCAGTTTGAGGGCCGCCTTGAGCCCGGCGAGCCCGGCGTCCAATAGGGCCTCGTGATCGGCGGCCCAATGCTGCATCCTCTCCATCCCCGCCGCGGAGGACGATTCTCCTGCGGCGGTCGTGGCGGTGACGCCGAATGCGCAAACGGCAAGCGCGGCGAGTGCAGGAACTGCGTACCGGATCATCAATATCGCCTCCTAATAGCTGCAACGCCAATGACCTTCTTGGGCCGCGCCGGCGACAAGCGCCGCGACACCGACCCTCGCATCTTCTTCTATCCCATTCCATCGGGGCGGAATTGCGCTGGATCAATTTGCTGGGATTACGGGGATTACGTTCACGCATATATTCCCGCGCCCTCGGCGGAGAGACGGGTCGACGGCGATAGCGCAAATATTGCCTGTCGCCGTTATCCGCCCGGCCTCGTCCCCAAGCGCTGGCGACGCTGCGACAGTCGCGGCGTGCGCGCGCCTGCTTGCGTTTCCGCTTTCGGCTGTTGCGATCCGGCCCGGCGCGAAAGCCTTACCCGCCCTCCGCCCGCGGCCAGGCGGCGCGGTAGACGGCTTCGACATAGGGGCCGCAGGCGAGGGGCTCGCGGGGCTCGGCGCCGGGTGAAAGCGCGCTGGCCAGCGGCGTGACGATCGCGTCATAATCGGGATTGGCGAAGAACGGGACGGAGATGCGATCGAGCCCGGAGCGGTTGGCGACCCGGTGCGGGGTCGAAACATAGCGGCCGCTGGTCCAGCGCTGCATCATGTCGCCGATATTGATCACGAGAGCGCCAGGGATCGGGGCCGCGGCGATCCACCGGCCGGCGCGGTTTCGTACTTCCAGCCCGCCGACCTGATCCTGCAGCAGAATGGTGAAGGCGCCCGAATCGGCATGCGCCTCGACGCCCAAGGCCTCCGAATCGGGCGGCTGCGGCGGATAATGCAGCAGCCGCAACTGGGTCAGGGGCTTGCGAAAAAACGGCTCGAAATAATCGTCCTCCATTCCCAGGCCGCGTGCGAAAGCGGCAAGCAACCGGTGCGAGAGCGCCGTCGCCGCGTCGAAATAATCCTCCATCGCGGCGCGAAAGCGCGGCGCGGCCGGCGGCCAGCGGTTCGGCCCGCGCATAATGTTGCCGGCGCGCACTTCCGGATCGTCCGGCCCGAGGTCGAGCATCATCTGAAAGGCTTCGAGCAGCCGGCGCGGCACGTTCGGGCCGGTGATTCCCATCGGCACGTAGCCGCGAAAATTCGTCGAGGTCTTGACGTCGAGCGCATCGCGTTCGGCCTGGGGCCGGGCGAAGAACCACCGGGCGGCCGCGAAGATCGCGTCGATCGCCTGCGGCGGGACGCCGTGGCCGACGACATAGAAAAAGCCGGCGTTCTCGCAGGCGGCGACGATTTCGCGGGTCACGCGATCAACGCCGACGGAGGCGCCGCCCTGCAAAGGGGCGATGTCGATCACCGGAATTTCAACGAAATCCGCCGGCGCCACGCGCAAACCTCCCGAAGACGGGCCGGATCGGACCGGCCGCATCTCACTTTTCCCGAAGTCCGTCGGGAGTGTAAAGGGCGCGTCCAAGTCAACGGCGGGGACGCTGCGTCACCGCGATGGCGTGGATGGCGCCGGGGCCGACCTTGCGCCTGCGCCGCGGCCTGCGTTAAGAAAGACTAAACCCGAACCCGCTAATTTGACTCGAATCGTAAGTCATTAAGCGTAAGGCGTAGGATGCTGGGGACTGACGCGACATTTGACGATGTATCGCTGGACGGCGGCCGTGACCCGCGTCAGGCGCTGCTGCAGGTCGTTCCCGGCGCAATCGCCCTCGCGCTCGCCGGGTGCGTGGGCGTGTGGGCCCTGCACCTGCGCCAGGCCGCGGCTCCCGAGCCGGTCGTCGCCCGATCGGCCCCGGCCGCCGCAGCCGCGCCGGCGGTTGAGGTCGCCGCCAATCCCTATGGCGCCATCGTCATCGACCCGAGTTTTGTCGCCGAGATGAGGTCCGCCGCGCCGCCGCCGGACGCCTTGGCGCTGCCGAAGCTCGAACCGTTCACGCCGGCGCCTTCGCTTGCGCTCGCTGAGCAGGAGGCCCCCCCGCCCGCTCCGCCGCCGGAGGCGCTTCTGACGCCGGAGGCCGCGCCCCTGCCGCCGGCGCGCGAGGCTCCCGAAATCGCCGACATCGCGCCTTTGCCGCCCCCTCGTCCGGCCGAGCTCGCCGCGCCCGCCAGGCCCGCGACGCCCGCGACGCCGACGCGCCGCTGGGCGCAACGGACCGCCAGAACCGCCACCGCCGCCCCGGCCGACAACCGCAACCTTTTCCAGAGGCTGTTCGGGCTCGGGGGCCAGTCCGGACCCGCCGTCGCCGACAGGGCGCGGGAAGGCCGGCTCGCCAGCGCGGCGCCGGACGTCCGCGGCGCGAGCAACACCAGGTTCGGGTTTACCGCTCCGGTCGCGGGCTACGACCGCTATACCGCCGTCTATGACATCTCGGCCCGCACCGTCTACCTGCCCGACGGAACCCGGCTGGAAGCCCATTCCGGCTACGGCGACAGGCTCGACGATCCCCGTTACGTCAACGAACGCATGCGCGGGGCGACGCCGCCGAACCTCTATGAACTGGAGCCGCGGGAGACGTCGTTTCACGGAGTGCAGGCGCTGCGCCTGACCCCCATCGGCGACAAGCCGGTCTTCGGCCGGGCGGGGCTGCTCGCCCATTCCTATATGCTGGGCCCGAACGGCGATTCCAACGGATGCGTGTCGTTCAAGAACTACGAGGCCTTCCTGCGCGCCTATGAGAGCGGCGAGGTCAGAAAGCTAGCCGTCGTCGCCAGGCTCTAAAGGCGCGGCACGCCCTTCAAAATTGCCTGGCCAACCGTGGAGGCGCGGTCGTAGCGCATTCTGCGGCCGGGCGATGAAGTCGCCCATCCGCGCAAGGTTCACAGCCCCTGCCGGAGCGTGTATGTCTGCGTCCTGGCCGCTGGGACGCTGCTCTGCCACGCATGGCTACGAGCGGTTGCACATCTGCTGAAAAAGGACGCCAATCGGGCGCGCACGGTGCACCTGCGATGACAGACGCATTAGCCATCCCGACCGCGGAGCCGGCGCAGATGCTGGGCCGCCGCATCCAGCAAAGCCTGCAGGTGATCCTGGCCGGCCTCGACGAGCGAGAGGGTCTCTCCGAGGATGACTTGGAGACCGTGCGGCGCGACCTGCGTATGTTGCTTCAGATCGAACGCATCCAGATCGCGGCCACGGAAATCGACAAGGCCGAGCAGGTCCTGGCGTACATGCTGCGTCCGAGCATGGAAGAGTGCCTGAACCTATGGTTCGGCAAGTCCGAGCTGACCGACCAGGAGATCTGGAATCGGTTCGGCGCCGACGTGGCCCTCGCGTCCAGGGGGCATTACGATCACTGGGCCCTGGATGTGGAGAATCCGCGCCTGCTGGTGGCGCTGGTGGTCATGCTCGACCAGTTCCCCCGCAACATGTACCGCGACACGCCGCAGATGTACGACTGCGACACGCGCTGCCGGGCGCTGGTGAAACGCGGCCTGCGCGCCGGCGAGAGCGGACGGCTGCGCCCGATCGAGCGGGTCTTCCTCTGCCTGGCGCTGACCCACTCCGAGACCCTGGATGATCAGCATCTGTGCATGGAGGAGTGGGACCGGGCGATGACCGAATTGGCGCCGGACGACCCGCTGAACGCCTTTCACGAAATTTTCCACCGGCACGTCGCGGTGATCAAGCGCTTCGGCCGGTTTCCCCACCGCAACAAGCTGCTGCAGCGAGTGAACACTGCGACAGAGGAGGCCTTTCTCAGAAACAACGCGTTCCGCTTCGACTTGCCGCTGATTCGGCAGCCAAGCGGCGCGTTCGTGTTCGCCGGCACAGTGAAGAAGCGCACGGTGAAGCTGCTCGACCATGAGTACCAAACGCTGCTGCCGGACGCCGACGAGGCGCCGCACGGAGCGTTCGAGTTCAAATACGCAGGACCGGATAACGTGTTCACCAAGACGCGCGACCAGCTCGAAAAGCAGGGCTACATGCGCATTGGCGACAGCGTCCCCGACTTCATCGCCGAGACCAGCATGGGTGTGATCAGCTTCCACGAATTCATCGGCAACTCCTGGTGCGTGCTGTTCTCGCACCCGGCGGACTTCACGCCGGTATGCACGACCGAATTAGGCGCCACGGCCAAGCTCGCGCCCGAGTGGGAGAAACGCGGCGTCAAAGTCATTGGTCTCAGCGTGGACAGCGCCAACGACCACGAGCGCTGGATCGCGGACATCAATGAGATCCAAGGCGCACCGGTCAACTTCCCGATCATCGCGGACAAGGACCGCCAGGTGTCGATGCTCTTCGGCATGCTCGACGCGACCCACTTCCGCCACGGGTCGAGCCTGGGCGAGACCATGACCGTTCGCAACGTGTTCGTCATCTCGCCTTCAAAGCGGGTCGAGTTGATCTTATCCTACCCAGCCTACATTGGCCGCAGCTTCGATGAGATCCTGCGCGTCGTGGACGCGCTGCAGCTCTCGACGAAGTACCGCGTCGCGACACCGGTGAACTGGCGGCCCGGAGATGACACGGTCGTACTGCCCTTCATCTCGGATGAGGAAGCTGAGCGCATGTTCGGTGAGCAGAGCGGGTTCCGCAAAGTGCGCTCCTACCTGCGCTTCGTGCGCGATCCGTCGCTGCGTCGCTTGTGAGCTCCGGACCGCATTTCGGACCAAACATTGGCCAAGAAACCGATCAACTCCACTGGCGGCTGCCGCAGCCCAGAATGGATGGCTGCCCAACGGCCGCCGGACCCTTCCTCCCGAGGCGCAGCCATCGACGCCTCCGAGCACACTGCCGGCTTGCTCCGCCGCAAGCGTAAAGAATGAGAATGAACGAACCGCTCGCTGCGCCTTATGCGGAAGGGGCCGACGTTACCGGTAGCCGCCCCCTCAGGCCGCCGCTTTCTGATAGTCCTTCACGTCGGCGAACGCGATTTTCGGCCAGCGCTCCTGCTCGTAGCGCAGGTTGAACGCGCTCGAGGCCAGGAACACCGGGGCGCCGTCGAGGTCGGAAGCGAGCGAGGACGGGTAGGACGCCAGGAACTCCTCCAGCTCCGCCCTGTCGCCGGACGACACCCACCGGCAGACTTCGAAGCGGCTGGCCTCGAAGGAAACGGGAAGACCGTATTCGGCCTCGAGCCGTTCGACCAGCACATCGAGCTGCAGCGCGCCGACGACGCCGACGATCGCCGCCGCGCCGTCAAAGGGCAGGAACACCTGCACCACCCCCTCCTCCGCCATCTGCTGCAACGCCTCGCGCAGCTTCTTGGCCTTCATCGCGTCGGCGAGCTTGACCCGCCGCAGGATCTCGGGCGCGAAGCTCGGCACGCCGCGAAACACGATCTCCTCGCCCTCGCTCAAGGTGTCGCCGATCCGCAACAGCCCGTGATTGGGAATCCCGACCACGTCGCCGGCGAACGCCTCTTCCGCCAGCGAGCGGTCCTGAGCGAAGAAGAACTGCGGCGCCGACAGCGTGACCGGCTTGCCGGTCCGCACCAGCTTCGCCCGCATGCCGCGCCGAAGCTGACCTGAGCAGACGCGCATGAAGGCGATGCGGTCGCGGTGGTTGGGATCCATGTTGGCCTGGATCTTGAACACGAAGCCGGTCATCTTCGGTTCGTCCGCCCTCACGATCCGGGTCGATGCGGCCTGCGCGCGCGGCGAGGGCGCGAATTCGGCCAGCGCGTCGATCAGGTCCTTGACCCCGAAATCCTTCAGCGCGCTGCCGAACAGAACCGGAGTCAAATGGCCTTCGAGAAAAGCCTGCTTGTCGAAGCGCTTCAAGCCCTCGATCGCGAGATGAAGCTCGTCGAGCGCTTGGGCGCGTTCGTGCTCGGGCAATAGCGCGGCGACGCGCGGATCGTCGGGGCCTGAGACCGCGGTCTGCCCGGCGCCCTCGCCGAGCGCCCTCAAGGTCCTGGCGCGGATGTCGTAGGCGCCGGCGAGCGAACGCCCGCGGCCGATCGTCCAGTTGAGGGGAGCGACGTCGAGCGCCAGCGTTTTTTCAATCTCGTCGAGGAGGTCGAACGGATCGCGGGTCTCGCGGTCCATCTTGTTGATGAAGGTGAGGATGGGAATGTCGCGCAGCCGGCAGACTTCGAACAATTTGCGCGTCCTCGCCTCGATGCCCTTGGCGGCGTCGATCACCATCACCGCCGAATTGACGGCGGTCAGCGTGCGGTAGGTGTCTTCCGAGAAATCCTCGTGGCCAGGGGTGTCGAGCAGGTTGAAGACGCAGTCCGCATATTCGAAGGTCATCACCGAGGTGACGACGGAGATGCCGCGCTCGCGCTCGATCCCCATCCAGTCCGAGCGGGTCTTGCGCCGGTTCGCCTTGGCGCGCACCTCGCCCGCGAGCTGGATCGCGCCGCCGAACAGCAGGATCTTCTCGGTCAGCGTCGTCTTGCCGGCGTCCGGATGCGAAATGATCGCGAACGTGCGCCGGCGCGCGACAGGGTTCGGGTGGGGCATGAGATTGCGGCTTCTGGGACGAAGGGGCTTACTTAGTGCGGAAGCGGCGGAGTGGGAAGGGCGCCCCTGCGCCGACGCCTAGCGGTCGCGCGAGGCCTGCGCGGCAATCCTGGCCAATGCCGCCATGCAGGGAATCCCGATCTGCGTCGTCCTTCCCTTCAGACACGCGTAAGTCTCGGAAGCGGGGCTCGCGCCGCAGAGCTTCATAACGTCATTCTTGCACGCTGAAGCATGCGGGGCGATGCGCGCCAGTTTGTCCGAGCAAGCTTGTGGAAGCTGGGACATATGTCGCACGAAGCAGGTGCGGAGGTCGATCGCCGCCCAGCTTCACCGCGCCGCATTTGGCCTCAAGCGCAATGGCGCAAGCCTTGAGAGACGTTCCGCTACCGGCCGGGGCGGCCTGCGTCGCGGCGGCGACCGGAAAAGCAAGACTCGCCGCGACCAGAATCCCTGGCGACAAGCGTCTCATATCCCAATCCTCCCTCCAATCGGCGTGCGGCCCTCCATGCCCATGGAGACTATTCGCGCCCCGGCCGCCAGGCTTCAATTTTATACCGATCCGGAAGTCCGAGCTCGCGCTTCAAATCCCCCAGCAGCCGCACCAACTCCTCCTCTTCTCTGAAATCCGGCCCTCCGGACCTCGCATCGGCGGCATGTTGATAGGCCCTCGCCACGAACGAATAGAACTTTGCGCCGCCGACATAATGGGGGCCTGCCGTTTGCAGCGCGCTCTGACTGAGCTGATTGACGGAAATTTTTCCTTGGAAGTACTCCTCAAGCGGCTCTTGCAAGGTTCTTTTGATCCGGAGTTCTCGGCGCCGTCGAAGGAGATAGGCGACGGCGGCGATGACGACTATCGCCCCACAAATTGCGCTGAACGCCACAGCTCGTTCCATGGGCCTCGCTCCCAGCTCCACCGTCGCACGCGCCCGGCCGGCCGCCTCGGCGCGCTCCCGACTGAGCCTACTCCTTCCAGACCTGCTGATCGACCTCAGTTCGATCAGTCTCGCAGAGGACGCCGTTCGGACTTCGCGCGATCGGGCTTCGGCCGCGACCGCTCGCCACACGCAATCGACAAATGCGTGGACTTCAAGACGATCTGGACCAACTATCGGCAGGCGTCCGGGCGGCCGTCTCGTTCGGCGTGCGGAGGCGTGCGATGGACGAGCGAAGCTGGGAGGGCCTTCTTTCGACCGCGCTTGCCATCCTCGACGATATCGAGGCCCAGGGTCATGGCGCGCCGGATATCGTTCTGGGCGGCGGGACGGTGCTGATGATGCGCATGCATCATCGCCTGAGCAAGGACATCGACATCTTCCTGCGCGACGTCCAGTGGCTCGCGCGTCTGACGCCGAGGCTCAACGACCATGTCGCGGGGCTCGTGCGCGACTACTCGGAACAGGCCAATTCGGTCAAGCTCGTTCTGTCTCAAGGCGACATCGACTTCGTCGTGGCGGGCAGCGTCACCGGCGTCGCGCCCAACGAGACGCTCGAGTTTCACGGCCGCGCGATCATGCTCGAGGCGACGGAGGAGATTTTGGCCAAGAAACTCTTCTTTCGCGCGGCGCTGCTCAAACCCCGCGACGTGTTCGATCTCGTCGCGGCCTCCGAGATGTTTCCCACCGCCGCCAGAGCCGCCGTCGAGGCTTCCAGGTCACGGCGGGAAGCGCAGCTGAACCGGCTCAAAGCGTTGGCCGCCTCACCGCCCGCTCAATTGGCGGTCGACATCCTGCCGATCGGCGACTTCGGGAAGATTGCGCCGACGATGGTCGGATCGGCGCTGGCGTGGATTCGGAGTGTCGAGGATACGCGGCGGCGATCAAAATGACCGTTCGCGAACGAACATTCGACCCGCTCGCCACCGCCTTGTCGGCGATCGGCAACGCCAGCCGTACGCCGGCCGGGCGCGATGATCTGCGCCTGATGCTGCAGTCCGGCGCCGGCGATCCCTCGCACTTGCGCGCGCTGTTCGGCGACGTCGATTTGCACACGCTTTCGCGGCTCGCCGGCCTCTTCGGCGTTGACGACCGCACCTTGGCGCGCTCCTACGCCAAGGCTCGCCGCGAGGTCGCGGCGGCCAACGCCGAACTCGACGAATTCGCGGCGCAGTTCAAACTTTGACCCTCAATCCGCAAAATGCCGCAACGGCATCGTCCCCTGATTTCGATTCCCCGCTGCGATCATCTTGTACGACCGGGCCGGAATGGGATATGAACCGATTCTCGACGCGCCCGCCGAAATGACGAATGTCGTGAACGCCTATGCGGGCTGCGGGGAGGGTGGATGGACCGCAAATGGTTGCCGCTGAACGCGCTCAGGGCGTTCGAGGCGGCTGGACAGCACCTCAGTTTCACCGCCGCCGCCAACAGCCTGACGGTCGCGCAGAGCGCGGTCAGCCGTCATGTGATCGTTTTGGAGAATTTTCTCGGCGTCTCGCTGTTCGAGCGGCGCCCGCAGCAATTGGTGCTGACCGAAGCGGGGCGGCATATTCTGCCCGTGGTGTCGAAATCCTTCGACCGCATCGATCAGGCGCTCGGCGAGGTCATCAAGGAAAAGGGGCGGCCCAAGCGGGTGCTGAAGGTGGCGCTGCCGACCTCGTTCGCGCACCGGCTGGCGATCCCGATCCTGCGCGACTTTAGGGCCGAGAACGCCGGCATCTCGCTTGAAATCGTGTCCAAGCCGACAACCGGGCCGGACGTCGACGGCGACATCGACATCGCCATCGTCTATTCGGAGCCGCGCGTGACCGACGCGATTCACGATCTCCTGTGGATGGTGCGCTCGACGCTGTTTTGCAGCCCCAGGCTGATCGAATCCTACGACGCCCTCGACGCGGCCCGCTTCATCTCCGCCAACGATCTGCTGCACCTCAAGATCGAGGGCCGGCAACGGCATTTTTTCTGGGAGATGTTCGTGCGCTCGATCGGGCGGCCCGACATCGCCGTCGATCGCGGCCTGGTGTTCGACACCCAGCAGCTGGCGGCGCAATACGCGATGATGGGAGACGGGCTGGCGCTTCTCGATCCCCTGCTCTTTCATGAGGAGATCAAGGCCGGGCGACTGGTGCGCCCGTTCGACCTGTGGATCGACGAAGGCTACGGTTATTACCTGACGACCCATCCCGAGGACCTCAGCAACGAGGCGGTCGCCCTGTTCCGCTCGTGGCTGATCGCGCGCTTTTCCGCCGGCCCGACCGGGCGCCCGGCCGAGGTGGAAGCCGCCGCGGCCGAGCCGCCAAAGCTGCGCGCGGCCAAGTAACCCGGCGCCCCTTCAAGAGGCAGGATTGCGGAAAACCGGTCGCCGCTTTTTCCGCAATCCTGCGTGGCGGAGCAAATTGGCATGTCGCGATGCCATTTTGGCGCAAGGCGCGCGCGCGCGGCCCGGATACCCTGATCGCGGCAGCACCGACCAAAGGACAAGCATGACCGTCGAGACCCAGCCGCAGGACGCCGGGCGGCGGCGCCGGCGCGGCGCCGATCGCGGCGGCGCGACGACGGCTGCTCAGGCGCCGCGCCAGCCGCAGGCGCCTTTTCCGCCGCTTGAGCTGGTTTCGCGCGACGAACTCGAATCGATTCACGACGCCGCGCTTACAGCGCTAAAGGAGATCGGGGTCGATTTCCTGCACGACGAAGCGCGCGCGATCCTCAAACGCGCCGGCGCCGACGTCGATCCGGCCTCGAAGCGGGTGCGCTTCGAGCCGGCGCTGGTGGAGGCGCATATCGGCCTCGCGCCGAACGCGTTCACGCTGCATGCGCGCAATCCCGCGCGCGCTCTGACGATCGGCGGCCGTCATCTCGCCTTCGGCTCGGTCGCCAGCGCCCCCAATTCCTTTGATCGCGCCGGAGGCCGTCGGCCCGGAAACAAGCGCGACTATCAAAATTTCATCCGCCTGGGGCAGAGCTTTGATTCGATCCATTTCTGGGGCGGCTATCCGGTCGAGCCGATCGACATTCACGCTTCCATCCGCCATCTCGAGGCGCTGTTCGACATGCTGACGCTGTCCGACAAGCCGATCCACGCCTACAGCCTCGGGCGGGAGCGCAATCTGGACGCGATCGAGATGGTCAGAATTGCGCGCGGCGTCGACGACGCGACGCTGGACCGGGAGCCGTCGCTGTTCACGGTGATCAATTCCTCCTCGCCGCTCAGACTCGACACGCCGATGCTCGAGGGGATCATCCAGATGGCGCGGCGCAATCAGGTCGTGGTGCTGACGCCCTTCACCCTCGCCGGCGCGATGGCCCCGGTCACGCTCGCCGGAGCGCTCGCCCAGCAGCACGCCGAGGCGCTCGCCGGTCTCGTCATGACCCAGGCGGTGCGGCCCGGCGCGCCCTTCGTCTATGGCGGCTTCACTTCGAATGTGGACATGAAGTCCGGCGCGCCGGCGTTCGGCACGCCCGAATACATGAAGACGGCGATCGTCGGCGGCCAGCTCGCCCGCCGCCTCTCCCTGCCCTACCGCTCCTCCAACGCCAACGCCGCCAATTCGCTCGACGCGCAGGCGGCTTACGAAAGCGTGTTCTCGCTTTGGGGCGCGATCATGGGCGGCGCCAACCTGCTCATGCACGGGGCCGGCTGGATGGAGGGCGGCCTGCAGGCCTCGTTCGAGAAGATGGCGCTCGACGCCGATCTTCTCGCCATGGTCGCCGAATTTCTGCGGCCGTTGCGGGTGGAGGAATCCGAACTGGCGCTGGAGGCGATGCGCGAGGTCGGCCCCGGCGGCCATTTCTTCGGCGCCGAACATACGAAGTCGCGCTATCGCAACGCCTTCTTCGCGCCGATGATTTCCGACTGGCGCAATTACGAGACCTGGCGGGAGGCGGGATCGCCTACCGCCGCCGACGCGGCCGAGCGCGCGGTCGCCGAACGGCTGCGGGATTTCGTCGCCCCGCCGTTCGAACCGGAGCGCTTCGAGGCGCTGGAGGCCTTCGTCGCCGGCCGCAAGGCCGAGGGCGGCGCGCCGACAGACTTTTGATCCCGCCCGTGGGCGTCGACCGCGCAAACACGCTTTTGCATGCTGCGGTCGCGGGAATGTTTTTTTCCTTCGGCGTCGGCATCGGCCTCTGGGGCGGCGCCTCCGGCGCGATTCTGACGCACGCCGGAATCGACGCGGCGGCGTTCGGGATCATCCTCACCGTCTACACCGCCGCCTATCTCGCCGCGATGTCGGCGAGCGGGGCGCTGGCGCACCGCTTCGGCGTCAGGCCGGTGCTGACGGTCAGCGCGATCATTTTCGGGGCGGGTCTGTGCGCCTTGCTCAACGCCTCGTCGGCGGCCGTGGTGGCGGCCGTATTCGTCGTCACCGGATTTCTCGGCGGCGTCGTCGACGTGACCATGAACGCCGAAGGCGCGCGGATCGAGCGCGGGCTTGGCCGCCCGATTCTCGCGCGCCTGCACGCCGCGGCGTCCGCCGGCATCGCGTTGGGCGCGATCCTCGGCAGCCTGATCGTCGCCGGCCCGGCGCCATGGGCCGCTGGCGTCCTTGCCGCTCTCGGGCTCCTCGCGGCGGGGTTCGCCTATGACCGGGCCGCTCGCGGCGAGGGATCGGCGCCGGTCCCCGCCCGGACTTCGTCGACGCGCGGCCTGTCGTTTGCTCCGGCCCTGATCGGGCTCGGAATCGTCATCGGCGTCTCGATCGCGGCCGAGACCGCGGCCTTGCTGTGGTCGGCCCTGCTGCTGCGCGCGGAAGCGCCGAGTCTCGCCTCGATCGCCGGCCTCGGCGCGGCCTTTTTCGCCGCCTGCCAGGCGACGCTGCGCTTCAACGCCGACAGCGTGCGCGCCAGAGTGAGCGACCAGCGCATCATCGTCGGATCGTTCGCGGTCGCCGCCGCCGGGTTCGCCGTCGTCGCCGCCCAGGCCGGCTTTGCGCTCAGCGTCCTGGGCTTCGCCCTGATCGGCGTCGGCACCGGCGCCATCGTGCCGTGCAGCTTCGCCCTCGCGGCCCGCCAGTCGGAGGCCGGACCTGCTGTCGGCCTCGCCTCCGCCTCGCTGTTCAGCGCGCTGACCCGTCTGCCGGCGCCGCTCGCGATGGGCGCGATCGCGCAAAGCTTCTCGCTGCCGGTCGCCTTCGCCGCCTTCGCCGCCGCGCTCTTAGGCGCGGCCGCCGGCATGGCCGCCCTCGCTCCGTCGAGCCGCGCCCGAAGAGCGGCGACCAAGGCCTGAATGGGGGAGATTGCCTTGGCCGGGCTATTCTATAGAAGGGGCGCGCTTTTGGGCGCTCCGCCGAAGGCGAACGCGGGGAATCGATGACCAAGATCCTGCCTGTGGTCATGTGCGGCGGCTCCGGGACCCGCGTCTGGCCGGAATCGCGCGAAAGCCTGCCCAAGCAGTTCATTCCCCTGATCGGCGACCGGTCGACGTTCCAGTCGATCGTCGGCCTGCTGGGCGACCCTTCGATTTTCGAACCCGCGGTCGTCATCACCAATTTCGACTATCGATTTCTGGTCGCCGAACAGCTCGAAGAGATCGGCGCCCGGGCGACGATTCTGCTCGAGCCCGAGCGGCGCGACAGCGCGGCCGCCGTCGGCGCGGCGGCGGCCTGGGCGGCCGCGCGGGACCCGGAGACGATCCTCGCCGTGCTCGCCGCCGACCATGTCATTCGCGAGGCGGATAAATTCGCCGCTCTATGCGCGCAGGCGGGCGTCGCCGCGGCCTCGGGCGAAATCGTCACCTTCGGCGTCACGCCCGATTTCCCCGCGACCGGCTACGGCTATATCCACCCCGCCGGGCCGCTCGCGGCCGATCCGCGAGTGCGGCGCATCGAGCGCTTCGTCGAGAAGCCCGACGAGGCGCGGGCGCGCGCTTTCATCGAGCAGGGCTATCTCTGGAACTCCGGCAATTTCGTCTTTCGCGCCGATGTCATGCTGGAGGAGCTGTCGCGGTTCGAGCCCGAGATCGCCGCCGCGGCGGGGGAGGCGGTCGCAAAGGCGCAAATGGATCTCGGCTTCGTCGTTCTCGATCGCGACGCCTTCGTCAGGGCGCCGAAGACCTCGATCGATTTCGCAGTGATGGAGCGGACCGACAAAGCGGCGGTTCTCGCCGCCGACGTCGGGTGGTCCGACGTCGGCGATTGGTCGACAGTGTGGCGCCTGAGTCCTCGGGACGCCGACGGCAACAGCCTGCGGGGCCGCGCGGTGGCGATCGGATCGTCGAACTCGCTGGTGCGTTCGGAGGAGCTTTTGGCCGCCGTCATCGGCCTCGACAACGTTGTCGTCGTGGCGACCGGCGACGTCGTGCTGGTGGCCGACAAATCGCAGACGCACAAGGTCAAGGAGCTCGTCGAGCGGCTGAAGGCGCAAGGCCATCCCGAGGCGACCCGACACCGGCGAATGTACCGTCCCTGGGGCTATTACCAGAGCATCGACTTCGGCGCGCGCTATCAGGTCAAGCGGATCGTGGTTCGACCCGGCGGACGCCTCTCGCTGCAGAGGCACTATCACCGGGCCGAACATTGGATCGTGGTTAAGGGCGCGGCCGAGGTGACGCTCAACGGCGCCATGCGGGTCGTGCACGAGAACGAGTCGATCTATTTGCCGATTGGGTCCGATCACCGCCTCGCCAATCCCGGCAGGATCGAACTGGAGCTGATCGAGGTGCAGACTGGCAGCTATCTGGGAGAAGACGACATCGTGCGGATCGAGGACGTCTACAATCGGAAGTGACGGCTGAGGCGGCGCCCCGGGCGGGCGCCGCCTTCGACGTTCATTGCTCTTCCCGCGACGCGAGGCGGGCGATTTCGTGAATGTCGGCGCGATCGATGCCGATATCGTGCAACTCGCGGTCCGTATACCGGGACAATTCCCCCACGACGCCCCAGTAGGTTCGGCGCGCGCGCAGGAAGCGCGAAAGAGAGAACATTTTCATGACGGTCTCCTGTTTTAGCGACCGCCCTCCTCATCTAAAGCCCCGGTTCGACCGGGACCGAACGCTCCTCTTCCTAGACGAGCCCTAGATACGATGCTGCGCCGCAAAAGTCAATGGTGCACCGCACACATTCATGTGATATTCGCATGACGCTGCCGTGACGGAAGCGCGACATTACCCAGCCAATGCTAGAAATCGGTCAAATATGGCCGAAAAGCCGTGCAAACCGCTAATTCTTGCGGCACTCATATGCGAATTATGCATATCGGCCGCGCGCTGAGAGCCTGACGGAATTTCAGACGTCACGCCCTCAGCGCCCTGCGCGCGCCCTCGTCAGCGGGAATGCGAGGGCGACGAGGAGCCCAAGCGAGCGAGGTTTCGATCACGCCGCCGCTCACGGATGTCCGGTCACCACCCTGGCGGTCCCTTCCGCCACTTGCTCCATGGCGCTGCCGGTGGCGTGCGCGCCCTTCTGGACCGTCGTTCCGACGCCGTAGGCGCCGCGTTCGAACACCTGACCGGTCGCGCGCACGCCTTTCTCGATCGCGACGCCGGTGTCGTGAGCGCCCTGCCCGATCGCCTCGCCGACGCAGGCGAAGCCCTCGCACGCCCACGCCTGACCGGCGCCGGCGACGAGGCCCGCCAGGCCGAGGGCGGCGATCAAGCCGAAGCGCAAAGCGCGGCTGTTTCGTAAGGGTCTGGAACGGAAAGTTTTGGTCATATCCGCCTCCTCTTGTTGTTCGGTAATGTCGGCTCAGCCCGTTGGGCCAAACCGCTCCTGTTTGGCTCCATACCAAGCCAGATGGACGAGAATCAGGCGCCGGCGGCCCCTCCGCCAATTCCTTCGAGAAACCCTAAAGCCGCAATATTTTTCAAGCGTTGTCCGCGAGAGAAAATCTACTATAAATTGCAATACATGTATAATGAACAACCTTACCGTGAGGCCAGGATATGGACATTCGTCATGCTTTTTCTAACTTTGACGCCGCAGCTCGCGCATCTCAGCCGCCCGTGCGCGGCCAAGCTGTTGAAAGGACGACGATCATGGCGCACGTCCGCAGCCGGCTCCAAAATATCATTTCCGTCGCCAAGAGATTGGACGAAACCGGCGCAAGCCCGCGAAAGAGGGTCAGCGGTCACGCGCTCGTTGCGGATGAGTGCGAATATGTAGCGATGCTCTTACTCCAGCTGCCGGGCATGGCTTCGAGCAATCATGGAAGTTCGTCTAAGAGTTCATCAATCGACGCCGTGCGCAGCTGTCAATGCGTCCATAAATGCCGATTGACCGGCTCGGCGGTCACTACGATCAAATGTCTCTATCTGCTTTGGCCGCGACGATCCAATCATCCGTCGTCATTAGGGCCAATCGTAGCGTGATGTGGTCCGCTAAGGCGAAGCCGCAATGGTCCGCCTGCCGTTTCGCTGTCGAGGCGCCGCATCCTGGGTCATTCTGTGGCTTGATCTGATATGCGAGTTCGAATTCCGGCCAGACCGTGTGTAGATCATATCGACCGTTCTGCTAGCCGATGCGATTCGCCATCTCATTACCGGAAAGCTTTGCCCAGCCAGCTTGACCCCGAACGTCTAGGATGTATTCACTCATCCTCCGCGTCCTCCGGTCTCGCGGAGGCTGCATTTTCGAAATAGTCCATCTGATATTTTGGTTTTATGCCGGACGACCTGTAAATCTGGATCGCGTCAATTTTCTTCTTGTCGAGCGCAGAACCGAATATTCGAGGAAGCAGGAAGCCGTATCTTGCGAGTTTATACTTCCACTCCTGAACTCTTCTTCCTCCCGACGGTGAGAAGGCAAAATCAGGGTTGCCATTTTCGCGAACAAAAGCGTTCCAAGCAGAAATGGCGCTTTCTCTATATATGCCGGCCTCGATTAACCTAAGAACGCTGGCATGTAACGAAAGCTTTAGAACGGAGGCGAATCTACGAACATCGTCGATATTGAATTCGGCGCTGCACCGAAGAGCCGGCGCGCTACGGTCTCGACCAACTCAAGTGGGGCAAGGAATTCCGCCGCAAAGCGGTTGCATCGGGCCTCCACGTTGTTAAGTTCAATATCTGGATTGGAAAGCCCAAATTCTCCAATTACACAATGATATAACTCGTGCGCGAGCGTAAATAGCCGTCTTGGATAGTTCTGATGGTATGTATTTACAGTAATTACGCTAAATGCATCCGCTTTTGCCAAGCAAAAGCCTGCCCCGTCATCAAAGCTTAACTGAAGAACTATTGTCTCTAAGGATTCTATCCGGCCTCGCACTAAGTAGTAAAATATCAGGGTGATGAGAAGACTCTATCTCCTCTTCTGGTGTAATATCACGAACCGGCGTAACTCGATTTCCGCTCGGGGGGGTCGGCAGAATGTCGTGCGGCCATGCGGGTGATCTTGCTCCCCGATAGTCCCCAACCCTGGCCGCCTCCCGTTGAATGGTTCGGATAGTTCGATGGCCTGAGGGTTTTTGCGCAGCCGCTTGCGCTGGGTAGCGCCTCGATCCCTAGGCGTAAGCCGAGTTCGCCCTGCTTGACGCACAAAGTCAGACGCCGTTCTTGGCGAGTCACGATGGCGTCCGCGCTCCTCGCCACCGCTGAGCGCGCGTCGACTTCAGCTTCCGAAACGCCTACCCGCCGGCTAAGTTCTGCTCTGCTCAGCCCTCGTGCTTGTCTGAGACGTTCGACGTTCCGTCTGAGGGCGGCTGGCATTATGGTTCTTTATGGTTCTTTCTTGAGGGGCTGGGATGAAATTAAGCCATTTTTCAAGCTTGGTACAACTCGGAGTGGGGTTGCATCTTGGTCGGCTCTTTCGTAGTGGTTGACCATGCGCGGGATGCCCACTGGAACGCAAACTGTTCGATTGCGCAATTTGGCGATGGCTCAAGCCTGACCAAGCCGCCGAGTTCGGCGCTCGACAGTCTTGGAGATCTCGATACGAAGTCGATACAATTCTTTAATTACTATAGAAGAATTATTATAACTAATGCGATCGTTGGCCTCGCTCTTATCTTATTTCTTATTTGGATTAGTGTCGATGCTGATCGTTTAGTGTCGATTCCACTATCGATTTTTTTGATTGTGTTAAGTGTACTTCCGGCTCCGGTGTCGCTGGGATTCCTGTGGTACAAGTGGAAAAGAAGCACCAAAGGGTTACGCGAGAGGGCTGCGGCTCTTGAGAAAACGGTAATCTACTCAAGAGAAGATAGTTCGGCGGGAACGTCTCGTAAGTGATCCAGTTGCAAATCTCTCTTCACTGCCCTGACCTATGGTTCGAACTCACGCCCGACGACATCGCAATCGCACTTCTTGAGGCCTAGAAAGTGAAAATTAACTAACATACAACATATGTTTTTTTGTTGTCGGATGGCTGGTTCTTGGGGGCGGCGGTAAACAGAGTCGCAAGCCCTTGATATTGCTCGACCCGTCAGGAAAAACGGCGGTTAACGCACCAGCACGTTGCGGAACTGCCAGGGATCGCTCGGGTCGATGTCCTCGGGAAACAGGCCCGGGCGACCCACGAGAGGGGTCCAGTCGGTATAGACGCCGACGACCGGCCCGAGATAGGGCCTCTGCACGTCGAGGCAGCGGCGGAAGTCCATTTCGTCCGCCTCCACGATCCCCGCGTTCGGGTTCTCCAGCGCCCACGCCATCCCGGCCAGAACCGCCGAGGTCACCTGCAGGCCGGTCGCGTTCTGATAGGGCGCGAGCGCGCGGGTCTCCTCGACCGAAAGCTGCGAGCCGTACCAATAGGCGTTGCGGGAATGGCCGTAGAGGAGCACGCCGAGTTCGTCGATCCCGTCGAGAATCTCGGCCTCTCCCAGGATGTGCTGCGCGCTCTGGGTCTCGCCGGCGCGGCCGTAAAGTTCGTGCAGGGACAGCACCGCGTCGTCGCACGGATGATAGGCGTAATGGCAGGTCGGCCGGTAGACCGCCTCGCCCCGGTCGTCGCGGACCGTGTAATAGTCGGCGATCGAGATCGATTCGTTATGGGTGACGAGGAAGCCGAACTGCGCCCGCGCGGTCGGCGTCCAGGAGCGGACCCGGGTGTTGGCGCCGGGCTGGTTGAGGTAGATCGCCGCGCCGCAACCCTGTTTATGGAACCCTGCGTTGGCGGGCGTCCATTTCTCGTGCGCGCCCCAGCCGAGCTCGGCCGGCTGCATGCCTTCGGACAGAAAGCCCTCGACCGACCACGTGTTGACGAAGACGTTGCGCGGCTTCGGGCTTTTTGCGCGCTGGGTGTCGCGTTCGGCGATATGCACGCCCTTGACGCCGAGGCGCCGGGCAAGGCGTCCCCACTCCGCGCGCGTCTTCGGCTCCGCGCCCTTGTCGCCGAGATCGATCGCGAGATTAATCAAGGCCTGCTTGACGAACCAAGAGACCATGCCGGGATTGGCGCCGCAGCAGGAGACCGCGGTCGTCCCGCCCGGATTTTTGCGCCGCTCGGCCAGCACCGTCTCGCGCAGCGCGTAATTCGTGCGCGCGGCCGCGCCCAGCGATTTGTCGAAATAGAAGCCCGTCCACGGCTCGATGACGGTGTCGACGTAGAGCGCCCCGATCTCGCGGCAGAAGCGCATGAGGTCGAGCGAGGAGGTGTCGACCGAGAGGTTGACGCAGAAGCCCTGGCCCTTCCCCGCGGTCAGATATTTGCCGAGCGTCTCGCGATGGTTTTCGCGCGTGATCGCCATATGCACGAATTCGACGCCGCGCTCGTCGAGCAGCCGGCGATCCGAGTCGTCCGGGTCGATCACGACGAAATGCGATTTGTCGAAGTCGAAATGACGCTCGATCAGCGGCAGGGTTCCCTTGCCGATCGATCCGAACCCGATCATCACGATCGCGCCTTCGATCCGCCCGTGCCGTGGCCAATGCGACATGGCGTCGTTGCTCCTTATAAGGGAATGGGCGACGCCGAGCGTCCTAACGGGCGGTTAAAGCCACGGCCAGCCACGCCCGTCAATAGGTTGCGAGCCGTGAATCTTGTCGCAAATCCGTGATCTGGCCGGGCGCCCGCGGCGTCGCGTTTCGGGCGGCCGATTCAGCCTGCGGCGCCGCCGAATCTCCCGCCAAACCCGTCGAGGCCGAGGAGACGGTCAATGGACGCCGAGCCGGGACCAAAGGCCATGATCGCCAGCGCCAACGCCGCCCAGTAGAGATGAAAATTGGCCCAGCCGTCGGGATAGGTCAGCTGGATGACGGCGGTCATGCAGAGAAGGCCGAGGGCCGCGTAGCGGGTCAGAAGGCCGACCGCGAGCAGGATCGGCAGCGCGATCTCGGCGGCGCTCGCCATCGCGGCCACGAGTTCCGGCTCGGGGAACGGAATCTGCGCGCCAAAGACATGGAGCTTGTAGTCCTCGGAGAACAGAATCTTCGTGCCGAACGAGAGCGTGAACCAGCCGTCCCAGCGCGTCAGGCCCGAGGCGAAAAAGGGCCGCGCCAGCGTCAGGCGCAGGATCAAAAGCACCAGCGAGGCGGGCACGAGGCCGAACAGCGCGCCAGTCAAGCGGGCGACGGAATTGGACAGCGCGCGCGCCGTCGGCGAAGCGGCGTCAGCGCTCATGCTGGTTCTCCGGCGATGATCGAAGCGACCGCGCCGGACTCGACCAGTCCGACGAGATGGGTTCCGAAGTCGAAGTCACGCAGGGGCGCCGACTCGGCCGCCTCCATAAGCGTCGCGCCGCCGCGCAGGCGCGCCGCGAATTCGTAGCCTCCAGGCGGCAGGACCCGCACCAACACGTCCGGGCCTGGGCGCGTGATCAGGGCGTCCTCGCCGAGGCGGCCCGGCGGCGCGCTGGTTTGGGCGCCGCCCTGATGCGCGGCCCAGATCGAGGCGGCGGGCGCTGCGAAGCGCAACAAGAAGGCGGCGGGATGAAATTCGACCCGGGTTCGCGGCATCGCGGCCGGACTGAGCGTGCCGAGGACGTCGACAGTCACAACTGGCGCATCTTCGGCATGGTAGGCCTCGACCCAGGCGCTCTCGAGGCGCGCGACCTCCACGACATTGGCCAAGTCGCCTGCGAGTGGATCGAGCGCCTGCCTATGGGTTTCAAGGAATTCGGGAAAATCGGCGCCGTAGGCGATCATGACCGGCGAGCGCGGCGGGTGACGAATTGCGAACGCGTGCGCCATGGCGTGGAAGAGGTCGGCGCCCAGGATCCGGCGCGACACGGGATAACGCGCCTCCAGGGCGCCGATCAGTCCGACGGCGACGTTGTTGCGATAGACCGAGAATTGGCGCGCGTCGGGCGCGCCGAGCCGCCCATGCGTCACGGCTGGCGGGGGCGCCGCCGGATCCGCCAGCGCCGCCGCGAAGGCGTCGATCGTCGTATCAAACGGCAAGGGCCGGTTCCGGAACTTTTGCGATTGTGGCGGCCATGACGCGCTCCGCTCGGCCCGCTTCGCTTAAAAGCGCCTCCCATGCGGGCACATCGTTGTCCCATTCGATCAGGGTCGCGATCGGCCCGCGCCGGCGCAGGACGTTGGCGTAGAGCGACCAGACGGCGTCGCGAACCGGCGAATTGTGCGCGTCGATCAGCAGCGGCAGGCCCGCGTCGTCCGAGTCGTCGGCGTAGCCTGCGAGGTGGACTTCGCCGACCGCGCTCAGAGGAAACTCGGCGAGGTAGCGGCAAGGGTCGAAGCCATGATTGGTCGCGCTGACGAATACGTTGTTGAGGTCGAGCAGGAGACCGCAGCCCGTTCGGCGCACGATTTCAGCTAAAAAATCGGTCTCGCTCATCGTCGTCTCGCCGAAAGCGACGTAGGTCGAGGGATTCTCGAGTAAGATCGTCCGGCTAAGGACATTCTGAACGGCATCGATATGCTCGCAGACCCGAGCGAGCGTCTCGCCGGTGTAGGGCAACGGCAGCAGATCATTGAAAAAGCAGCCGTCGTGGGTCGACCACGCCAGGTGTTCGGAAACCATCGCTGGCTGATAGCGTCCGGCGACTTTCGCCAGCCGCAACAGATGCGCCCTGTCCAGCGGCCCGGGCGATCCGATCGAGAGACCGACCCCGTGCAGCGACAGCGGGTATCGCTCACGGATGGCCTCGAGGCGCCGATGCGGCGGTCCGCCGGCGCCCATATAGTTCTCCGCATGGATTTCGAAGAATCCGAGTTTCGGGTCCGCCTGAATGATGGAATCGAAATGCTCCGCCTTGAAACCGACCCCAACGTTGGTGGTCCCGAAGCCATGCGAGCGAAGTCGACTGGCGATCGTCACGCGAAGCTCCTTCGACTGTGCGCCCTGGAAGATCGACGCTGGGTTCTTCGCCGATTGGCGGGGGCATGTTACAGGGAGTCCCACGCCGATCGCGCCCGGCGCAAAAAATAAAATTCCCCAGACCCGTAACGCCAGTCAGGACGGAACGAAGGCCGTATGAACGCCCAACCGGTCGATGGGCCCCCGGACGATCCTTGGTCCCAGATGATGAAGGCTTCGGTCGCGGGGGACGAGCGCGCCTACCGGCGCCTCCTCGAAGACATCGGCCGTTCGGTGCGCGCGATGGCGCGAGGAGCGTTCGCTCGTGCGCGCGTCGGCGACGCGGACGTCGAGGATGCAGTACAGGAGACCTTGTTGGCGATCCATCTCAAACGCCACACCTGGGATCGCAGCCAGAAGCTGGCGCCGTGGGTGCATGCGATCGCGCGTCACAAGATCATCGACGCCATGCGCCGGCGGGGCGTGAGGCGGGCTGACCCAATCGAGAATTTTCAGGACTTTCTGGCCGCGCCGGAGGAGGAGGACCCACACGCCCTGAGCGACGCGCGCAGGCTCATTGAAGCGCTTCCGCCGCGGCAGCGCGACATCGTGCGTTCGATTTCGCTCGAAGGTCAGTCGATCACGGCGACCGCGGCGCGGTTGGCGATGACCGAAGTCGCCGTGCGAGTGGCGCTGCATCGGGCCCTCAAGTCTCTCGGCGCCGCCTGGCGGAGTTCCATTTCGTGAAGACTTCTGAACTGATCGCGGCGCTCTCGGCTGATCCGGTCTCGCAGCCGGCGCATATGGGTCGCCGGCTCGCGACCGCGCTTTCGATTGGCTTCCTCGTCAGCCTTGCCCTCTACCTCGCTTTTGTCGGACCTCGGCCCGACTTCGCCGAGGCTGTCCGGACGGTGCGGTTCAATCTCAAATTCGTCGACGCCTTCGCGCTCGCGGCGCCGTCCCTGCTGTTGTTGCTGCGCCTCGCTCGACCCGAGGCCAAGCCCGGCACGCTCGCGCTGTGGCTGTTCGCGCCCCTGATTTTGCTGGGCGTCGCGGTCGTGTTCGAACTGATGGTCGTGCCTTCCAGCGAATGGCTTCCCCGCCTGGTCGGCGAGAACGCGAAATACTGCACGACGATGATCCCAATGATGGCCGCCCCGATCCTGGCGGCGCTTATCGTGGCGATGCGCGCCGGCGCGCCGCAGCATCCGGGCTGGACCGGAGCGTTGGCGGGCGCCGCCTCGGCCGGGGTCGCGGCGTTGCTCTACGCCTCGCATTGCCCCGACGATTCGCCTCTGTTCGTCGCGACCTGGTATCCGCTCGCAACGCTCATCTGCGCGGTCGCGGGCGCCTTTGCCGGACGACGGTTTCTCGCCTGGTGAGCCAGACGTCAGGTTCGAGCGACCGCGCCGGCGCTCACTTCTTGACCAACGGATCGAGGATCGCCTTTAGCTGGTCGAACGTCAGTTCGCCCCCATAGACCTTGCCAGCAATGACGAAGGTGGGCGTGCCGCTGATGTGGACTTCCTCGTTGGCGCGTTTGGCAATCGCGGCGATCGCGTCGGCCTTCGCCTGATCCTTCAGGCATTCCATCGCCTTCTCGTGCGTTAGTCCCGCGGGTCGCATGGCGGCGATGAGCGGCTCGAGCGGCTTGTCGACGAAAGCCCACTTGTCCTGCTCGGCGAACAGCAACTCGATTGCGGCGAACGTCTTGTCGTCGCCGACGCAGCGCGCGAGCACGAACGCGGCGACGTCGAGGGCGTTGCGCGAGAATTCGCGGAAGACGAAATGCACCTTCCCGGTGTCGATGTAGGCCGCCTTCAACTTCGGGAAAACTTCCGTGCTGAAGCTCGCGCAATGCGGGCAGGTGAGGGAGCCGTATTCGATCATCGGCACGCCCGACGGCTCGCCCATCGACAGTTCCGGCAGAGGCCCAGGCTGCAAAACCTTGGTCATGTCGACCGTGCTGTCGGGTTGCGGAGCGGCGGCCGCAAGCGCGCCGCAGGCGGCGAGCGCCACGGCGCAGAAGAGGGCGGCGCCGGCGAGACGGCGAAGGCTGGCAAAGGCCACGAGAGGCTCCTGGGGATGAAAGGAAATCGAACGGAGCGACATTGCACTCAAACGCCTTCGAGCGGCAAGCCCGCCCTGGGTGGGAAATGGGGCGGGAACTTTTGGGCCGACGGCGGCGTATCGTAGGCTTGGCCGCGCCGCGGTGAAATGTTAGCTCCCGGTCGAGAAGCCATGCGATCGAAAAGGAGCGCACAATGGAATTCCGGCAGTTGGGCAATTCGGGCCTGAAAGTTTCGGTGCTGACGCTGGGCACAATGACGTTCGGCGGCAAGGGCAATTTCGCTAAGGTCGGCAATGTCTCGCTCGCGGAGGTGCGCCGGCTAATCGACATGGTCGCCGATGCCGGCGTTAACCTGATCGACACCGCCAACGTCTATTCCGCCGGCGCCTCGGAAGAGCTGATCGGCGAAGCGATGCCAACCCGCAAGCCCGGCATGCTGATCGCGACCAAGGCGCGCTTCCCGATGGGCGAAGGGCCGAACGACCGCGGGCTGTCGCGGTGGCATCTCATCCGCGAATGCGAGGCGAGCCTGAAGCGGCTGCGCACCGACGTGATCGATCTTTATCAAGTTCATCAGTGGGACGGCCTGACGCCGCTCGAGGAGACGATGGAGGCGCTCGACAGTCTCGTGCGCTCCGGGAAGGTGCGCTACATCGGCTGCTCGAATTTTTCCGGCTGGCACATGATGAAGGCGATGGAGGTCGCGCGCCGCGACGGTCGTGTGCCTTTCGTTTCGGAGCAGATTCATTATACCTTACAGGCCCGCGAGGCCGAATACGAGTTGTTGCCGATCGCAGTCGACCAGAGACTCGGGGTTCTCGTTTGGAGTCCTATCGCCGGTGGTCTGCTGTCTGGAAAGCACCGCCGCAACAAAGGCGCGCCCGAAGGGTCACGCCAGCTGGCCGGTTGGGCTGAGCCCCCCATTCGCGACGAGAATGCGTTGTGGGCAATCATCGATGAACTGGTCGCGATCAGTGAAGCGCGCGGGTTTTCGGCGGCGCAAATCGCACTCGCCTGGCTCATCGGACGGCCGGCGGTGACGTCGCTGGTCATCGGCGGGCGGACCGAAGCGCAATTCCGTGACAACCTCGCCTGCGTCAATGTGAAACTCACCGACGACGAGCGGGCACGGCTCGACAAGGTCAGTCAGCCGCCGCTGATCTATCCTTATTGGCACCAATCCTGGACGGCCAAAGACCGCTTCAGCCCGGCGGATCTCGTCTTGCATGCGCCGTTCATGAAGGGGTGATGAGGGTCGCGCTTCCTTCCTCCTTTTTCTTTTTCTTTTCTCTCTTCTTTTCTTTTTTTCTTTGTTTGCCGCGTTGTCTTTTCTTCCTTTTCTTTTATCTTCTTCCTTTCTTTTTCTTGCTGTCTTGGATTTCTCTACTTTACTCGGCGTCTGGTTACGCCATAGTTTTTTCTCTCATCTTCGGGGGGGCGCTCGGGCTGTGGGCGGGATTCAGCGCATCACCGTCTATCCCGGCCGTTGCGGGTGTCGCCCCTCTGGCCGCTCGCCGCGCATCCGGGTCGGGGGTTGCGCGACCCGCTCGCGGCGGGCGCGGCGCGCGGGGGGGTTCTGGCGGGGGCCCGGCGCTGGGGGGCGGCGGGGTTAGCGCTGCTCTCGGGGATGCCGCGCGGCGGAGCGATCATCCTGTCTGGCGCGTCGGGTGACTTCGTTGGTGGTTGACGCGCGACTTCCTCCGGCCCTGGCGAGGTGGGCGCGGCGGCGGGCCGGACGCCGCGTTCTCCGATCTGGGTGTGGCGGCTGCGGCGGGCGGCGCCAGGGGGACGCCGCGGGCGGCGCGGTCATCGTCACGAGGAGGAGGATTCGCGCGCGCAATCTCTCGCGGGCGGGCCGCGATGTGTGGAACGGGGCAAACGCGGCGGCGAGAGTGCTCGCGATGCGTCGCGTTCTCGAGATGTGATGGCGTGCGCGAGGCGAGACGCTAGTTGTTTGTCTGTGACGAGTCTCGTCGCGTTGGCGTGCGTTCTTCGGGGGACCGCGCGAGCTATGTTGGGTCGGTCGCGAGGGGTTGGTTGGGTTTTGGGGCCGGCGGGGCGTCGTACTTCTGCTCGACTCTTTTGGCCCGTGTTTCGCGCGCTCTGTGTCTGCTTTTCGCTCCATGCGGAAGGTCGAGCGCGGGTCGCCGACAGGACTGAGCGAAGAGTGCTTGAGGTGTCGCATGGAGATGGCACGACATCCGAAGTCGAGTATCGACTGGCTTGGGCGCGGACATACTTGTAGATTTTGGCGCCATCGACATTAGTGAGCGGGGCATTTGGGCGCTAGAGACCGTTTGAAGTCGTTGAAAGTGGTTTGCAGCCGTGATTCAAGCTTGGGATGTGGACCCCAGCGACGCGCGGCCGATGGCCAAGATCGAGAAGAAGACCAAGCGCTATCCGAGCGATCTGACCGACGAGGAGTGGGCGCGGATCGAGCCCTTTCTCCCGCGCGCATCGAAGGCTGGGCGACCTAGGAGGTCGATATGCGCGAGGTGTTGAACGCGATCCGCTACATGGCCCGTTCGGGCGGCGGTGGCGGATGCTGCCGAAGATTTCCCGCCTTGGCAGACGGTCTATGGTGGTTTCGCCGATTTGTCCGTCGGTTCATGTTCAGACGATCCACGACGTCGCGCTGATGATCGATCGCGAGCGCGCCGGACGCGAAGCGAGCCCGACCGGGGGTCGTCGACAGCCAGTCCGTCAAGCCCGCAGCGAAACAAGCGGCTACGACGCCGGCAAGAAGATCGTGGGGCGCAAGCGCCACATCGCGTCGACACCGACGGGCGTCTGCTGATGGTCAATCTGACGCCCGCCGACATCTCCGACAGCGCCGGGGCTCAGATGATCCTCGATGGGTGCGCAAGCGCTGGCCGTGGCTCAAGCATCTGTTCGCCGACGGCGCCTATGATCGCACTCACTCATGGACAAAGCCGCCTTCCTCGATTTCGTCATCCAGGTCGTCCAGCGATCCGACGCCGCCGGGGCTTCGAGGTGATGCCGCGTCGCTGGGTCGTCGAGCGCACCTTCGGTTGGATGACGCGCTGGCGCCGCCTCGTGCGCGACTACGAGCAGCGCATCGACTGTTCCGAAGCCATGATACACGTCGCCCTCGGAAGCCTCCTGCTCAGGCGTATCGCTCACCAATAAGCGTTCTCAAACGGACTCTTTCCATCTATTTTCTTTTTTTTTCTTTTTTATTTTCTTCCTTCTTCTTTCTTCTTTTTCTTCTTTCCTTTCTTTTCCTCTCTCTCTTTCTTTTTTATCCTTTTTTCTCTTCTCCCTTTTCTTTTTTCTCTCCTCTCTTTTTTTTCTTTTTCTTCTTTTTTTAGTATCTCCTTTTCTTTCTCTTTTCCTTTCCTTCTTTCTTTTTCTCTCTTTTTTTTCATCTCTTCCTTCTCTCTCTCTTTTTTTTCTTTTTTTCTTTTTCTTTTCTCTCTCTCTTTGGGGATAGATTCTCATTTTCTTTCTCTTTTTCCTTTTTTCTTTCCTTTTTCTTTTTCTTTCTTCTCTTTTTTTTTCTTTTTCTTCCTCTTTCTTTCTCTTTTTTCTCTTCTCTTTTTTCTTTCTCTCTTTCTTTTTTTTTTTCTTCTCTTCCTTCCTTTTCTTCTTCTTTCTCTCTTCTTTTTCTTTCCTCTTCTTCTCTCTCTCTATCTACCTCTTTTTCTTTTTTCCCTCTTCTTTTTTCTTCTTTCTTTCTTCTTTTTTCTTTTCCTCTCTCTCTTTTCTTCTTTTTTCTTCCTTCTTTCTCTCTTTTTTTCCCCTCTCCTCTTTTCTCTCCCTCCTCTTCCCCCCCTTCCCCCCTCCCCCCTCCTCTCGCCGCGTCCGTCACCGGCTCGACTGAATGTGGTTGCGCAGGACCGGATAGACCTGTGTTTCCCAGCGTTTGCCGTTGAAAACCCCGTAATGGCCGACCCCGGCCTGGAAATGGTGCGTTTTCATATAGGGTCTGAGGCCCGAACAGATGTCTTGCGCGGCGAGCGTCTGGCCGACCGCGCAGATGTCGTCCTTCTCGCCTTCGACGGTGAGCAGGAACGTCTTTCGGATCGCGCGCGGCTCGATCGTCACCCCCTTGTGCTTCATCCGGCCCTGCGGCAGCAGATAGAGCTGAAACACCTGCTCGACGGTTTCGAGGTAGAAATCCGCGCTCATGTCCATGATGGCGAAATATTCTTTGTAGAAGTCGCGGATGGCGTCCGCTTTTTCCATGTCGCCGGCGACCCGATGATGGAACAGCTCGACGAAGGACTTGGTGTGCCGCTCCGCGTTCATGCCCATGAAGGCGCAGAGCTGCAGGAACCCGGGATAGACGCTCCGGCCCGCGCCCTCGAACTTGTCCGGCACGATTCCGATCATGTTCAGGCGGAACCACTCGATCGGCTTTTCCTGCGCGAGCTCGTTGACCTTGGTCGGCGCGATCCGGGCGTCGATCGGCCCGGCCATCAGCGTCAGGCTCGCGGGCTGAATATTGGCGCCCTCCTGCGCCAGGATAGCGGTCGCGGCCAGCGCCGAGACCGTCGGCTGGCAGACCGCGACGACATGACAGTCCTCGCCGATGAAACGCACGAAATCAATCAGGTGCTGCGTATAGTCCTCGAGCGCAAAACCGCCGTCTTCGAGGCGCACGTTGCGCGGATTGACCCAGTCGGTGACGAAGACCTGATGGTCGCCCAACAGCGTGCGGATCGTTCCGCGCAACAGCGTCGCGAAATGCCCGGACATCGGCGCGACGAGGAGAATCTTCGGATCGTCCTCGCCGCCTTGCCTCTGGAAGCGCAGCAATTGGCAGAACGGCGTCCACAACACCCCCCGCTCTTCGACCGGGATCGGCTTGCCGCGAACCTCGACGCTGTCGATGTCGTAGTCCGGCCGCGCATGGGTGAAGCCGGCGAGCGAGACCAGTTCGTAATAGGCCGCCATGCGCCGCCAAGGAGGAGCGAAGGGGTTCGACGACCAAGAGGCCAAAACCGCATGTGCGTTCTCAGCCAGGGAGCGCACCCGGTCGCCGGCGTCGGCTATCTGTTGGTACGCATCGTACATCATGCCGCGGCTTGCCCGCCCCCGCCACGTTGACTAGCAAGCGATGTGCCAAGGGGCGCCGCGAATCGTCTTTGGCATATGGCTTGCTTTGCGACAGAGTGGAGTGAACCGTGGTCGACCGTCAACACTCGGCAGGAAAAATGTCGCAAACGACGCTGACTCTCAGCAGCAAGAACTATTCGTCATGGTCGCTGCGCGGGTGGCTGATGGCCAAGCTCGCCCGCATCGACTTCGAGGAAGTGATCGTCGAGCCCAACGACGCCGACGCGCGCGCCGAGATCCTCTTGCTGTCGCCCTCGATCCTCGTCCCCTGCCTCACCCACGAGGGCATGCGCGTATGGGATACGCTCGCGATCGGCGAATTTTTGAACGAGATCGCGCCTAAGGCGGGGCTTCTGCCTAAAGATCGGGCAGAGAGGGCGCATTGCCGCTCGATCTGCGGCGAGATGCATTCGGGGTTCATCGCACTTCGGCAGGCGCTGCCCATGAACATCAAGGCCGAATTTCCGCGCTTCAAGGTGTGGACGAAGGCGAAGGCCGACATCGACCGGATTCTCGTAATCTGGAGCGAATGCCTCCAAGCCTATGGCGGACCGTTCCTGTTCGGCAAGATCAGCATGGCGGACGCGATGTACGCGCCGGTGGTGAGCCGGTTTCGCACCTACGACGTCGCGCTCGACGGCGAGATCAAGGCCTATGCCGAACGCATCTGGGACTTGCCGGCGATGCGCGAGTGGCGCAAGGCGGCGCTCGCTGAAAAGGAGGAGATCGAGGAGCTGGAGATGGAGTTCTAACGGCGTTGCCCCTTTTGCGACATTCGCGGTTTTGAGGGGTGGCGGTTTGTCGGCCGCCCAACGCGGGAGCAAGGCCCGTGCGGCGACCGGGCTTTCGGCGCGGCTGTGACCGTTTGCTGAAATCTTGGCATTCTCGGTCTTGCCCTCTGGCGGGCATTTCAGTGAGGGCCCGGCGCTGGACATTATCCCCTAGACGCTTCGCCATTTCAGACCAGCGTTGCGGCTTGCGGCGACGCGCTGGCGCTGTGGACGAGTTGGAATTTTTCCGCTACGGCGGCGCTCCGCCGTTTCCATTGCGGCGGCTGTCGGGTTCGCCGACAGAGTCTTTTTTTGCGCCCGGGTTGCAGGGCCGCAATGGGAGGAAGCCACATGGCGCTGAAGGAATACAAGCCCGGCACGACATTCCCGGGCCGCATGGGCCGGACCATCGGCGAATCAGAGCCGGCCTGGCCGTCCCCGCTGCGCGCCAGGCAGGGCGCGCCGAACGTCCTTTTCATCGTCATCGACGACACCGGCTTCGGCCAGCTCGGGTGCTACGGCTCGCCGATCAGCACCCCCAACATCGACAGGCTGGCCAAGAACGGTCTGCTCTTCACCAACATGCATACGACCGCGCTCTGTTCGCCGTCGCGGTCCTGCATCCTGACCGGCCGCAATCATCACTCCAACGCGATGTCCTGCATCACCGAGGGATCGACCGGGTATCCCGGCGGCAATGGCGCAATTCCGTTCGAAAATGGGTTTCTGTCCGAAATGCTGTTGCAGCAGGGCTACGCCACCTATTGCCTCGGCAAGTGGCACCTCACGCCGTCCGAGCAAATCAGCGCCGCCGGCCCCTACGACCGCTGGCCGCTCGGGCGCGGCTTCGAGCGCTACTACGGCTTTCTCGGCGGCGACACCCATCAATATTATCCCGACCTCGTCTACGACAATCATCAGGTCGAGCCGCCGAAGACCCCCGGAGAGGGCTATCATCTGACCGCGGACCTCGCCGACAAGGCGATCGGCTTCATCGCCGACCTCAAGCAGGTCGCCCCCGACAAGCCGTTTTTCCTCTATTTCGCGCCGGGCGCGAACCATGCTCCGCACCACGTTCCGAAGGAATGGGCGGACAAATACAAGGGTAAGTTCGACGCCGGCTGGGACACCTATCGCGAGAAGGTGTTCGCGCGGCAGAAAGAGCTCGGCGTCATGCCCAAGAACGCCAGGCTCTCCCGCCACGACCCCGACGTGCAGGACTGGTCGAAACTCCCGGCCGACCAGCGCAAGCTCTATGCGCGGATGATGGAGGTGTTCGCGGGCTTCTGCGAGCACATGGATCATCACGTCGGCCGGGTGATCGACTTCCTCGACCATCTCGGCGAGCTCGACAACACGCTGATCATGCTCATTTCCGACAACGGCGCCAGCTCCGAGGGCGGGCCCAACGGGTCGGTCAACGAGAACAAGTTCTTCAACAACGTGCCGGACGACCTGAAGCAGAATCTGGCGGCGATCGACGACCTCGGCGGCCCCAAATATTTCAACCACTACGCGTGGGGATGGACGCACGCCGGCAACACGCCGTTCAAACGCTGGAAGCGCGAGACCTATCGCGGCGGCGTCTCCGATCCCTTCATCGTCCACTGGCCCAAGGGGATCAAGGGCCGCGGCAAGATTTGTCATCAATTCGCGCACGCCATCGACATGGTTCCGAGCGTGCTCGAGGCGCTTGGCGTTGAACCGCCGACGCAGATTCGGGGCGTGACCCAATCGCCGCTCGCCGGCGTCAGTTTCGCCCATGTCTTCAAGGACGCCAAAGCCGAAAGCCGGCACAAGACGCAGTATTTCGAAATGTTCGCGCACCGGTCGATCTATCATGACGGCTGGCGGGCGGTGTGTCCGTTCCCCGGTCCCTCGTTCAAGGAGGCCGGCGCGTTCTTTGGCGCGCTGACGCTGACCGAGGACATGCTGCGCGAACTCGACGCCAAGCACTGGGAGCTCTACGACCTCGCCAGCGACCCGACCGAGACCGACAATCTCGCCGAGAAGAACCGGCCCAAGCTGATCGAGATGATCGCGCTCTGGTACACAGAGGCCGGCAAATACGACGTCTTCCCGCTCGACAGCCGGGGCACGCAGCGTTTCGCCGACGAGCGCCCGGAGCTGACCAAGAACCGCAAGACCTACGTCTACTATCCGCATACCCAGATGATCCCTGAGAACGTCGCGGCGAAACTTTTGAACCGGTCACACAGCCTGACCGCGGAGGTGGAGATCCCCAAGGGCGGCGCGGAGGGGGTGCTGATCTGCCACGGCGGCAACGTCGGCGGCTACACCCTGTTCGTGAAGGACAAGAAGCTCCACTACGTCCACAACTACGTCGGGGCGGAGGAATTCCATGTCGCCTCAAACGTGGACGTCCCGGCAGGCAAGGTCGCTCTTCGCTACGAATTCGAGAAGACCGGCGAACCCGACCTCAAGACCGGCAAGGGCGCGGCCGGCAACGCGCAGCTCTACATCAACAAGAAGCTGGTGGGCGAGATCAAGCTCCCCTACACGGTGCCGCTGGCGCTCGGGATCGGCAGCGGCGTTTTCACCGGGCGCAATTCCGGATCGTCGGTGAGCAAACTCTACGGGCCGCCGTTCGAATTCACCGGCGTGATCCATCAGGTCACGGTGGATATTTCCGGCAAGCTGATCGCCGACACCGAGGAGGAAAAGCACGTTCGCGCCAAGGTGGCGATGGCGCGGCAGTAGCGGGCGCGGAAGAAGCGGCGATCGGGACCGGAGCGGAGTTTTAGCCGCTTCCTGTCCCTGAACGCCCCCGGCCGAGGCGGCGTCATATTGGACGCCGCTTATGAGGCGACTTATGGGCGAACCCGTTTGGCGGTCGCACGCCCAACGACTTCCCGCCCATCCTCATCCGTGACCCTTGCGGACAGTCGCAATTCGCTGATGCCAGGGCGGCGGCGGCGCTTTGGGGGAAGCCCGCCGGTCGTCGCGACATCATGGCGAAACATTCGCCCGATAGATTTGAATCGGCCGACCGCCTGGCCTCTCGGCCTCGAAATTCCTGGCGGCGGGCTGGACGCTCTCTTACGTCATGGACGCGGCCATAGGCGCCGCCGCTGCTGGACGCGGTGCGCTAATTCGCGCGGGCCAAGCGCCGTCATGGCGATGTTGGCGTTGCGCGGTATATGGCGGCGGATATTGACTTCGACTCCGGCGACTAAGGGGGACAGGAATGAATAAACTCGCAATGGCGCTGTTGATGACGGCGTTCGTGCTCGGCGGGCAGGCGCGGGCCGTCGAACTCGGCGTGCCGCCGAGCGGCTTCGGCAAGCTCGATCACGTGTTCTTGATCATCATGGAAAACGAGACCGATGCCGACATCCTCGGAAATCCGGGCGCGCCCTTCATCAACGGCTACGCCAAGGTCGCCAATGAGGCGACCAACTATTTCGCGGTCGGGCATCCGAGCGCCCCGAATTATCTTGAAATCGTCGGCGGCTCGAATTTCGGTCTGGCGAGCGATTCCTGGCCCGATTGGGCAGGCAAGGGCTGTGTCGACAACGCGCCGGGCGGCAAGCGCTGTCACAACGCCGCGACGCCGATCGGCGACCCCGGTTCCGACAATCCCCTGGTCGCGACCGCGGAGAATTCGAGCCAATGCAACGGCGAGATCAGGACGTCAGGCGCCCCGACCCCCAACAATTGCGCCCTTCACGACTACCCGTCCGCTCCCTTCACCCCCAAATCGATCGCCGATCAGCTTGTCGCCCAGCATCTAAGCTGGAAGACCTATCAGGAGAGCCTGCCGACGGTTGATTCCGGCCTGTTCGGCGTCAACTACTCCGATGGCGCGTGGTCCAATCTGAGCCCCGCCAACGTGTTCGGGCCCGGCCCGATCCCGATGCTCTACGCAGTCAAACACAACCCGTTCGCTTATTTCCGCAATATCGAGCTTGGCGACGACCCCGCGCTCAGCCTCGCCAGGGTCGCGGATTTCGACGGAGCCGACGGCCTGTGGGCCGATCTTCAATCCGGCGTGGCGAATCTATCGGTCATCGTTCCCAATCAGTGTCACGATATGCACGGCTTTGTTTCGGGCGGCGCGGCAATCTGCGCCGGCTCGACCGCCGCCGAGCGGAGCTTGCTGATCGCGCAAGGCGACGCGGTGGTGGCGAAGCTGGTGAACGGCGTCAAAGCCTCCCCGGTCTGGAAGCGCGGTCGAAACGCCATTGTGCTGGTCTGGGACGAGAACGACTACTCGAACGCGCCCAACCGGGTCGTCATGCTGGTCGAAACGAATTATGCTCCGAACGCTGGGACGAGCGACAAGCCCTATGATCACTACTCATTGTTACGGACCCTGGAGGCCGGGTTCGGGCTTCCCTGTCTCAATCACGCCTGCGACTCGACGACGCCGGTGATGGACGACATGTTTGGAGGTTGAGCCGTGATATGAGCATTGCATGTCTGTTGTGACGGAGAAGTCGGGCGTCTTATTTGGAGGAAGTTTGGCGCAGCGCCGATCAGGCTGTGCGGTGTTCCGCGGCGCCGGCGGTTTCGTTCCACTTCCGGCACGGCAGGTCAGGAGCTGCGTCGTCCAACCGCTTCTGAATTCGCAAGAGGCGCGGTTCCAACCCTGGCATGAGGCGGAAGCCGTGGCCGCGCGCCAGTCCGATCATCCCTTCGTTGGTTCGT
Source organism: uncultured Alphaproteobacteria bacterium (assembly GCA_963835955.1). Lineage (GTDB taxonomy): Bacteria > Pseudomonadota > Alphaproteobacteria > Rhizobiales > Beijerinckiaceae > Roseiarcus. The sequence goes on along the minus strand of CAWIHZ010000004.1, from coordinate 315,622 downwards.
AGCGTATCGCCGAACAGCAATTCGATGCCGTCGGCCGCTGCTTTGCGTTCGATTTCCTCGAGCAAGGCCGAGCCGACGCCAAGACCCCGCCAGCCATCTGCAATCGACATGCCGAATTCACCGGCGCGTCGCGCGCATGAAAGCGCCACCCGGGCCTCGCCGACGACCGTTTCACGATCCTCTGCCATCGAGGTTAGGAGCAGGGTCAGAGTGTCACGACCATTGGCGGCCAACGCGCGCGCCAGTTCCGACGCCGGGAGTTCGCTTGCGGCGCCCAGGAACCGATTGTAACGCGACTGCTGAGAAAGCCCTCGGACATAGGTTTGCAAGGCGTCGCCGTCGCTGGAGCGGGCCGGCCGAAGAGCCAGCCGAATGTCCGGCCTGCGCTTCGCTCGCAGCATGCGGAACTCCGAACGATCTGGGTCGAGGGCGCTTTCGTTGGCATAAGCGTGAGGCGCAGGCTCAACGCAACCTACGTGCAGAGGCGCAGGAACCATCAGAAGTGAACCTCGCAATGAGAGGTTGCGTCTGACGCTTGACCAGGCCGCTACTGCGGCAGGCTCCAGTCAGACGCGAGAACCTTCCGCATGATTTCGCGCTCCAGGCTGTCCGTGAAACGTCCGCCGGATTGCGCCAGGAGGCGGGCAATCTCGCCGATCGACCTCGCTCCGGCGCTGCGCAGCGAGAACGTCGGTCAGTCGGCGAGCCACTCTCTTCAGCTTCGCGGCAAGCCTCTCGCGACTGGCGCCGTGCGAACGCTGCATAGGTCGAAATTTCCGCCGTGCGTCACGCAGGCCATCGGACCAACCTCATGATTGACCATGGCTCAGCTTGAGATATGCTCACCCGCCATGTTCGACGGCGCTGAAAATGGCAGAAAAACCCTTGTCTGACAAAGGATTATGTCTCAGCTTACGGATGAGAATACTCTCATGCATAACGCTCCTCCCCCGCTTAATGCGCTTCGCGCTTTCGAGGCCGCCGCCCGACATCTCAGCCTGACCAAGGCGGCGGTGGAGCTGAACGTCACGCCCGGCGCGCTCAGCCACCAGATTCGCGGACTGGAAGATCATCTGGGCCTCAAGCTCTTCGACCGCGGCGTGCGGTCGATCGCCCTGACGGCGGCGGGGAAGGCGCTCCACCCCGGCTTGCAGACGGGCCTCCTTCATATCCGGAACGCGCTGGCGAGCCTCAAGCGTTGGGCGACACCCGCGTGCTGGTGATCAGCACGCCGCCAGGCTTCACCTCGAAATGGCTCGCGCCGCGGCTCTACCGCTTTTCGATCGCCCATCCCGAAATCGACGTGCGCGTTTCCTCGTCGATGAACAACGCCAATTTCACCACCGACGGCGTCGATGCTGCGATCCGCAACCTTCCGGTCGATGCGGCGCACTATGAAGCCCTCGAGGTCGAAAAGCTGATGGCTCAATCCCTCGTGCCGGTCTGCAGCCCGGCGATGGTCGAGAAACACGGGCCCTTCACGTCGCCGGACATTCTCAAGCGCGTGCCGCTGATCCATGACGACAGTTTCAGCAGCCGCGCGGTCATGCCGAACTGGGCCGACTGGTTTGCCGCGGCGGGCGTGAGGGACGTCGACATCAGTCGTGGCCTTCGATTCAATAGCGCGGATCACGCGCTCGACGCGACGGTCGAGGGCGCCGGCGTGCTGCTCGCTCACGATGTGCTCGCCTATGACGATCTGCGCACGGGGCGTCTCATCATGCCCTTCGACCTGACCCTGCCTTCGGGCCGCTGCTATTGTTTCGTTTGCGCGAAGAAGCGGCGAGAGTCTGCGAATGTGCGGGCCTTCCGCGCATGGCTCAGGCAAGAGGCGGCCGCCCTAGATTGGAGCAAGTGCGCGACGCACGCAGCCGATACGCGGCCCGGGGCGGGATCATCCGCGACGCGCTGAATTGTGCGAACGGATCGCCGCGATCTCGAACGACCGCCTAACGTCGAGTCCCGTCATTTGGGGCGCGCGAACCAGACGTCAGCCTCTGTCCAGCGTTCCCTTCCATGAACGGGAGAAGGGACGCCGCCAAAGCTCAAGGACGTCGCTCGCCAATGCGCCCCCGAGGTTGACCGCCGACATGTCCTGTCAGCATTAGGCTCTTATAGCGCTACCTGTTGATATGGGCCGTTTCCGATTGCGCCCTTGATCCAGCTCTGGGGCGTGGCTTGATCGCCCCAGGCTTCGAGAGCGCGGCGCCAGCCAAGATAGTTGGGCAGGTTCTTGGTGGCGACGCCGTTGAAGCGATTGAGCCACTGCTTGAGGCGGCCGTGATAGGCATTGACGTTGTTGATGTGGAGGTGAGGCGCCGCGGCGGTCGGCTTGCCCGGCGCGGGCACGGCGTGAAAGGGGATTTTGGCTTTGCGGGCGAAGGCGGCGATCGCCTTCCCGCCGTCGCCGATGAGATGATTTTCGCCCGTCACGACGCCGGCCAGCGCCGCTCCGATCGAGGCGCTATCGTCCTGCGGCAGGACTGCGTCGAAGGTCGCGCCCCGCCGGTCGCGGGCGACGAGAACGGGAATGTTGTCCGAATGGAGGCCCGGATGCCTGGCCGGCCCGCCCCGTTTGCTGCGCCTTGCGCGGCAGATCAGACCACCGGCCCTTGAAGGATTCAAGGATGAAGGTTTCGTCCGCCTCGACGATTCCGCTCAGCTTTCTAGGCTTGTCGGCGGCCGGAGCGCCCAGAAACCGATGCCGCCAGCGAAACGCCGTCGTCGGATGCACCCCGCAAAGCTCGGCCGTCTTGGCCAGGCTTTTGCCTTCGATCATCGCCCGAGCGTGGTCGAACCAACGCTCCCTTTTGTGCAGATGCGCCATCGCCGTCTTGGTGAGCGCATTGAAGGTGCGCCCGCAGCTCTTGCAACGGAACCGCGAAAGCCCATGCGAGCGTCCCCAGGCGACGATCGCTCGTCCTGCGCAATGCGGACAGCCTTGGCTCGCCACTCGCTCATGGCCGCTCGTCCCCAAAGCATCCGGACGACGACCCCGCTTCGCGCCTCTGTCCGTCGCCCCGCCGGCCGCGGAGGTCTCCGTCTCTCCCGCCCGCCTGAGCCCGCCATCCAGATTCGCCAAAGCGGCGGCCACTTCTCGGCGTTGCTCGACGCTCAACCGGCCAACGCCCGAAAACCAGACGGAAAACTCTTCGGCCTTCATCGAATCAAGCTCCTCAAGCCCGCCCCAGCCTAATCTATATCAACAGGTATCGCTATAAGCGCCAAGCATTATCTTCCGTAAAATAGAAAATAATGTTACACTGGCTTTTGAATTACAGAAGGAGTCGGGAGATGGCTGAAGCGGGCGGCGAGGCGGGGACCAGGATCAAGGCCAAGCGCAGGAAGCGCGCCACGAGGAGCGAAATGGCGCTGCGCGAGGCGCGGATCCTCGAATCGCTGACCGCCGGCCTGTCGACGGCCGACGTCGCGGCGCGCGAGGGGCTTTCGTTGCGGCGCACGCGAGAACTCGCGGCCGAGATTTTCGCCCGGCGCCCGATCGACCAGCCGGCGATCTTTCTGCAGGCGCAGATCAGGCGGTTGAGCGAGGCGATGCTGGTTTCCTACAGCGCCATGTCCGGCGGCAATCTTAAGGCCGTCGACCGCGTGGTCAAGGTCGCCCGCGAACTCGAACGCCTTCACGGCCTCGCGCCCGCCGTTCTCGCTCCGGCGCCGCTCGCGCCGCCGCAAGTCCCGCTCGCGCCGCCGCCCGCCCCGCTCGCCCTGGCGCCGCCGCAAAATACCGGCGCGGCGGTAAACGAGGTAAGAGAGCAAAAGTCATGGCGCGGGTCGGCTTGGGTGCGGCGAATCGACTCATGGGGGCTAGTAAGGATTCCCGAATTGGCGGTTTTCTGACTCGATGGGGGAATGTCGCCGCCGCCCAACATCGACGCGCTTTCGCTGGCCGAGCTGAAGAGCTTGGTGTTGAAGCTTTTCGAGGAGGGAGCGGAACTTCGGCGAATGGTTGCGGCGCTGCGTGACGAGATCGCCCGGCTGAAGGGCGGGCCTGGTCGGCCGGACATCAAGGCGAACGTCAAACCGAGCGGCATGGAAAAGGCGAGCGAGGCGCAACCGTCGGACCCGTCGGGCGAGCGCCGGCGCGGTGGCACGCGCGCGAAGCTGGTGATCGACGAGGAGCGCAAGCTCGAGGTCGATGCGCCGCCCCGCTCGCGTTTCAAGGGCTACGCGAGTTATCTGGTTCAGGATCTGATGATCCGCTCGCATGTGACCTGCTTTCGCCGGCAATGCTGGCGGACCCCGGACGGCAAGACGGTGATAGCGCCCTTGCCGGCGGGCGTCGAAGGTCATTTCGGACCCGAACTGCGCCGCTTCGTGCTCGCCCAATATCATCAGGGACAGGTCACGGCGGCGCGGCTGGTCACGCTGTTGCGCGGGTTCGGCGTCGTGATCTCAAAGCGGCAGATCGTTCGCCTGCTGATCGCCGGCAAGCAGAGCTTCCTGGACGAAGCCCGCGCCGTGCTGCGAGCCGGCTTGACCAACGCGGCGTGGATCACGGTCGACGACACCGGGGCGCGCCACAAGGCCAAGAACGGCTTCTGCACCCAGATCGGCAACCCGCACTTCACCTGGTTCGGGACCACCGGTTCAAAGAGGCGCCTCAACTTCCTCGAACTGTTGCGCGCCGGGCATGGCGACTACATCGTCAATGACGAAGCCATGGCCTATATGCGCGCCCGCGCGCTCGCCGGCCCCGTCATCGCCCGCCTGAGCGAGCATGAGAATCGCGTCTTCGCCGATCGCGCGGCCTGGAACGCTCATCTGGAGCGGCTCGGCGTCGCCGCCCTGAAGGTCCATCCCGATCCCGTGCTGATCGCCACCGAGGGCGCTCTGTGGGGCAGCGTCAAGGCGCATGGCTTGCTCACCGACACCGTGGTCGTCAGCGACGACGCCGGCCAGTTCAATGTCGGCCAGCATGGCCTGTGCTGGGTCCACGCCGAACGCCTGGTCCACAAACTCGATACGTTCACCGACGCCCAACGCGCCGCGCAAGCCCGCATCCGCGCCCTCATCTGGCGGTTCTACCGCAGTCTCAAGGCTTGGCGCCGCCATCCATCCCCGGCGCGCAAGGCGAGCTTGTCGGCGCGGTTCGATCGCATCTTCGGCTGCAAGACCGGCTTCGCCACCCTCGACCGTTTGCTCGCGCGCCTGCGCGCCAACAAGAGCGAATTGCTCAGGGTGCTCGAAAGACCCGAGATCCCGCTCAACACCAATGGCTCCGAGAACGACATTCGTTGCCAGGTCACCAAGCGAAAAATCAGCGGTGGAACCCGCAGCGACGCCGGCCGCGATTGTCGCGACGCCTTCCTCGGCCTCAACAAGACCTGCGCCAAGCTCGGCATCGCCTTCTGGGACTACCTCGGCGCCCGCCTCGCCGTCCCTGGCTGCCAGGAAATCCCTGCCCTCGCCGAAATCGTCAGCGCACGCGCCCCAAGGCCGCCCTAATCGCCGCGCCTTTTGCCCCTGTTACTAAACGAGGCGCTAAGTGATTGAAAAGATTGATGTGGTCAGGGAAAAACGGCGGTAAACGCCGTCTTCACCGACCCAGCTCGGTATTGCGAGGAGCCCAAAGGGCGTCGAGAGACGCCCGTCATTGCGGGGAGCCCAAAGGGCGACGAAGCAATCCATCGGCGGCGGCCGCCGCCCTTCGATCCCATGGATTGCTTCGCTGCGCTCGCAATAACGGGGCGTTTCTTTCCCGCTACTCCGCTGCCTCCGCCGGCGCCGGCGCGTAGTTCAAAACCGGCGCCAGCCAGCGCTCGACCTCGCCGACCGGCATCCCCTTGCGCGCCGCATAGTCCTCGACCTGGTCGCGCTCGACTTTCGCCACCCCGAAATAATATGCCTCGGGGTGGGCGATGTAGAGACCCGACACCGATGAGGCCGGCCACATGGCGAAGCTCTCGGTGAGCTTGACCCCAATTCTCCCCTCGGCGTCGAGCAGGCGGAACAGGGTCGCCTTCTCGGTGTGGTCGGGCTGGGCCGGATAGCCGGGGGCGGGGCGAATCCCGCGATAGGGTTCGGCGATCAACTCCTCCGGGGTGAAGGCCTCGTCGGACGCGTAGGGCCAGAGTTCGCGGCGCACGCGCGCGTGCATCGCCTCGGCCAAGGCTTCCGCCAGCCGGTCGGCCAGCGCCTTGACGAGAATCGACGAATAGTCGTCGTTGGCGTGGGCGAAGCGCTCGGCGATCTGATCGTCCCCGGCGCCGGCGGTGACGACGAAAGCGCCCACATAGTCGCCGGCCCCGCTCGAAGCGGGCGCGACAAAATCGGCGAGCGCCAGGTTGGGCCGCCCGTCGCGGCGGCTGAGCTGCTGGCGCAAAGTGTGGAGCGTGGCGATCGGCGCCGCGCGGGTCTCGTCCGGGTAGAGCTGCACGTCGTCGCCGATCCGGGCCGCCGGCCAGAAGCCGACGACCGCCCTGGGCGCGAACCATCGCTGCTCGATGATCTGCTTCAACATCGTCTGCGCGTCCTGGAACAGACCGCGAGCCGCGGCGCCCTGTTCCGGATCGTCGAGAATGGTGGGGTAGCGGCCCTTCAGCTCCCAGGTCTGGAAGAACGGCGTCCAGTCGATGTAGCGGGCGAGGTCGGCAAGTTCGCAATCGTCGAATGTGCGCGCGCCGATGAAAGTCGGGGTCGCGGGACGATAGGCCCCCCAGTCGAGCGCAAGCGCGTTGGCGCGCGCCTTGGCGAGCGACGTGCGCGTCTTCTCGGCTTCGCCGCGCTCATGCGCCGCCGCGACCTTGCGGTATTCATCCCGCACCGCCTGGATAGCGGCGGCGCGGGTTCCCGGCGACAGCAGAGACGAGACAACCCCGACCGCGCGGCTCGCGTCATTGACGTGCACCGCCTGGCTGCGCGTATAGCGCGGATGAATCTTGACCGCGGTGTGGACGCGGCTCGTCGTCGCGCCGCCGATCAGGAGAGGGATATCGAAGCCTTCGCGCTCCATCTCGGCCGCGACATGCGCCATCTCGTCGAGCGAGGGCGTGATAAGCCCCGAGAGCCCGATCGCGTCGGCGTTGCGCTCGCGCGCGACCGAGAGAATCTTCGAGGCCGGCGTCATCACGCCGAGATCGATGATCTCATAGTTGTTGCACGCGAGCACCACGCCGACGATGTTCTTGCCGATGTCGTGCACGTCGCCCTTCACGGTCGCCAGCACGATGGTGCCCGCAGTCTGGCGGCCGTCTCCGCCCGCCGTCTTCTCGGCCTCCATGTAGGGCAGCAGTTTCGCCACCGCCTGCTTCATCACCCGCGCTGATTTGACGACCTGCGGCAGGAACATTTTTCCGGCCCCGAACAGGTCGCCCACGACGTTCATGCCCGCCATCAACGGGCCTTCGATGACGTCGAGCGCGCGCGAGGCTGCAAGGCGCGCTTCTTCGGTGTCGGCCTCGATGTAGTCGGTGACGCCATTGACCAAAGCGTGGGCGATGCGCTTGTCGACCGGCCATTCGCGCCAGCCGAGGTCTTGCGCCTTCGCCTCTCTGGCGCCTGCGCCGCGGAAGCGCTCGGCGATTGCAAGCAGGCGTTCGGTCGCGTCGGAACGCCGGTTGAGCACGACATCCTCGCAGGCCTCGCGCAGCTCGGAGTCGATCGCGTCGTAAACCGCGAGCTGTCCGGCGTTGACAATGCCCATGTCCATTCCGGCCTGGATAGCGTGGTAGAGGAACACGGCGTGCATCGCCTCGCGGACCGGCTCGTTGCCGCGGAACGAAAACGACAGGTTGGAGACGCCGCCCGACACGTGCGCGTGAGGCAGTTCGGCGCGAATTCGCCGCGTCGCCTCGATGAAGGCGAGGCCATAGCCGTTGTGTTCCTCAATGCCGGTCGCGATGGCGAAGATGTTGGGGTCGAAGACAATGTCCTCGGGCGGAAAGGCGGCCTGCTCGGTCAAAAGCTTGTAAGCACGGGCGCAGATCGCGACCTTTCGCTCAAGCGTATCGGCCTGGCCCTGTTCGTCGAAGGCCATCACCACCACCGCCGCCCCATAGGCGCGCACGAGCCGGGCCTGACGCAGGAATTCTTGTTCGCCTTCCTTCATCGAAATCGAGTTGACGATACCCTTGCCCTGCACGCACTTGAGCCCGGCCTCGATGACCGAGAACTTCGAGGAATCGATCATCACCGGCACCCGCGCGATGTCCGGCTCGGAAGCGACGAGATTGAGAAATTCGCTCATGGCGGCATGGGAGTCGATGAGCCCCTCATCCATGTTCACGTCGATCACCTGGGCGCCGTTGGCGACCTGGTCACGCGCCACGGCGAGGGCGCCGAAGAAGTCGCCGCCGGTGATCAATTTGCGGAACTTCGCCGAGCCGGTGATGTTGGTGCGTTCGCCGATATTGACAAACGGTATGTCGGAAGTAAGCGCGAACGGCTCTAGACCGGAAAGACGCATCATTGGCGTGATCGTTGGAATCGTCCTGGGCTTTACGTTGCGAACAGCCTCCGCGATCGCCTGGATATGTTCGGGCGTCGAGCCGCAGCAGCCGCCGACGACGTTGACGAGCCCGCGGCGCGCAAATTCGACGATCTGGGCCGCCATTGCCTCTGGGCTCTCGTCGTACTGACCAAACGCGTTGGGAAGTCCGGCATTGGGATAGGCGCAGACCAGCGTATCCGCCGCGCCGGATATCTCTTCCAGATGCTCGCGCATTGCGTTTGCGCCGAGCGCGCAATTGAGCCCGACGGTGAAGGGCCGCGCGTGGCGGACCGAATGCCAGAATGCGGTCGGCGTCTGCCCGGAGAGAGTGCGTCCCGAACGGTCGGTGATAGTTCCCGACACCATGAGCGGCAGACGCAAGCCGCGCTCGGCGAAGACTTCCTCGCAAGCGAATATTGCAGCTTTGGCGTTGAGCGTATCGAAAATAGTTTCGACGAGGATGAGGTCTGCTCCGCCGTCGATCAGGCCGCTTATCTGCTCGCCATACGCGATCCGCAACTGGTCGAAGGTTACTGAGCGGAAGCCGGGATTGTTGACGTCGGGCGAGAGCGAGGCGGTTCTGTTCGTAGGTCCGAGCGCGCCAGCTATAAAACGGCGTTTGCCGTCAGCCCTTTCCGCCCTGGTCGCCGCCCGCCGCGCGAGACGCGCGCCATCGCGATTGAGCTCGTACACGACATCCTGCATACCGTAATCGGCTTGCGCGATCGATGTCGCAGAAAAGGTGTTGGTCTCCAGAATATCCGCCCCCGCCGCAGCGTAGGCGAAGTGGATGTCCTCGATCGCCTGCGGTTGAGTCAAGATCAGAAGGTCGTTGTTTCCTTGCAGTTGACACTCGCAAGACTGAAATCGGGTCCCCCGAAAATGTCCCTCGCCGAGTCCCAATTCTTGAATTTTAGTTCCCATCGCCCCGTCGAGAACCATTATTCGACGGTTCGTGGCCTGGCGAAGAGCTGACAGCGCGTCCTGTTTGTGCTCGAAGGGCATGGCAAAGGCGAAGTCAAAGGATGAATTCATTCGTACCGCCTAGCAATGGGACATAATGATATAAACATGTCTTTATGTTTACGCAAGCGCGAATCCCGCGAACGGCTGTGAGTCGGTCACTGTAACGCGACAAGCCGCCCACGAAGGATTGAACTCAAGAGCGCGCTTCCTGTTAGCGCGCGAAGCGCCGTGATGCGGAGGAACAGGGACGGATCGGGCAGAAATGGTTCGCCCGTGTTGAACGACGGTCATCCTCGAATCGTCAACGTCGAGTTGCCAAATGCACCGTCGTTCCTCACTATGCCTGCATAGCCAAGCAACTGCGGTGGGCCGGCCGGGATAACGGGCGCACGGAGAAGTTGACGATGCCGAAGCCGCGGCGCGAGGACGCTTAGCGCGAAGGATCAGTCGCCGTTCGAGCCGCGGTTGCGGCAAAGGCCCTTCGTCACGCCGTATCCTTGAGAGAAATCTAACTAGGATTTAACCATGGCTGACAAGGTCGACGGACCCGGCAGGCGACAATCGATCACCGATCAGGAGGCGCTCCAATTTCACTCGCGCGGCCGGCCTGGAAAGCTCGAGATCGTCCCCACAAAGCCCATGGCGACCCAGCGTGACCTATCCCTAGCCTATTCGCCGGGAGTGGCGGTCCCGGTCAAAGCGATCGCCGCCGATCCTTCGACCGTTTACGACTACACCACGCGCGGCAACATGGTCGCCGTTATATCGAATGGCACCGCGATCCTTGGCCTCGGCAATCTCGGGGCGCTGGCCTCCAAGCCAGTGATGGAGGGCAAGGCGGTGCTGTTCAAGCAATTCGCCGATGTCGACTCTATAGATCTTGAGATTGCGACGGAAGACCCAGAAGAATTCGTTAACGCAGTAAAATATCTTGGCCCCTCGTTTGGCGGGATCAACCTGGAGGACATCAAGGCGCCTGAATGCTTTTACATTGAAGAGCGCTTGCGCGAGGTCATGGACATTCCGGTTTTTCACGATGATCAACATGGCACCGCCATAATCGCTGCAGCAGGCATGATTAACGCAATTCATCTGACTGGGCGCGACATCAAGACCACGCGCCTTGTATGCAACGGCGCCGGAGCAGCAGGCATAGCCTGTCTCGATCTCATCAAGTCGATCGGCTTCGAGCCAAGAAACGTAATCCTTTGTGACACCAAGGGCGTCGTATTTCGCGGTCGCCAAGAGGGCATGAACCAATGGAAATCGGCGCATGCAAGCGATACTTCCCTGCGAACGCTCGAGGAAGCGATGGTCGGCGCCGACATATTTTTCGGCTTGTCGGCCAAGGGCACGTTGACGTCGAACATGGTCAAGGCCATGGCATCCAACCCGATCATATTCGCCATGGCGAACCCAGATCCGGAAATCACTCCCGAGGAGGCGCAGAAGGCGAGGGACGACGTGATCATCGCAACGGGACGCTCTGACTATCCCAACCAGGTGAACAACGTCCTCGGCTTTCCATATATATTCCGTGGCGCGCTCGACGTGCGCGCCAAGATGATCAACATGGAGATGAAGATCGCCGCCGCGCATGCGCTCGCCGACCTTGCGCGCGAAGATGTGCCCGACGAGGTCGCCGTTGCCTATCGCGGCGCCCGACCGCGTTTCGGACGGGATTATATCATTCCGGTTCCATTCGATCCCAAACTCATCTACGTCGTGCCGATGGCGGTGGCGAAGGCTGCGATGGCCTCTGGGGTCGCGCGGCGCCCAATCGTCGATCTCGGCGCATACAAGGCGCAATTGTCAGCGCGGCGCGACCCGATCGCCGGCGCAATGCAGCGAATTGTCGAGCGCGTCCGACGCATGCCTAAGCGTGTGGTCTTTGCCGAGGGCGAGGAAGAACAGGTCATCCGCGCCGCCTGTTCGTTCGTCAACCAGGGCCTCGGCACTGCGATTCTGGTCGGCCGCGAGGAACGCGTGCGCGCCGCCGCGGATGCCTCGGGCCTTGACCTTTCCGACAAGGGAATTGAAATCCACAACGCGCGGCTGTCGCAGCGCAATGCGCTCTACGCACAATTCCTCTTTGAGCGTCTGCAGCGAAAGGGCTACTTATTGCGCGACTGCCAGCGCTTGATCAATCAGGACCGCAATTACTTCGGCGCGGCGATGGTCGCCCGGGGCGACGCGGATGCGATGGTTACCGGCGTCACACGCAACTTTTCGATCGCGTTGGAGGAAGTGCGCCGTGTGATCGACGACAAGCCTGGCCATCGCGTTGTCGGAGTCTCGATTATCCTTTCGCGCGGTCGTCCGGTCCTGGTCGCCGACACTGCGATTACCGAAATGCCGACAGCCGCGGACCTCGCGGACATCGCGGTCGAAGCCGCTGGCGTGGCGCGGCGACTCGGCTACGAGCCGCGTGTCGCCATGCTCGCGTTTTCCAACTTCGGCCATCCGCCGGGCGAGCGCGCCCAGCGCGTGCAGGAGGCGGTAGGGATTCTCGATTCCAAGCGTGTGGACTTCGAGTATGACGGGGAGATGGGCGCCGATGTCGCGCTTAACAAAGAGCTGATGACGGCCTATCCGTTCTGCCGTTTGAAAGACACCGCCAATGTGCTCGTCATGCCGGCCTTCCACTCGGCCGCCATTTCCACTCGGATGCTTCAGGAGTTGGGCGGCGCCACGGTTATCGGGCCGCTGATCGTAGGATTGGAAAAGCCGGTCCAAATTGTCTCGCTCGGCGCCAAGGATTCAGACATCGTCAATATGGCGACGCTGTCGAGCTTCAATATAGGCGGGTGAGCGGCATGGCCGGATCGAGGCGCGTTTTGCGTCGGTCGGCGTGACGCCCCTACGGGAGCGCCTAACCAACTCCGACAGTCGTTGTCTCCAGCTTTAGGAGCGCTCTTAGACAAATGGCCTCCCAGGCGTCCGCCATTTGATCGACTAGCCGGGCGCCCTCACGCCAAAGTTTTTCAGGGCCGATGCGTCGCAGGACGGGCGGCGACCTATTACCGCTGTCCATGGCAGTCGCGAACGTTTGACCACCGTCTTCCACTCGACGTAAATGGTCCTGGATCGCGACGGCCGGCGTGAGTTGATAAATGCGTAAGCCTAGGCGACGAGGGTTTTTTGGAAAAAGGGAATAGTCCGTCGGGTATGCAAGGCTCGCTGTCAACTCAAGGTAGCGCATGGCGCCGGCGCGGGTCAACAGATAGGCGGCGCTGCTTTCGTGTCGAGTGTAAAGTCGCGCCACCTCGCGACCGCCGAGGATGCGTCTTCTGTCACCAAGCTTAACCTTCTGAAAATAAGTGTCGAGCTTCACGGCATGCGAATCGCGCGGAATCCAGGCGCCGTCTTCCACCAACGATGGAAAGTCTGGCCAGAGGTGCAGGTCGTCCTCGAGGAAAAAAGCCCACGCGTGGGGACTTTCCAGGAATAGTCGCCAAGCATTTTGATGGCTCGCAAGGCAGGCCCGCTCAAAACGACTGAGGCCCTTTGTCGTCGCCGGAAACGTCGCCCCGTCCACCGCAGCAATGCGCTCAAAGAGGATTCCGCCCAACTGATCGCGCATATGGGACAACCGCTCGGGATGCCGGTCGAGATTGATGAGATAAACCTTGTTGGACAACGGTCGGCGCGCCCCTCAAACCTTCATCTGCGCCCCAAGTTCGACGACACGGTCAGACGGCAGGTTGAAGAAGTCCGGCGCGCTCGCGGCTTGTCTGGTCATGGCGATAAACAGGCGGTCCTGCCACTGAGGCATACCGGAATTGGGCGCCCTCTTCAGGGTACGCCGGCCCATGAAGAATGATGTCGTCATGATATCGTATTTGAGTCCAGCCTTGCGCATGGCCGCGAGCGCGCGCGGAATGTGGGGTTGCTCCATGTAGCCGAAATGCAGGGTGACCAGCTTGAAGTCAGGCGATAGGCTGGTCATCTCGTAACGATTTGCCGCGGCGACGCGCGGCGTCGTCTCCGTACGTACATTGAGCAACACCACGCGCTCGTGGAGCACCTTGTTGTGCTTGAGGTTGTGCATGAGCGAGGAGGGCGCCGAAGTCGGGTCGTTGGTGAGGAATACCGCCGTCCCCGGCACGCGCACCGGTTTCGACTTTTCGAGCATCTTGACGAGGTCCGACATCGGGATCGAGTCCCGATGAGTCCTGGCCGTGAGGATGGCGCTGCCGCGCGACCAAGTCCACATCAGAATGAACATTGTCCCGGCGAGCGTCAGCGGCACCCATCCGCCGTCCAACACCTTGTACAGGTTGGCGATGAAGAAGCCGACATCGACCGAAAGAAAAGCGCACACAAGCGCCAAAGCCGCCCACAGCGGCCACCGCCAGAGCTTCCAAACGACGAAAAAAGCCAAGGCGGTCGTCGTCACCATCGTGCCGGAGACCGCGATGCCGTAGGCGTTCGCGAGTGCGTCGGAGGTTCGAAACAGCAACACCAGCGCGAGGACCCCAAGCAGCAGGACGCGGTTCACGCGCGGGATGAAGATCTGCCCTTCCTGAACGTCGGACGTATGAATGATCTCGAGGCGTGGCAGCAGGCCGAGCTGAATCGCCTGGCTGGCAAATGAATAGGCGCCGGTGATGACCGCCTGGCTCGCAATCACTGTCGCCGCGGTCGACAAGAGGATCAGCGGCATTAGTCCCCAGCTCGGCGCCAACAAATAATAGGGATTCTCCAATGCTTTCGGATTGTTGAGGATCAAGGCACCTTGACCGAGATAATTGCAGACCAGGGCGGGAAGGACGACGAAAAGCCAGGCGGCCTGGATGGGCCGCCGCCCGAAATGCCCCATGTCCGCGTAAAGAGCCTCCGCGCCGGTCACCGCCAGAAAGACGCTGCCGAGCGCGATCACGCCGACCGCGCCATGCGCATTGAGGAAACTCAAACCGCGGATTGGGCTCAGCGCCTGCAATATGCTCCAGGCGGCGGCGATATGGATAAGACCGAGTACCGCGTTGACCGCGAAGAATAGGACCATGATGGGACCGAAGAAAGCGGCGACGCTCGCGGTTCCGCGGCTCTGCGCGGTGAAGAGCAGCACGAGGATGACGATGGTCGCCGGAAGGACATAGCGCGCCAAGTCGGGGTCGACCTGTTTCAATCCTTCGAGAGCGGAGAGGACCGAAATCGCAGGGGTGATCATTGCGTCGCCCGAGAACAGGGCCGATCCGGCGACGCCGAGCAGAAACACGATCGTGCTGGGCTTCCCGATTGCGCGCTGGGCGAGCGCCATCAGGGATAGGATGCCGCCCTCGCCCTTGTTGTCCGCCTGCATCAGAAACAGCACATACTTCGCAGTAACGACGACCAGCAGCGCCCAGATGATCAGCGAGGCGACACCGATAACGTCCGACGCGGGCAGGCCGGATTCCTTGACCTGGCCAAGTGCGGTCTGGAGCGCATAGAGTGGGCTGGTGCCGATGTCGCCGTACACCACGCCGACCGAGCCGAGAGCCAGGATCCAGAAATTCCCGGCCGAATGTGCGCCGGATTCAGTTTCGACGACATGAGTCGAAGGCGGGGCCCCTTCGCTCGAAACATGTTCGGACATTCAAAGAAACCCCGGGGTCGCCGGCGCCGGCCGGACCGACAAAACGGCGCGTGTCTATACTCCCTCGCGCGTCGCGCGGGAAGGGCGTCGAATCCCGCCCCATGCGGGCGCCCAACGCATTCGCCCGGCCGGATCGCCGAGGACGCGTCGAAGAGAGAGCCGGCAGGCTCGAGGGGCCTTCCTACGCGGTCACCCGCCTTGCGTGCTCTGCGATGAGGGCCGCCACGGCCTCGGGCCTTTCGATACTGGGCAGATGGCCAGCGCCGTCGATGATTTCGAAACGAGAGCCTGCGATTAGCCCCGCCGTCTCGCGCACCAGCGGGACCGGGGTCGAGCCATCCTGATCGCCGACAAGGCAAAGAGTCGCCACTGCGATCGAACTGGCATACTGGCGCAAGTCCGCGCGCTTCACCGCGCGGCATGCGGCGAGATACCCCTGTTGGGGCGTGCGCGTCAGCATTAGCCGCCAGCCGATCAACTCATCCGTACGATGCTCACGAAATTCGGCTGTGAACCAGCGCTGCAGAACGGAATCCGCGACCGATTCGATTCCGTTGCTCTCGACCTTGGCAATTCGCGCGTCCCATGAACTCATCATTTCCGATCTTGGCCGCCGTATCGCACAGAACGAGCGCGGCGACGCGGCCGGGCAGCTGACGATAAAGCTCCTGAGCGATGAGGCCGCCCATCGAAACGCCGACGACGGTCGCGCGGGCGACAGCGAGCTTATCGAGCAGCGCCGCAAGATCGGCGGCGAAATCGACGACATTGCCGTCATCGGATCGGGATTCGGAAAGGCCGTGGCCGCGCGTGTCGTAGCGGACGAGTCGAAAATCGGGGCAGAGGATGCGCGCGACGTCGTCCCAAATGCGCAGATCGCTGCCGAGCGCGTTGACGAACGCCAGCGCCCGCGCATCGCGCGGGCCTTGGTCGAGATAGTGGACGACGCCGCCGTTCAATTTGGCGAAACTCATATTGCGGAACCTCCGCTCGCTCGCCCCGACCTTTGGCCTAAACGCGTTTGATGCACTTCGGGGGCGGCCCGCCGCCCGAACCCTTTTGTCAGCAATTCAATCCTTTCAATCGCTCGGGCGCCATTTTCCGCAACTGTCGCGCTCCCCTGCAATTCGGCGGGCGCGAAGCCGGGGCGGCGCGGCGAACCCGTTGCGACGGTCAGACCCGCTTGCCGAATCTAACGTCGCCCGAGGCCTGCGCGTCCGTCTCTTGGGTTACACATTTCTGCGCCCGCGATCCAGCGGCGGAAAGCCAACCCAGGTGTCAGGTCGAACCGCAATCCCGGCATGGCTGTCGTCTGCCGCGCGCCGACCAACCGATCAACAGAAGGCACTCTAACATTGACTCTGAAAATCAGAATAAGAAAGATAAATCATGTAAGCCACTGAAAAAATTTAAACATCCCGGTTGAATTTGGTCGGTCTCCCGCCCGATTCCGTTTCGGCGGCATAGCGGTCCCACGCGCGTCATCACCGCGCGACGCTCGCGATTTCGTCGATCATTTGCGGCCAGACGCTCATCGGCAGGGCATGGCCCATGCGCTCGATGACCGCGAGCCTGGCGCCGGGGATCGCGCGCGCGGTGTCTTCTCCGGCCGCCAGCGGCACGAGCGGATCGTCGGCGCCGTGAATGACGAGGGTCGGCGCAGTGACGCCGGCCAGCGCCGCCTTGCGGCCGCCCGACGCCAGGATCGCCTGCATCTGCCGGATCCCGCCCTCCGGGCAAAGCCCTCTTCGGGCGGCGCGCTCGGCGCGCCGGCGGTCACGCGCCTCCTCCTCGGGATAGCCGGGTCCGCGCAGCAGGCGCCAGGCACTGACGTTCGCCTCGATATAGTCCTCGGGCGTGCGCGGCGGCGGCGCCTGAAAGACGGCGAGGATTTTTGGATCGGGCGGAGGCAGGCCGGGCTCGCCCGTCGTCGACATGATCGAGGTCAGGCTCAGGACGCGCTCTGGCCAGCGGATCGCCATTTCCTGCGCGATCATGCCGCCCATCGAGGCGCCGACCACATGGGCGCGCTCGACGTGAAGAAAGTCCATCAGTCCGATCGCGTCCGCCGCCATGTCCTTCAGCAGATAGGGCGCGGCGACCGGCGCCTGTGACGAAGCGGCGGTGAAAGAATGGGCCGGACCACCGGCCGGAGGGTCGATCGCGCTCGATTTTCCGATGTCGCGGTTGTCGAACCGGATCACCCAATAGCCGCGCCCGGCGAGACGCACGCAAAATTCGTCGTCCCACTGGATCATCTGGGCGCCCAGCCCCATGATCAGCAGCATCGGCGGATCGCTCTTTTCGCCGAACGTCTGATAGCAGATCGCGAGCCCGTTCGCGGACGCGAGTTTCTCGCCTTCGTCGAGCACGATCATGGAATTCTCCGTGGCCTCGGTTCTTATTCGGCCGTAAGACACCAGCGCCGACGAAGCAAGCCGGCGGCGATAGGGGCGGCGCGATCGGGGGAACTGAGCATTCGATCCTCCTCACCCTGAGGAGCGATGGGTAGCATCGCGTCTCGAAGGGGGATTGGATCGCGCGACAAAAGGCGCAAGATCGTCGTGGCGCAACGGCGTCCTCCCCCTTCGAGAGCGCCTGCTTCGTAGGCTCCTCTAGGTGAGGACGTCTTCCCCCGATCGCCCTGGAGAGAGGAACGGACCATGACCTCGAACGCGCTTGCGGGCTGGCATCAGATCGTGACGACGCGCGATCCGGGCGGGCTCGACGCCCTGCTGGCCGACGACGTGGTCTTCCATTCGCCCGTCGTTCACACGCCGCAACGCGGCAAGGCGATCACGGTCAAATATCTGACCGCGGCGCTCGCCGTGCTGGGCGAGAATTTCCGCTATGTCGAGGAGTGGACCGGATCAAACTCCGCGGTGCTCGAATTCATCACCGCGATCGACGGCGTCGAGGTCAATGGCGTCGATATCATCGGCTGGAACGCCGAGGGCAGGATCGACCGCTTCAAGGTCATGATGCGGCCGTTGAAGGCGATCCAGACCCTCCAGCAGCGCATGGCGGCGGCGCTCGCGGCGTGATGACAGCGGCGCATCCCGGCTTCGGATGTTACGCCGCTGCCAGCCGAAACAAGGGTTCATAAGACGGTTCAATTGTCACGCGACCGATCGGCAACACGGGCTGCGCATCGGGGAGGCTGATCTTGTAGCGGGAAAGCAGCTGCGCCATGACCATCTGGGCTTCCGACAACGCAAACGAAAGGCCGATGCAAATGCGCGGCCCAGCGCCAAATGGAATATAGGCCGGCGTCTGTGTCCACGGGGCTGTCTTTCCCGCGAATCGACCAGGAAGGAACGCGGTCGGCCGATCCCAAAATCTCCGATGGCGATGCATCACCCACGGGCTCATAAACACCTGTGTGTTGGCGCCAATGCTTTCGCCGCAAATGTCGTCGGGTCCGATTGCGTCCCGAATGATATGGGGAGCCGGTGGATAGAGCCGCAAAGCCTCCAGGAGCACATTGCGCAACCGTTGCCAGTTCTGGAGATCGTCGAGGCCGCTGATCCGGTCCGGCGGAAAAGCGGTGATTTCCTTGTCCACGCTTGCGTGTTCTTCAGGGTCCATCGCCAGGAGATAGCTGGCCCAGAACATCAGCCGCGCGGTCGTCTCGGAGCCCGCGAAAAACATGGTCGCGCACTGGTCGCGGATTTCGGCGTCCGACAGCGCCTCGCCGGAATCGGCGTCCTTGAGGGTCAACAACAGATCGAGGAGATCGCGATTGCCCGCCTTTGTCGGCGACGCCTTGCGTTGCGAGATGATCTGGTCAATCGCCGCGGACCAGCGTTTCTGAAAGCGCGCGCGCTTGCCGTTCGCGAAGGCGAAGGAGTCATCGCTTGTCGAGAACACATCGAACAGGTTCGGGCGGCCCGGTCCGTCGGCATACTCGCGCACCATATGGGTCAATGTCGCGCGATCGCTGCTCTCCGGCATGGAAAACAAGGCGCGCAAGACCGCCTCCAAAGCCGTGTCCTGAAAGGCTTGCGAGAGATTGGCTCGCGGCGACTTTTCGACCGAAAGCAACAAATGACGACCCGCGTCGCGAAAATGCGGCAGCAACAGGCCGATGCTGGCCGGCGCGAACGTCGGCGCCAAGAGACGGCGCTGACGGCGCCAATCGGCGCCTTCCGCAAGAAAAAGCCCTGAACCGCCGAGCGGGCGCGCGAAGCGAGTGACGGCAGGAGGGCGCCGATAATTCGCGGCATTGGCCGTCATCACGTGACGCACGCCTGCCGGATCGCTCACGACGATGGTTTTAAGTCCCATCACGCTGTTTCTAATATAGAGCGCGTCGAAGGCGTAGTCCGGCCAGATCGACAGGCTGGAACGCGTCAGGTTCCAGAGGAGACGCCAGACTGGCAGATTTCTTGGATGAACCGCTGGCGCGGGCGGGACGAAAGGCAGGCTCTGGACGGTCATGACGACTTCCTCGACTTAGCCTTTGGTTTCAAAAGCCTCCGGTGCGCGCGGACCCGAGCAGGGGGCATCTGGCGATCCCCGGGCGCCCCTGAATCGCGCTCCCGCCCAGGCCAGGCGTCGTGATGTTGGTCTTGCCTCCTTCGAATCGGGCCAAGCGCTCAATATCACAACTCGCTGTCGGGCGCCCCAAGGGCGCCGTTCCGTCGACCGGTTGAGATCGCCTCACGCCGTGCTCGCCGCCTTCCTGCCCAGCGCCGCCTGCGCCGCGGCGAGGCGGGCGATCGGGATGCGGAACGGCGAGCATGAGACATAGTCGAGATGCACCTTTTCGCAAAAGGCGATCGAGGCCGGATCGCCGCCGTGCTCGCCGCATATGCCGAGCTTGATCTCGCTGCGCGCCGCCCGGCCTCGTTCGGCCGCGATGCGGATCAGTTCGCCGACGCCTTCGGTGTCCAGCGTCACGAACGGATCGGCCGCCAGGAGTCCCTTGGCGGTGTAGATCCCGAGGAACGACGCCGCGTCGTCGCGAGAAACGCCGAGCGTCATCTGGGTGAGGTCGTTGGTGCCGAAGGAGAAGAACTCGGCGCTGGCGGCGATGTCGCCGGCGCGCAGCGCCGCGCGCGGCAGTTCGATCATAGTCCCGACATGATAGGGCACGGAGACGCCGGTTTCCTTGGCGACCGTTTCGGCCATATCGACGATGATCGCCTTGACCGCGTCGAGTTCTGGCCGCGCCATCACCAGTGGGACCATGATCTCGGCGGTGACGGGCGCGCCGGTCTTTCGTCCGGCGTCGACCGCGCCCTCGAAGATCGCCCGCGCCTGCATCTCCGCGATTTCGGGATAGCGGATCGCCAGGCGCACGCCGCGGAAGCCGAGCATCGGGTTGAACTCGTGCAGCTCGGCCGCGCGCGCGCGCAGTTT
This sequence comes from uncultured Alphaproteobacteria bacterium, assembly GCA_963835955.1. GTDB lineage: Bacteria > Pseudomonadota > Alphaproteobacteria > Rhizobiales > Beijerinckiaceae > Roseiarcus. The sequence goes on along the minus strand of CAWIHZ010000004.1, from coordinate 295,265 downwards.
CTCGGGCTTAACCCCCAAGTTCGCGGCGACTTCCTCGATCTCCTCGTCTGTTTTCGGCAGGAATTCATGCAGAGGCGGATCGAGCAGGCGGATCGTGACCGGCAGCCCGGTCATGATTTCGAACAGCTCGGCAAAGTCGCGGCGCTGCATCGGCGCCAGTTTGGCCAGCGCCGCGCGGCGTCCCTGCTCGGAGTCGGCGAGAATCATTTCGCGAACGGCGATGATGCGCTCATTGTCGAAAAACATGTGCTCGGTGCGGCAAAGGCCGATGCCCTCGGCCCCGAATGAGCGCGCGACTCGCGCGTCCGCCGGCGTTTCAGCGTTGGCGCGCACCTTCATCCGCCTCGCCGCGTCCGCCCAGGTCATCAGGGTCGCGAAATCGCCGGTCATCTCAGGCTTCACCATCGGCGCCGCGCCCTGAATGACATGACCGGCGCCGCCGTCGATGGTCAGGACGTCGCCTTTCTTCAGCGTCACCCCGCCCGCGGTCATGGTCTGCGCCGCGTAGTCGATTCGAATCGTGCTGACGCCCGAGACGCAGGGCTTGCCCATGCCGCGGGCGACGACCGCCGCATGCGAAGTCATGCCGCCGCGCGTCGTCACAATGCCCTCGGCCGCGTGCATGCCCTGGATGTCCTCGGGCGAGGTCTCGACCCGCACCAAGATCGTCTTTCGACCCTTCTGGTGAAGAGCCTGGGCGTCTTCAGACGAAAAAACGATTTCTCCGCTCGCAGCGCCCGGCGACGCCGGCAGACCGGTCGCGATCGGCGCCGGCCTGGCCTCGGGGTCGAGAGTCGGGTGCAGGAGCTGATCAAGCGCTCCGGGCTCGATGCGCGCGATCGCCTCCTCGCGTGAGAGAAGGCCCTCATTGGCCATTTCCACCGCAATCCTCAACGCCGCCGCCCCGGTGCGCTTGCCATTGCGGGTCTGGAGCATCCACAATTTGCCCCGTTCCACGGTGAACTCGAGATCCTGCATGTCGCGATAGTGCTTCTCGAGCAATTTCGTCGTGGCGACGAACTGGTTGAACACCTCGGGCATCAGCGATTCGAGCGAAGGCTCGTCGGAATTGGCGGCCTTGCGCGCCGCCTCGGTGATGTTTTGCGGCGTGCGGATGCCGGCCACGACGTCCTCGCCCTGGGCGTTGACGAGAAACTCGCCGTAAAGCTCGTTGGCGCCCGTCGATGGATTTCGGGTGAAGGCGACGCCGGTGGCGGAAGTCTCGCCCATGTTGCCGAACACCATCGCCTGCACGTTGACCGCGGTGCCCCATTCGGCGGGAATGGCGTTCAGCCTGCGATAGGTGATCGCGCGCTGATTCATCCAGGACGAGAACACTGCGCCGATCGCCCCCCACAATTGATCGCGCGGCTCCTGCGGAAACGGCTTGCCCGTCGCCTCGGCCACCTTGGCCTTGTAGTCGTCGATGACAGCACGCCAATCGGTCGCGGTCAGGTCGGTGTCGAGCGCATAGCCCTTGCCGTCCTTGTAGTCTTCGAGGAGGTCCTCGAACTCATGGATGTCGACGTCGAGCACGACGTTCGAATACATCTGGATGAAGCGGCGATAACTGTCATAGGAAAAGCGCTCGTCGCCCGAAGTCCCGGCCAGGGTCTCGACCGAGGCGTCGTTGAGCCCGAGGTTCAGCACAGTGTCCATCATGCCGGGCATGGAAGCGCGCGCGCCTGAGCGCACCGAGACCAGGAGGGGATTGGCGGCGTCGCCGAAGCGACGACCGGTTTGCCGGCCGACTTCCGCCAGGGCGGCGTCGACCTGCCCCTCCAGCTCTCCAGGGTAGGTTTTTTCGTTGGCGTAAAAATAGGCGCAGACTTCGGTCGTGATCGTGAAGCCGGGGGGGACGGGCAGGCCCAGCGCGGCCATTTCGTGCAGATTCGCGCCTTTCCCGCCCAACAGGTTGCGCATCTTCCCGCCCCCTTCAGCGCGCTCGGCGCTGAAAGAATAGACCCATTTCGCCATTGTTCGCTCCTCGCTTGAGCGCGGGACCCCCCGCGGGTCAGAGCCGCGAATGCAATCCCATACCGAAACTCACCCAGCCAACGCCGTGGAACAACAAGTCGACGCCGAGCAAGGTTCCCAGCGCGTATACGCTATCCAAAGGCCAGTGAGTGACGATGATGAGACCGAGCAGGATCGTCACTGACGCGGCAAGGAAGACCAGGCCGCGCGGCTGGTCGGCGGGCAGCCGCGTGGCCAGGTAAGCGCGCAGGACGCCCGCCGCGATCAGACCCGCGCCCAAGAGAAGCGTCAGCGCGATGGAGGCGAGCAGCGGGTTCATGATGCACAAAACGCCGGCCGTCCCGTAAAGGACGCCGCCGATCACCCAAAGAAAGAACTGGCCCCAGCCGCGCGATTGCACGCCAATCCCGATCTCCGCCGCGCCCGCGATCAGGAACAGGACGCCGTTGAGGGTTACCGTCGCGATGGTCGCGAACAGTGAGAAGAACAGCGCGGCGATGCCAAGGACGACCAAGAGAACCCCGAAAGCAGCGATTGCCGCCCATTTGCCTTCGAGATGCTCGATAGCTTCGCCGAGGCTGTCCGGCGACGTCCCGATGTTCGGCATTATACTGCTCCCGTCTGAACCGAGCCGCCCGCTAGCGCGACCGTTTCAGCTCGCCCAGCACCTGGGCGGCGTACTCGACCATCGGAACGATGCGGCCGTAATTGAGCCGCGTCGGTCCGATGACGCCCAGCACTCCCGCGATCCGATGGTCGCTCGCGCGCAGCGGCGCCGCGATCATCGACGACCCGGAGAGGGAGAACAGCTTGTTCTCCGAACCGATGAAAATCTTGACTTCGTCGCCAGTCTCGGCGCGGTGCAGAAGGTCAATGACGTCGGTCTTGGTCTCGAGGTCGGCGAACAAGGTGCGAATGCGTTCCAGGTCCTCGGAGGCGCGCACGTCGCCGAGCAGATTCGCCTGGCCGCGCACGATGAGCTGGTCGCGTGATTCCGGCCCGCCCGACCACGACGCGAGGCCAGCCTCAACGAGGCGCGCCGCGATCTCGTCGAGCTCCTGACGCGCGTTGCGTCGCGCCGCTTCGATTTCCGCCGTCGCTTCCGACAGAGTTCGGCCTCGCACGCGCGCGTTGAGGAAGTTGCTCGCCTCAGCGAGCGCGGAAGCTGGCATGCCGAGGGGCGTGGCGACGACCCGGTTCTCGATCGAGCCGTCCTCCGATACAAGGACGGCCAGCGCCTTGTCCGGCTCCAGGCGCACGAATTCGACGTGTTTGAGCCGGGCGTCGGTCTTGGTCGTCAGCACGACGCCGGCGCCGCGCGTCAGATCGGAGAGCAGGCTCGTCGTTTCAGCGAGCGCCCCTTCGAAGCCGCCGCCCTCGGCGGCCGCCCTCACCTGGCTGTCGATGCGGGCCCGCTCCTCCCGCCCCAAATCTCCGAGCTCCAGCAGCGCATCTACGAAAAATCGCAGCCCTTGCTGGGTCGGCAGCCGACCTGCGCTCGCGTGCGGCGCGTAGATGAGCCCGAGCTCCTCCAGATCCTGCATCACGTTGCGCACGGACGCGGGCGACAGCGAGATCGGCAGCACACGCGACAGATGACGCGATCCGACCGGCTCGCCGGTGGACAGGTAGGACTCGACGATATTGCGGAAAATCTCGCGCGAACGGGCGTCCAGCGTCGTCAGCGCGCCGGATTCCGCAGGGCGATCGGCTGCGAAGGGCATGAGGGAAGAATGGCCGGAACGCGGCCCGAGCGCAAGGCGCACAAGCGCGGGCGAACAAAAGCCGCTGTGGCTAGCCCGCTTCAGCGCATGGCGGCTGGCGCATGCACCCTTGAATATCTGCGTTTGCGTCGAATCTGGTTATCGGAGCCGCTTCTGTCCTGCCTTGTAGGCAGGCCAGCTGCGAACACGCCAACGCGTCCTCGAATGTGGTGACGGCGCTCAGCATCGAGCTTGAACGGCATCCCGCATCCGTATCGGGATATCCGCCAACGAGCGAGCACATCTGTACGCCAACGCCATGGCGTGGCTCAGACCGTCTGCTCCATCTGGATCATCATCTCCGCCGTCTCCTGCGCCGGTAGCGAGGAACGGATGGCGATCGCGATGACGATCAGGCTCCAGACGCCGACCAGAACCACGCCCGGCCAGAAGCCGAGGATCGCCGCGCCGCCGCCGACATCGCCGAGAGCGGACAACACCCACATGCCGCCGAACCACGGCAGCAGCCACGCGATGTGGCGCCAGCCGAAATCCTCGACCGGCTTTTTCTCGACGAAATGGTAGTACGCCGCATAGAGCACGAAGCCGATCGCCAACAGCCCAAACAGGAAGGAATTCGTGGTGAAGCCGGTCCAGAAGATGATCCAGTTGCTGCAGATGAACGCGATCGGGGCCAGGATTTCCGCTCCCCAAAGCCGGAACGGCCGCTGCAGCTCCGGTTGGTTGCGGCGCAGCACCAGCAGGACGATCGGCCCCAGTCCGTAGGTCAGCACCGTGATCGACGTGATGTAGTTCACCATCAGTTGCCACGCCGGAAACGGCAGCAGGAACAGTATGCCGACCACCCACATCACCAGCACCGCGACCCACGGCACCTGCGCCGCGTTGAGGATCGTTAGCCAGCGCGGGCCGGCGTTCAACTCGCCCGTTGCATAGAGGATGCGCGAACCGGCGGTCACGTAAATCAGGCCGGTGCCGCCCGGCGAGATGTAGGCGTCGATGTAGAGCAGCGTCGCCATCCAGCCGATGCCGAGCGCCGCGGCCAGACCGGCGAACGGCCCGGCCTGACCGGTGAAGCTCAGATGTGCCCATCCATGCTCGAGGTCGGCCGGGCGCAGCGCCATCAGGAACGCGACCTGCAGCAGGATATAGACGAAGGCGGACAGCAACACCGATCCGATCACCGCCATCGGGATGTTGCGGCCCGGATTTGAGCTTTCGCCGCCGAGATCGATCGCGGTGCGGAAGCCGAGATAGCTGAACACGATGCCCGCGCCAGGCAACGCGGTGAAAATGCCGGAGAACTTGTAGCTGTGTGGGTCGGCGGACCAGACGCCCCAGTGCGTGCTGGCGGCGATCAGCACGATCACGGTGAGCAGCGGCACCGCGATCTTCCACCACGTGACGGTGTTGTTGACGCCCAGCAGCATACGCACCGCCAGCAGGTTCACCAGTGCGAGCACGCCCAGCAGCAGGGCGCAGACTATGAAGCCCGTCGTCGTCAGCAGACCCGCGCTGTGCGGCTGGATGAAATAGGGCAGGTAGTTGTTGGCGTAGGTGACCATCGCCTCGGCCTCGACCGGGGCGACCGGGACATAGGCGAGGAACAGCATCCAAGCCCAGACCCGTCCGAGTCCCTGGCCATGGCTGGCGTGAACTCATATGGACCAGCGCGCCGCTGCGCGGGAACAGCGCTGCAAGTTCGGCGAAGCACAGCGCGATCAGCATGATGATGACGGCGCCGACCACCCAACTCCAGATGGCGAACGGGCCGGCGATGCGCGATGCGTGGAAGGCGCCGAACAGCCAGCCGGAGCCGATCATGCTCGTGGTGCTGGCGAACAGAAGACCGATGATGCCGGCGTCCCGCCGCAGCTTGGTGGAAGTGGCGGTCACGGCCATGACGTCCTGCTCCGCGTTCGCGTGGTTTGGCCCGCTCGCGGGAGGGCGCAGATGCGTAGCCTGCCTCGCCGGCAGCCGAAGCTCGATTGATCCAGCATCAACCCCGCGCCGTGCGGTGTCAACGGCTCGCGGCGCGCGCAGGCGTCGCGTCGCAATTGAAAAGTGCCCCGCGACCTGACAGACGTGGTCTCAACCGACGGAGGATGAGTGACGATGGAGGCCGGGGGGATGCGATCGGGCGGACGAATCCTTGTCGATCAGTTGGTCGCTCAAGGCGTGAAGCGGGTTTATTGCGTTCCAGGCGAGTCCTATCTCGCCGCGCTCGACGCGATGCACGACGCCGCGATCGAGGTCACGGCCTGCCGCCAGGAGGCAGGCGCGGCGATGATGGCGCTGACCGAGGGGCGCCTGACGGGCCGGCCTGGAATCTGCTTCGTCACGCGAGGTCCCGGCGCGACTAACGCCGCGCATGGCGTGCATATCGCAGAGCACGATTCGGCCCCCATGATCCTCTTCGTCGGCCAGGTCGAGCGGGCGATGCTGGGGCGCGGTGCGTTCCAGGAGATGGATTATCGCGCCTTTTTCGAACTCGATCGCCAAGTGGACGACCCAGATCGAGGCAGCGGCGCAAATCCCCGAGGTCATCCACCGCGCCTTCCACATCGCGATGCAGGGAAGGCCCGGCCCGGTCGTGATCGCGCTACCCGAGGATATGCTCGTTGAAACGGCCAAAGTCGCCGATGCGCCGCGGGTTACGCCGGTCCCGATCTGGCCCGGCCCCACCCAAATGGCCGAATTGCAGAAGATGCTCTGGAACGCCGAACGGCCGATCGCCATTCTCGGCGGAGGCAGCTGGACCGAGCGCGCCAGTGCGGCGTTCGCCCGATTTGCCGAACGTTTTGATATGCCGGTCGCCGGATCGTTTCGCCGCGCGAGCGTGTTCGACGGCGACCACGAGAACTTCGCCGGCGAAATCGGACTGTCGGCCAATCCGAAGCTGAAAGCCCGCATCGAGGGGGCCGAGATCGTCGTGCTGGTCGGCGGCCGCATGTCGGAGGCGGCGGCGCAAGGATACACGCTGTTCGACATCCCGGCGCCTCGCCAGCGTCTCGTCCACGTCCACGCTGACCCGCGCGAGATCGGCCGCAACTATCACCCGACGCTCGGGATCATTGCGACCACCCCGGAATTCTGTTCGGCTCTGGAGGGCCTTCAGCCGCCCCCTGCGATTCCCTGGTCCGCGGAAACGCGCGCGGCTCGCGCTGACTACCTCGCGTGGAGCGGGCGCGCGCCAGCCAATCCCGGTCGGGTTCAGGTGGGTGAAATCATAATGGGCTTGCGCAAGCGGGTCCCTGATGCGCTGTTCACGAACGGCGCCGGCAATTTCGCCATCTGGGCCGGCCGCTTTCTGCGGTTCAGTCGAATCGAACAGCAATTGGGGCCAACGTCCGGCTCGATGGGCTACGGGCTGCCGGCGGCGATCGGGGCGGCGCGCGTCTTTCCGGGACGAACCGTCGTGTGTTTCGCCGGCGACGGCGACTTTCTGATGAACGGGCAGGAATTCGCGACGGCGGTGCAATACGAGTTGCCGGTCGTGGTCGTACTGATCGACAATGGCATGTATGGCACGATCCGTATGCACCAGGAGCGCGAGTTTCCCGGCCGCGTCATCGCCACCACGTTGCGCAATCCCGATTTCGCAGCTTACGCGCGCGCTTTCGGAGGGCATGGCGAGACTGTCGAGGAGACAGCCGAGTTCCTTCCTGCGTTCGAGCGCGCGCTCGCGACCGGCCTCGCCTCGATTGTGCATGTGAAGATCGATCCGGAAGCCATCGCCCCCTCGGCGACTCTCAGCGCGATTCGGGACGCCGCGCTCGCAAGGCGCGCCGGTTCGTGAGCCGGCGTCCGCGCGATGTATGACGCGCTTCAGTCCATGTTCTTTCGTAATGACCGGCGTCCGTGCGACGGCGGCAAGAGATTCAAGAAGTGCTGCCCGGCGACGTGAGGACGCCGATTTTCTCGTTGGCGAGACGGCGACTGGAGCATGATGCGATTTCGTTGATTCGCATCATGCTCTAGAGTCCTTGAGAACGCGGGATTTTCGCGAAAAACCGGTGTCCGCTTTTTCGCGTCCCGCTCTAACTGACGGCCCGCGGCGCATAGGACGCCGGATCGACGCTTGGAGGCCTTCCCTCCAGCCAGAGATCCGTCGTCCGCGCAGGCGTGCGAGCGATGATTTTGCCGCGGCGGATGACGAGGAGCCGCGCCGCGCGCAGTCGCACCGCCTCGATCGGGTCGGCAGCCTGCAACAGCACCATATCGGCGTGGGCGCCGACGATGAGGCCATAATCCTCGAGTTCGAGGATTCGCGCCGGGATCTCCGTCACCGCGTTGAAAGTCCAGGCGATCGCCTCGCGACTCGTCATCGGCGCGCCATGCACGGCCATGTACGCGACGTCGAGCATATCCGCGCCGCCGAGGCTGTACCACGGGTCCATGACGCAATCTTGGCCGAGCGCGACGGGAACGCCGAGCGCACGCATTTCGGCGACCCGCGTTATCCCGCGCCGCCGCGGATAAGTGTCGTGCCGGCCTTGCAAGGTCAGGTTGAGGAGCGGATTGGCGATCGCGCAGATGCCGGATTCGGCGATCAACGGCAGCAGTTTCGAGACATAATAATTGTCCATCGAATGCATTGAGGTCAGATGGGATCCCGTCGCTCGCGCGCCAAGGCCGAGCCGTTGCGCCTCCCAGGCCAGGGTCTCGACATGGCGCGACAGCGGATCGTCGCTTTCATCGCAGTGTAGGTCGATCATCAGCCCGCGCCGCGCGGCGATCTCGCACAGGGCTCTCACAGACGCCGCTCCATCCGCCATGGTGCGTTCGAAATGCGGGATGCCGCCGACGACGTCAACGCCGAGATCGAGCGCCCGTTCAAGATTGCGCGCAGCGCCAGGGGAGCGAAAGTAGCCGTCTTGGGGAAAGGCGACGAGCTGCAAATCTAGATAAGGCTTGACCTTCTTCTTGACCTCGAGCAACGCCTCGACGGCGAGAAGCCGGTCGTCGCAGACGTCGACATGGCTGCGCACGGCGAGCAGGCCCTGCGACACCGCGAGATCGCAGTAGCGCAGGGCGCGTTCAGCGACGGCTTCGTGGGTCAGCTTCGGCTTCAGTTCGCCCCAGAGAGCGATTCCTTCCAACAACGTGCCCGAGACGTTGAGCCTTGGGAGGCCGAGCGACAACGTCGCATCCATGTGAAAGTGGCAATCGACGAAGGGTGGGGCGAGGAGGTAACCGCGAGCGTCGACCGTTTGACCAGCCTCGGCTTCGATCCTCGGCTCGATCGCGGCAATGCGGCCGCCGGCGATGGCGACGTCTTGCGCCTTGCGCCCGTCCGGCAGCGTCGCGTTGCGCAAAATCAAATCGAAGGCCATCTCGCTTCCCTGGCTTTGCTTGCAGTCTTCACGAACGGCGCCAGGCTGTGACAGCCGTCGGTCGGCAGTCGGCCGACGTGATCGGCGAACGACATTATTCTTCGGTTGGCGGTCCTGGAAAGGGGTTCCGCCGGCCATGACGACCCATCCCCGGGTGCGCGCGTACAACGGGATAAGGGCGAGCCTCGAACGAATCACGCCGGAAGCGCAGGCGGACGAAACCTCCACGCCAATTGCGCGCCGGGGGAATCCTACCCCAAGGCGTGCGCCTTACGCGCGCGCCCCCGCAGCCCAGTCGAGGCCCTGTTCGAGACGATCGTTGCCCCAAAAAACTTCCCCGTCTTCGGTGACGAAGCTGGGAGCGCCGATGACCCCGATTTCAGCCGCGCGGGCGCATTCGGCCTTCAGCCGCGCCTTGTTCAGGTCGCTTTCCGCTCGTTGCAACGTCGCCACCGGGTCAATGCCGAGCCTGGCGAGCAGCTCGGCGATTGTGGCGCGATCGGAAATCGGCGCCCCGCGCCCGAACTCGGCCGCGTAGACCTCGCGCGAGAAGTTCGCCCGCTCCACGCCTACGAGCGCCATAGCGACCCGCGCGGCCAGAAGGCTCGGCTGGGGAAAAGGGTCCGGCCGTTTCAGCGGCAACCCCAGAGCGTCGCAGACGCGCTGCACGTCGCGCCACATGTAGCGGCCCTTGGAGGGGTAGATGTTGAACGGCGAATCGCGCCATCCGTGAGCGGCGAATATCGGCCCGAGCAGAAACGGTCGCCACACGAGGCTGACGTTCCGAACATCAGCGAGCGCATCGACGCGCATCGCCGCCGGATAGGAATAGGTGCTCGCGAATTCGTACCAGAACTCTGCGCCCGCCACTTATCCGCTCCCTGCTTCGCGCTGAGTTTGGCACGGCGGCGAATACCGGCAATGGCGCACTTGCGCCAGGCCTGGACGAGCGTGGATTCGTTCCGCGCCAGGCGAAAGAACGCCGCCCCGTCCGAGGGACGGGGCGGCGGGTGTCAATTACTGCGATTTCGGGTCGCTTGATCGATCAGCTCTTCGGCGCCGGGGCGGGAGCCATCTTGCTCTTGCTGCTCGTGTGGTGCTTCGTCTTATGCGACTTATGCGCTGTATGCGTCTTCTTTTTCATTGGCGCCTTGGCCATCGAGTCCGAAGCGGCGGGAGCCGCTGCGTCTTCGGCGAAAGCGGCGAGGGGCGAAAGGGCGAGCGCGGCGCTGAGGCCGATCGCGGCAAACGTCTTCAGCATGGGACATTCTCCGTATCGGGTCTTTCGACCCATCGTTTTCTGCACCGGAATGGAATGCGCCCGCCAAGATGAATTGGGAATGAACATCGGGCGCGTCGCGCCAAACGCTTGTTCTCGAGCGTGGGCCGCGGTTTGACGGGGCGACGAAGGCTCCCTTATGTACGCGGCGTCGGGGCGCCATGTCGCACAACAGTTTTGGTCATCTCTTTCGGGTCACCACCTTCGGCGAGAGCCACGGGGCGGGGATCGGCTGCGTCGTCGACGGCTGCCCGCCGCGAATTCCCCTTGACGCCGCCGACCTCCAGGCCGAACTCGACCGGCGCCGGCCGGGAAGGTCGCGCTTCACCACCCAGCGGCGCGAGCCGGACGAGGCGCGCATCCTCTCGGGCGTGATGATCGACGAGATCTCCGGCCGGCAGGTGACGACGGGAGCGCCGATCGGCGTCTTCATCGAAAACCTCGATCAGCGCTCGAAGGACTATGGCGAGATCAAGGACAAATATCGTCCCGGGCACGCCGACTACGCCTATGACGCAAAATATGGCGTGCGCGACTATCGCGGCGGCGGGCGGGCCTCGGCGCGCGAGACGGCTGCGCGCGTCGCCGCCGGCGCGATCGCCCGCAAGGTGACGCCCGGCGTGCGCATTCGCGGCGCGCTGGTGCAAATGGGAACGCTCAAGGTCGACCGGGCGCACTGGGACTGGGACGAGGTCGGCCGCAATCCGTTCTTCTGTCCGGACGCCGCCGCCGCCGATCGTTTCGCCGACTATCTCGACGACATCCGCAAGAAAGGCTCCTCGATCGGCGCCGTGGTCGAGATTGTCGCCGAAGGCGCGCCCGCCGGCTGGGGCGCGCCGGTCTACGGCAAGCTCGATTCGGAGATCGCCGGCGCGCTGATGAGCGTCAACGCGGTCAAGGGCGTCGAGATCGGCGACGGCTTCGCTTCCGCCGAACTTTCCGGCGAGGAGAACGCCGACGAAATGCGCCGCGGCGAGGACGGGCGGCCGCGGTTCCTGTCCAACCACGCGGGCGGCGTCTTGGGCGGAATCTCGACCGGACAAACGATCGTCGCCCGCTTCGTCGTCAAGCCAACCTCCTCGATCCTGACGCCCCGCCGCACGATCACCCGCGCCTTCGAGGATACCGAGATCGTGACGCGAGGCCGCCACGATCCTTGCGTCGGCATCCGCGCCGTTCCGATCGGCGAGGCCATGGTCGCGTGCGTGCTGGCGGACGCGTTCCTGAGGCATCGGGGGCAGGTCGGGGAGTAGGGACCGCCGCTCCCAGAGGCTCTTCCCGTATATTGGCGGCGCGCGTAGTCTCAGGCCTTCGAAGCTTGCCGGAGGCCAAGGGAATGTCGGGAATCGCGAGCGATGGAGTCACGCGGCGCGACATGCTCATCGGCGCCGCGAGCGGCCTCGCCCTGGCGGCGATCGAGCCCGCTCCGGCCGAAGCGCAGGGCGCGCAAATCTCCGGCGTCGTCTTCGAGGACCGGGACGGATCGGGGGCGGCGGGCGGCGCCAATCCGGGGCTCGCCAATGTGCTCGTCTCCAATGGCCGGGAGGTCGCGGTCACCGGCGCCGACGGGCGTTATGCGCTGCCGCTGCCGGAGGAGGCGACGATCTTCGTCGTCAAGCCGGCGGGGTTCATGCCGCCGGTCGATCCGCTGACCGGCCTGCCGAACTTCTACCGCCATCATCAGCCAAAGGGCTCGCCGGCGGCGCTCAATCTGACTTTCGCGGGTCTCGCGCCGACGCCGCCCTTGCCCGCTTCGCTCGATTTCGCGCTGCGCCGGCAAGACGAGCCGACGGTCTTCGATGTCGTGATGTTCGCAGACCCGCAGCCCGAGACCGAGGCCGAGGTCGATTACATCCGCGAGGACGCGATTGCGGCGCTGGCCGGCGTCGACGCCAAATTCGGGCTCACCGCCGGCGACATCATGTTCGACGATCTTTCGCTCTTTCCGCGCCTCAACGCGATCATCGGCGCGATCGGCCTGCCGTGGTGGAACATCGGCGGCAATCACGATCTCAATTTCGAGGCCCCCGACCGAAAATACAGCCGCGAGACCTACAAGCGCGTCTTCGGGCCGAGCTACTACGCGTTCTACTACGCCAAGACCCTCTTCCTCATGCTCGACGACGTCGACTATCTCGGCTTCGACCCCAGCAAGCCGCGGGGCGCGGGCGCGTACGAGGGAAGGCTCGACGCCCGGCAGCTGGAGTTCGCGCGCGCCGTGCTGGCGCAGACGCCCGAAGACCGGCTCGTCATCGCGGTCATGCACATTCCGATCCGCACCTATCTCGGGCAGGAGACCTGGCAGAACCTCGTCAACAAGAAGGAGCTGTTCAAGCTCCTCGAAGGGCGGCGCTTCACTGTGAGCTTCGCCGGACACACGCACACGACCGAGCACCATTATTTCGGCGCCGTCGATGGCTGGACCGGACCCGAGCCGCACCACCATCATGTGCTGACCACGCTGTCGGGCTCGTGGTGGAGCGGGCCGCTCGACCATCGCGGCGTCGCCTCGGCCGACAGCCGAGACGGCACGCCGAACGGGTTCCATATCCTCTCGGTCGACGGCAACGGCTATACGACGCGCTTCGTCCCGGCCAAGGAGCCGAATGGACGGCAGATGCGGCTTTCCATCGACAGCCGCTTCCACGGGTTCAGCCGGGACGCCGATCCCGAATTGCCCCAGGTGCGCGTGCTCGGATCGCCGGTCCCGCGGGCTGCGTTGAGCGCTTCGAGCCTGATCGCCAACGTGTTCGACGGGGGCGAGAGGACGCGGGTGACGATGAGGATCGGCGACCGGGCGCCGGTCGCAATGACCCGCAGCGCCCGGCCCGATCCGTTCGTCGTCGAGGTCTTCGCCCGCAACGGGGCGACGATAAAAAGCTGGGCCAGGGCCGACCCTTCCTCGCATATCTGGATCGCCCGCCTGCCCGGCGACCTCGAGCCCGGCGCGCATCGGGTGAGCGTCGAGGCGATCGACGAATACGGCAAGACGCTGACGGGCAGACTGGCGCTGGAGGTGACCGGGTAAGGGGCGGCGCCAGGCGTTTACCGCCGCTTTTCCTGACGGGTCGAGCAATATCAGGGGCTTGCGCCCCCGTTTACCGCCGCCCCGCAAAAGGCGGCCGCCAGCGGAAATATTACCATTTTTATTATGTTATTAAATATTGCCCTCCGAGCGGGGCGGCCGCGCGGCCGCAGCGACGTCGCGGCGGTCTGGGCAGGCCAGCCGAATCTGACGGAATTGGCGGCGACGATGATCCGGGCCCGCGCCGCGCGCCCCTTCCATCGCCCTTCGGGCGGTCCCCCTGCCCCGCTTCAGCGGGCGAGGACGAGCGCGGGCCCGCTCCTCCCGCGCCATTGACAATCGCCCTCGCCGCGCGGGAAACGTCGCGCCTCGAAATTCGAGGAGCCGCATTTGACCGAAGCCCGCCTTCAGACGCTGATTGACGAGGCCTTCGAGAATCGCGCCAGGATCACGCCTCAGACCGCGGGCGACGTGCGCGACGCGGTCGAGGCGGCGCTCGATCTGCTCGATAGCGGCGGGGCGCGGGTGGCCGAGAAAATCCCGGGCGCGGCCGGGCCGAATTCCTGGAAGGTCAACCAGTGGCTGAAGAAGGCGGTGCTGCTGTCGTTCCGCCTCAACGACAATTCGCTGGTCGAGGGGGCTCCAGGCGCCGCGGCGTGGTGGGACAAGGTTCCCTCGAAATTCCAGGGCTGGGGCGAGAATCGCTTCCGCGACGCCGGCTTCCGCGCGGTTCCGGGCGCGATCGTGCGCCGCTCGGCCTATGTCGCGCGCGACGTGGTGCTGATGCCGAGCTTCGTCAATCTGGGCGCCTATGTCGACGAGAGGACGATGGTCGACACCTGGGTCACGGTCGGCTCCTGCGCCCAGATCGGCAAGAATGTGCATCTTTCCGGCGGCGTCGGGATCGGCGGGGTGCTGGAGCCGCTGCAGGCCAACCCGACCATCGTCGAGGATGACTGCTTCATCGGCGCGCGCTCGGAGATCGTCGAAGGCGTCATCGTCGGCGAGGGCTCGGTGGTGTCGATGGGGGTGTTCCTGTCCGCTTCGACCAGGATCGTCGACCGCGCGACCGGCAGGGTTCATATGGGCTATGTGCCGCCCTATTCGGTCGTGGTGTCCGGCTCGCTTCCGGGCAAGGCGTTGCCCGACGGCTCGCCCGGCCCGTCGCTCTATTGCGCGGTCATCGTCAAAACCGTCGACGCCAAGACGCGGGCCAAGACCGGCATCAACGAGCTGCTGAGGGAGTGACTGGAGAGTGTAGGCGGAAAAACGGGCGGCGCCCGGGAATTTGGCCCGGCTGGCGACCAGCCCATATATTATTGATTCTAATCAACTATTTTGAGATGTGTCGCATTGTTTCGAACAAAGCGCGAACAAAAGCTTGCGCTTTGACGCCGGTCGAGGCATAGTGGGGCAAGGTCGATAGACGCGTCCAGCGTTTCGGCCGCCTCCCGATAGCCGCAGCTTTGTCGCTCCGCCCTCGCGCGCGGGGCCGCATTGCCGCGCGCTCTCCCTCCAAGATCAATGAAGGCGCCCATGCCCCTCGAAGCCCCTCCGGAAGCAACAAAGAAGGCCGCGCCAACCCGCGCCCAGCGCATTCTGGCCGCGCTGGTCGCCGGCGCGAGCCTCGACGAGATCGGCGTTCAGGCCAAGCTCACGCGCAAGAAGACCGAGCAGATCCTGCGCGACGAACTGCGCCGGCGCTGGGTCGCCCCCGCGACCGAATTCGCCAGGCTCCAGATCGCCAGACTCGAAAACATCATCCTCACCCTGACCGACCGCGTCCAGGACGGCGATCTGGACGCGATCGACCGGGCGCTGAAAATCCTCGACCGGCTCGACCGCTATCATGGCTTCACCCGCGCGAACCGCGCGGTCGAGCCTTACGGCGACGAGGAGCGCGAGCGGCTGATGAACAAGATCAACACCATCGCCGGCCGTCTCAAATCCGACAAGTCCGAGGAATGAAAGACCAAGCGGCCAAGACCGCCAAACCGCCGCGCAAACCGCGCCAGAAGAGCCCTTCCCCTGTCCGGCGCGGACCGATCGTGCGCATCGGCGACATCCTGCGTCTCAGTCCCGGCAAGCGCGCCAGGATCATCGCGCGGATGGAGCCGCTCGAATGCGCGCAGCTGTTCCACGACTGGAACTTCTGGGCTCGCCCGGACCAGGCGCCGCCGCCGGGCGACTGGCTGATCTGGCTGATCCTGGCCGGGCGCGGCGCGGGCAAGACCCGGGCCGGCGCCGAGGCCGTGCGTCACTGGGCGAAGAGCTATCCGATCGTCAACCTGGTCGGCCCGACCGTCGCCGACGTGCGCGACACCATGGTGCTGGGCGAATCCGGCATTCTCAACTGTTGCCGCAGGGACGAACGACCGCGTTACCTCGCCGCCGCGGCGCGGATCGAATGGCCGAACGGCGCCGTCACTTCCCTGTTCTCGGCCGAGGAGCCTGACCGGCTGCGCGGCAAGCAGCACATGAAGCTCTGGTGCGACGAGCTCGCCGCCTGGCGGCAGCCCGAGACCTTCGATCAGGCGCTGCTGGGCCTGCGTCTCGGCGACAAGCCGCAGGTGGTCGTGACCACGACCCCGCGCCCGACCAGGATCATCAGGCATCTCGCGGGCGACAAGGATGCGATCGTCACCCGCGGCTCGACCTTCGACAACACGGGCAATCTCGCCAAGGCGTTTCTGGAGCGCATCGCCGCGCGCTACCAGGGCCGCGCGATCGGGCGCCAGGAGCTCATGGCCGAGATCGTCGAGGAGACGCCGGGGGCCTTATGGACGCGCGCGCTGATCGAGCGCCAGCGCGTCGCCCCGGAGACCGCCCCGCGGGAATTCTCGGAAGTCGTGGTCGCCGTCGATCCGCCGGCCCGTTCGGGCGCCAGCGCCGACGAATGCGGGCTGATCGTCGCGGCGAAGGCGTCGACCGGCTTCTTCTACGTGCTGGCCGACCTCTCGAGCCAGGGCGACACGCCCGCCGCCTGGGGCGCGCGGGTCGGCGCGGCCTATCGCGGCTTCAACGCCAACCGGGTGGTGGCGGAAATCAACAACGGCGGCGACATGGTGACGGAGGTTTTGCGCCAGAGCGACCCGCACCTGCCGGTGCGCGCGGTTCATGCGACCCGCGGCAAGTTTTTGCGCGCCGAGCCGGTCGCGGCGGCCTATGAACGCGGCCTCGTCTTTCACGCCGGGACCTTCGCCAAGCTCGAGGACCAGCTGTGCGCGCTGACCCCCGACTTCGATTCCAAAGCGGCCGGCTATTCGCCCGACCGCGCCGACGCCCTGGTCTGGGCGCTCGCCGACCTGCTGGGCCTCGACCGGCGGAAGACGGGCGGGATGATCGAGTTTTGGTCGGGGCGCGCGGACGGATAGGCGACCCTCGCGGCGGGCGAAACGACGCGCAAATCGACAGGAACGCATGATATTGCTGGACATCCCACCAAATGACGCGCATAAGTCCGTCAGGAGGTGCGAGATGCCGGCTACGATTCGCGGCGCGCGGCTGGGGCCATTGACCCCGGCCGAGCCGCAGACATTTTCTCAAGAAAGCGATCGCGTGCGTCTGTCGGAAGTGGCGATCAAGGCGTTCCTCGCCTTGTCAAAGGCATGGGGATTGTCGAACGCCGAAGCCTCCGGCCTGGTCGGCGTATCCGCGAGCAGCCTCGACCGCATCAAAAGAGGATACCGTCCGACGCTCAGCCAGGATCAGCTGACGCGGGTCTCGGCTCTGGTCGGGATCTACAAAGGCCTGCACCTTTTATTCAGCGACAATACGTCGGACGAGTGGATACGCCGGGAGAACCGGGGTCCCCTGTTCGATCGCCGGACGCCGATTCAGGCGATGATCGAGGGCGGCATCCCGAGGATGCTCGAGGTTCGCCGCTATGTCGACGCGGTGCGCGGCGGCCTGTGAGCGGTGCGGACGCTGAACGGCCTGCCGGTCATCCGAGAGGCGTTTCCGAGGACTGTCCGGCTGGTGACGTCCGCCCGTCTGCGCCCTCCGGTTCTGGAGGCGCTGGTTTCGGCCGAGGATATCGGCGCGCTGGCTGAAATCGAAGGCGCGACCAGCCATCGGCTGCTGGCTCAGGAGTGGGGGGCGGAAGGCATAGACCGGGACGAGTTCGTGCACGGCGTGCCGTATGCGGCATTCGTCAACGCGTCCTTCGCCTATTCAAAGCCGTTGGAGCCCAACCGGTTCAACGCCTCGCGCGGGGCCTGGTACGCGGCGCTCGAGGTGAAGACCTGTATGCGCGAGGTCGCCTATCACATGGCCGATTTCCTCGCAAAATCCGGCCAGTACGAGGGCGTGGTCGAATACGCGGAGTTGTTTGCGAGCATGGCGGGCGAGTTCGTGGATTTGAGGAGGGCGGGCCCGCTTCAGTGCCTGGATCCGGACCCGGCGATCGGCTATCCGGCGGGCAATGCGATCGCCGACGCCGCGCGGGCGCGAGGGCTCAACGGCGTCGTCTATCCCTCGGTGCGCCATGCCGGGGGAACCTGCCTCGCGGCTCTATGGCCGCATGTGGTGCAGTCGGTCGCTCCGGGCGGCCTCTATCGTTTCGAATGGTCGGGCGAGCGAGAGCCGAAGATCGCGCGCATCTCCGAGTAGCTCTCGAAATTTCGCGTTTTCGAATTTCAGACTGAGATCACCGGCGGTCAGCGCAACCGCGGCGGGGGGAACTCGTTCGCCGTCACCTCATGCAGCCTCGCTCCGAGCCTGCGGTTGAATTCCTCGGCGTCGAACTGGGCGTTGACCGCCTGGGTCTTGTCCTCGCGCGGCAAGGGGCATTGCGCGTCCGGTCGCGCCGCGCCCGCCCGCTCGAGCATGCTCTCGAAAATATCCTCCAGACGCTGACGGTCGCGCCCGGCCGCGAACACTTCGGTGATCCACACGTCCTTGCCGGTCTTAGACGCGGCGACGCAGAAGGTCCAGCGCGGCGCAGCGCCGGCGGAGGCCGGCAGGCTGAGGACGATCGCGATCAGCGCAATCCAGCCGCGCATGCCGTCCTCCAGTCCTGGCGCGAACTTCGACCCCTTCAAGCTAACCGCCAATCCCTAACGGAAGGCGAAGGCGCCGCGGCGCAGCGACCCCTCATCCCCAATCCCTCTCCCGCCATAGACCGTCGAAAGACCGGCGTTGTTCGAACGCCCTATCGGGGAGAGGGGAGAGCCAAGGAACCGATCCCATGTCCTCGGACGCCATCGAACGCCCGCTGACCCCCGGCGTGTTCGCGCGCCTCGCCCAGGTGACGCGCTATGCAATCACCGGCGCCGCGCCGGACGCCTGGTTCGGACCGCAGCAGCCTTTGGCGCCCCAGGCGCCGCCGGAGGTGAAGGGGCGGCAGTTCGACTATCCGTTCGGCGCCAACCTCAACTACATTCCGCGCAGCGAGAGCGGCCTCTCGTTCGCCGAACTGCGCGCGCTCGCCGACGCGCTGCCGCTGTTGCGCGCCGTCATCGAGACCCGCAAGGACCAGGTCGCCGCCCAGAGCTACGCGGTGCGCGCGCGGGGCCCCCGCGCCGACTTGCCGGACGCCGGCGCCCGCATCGACGCGGCGCTCGCGTTTCTCAGCCGGCCCGACCGGCGCCGCTCCTTCGGCGACTGGCTGCGGATGCTGATCGAAGACCTGCTCGTCATCGACGCGGCGACGATCTATCCGCGCTTCACCCGCGCCGGAAAACTCTATTCGCTCGACATCGTCGACGGGGCGACGATCAAGCCGCTGATCGGCGAGGACGGGCGCGCGCCGGAACCGCCCGACCCGGCCTATCAGCAGGTTTTGCATGGGCTCCCGGCGGCCGACTTCTCCGCTGACGAGCTCCTCTATCTGCCGCGCAACGCGCGCGCGCACAAGCTCTACGGCATGAGCCCGGTCGAACAGGTCGCGCTGACCGTCAACATCGCGCTGAGGCGCGAGGCGGCGACGCTCGATTATTACCGCGCCGGCTCCTCGCCCGACGCCTTCGCCACCCTGCCGAAGGAATGGACCGGCGACCAGATCCGTTCGTTCCAGGATTATTTCGACGCGCTGATGAGCGGCAATTCGGCCCGCCGGCGGATGATGAAGTTCATGCCCGCCGACTTCCGGCTGATCGAGCACCGCCAGCCGCCGCTCAAGGACCTTTACGACGAATGGCTGGCGCGCGTGATCTGCTACGCCTTCTCCGTCCCCGCTTCGCCCTTCATCAGCCAGGTCAACCGGGCGACCGGCGAGACCTTGCGCCTGCAGGCGACGCAGGAAGGCCTGGCGCCGCTAAAGACCTGGATCAAGACCGCGCTCGACCGCGTGATCCAGGACTGCATGGGCGAGCCCGAGCTCGAATTCGTCTGGGTCGGCGACGACGCCATCGACCCGCTGCAGCAGGCCCAGACGCTCGAGATTTTGGTCAGCGCCGGCATCAAGACCCGCGAGGAGGCGCGGGCCGAGCTGGGACTTGGGGCGGCTGGGGGCTGAGAACAGGTTTTGTCGAAGCGTCGGCGGCCTGATCGGGGGCCTAGAACAAAAAGAGAACATTTTCTTGACCGCTTACGCCGGTCGTGGCATAGTTCGATACAGTGGAGATGGTGCGGGCGGCGAGAGCGCCGCTTAGCCCTCCGCTTTTTCCGCTTCCGCCGCAATTCGTTTTCGCGCCCGCGCCGCCAGGGCGTTTGCGCTCGCTTGTCCCGATGGAGCCCCGCATGTCTTCTTTCGACCTGTTCCTGCCGCTCGCCAAGGTCGACCTCGATCAGCGCCTGGTCACCGGGATCGCGACGGCGGAGACGCCCGATCGTTCGGGCGAGATTTGCGATTATGCGTCGAGCAGGCCCTATTTCGAGAAATGGTCGGCCGAGGCGCTGGCCGCGAGCGGCGGCAAGTCGCTGGGCGCCGTGCGCGCCATGCATGGCCACGTCGCCGCCGGCAAGCTGACCGACATCGCCTTCGACGACGACGGCAAGCGGATCGTGATCGCGGCGAAAATCGTCGACGACGACGAATGGCGAAAAGTCTGCGAGGGGGTCTATACCGGATTCAGCCAGGGCGGCCGTTATGTGAAGCGCTGGCCGGACCCCGACAACGGCCTCACCCGCTATACCGCCGAACCGCGGGAAATCTCGCTGGTCGATCTGCCCTGCCTGCCCAACGCGACTTTCGACGTGGTCAAGAACGGCGTCGTTGAAAAGCGCGCCTTCGCCGCCCCCGCCGGCCGATCCGAATTGTCGTCCTCCGAGTCCCCGCCGGAAGCGTCGCAACCGGCCGCACAACAGCCTTGGAGGCGAATCGAAGCGGCGGCCGAGAAATCCGCCGCGCCCGCGCCCACGCCTGGCGGATCGCCAGAGACGCCCGAGGCGCTCGCCAAGGCCGCCGCCTCGCTGTCGCAAGCGGCGCGCAGAATTGAACGGGTGACGGAAGAGAACGCAGCCTTGCGCAAAGCGCTCGACCGCCTCGCGCCTACGCTCGCCGATCTCACGAAGCGCATCGCGACGCTCGAGGCCCAGCCGCTGCCCGCCAAAGCGGCGCTGCGCTCGATCGCCAAGAGCGCCGACGGCAAGGCGGACGTTTTCGCCGGCGTCGATGAAGCCGTCAGGGCGCTCGCCGCCCTCCCCGCGCAGGATCGCGCGCTCGCGCTGACCAAACTCAGTCTCGCCAATCCGTTGCCGCCGCGCTTCTGAGCATAACCGCAGGCTTAAAGACCCAAACGACCGGCGCCGATTCAATCGTCAACGGCGCCAAGCGCTCATCTTCGAAGTCTCCGACCTTCCGCGACGGCCCCTATGGCCGGGCGCGGATACGATCGCCGGACGTCGCGGCGTCCGGCGAAGCGGCGGCTGAAGCACAGCGGGCCATCGCCTCGCTCACGGCGGCGATCGGTCAACCCCTGTCAGCTTCGGCCGCCGCGTTCGTTCAGGCTCAACGACGCGAGCGCGGTCGCTCCAGACGCGCGATTCAAATTCCATCAGCGGCATACGGGCCGGCGTCCCCCGGAACGGAACGGGCCGCAATGCCGCAGCCGACACGAACGACCATCGTCAACCCGGATTTTCTGGCCCGCTCCGCGCGCGCTCCATTCCGATCGTCGCCGACAACGCCAACCTCGAAGGAAGCCATCATGAGTTTTTCGCAGACGACGGAAGAAACCTTGCGCCTCACCAAGGAGGCGCTCTCAGACAATTCGCTCGCCAAGAATGTCAGCCTGGCGACCGGGCTCTCCGCCTATGACCTGCAGGCGCCGGCGAAGAACCTGTTTCCGATCGTCACCCCGCTGAGGAATTCCCTTCCGCGGGTCGGGCGCCTCAATCCCGGCGATGCGGCGCGTTGGCGCACCATCACTTCGATCACCGGCTCTGGCTATGACGCTATGGGTTGGGTGCCCGAAGGCCAGCGCACCGCGAGCATGTCCTATTCGGCGCAGCCCCAGGTCGCCCCCTATCTGACGCTCGGCGAAGAAGACGCCGTAACGTTTGAAGCCGAGGCGGCCGCGCAGGGGTTTGAAGACCTCAACGCCACCGCGACCCTGCGCCTTCTCCAGAAGACGATGCGGAAGGAAGAAACCGCGCTCCTCGGCGGCAACGCGTCGCTCGCGCTCGGCACGCCAGGCGCGCCGGCGCTGACGGCCTCCGGCGCCGGCGGCACTCTGCCGGCCGCGACCTATTCGGCGATCGTCGTCGGCCTGAGCTTCGAGGGCTATCGCAATTCGAGCCTGTCGAGCGGCGTCGCCACCAGCAAGACCATCACCGGCAACGACGGCAACACCTACACGCTCAACGGCGGCTCATCGATGCGCAGCGCCAACGCGACCCAGGCGGTCACGCTTGGCCAGGTCCTCAGCGCGACGGCCCCGATCGTCAACGGCGCCGTCGCCTACGCCTGGTATGTCGGGCCGGCCGGCTCGGAGACCTTGCAGGCCATCACCACCATCAACAGCGCGACCTTCAGCGCGCCGCTGGCCGCCGGCCAGCAGGCTGCGACCGCCATCACCGCTGACAATTCCCGCAATCCGACGCTCGCCTTCGACGGCCTGCTGACCGTCGGTTTCAATCCGGCCAACGGCGCTTACGTGCAGCCGCTGGCTTCCGGAGCCGCGGGAACCGGCGCGTTCCTGACCGCCTCCGGCCGCGGCTCGATCGTCGAGATCGACAACATGCTGATCCAGATGTGGAACAACTATCGGCTCTCGCCGACCGTGATCTACGTCCACGCGCAGGAACAGCGAAACATCACGTCGAAGTGCCTGACCAACGCCTCGGGACCGCTGATCCGCTACATGGTCGACGCCGGGCAGTCGCAGCCTTACGAATTCTCGGCCTCGGGCGTCGTCCGCTGGTATTACAATCCGTACAGCGGCATTGAAATTCCGGTCAACGTGCATCCCGATCTGCCGCCGGGCACGGTCCTGGCGCTGTGTGAGCGGCTGCCGGTCTGGTATCAGTCGAATCAGACCCCAAACGTCGCCGAAGTCCTCACGCGGCGCGACTATTATCGCGTCGACTGGCCGCTGCGCACGCGCCGCCGCGAATTCGGCGTCTACGCCGAAGAGACCTTGGCCGTCTACGCGCCCTTCGGCGTCGGAATTCTCACCAATATCGGCAACGGCTGAGCTTCAGCCGCGTCGATCGCGGCGGCGCGGATTCTGCTCGCGCGCGCCGCCGCACTGCTGTCGCAGCCGTCTTGCGAGCGCCCGATGTCGCCATACGACCTGACCAATCTCGCCGCCCTGAAGGCCTGGCTCGGCCTGCCTTCCGCCGCCGGGCCTAACGACGCGGCCCTTGCCGCGCTCGTCACCGCGGCAAGCCGGTCGATCTTTGCCGCGTTGAGTCGCCCAGGGCTGCTGCCGCAGGCCTACACGGAGACGATCGATCTCGAGACGCGCCGCGTCTATTTGAGGCAATGGCCGGTTCTGCAGGTGAACTCGGTTCTGTGGCGGGGAAATGTCGTTCCGCCCGATCTAGACGCCGACCCCTGCGCATCGGCCGGCTACGCCTTGCAGCCGGGCGACGCCGCGCCGCCCGGCCAGCCGCAGGCGCTCGATTTGTTCGGGACTCAATACCGTACGGGCCGCCAAAGCCTCATCGTCTCCTACAGCGCCGGATACGCCGTGCAGCGCGAGCCGCAGGAGGTGCCGGCGTCCGCTCCGTTGCAGGTGACGGCGCTCGCGCCGTTCGGGCCCTGGGCGTCCGATCTCGGCGTCGTGTACGCCTCCACCGGGGCGCCGCTGACCCCAGTCGCGGTCGCGCCCGGCGGCGGGCAATATTCCGTCGGCGGCGGCGTCTACGCCTTCTCTATCGCCGACGCCGGACAATCACTTTCGATCTCCTATGGCTTCGTCCCGCAGGACGTGGCGCAAGCGGCGCTCGAACTCGCCGCCGAGCGCTTTCGCGCCGCCGAGCACATCGGGTTGCGGTCGAAATCGGTCGGCGGCCAGGAAACCATTTCCTACGACGCCAGCGCGATCTCGGCGCCGATCCTGGCGATGCTGCAACCCTACAGGCGGATCGCGGTCTGATGTTTGCGATCCAAATCGACGGTCTGGATGAGACCAGCGCGCGGCTCGACGCCTACCCGGTCGCGCTCTCCGAGGCGCTCTCCGCGAAGGCCTCTGAGCTTGCCGCCGCGCTTGCCGACATGGTCAGGAACGACAAGCTCGCCGGCGCCGTCCTGAGCGCGCGCACGGGCGCGTTGAAAGCATCGATCATGGCCGACGTATCGGCCGATGGCGACGGCTTCCTCGCATCGGTCGGCTCCGCCGGCGAGGTAAAATATGCCGCGATCCAGGAATACGGAGGCAAAACGGGAGCGCATGAGATTCTGCCCGCAAAGGCGCAGGCGCTCGCCTTCGTCGCGGGCGGCGGGCTGCGTTTCGCGCCCGGCGTCGAGCATCCCGGCTCGCTCGTTCCCGAGCGCTCCTATCTGCGCTCTTCGCTCGACGAAATGAGCGGCGAAATTGTCGCCGCGCTCGCCGATGCGGCGACCGAAGCCTGGACGGACACATGAGTTGCGAAGCCGCGTTCTCGGCCCTGTTCGCCGCCGTATCGGCGGCCTTTCCCTGGGGCCTCGCCTCGCGACGGATGAAGCTCTGGAGCGAGGTTCCGGCCGCTGTGCGCCCGGCGTTCTTCCAGCTCGAATCCGGACCCGAGACCTATCAATGGACGTCGCCGGCCGCGCCGAGGCGAACCTTCGAAGCCAGGCTCTTCCTCTATTTCGACGCCCGCGATCCCACGAGCCCCGGCGCGAGCGCCCTCAACGCCGCGCTCGACGCCATCGACGCCGCGCTCACGCCCGCCGGCGCCGACCTGAGCCTCGGCCGCCAGACCCTCGGCGGGACAGTGCACGATTGCAAGATCGTGGGCGTGCCGGTGCGGGATGCGGGCGACCTCGACGGCGACGGGCTGGCGGTGGTGAGCGTGAGGCTGGTTGGGCCGTGAGAATTGAACGAACACTTTCCGCTGAACGATTGCGACGACGCCTTCCTGCCCGATAGGCCGCGCCGTCAAAAGACGATCCCATATACCGAGGAGACCACCTTCATGTTCGTATTCGGCTCGGGCGTGCTGATCGGCACGCCGGCGGGAGGCTCGCCGATCAATTTCGGCCTCGCGCAGGAAGTGTCGCTCAGCATCGCCACCACCACCAAGGCGCTCTACGGCCAGTACAATTTTCCGGTCGCCATCGGCGCGGGCACGAAGAAGATGACCGGCAAGGCGAAGATGGCGCGCATTTCGGGACAGGCGCTGGGCTCGCTCTTTTTTGGCCTGACCCCAAGCGTCGGCGCCACGCAGACCCAGTTCGGCGAGACGACGACCGTGCCTGCGTCCTCGCCCTATACATATTCGACCGCCAACCACGCGACCTTCGTCGCCGATCAGGGCGTCGCCTACGCCAGCTCCGCGCTGCCGTTGAGGGCGGTCGCCTCGAATCCGGCCGCCGGGCAATATTCAGTCTCGGCGGGCGTCTACACGTTCTCCTCCGCTGACGCCGGCGCCGCGGTGCTGATCTCCTACACCTACTCCGTCGCCACGAGCGGCGAGAGCATCGCGGTCGGCTCGCAGTTGATCGGCCCCTCGATTGCCTTCTCGGCCAACCTTTTCGCCTCCGACCCGAGCACCGGCAAACAATTCTCGGTGCTGCTCTACAATTGCGTCGCCGAGAAGCTTTCGTTCGGCACCAAGGTCGAGGACTTCCTCATCCCCGAACTCGACTTCCAGTGCTACGCCAACGCCGCCGGCCAGGTCTGCCAGCTCAACTTCGGGGACGCGGCATGAGCGACGAGACGTTCGTCGTCGAACTGGGCGGGAGGCGATGGGCGGTGCCGCACCTGCCGTTTCGCGCGATCAAGGCAATCCAGCCGGCGCTGTTCGACATCTATCTCGAAGCGGGTGGACCCTCGATCTCGAACGAGAGCGTCGCGCGTCTCGGCGAAGCGCAACTCGATCGCCTTGCGGAGGCGACCTGGCGTGCGGTCGCCTTCGTCGAACCCGGGCTCTCCTACCCCGACTTTCTCGAGCTGCCCTTTTCGGTCGGCGAGCTGATCCAGGCGTTTCCCTTGGTCGCCAAAGCGGCTGGACTGCGCCCCGCTCAGGCGGAGGACCGACACGCTAGGACGCCCGCGACGCCGGAGGCGTCGCATGACGAGGGAAAATCGATTTCGACGCCCTGATCGCGGGCGTCGTCGCCAATACCGGGTGGAGCTGGGATCAGGCGCTCGATCAGCTCACGATGCCGCGCTTTCTCGCGCTGCGCGCCGAATGGCGGCGCAATCCGCCGGCCCACTGGCTCGTCGCCGCGGCGCTAAGGTATCGCGCGCCGGGCGACGCCACGCCGCCAAGTCAGCCGACGATCGCGGAACTGAAAGCGACGCTCGCCGACGGCGCGCTGTGAATGGGCGCTCCGCCCCGAAGGATCAGCGATGACCGACGCAAATGTCTCCGTCAGCTTTAGCGCCTCGATCGCCGACTTCGTCTCAGGCGTCGGAGACGCGAAGGAGGCCTTGCAGAGCTTTTCGGCGCCGTTCGGCGAGATCAGCGGCCAATTGAATAGGCTCGCCGACGCCGCCTCGCGCGCCTTCGACGCGAACCGCCTCCAACCCTATCGCGATGCGCTGACCGCGACCGCCTCGCTCGACCGGTCCTTCGCGGCCGACCGCGGCCGGGCCGCGGCGGCGCTGCGCTCGGGCGACGACGAAGCTTACGCCGACGCCGTCAGGGCGGCGAGGCTCTCGACCGCGGAGGAAATCAGGATTCTTTCCGACGGGCTGAAGCAGAAGCTTGACCTCTACGCCGAAGAAGCTCGGTTCTCCGAGATATCGCAACAGCAGAAGCTGTCGTTATCGCGCCAGGCGCTCGACGAGGAATACGCTGCCGAACTCGCCGCGTTGCAGAGGCAGGCCGGACTCGGAGAGCAATCGCTCGCCGCCGGCCAGCGCATCGACAATATGATGATCGAGGCGACACGCCGTCGCGGCGACGAGATCACGTCGCTGACCCGCACGGCCTTGCAACAGCAACAGCACGATTGTCAGTCTTTCACCGATTCCATTGTCCAGGCTTTCGAGTCCCAAACCCGCAGGCTCATTTCCGGAACGACGACCTGGCATATGGCGTTCAGACACGCGCTCGAAGGCCTGCTGATAAAATTCGCCGACTGGTGCGAGACAACGGCCGCGCATTACGCTCTGGCGGAAGCAATGAAGACTGCGGCGACGACATCCGGCGTCGCCGCGCGCACGGCTGCAGAGCAAGGCGGCGCGACGGCATCGCTAGCCGCGCAAGGTTCGGCGATGTTGCGTTCGATCTTCTCATCCGCCGCGCAGACCTTCGCCGGCGTTTTTGGTTTTCTCTCGCCGCTGATGGGACCGCTCGCAGCTGGACCCGCCGCTGCCGCGCAGGCGTCCGTCGCGAGCATGGCTAGCGCGGTCGCATCGGCCGATATCGGGATATGGCGGGCGCCCCAGGACATGCTGACCCTGATCCATCACAACGAGCTCATAATGCCGGCCGCCGAAGCCGGCGCCTTTCGTTCGCTTCTGAGCGACGGCGGCGCTCCCGCGAGCGAGCGCGCCTCGGCAGTGCACATCCATCCGACGACGAATTTCCACATCTCGGCGCTCGACGCCGGGTCGGTGTCGCAATGGATGAGGTCGAACAGCGCACAGATGCTTCGCTCGATTGATGAAGCCGTGCGGCATGGCTCGGCGCTTGGCCTCAAGCGCCTGCGCAGCTGAGCCGTAAATGGTCCACGCGCTCGGCGTCCATCTGCTGCCGGCGAGCGGCGAGTTCGTCTATGACCCGATGCCTTACGCCGGCGCGCAGCGGGTCGGGGACGGGCTTGGGCCTTATCGTCTCCTCAACACGTTCGGCGGCGGTTTCCCAACCACCGATTATTCGCAGTCGATCGACCAGCTGCAGGCCGAGCATCCAGAATGCGGGACCGTCTCGCTCGTCTGCGCCTGGTTTTTTGATTCCGAGGACGCCTCGGCGTGCCGCATCTATCCATCGACGAACTACCTGCTCGGCGAGTTTCAGGCCGACGTCGGAGGCTCGCTGGTCGCCGACGACTGGCGCGTCTCGAGCCTCACGCAAGCGGACTATCCGGGGATCATCCCGCTGCCGGCGCTTCCAGGCACAACGAATTTTGTTTACGGCGGGACGCCGAGCGATCAAAGCGTCGTCCGCTGCATTCAGGATCTGAAAGCGCGCGGCTTCAAGGTCATCTTCTATCCGTTCCTGCTCGGGACCGGCCCCGGATTCCCCTGGCGCGGCCGCATTGCCTATTCGGATGACATTTCGAGCGCTGCGACGAGCGCGGTCGGCGCCTTTCTGGGCTCGGCGGCGCCGGGCGACTTCACGCCCGACGCCATTTTGCCAGACCGTCGCTTATTCCGGGTCGAAGTTCGATTGGACCTACCGGCGCATGATTTTGCACTACGCCAATCTTTGCGTGGTGGCGGGCGGCGTCAACCTGTTCTCGATCGGCTCCGAACTGCGCGGGCTCGAGACGATCCGAGGCCCGGGCTGGACCAAGGCGGGCACAGTCGACGGCTCGGGCTATGCGATCTGGGACTATCCGTTCGTCGCCGGCCTGATCCAACTCGCCGACGACGTGCGCGCAATCTTCGACGGCGCCGGCTTTACCAAGGATCTCTCGACGCTCGAGAACCTTGTCGTCTACTCCGCCGACTGGTCGAGCTGGATGGGCTGGCAGCATCCGGGAGAAAACGGTCAATGGCCGCATCTCGACCAGTTGTGGGCCCATTCGAACATCGATTACGCGGCCTTCGACGACTACCTGCCGCTGACCGACTGGACGACCGGCGGCGGCGGGATCGACGCGACTGAGAACTGGCTGGCGCCGAAATATGCGGGGGCGTGGCCGCCTGGCTCGGCGGCGATGAGCGGCCTCGGCCTCTCCGGCGTTCCGAGCATCTATGATACGCGCTATCTCAAGGGCGCGATCGAGGGCGGCCAGTATTTTGACTGGTTCTACAACGACGGCGCCAATCTCGGCCGGGGCTTCGATCCGAACGGATCGGGGCTCAACGTCTCGCTGCCCGAGGGCGATCGGCTTACGCAGTCGCGCACTCCGTACTCTACCGGCCAGGAAATCCTCGCCAACAAGCAGCTGCGCTGGTGGTGGAACAACCCGCACCAGGCGGTCTACGACATTGGCTCGGGCTGGGCGCCGCAGGGGCCGCAGACCGAGTGGCAGGCGAACTCCAAATCGATCCTGATGCTCGAATATGGGTTCTCGGCGGTCGATAGGTCGACCAATCAGCCCAATGTCTTTTTCGACGCCAAGTCGACCGAGAGCGCCGCGCCGTTCTGGTCGATCTGGGACAACGCCGGCGGCCTGGGTTATCTGCCGCGGCGCGACGACACTTTGCAGGCGCTCGCGCTCGAAGCGGTCTACGAATACTGGAACGTCGACGGAAACAACGCGACCGTCGGCGGCGTGGTCATGATCGAGTTCGCGTTCTCCTGCGTCTGGAACTGGGACGCCCGGCCGTTCCCGATCTTCCCGATCGACAATTCCGCGTGGGGAGACACCGGCAACTGGAGCGCCGGCGACTGGTCGAACGGCTTGCGGCAGGCGCTTCCGCCAGTCGCGCCGACGCCGTCGCCGACGCCGCCGACGTTTCAGACCTTCCCGGCGATCGCGACGCTAGGCTGGTCGGTTCACGTCAAGCCGAGGTTCTCGGCCATGCTCGCCGGCCATGTGTCGGGGCGAGAGACGCGGGGCTTGCGCTTCGCCAACCCCTATTTCGACCTCGAACTGACCTATGAACTTCTGCGGTCGGACGCGCTCCATCTCGAATTGCAGACGATCGCCGGTTTCTTCGAGGCGATGAGCGGCCAGGACACGCCGTTCTGGTTCGCCCCGCCCGGCCTCTCGGACGTCATCGGCCAGGCGATCGGAACCGGCGACGGCGCGACCACGACCTTTCCGCTCGTCGCATCGATCGGCGGCTACGTCGGGCCGGTCTATGGCGCGTCGACGGTCGCGGCGGTCTATCTCAACGGCGTCCCGGTCGGCGGATGGGCGGTGAGCGCGGGCTATGCGCCAGTGATTACCTTCTCGGCTGCGCCAGGCGCGGGCGTGGCGATCTCGGCCGATTTCGGCCTCTTATGGCTCTGCCGCTTCGCCGAAGACGTTCAGGACTTCGAGGAATTCATGGCGCAGCTCTTCTTGCTCAGGACGCTGCGCCTGACGACGGTGAGGCCATGACCACGCCGCCGTCGTTCCCGACGCTGGCCGGCCAAGGCTGGAGCGTGCACAAGAAACCTACGTTTTCGACCCTGGTCGCGAACCACGTCTCGGGCCGCGAGGTCCGCGACGCGCTCTACCTAAACCCGATCTGGCAATTCGAACTGACGTTCGACGGCCTTATTTCGGACTCGGCATCGTTCCCGAACCTCGGCGCGAATTCGCTGCAAAGCCTCATGGGCCTGTTCCTGCAACTCCAGGGCCAGTTCGGCACGTTCCTTTACGCCGACCCGACCGATGATAGCGCCACCGCCCAGGCGTTCGCGACCGGTGACGGGTCGACCAGGACCTTCACCTTCGCCCGCACGCTCGGCGGATTTCTCGAGCCGGTCGGCTGGGTGACGGCCGTTTCGAACGTCTACCTCAACGGCGTCAATCAGCCTTCCGGCTGGTCGCTCAGCACCCCGAACAGCCTCGTCTTCACTTCCGCGCCTGGGGCGGGCGTCATCGTGAGCGCCACCTTCACCTATGCGTTCGAGTGCCGTTTCGACGCCGACGATCAGGATTTCGAGCAGTTCATGGCGAACCTCTGGACCGCCAAAAGCGTCAAATTCCGGTCGGTGCGCACGTCATGAAATCGACCACGACGGCGGTCATCAACCTCATCAATGCGGCGCGCGCCGCGCCGGATGCGCCGATCGCCTTCGCGGAGTGTTTCACCTTCACCGCCACGACCGGCGCCGTCTACACATGGACAAATGTCGATTATCCCGTCACCTACAACGGCCACACTTTCCTCGCCGACGGCCCGCTGATCCAAGGGCTAAAGTACAACGGATCGATCGGCCTCGAGGTCGACAAGCAGCAGATCACGATCGCGGCCCGGCCGACCGATCTCATCAACGGCGCGCCCTTCCTGATCGCGCTTCGCGACGGCGCCTTCGACGGACAGCCGGTCACCCGCGACCGGGTCTTCCTGACCGCGCCGAACGGATCGGTCGTCGGCGGCGTCAGAATGTTTCAGGGCCGAATTTCGACCGTCGACCAGGTCGGGCGCACATCGGCGTCGCTGACGGTGGCGAGCGATCTCGTCATCCTCGACTATGACATGCCGAGGAACCTGTTCTCGCCAACCTGCAACCATACGCTTTACGATTCCGGCTGCGGCGTCGTTCGCGGGACATTCTCGGTCAGCGGGACATGCGGAGCGGGGTCGACCTCCTCGCAGATCAATTTCAGCGGCGCGCAGGCGATCCACGCCCAGGGCTCATGCGTGTTCTCGTCCGGCGCCAACGCCAACTTGCGCGCAACCGTCAAGAGCGTCGCCCCCGGCGCGGCGCTCTTTCTCATGTATCCGCTGCCCTTCGCCCCGGCGACCGGCGACGCCTTCATCGTCGCCGCCGGCTGCGACCACACGCAGGCGACGTGCCAGGGCAGATTCAACAACCTCGCCAACTTTCGCGGCTTCCCCTACGTGCCGCCGCCGCAACTGGCCTATTGAGCATGCGCGATGAAGCCGAAGGCCGCGCCGCCGTCGTCGCGGCCGCGCGCGCCTGGATCGGCACGCCCTACCATCATGCGGCCGACGTCAAGGGCGTCGGCGTCGACTGCGCGATGCTGCTGGTCAGGGTCTATTGCGACCTCGGCCTCATCGAGCCGTTCGATCCGCGGCCTTACACGCGAGACTGGTTTCTGCATCGCGACGAGGAGCGATACCTCGGCTTTCTGCTCGCCCGGTCGGTCCAGGTCGGCAAGCCCGGGCCGGGCGATGTCTTCCTGTTTCGCATCGGGCGCTGCTTCGCCCATGGCGGGATCGTGGCGAGGGACGATCCGCTGACGATCATTCACGCCTTCGCGCCGGCGCGGTGCGTGGTCGAGGACGAGGTCAGGCGCAGCTATGAGCTTGCCGACCGCATGAAGACGGCGAGATTCGCGAGTTACTGGGGCTAAAATGGCGTTTCTTCGGCGCAACGACAACGCCAAGCCCGACTATACCGGCCTGCAACTGCAGACCTCGGTCTCGATCCTGCCGATTCCGATCGTCTGGGGCCGCAACAAGCTGTCGCCGAACGTCATCTGGTACGCGAATTTTCAGGCCCGGCCCGGCGGCAGCGGCAAGGCGAGCGGAGGCAAGGGAGGCGCGTTCGGCGGCGGATCGAGTGCGGCGCAAAACTACACCTATTACGCCGACCTCATCATGGCCCTATGCGAGGGGCCGATCGCCGGCATTGGCACGATCTGGAAGAACCTCTCAATCTTCTATTCGCCGCTGGAGCTCGGGCTGGGCTGGTTCGATGGCACGACGCCGCAGATCGTCTGGCCCTATCTCGCCGCGCTCTATCCCTACAATGCGCTCGCCTACCAGGGAACCGCCTACCTCTGGGGCGGCGGCTACAATCTCGGCTCCTCGGCCTCGATCGGCAACCACAACGTCGAGATCATCGGCGTTTACGCCGGCACCGGCGTCAATGGCGTCGACGCCGATCCGGCGCTCTGCATTTATGATTTCCTGACCAACGCCCAATATGGCGCCGGTTTCAATGCGGCGAGCATCAATGCGGCGTCGCTTTTCGGTTCGGGCGGCGACGCGTCGCTGCAGACCTATTGCAAGGCGATGGGGATCGCCTTCTCTCCGGTCCTGACCAGCCAGGAGCAGGGATCGAGCGTTCTGACCCGGTGGCTGCGTCTCCTGTCGTGCGCGGCGGTATGGAGCGGCGGCGAACTCAAATTCATCCCCTACGGCGACACTGCCGTCTCGGCCGGATCGCCGGCGACCTACAAAAGGCAGTTCTCGGTTCCGATCCCCCTGCCGGCGTCGAGCGGCGCGACCGTCCCGGCGATCGTCGAGGTCTGTCCGTCAAATCAATTCGTCTCCGACGGCGGCGTCGTCTACGCCTTCTCCAACATTCCGTTCGTTTTCATCGGCGGCGTCTTTCCGACCGTCGGGGGCACTTACGGCATGTCGCCGAGCGGCGCCTATCTCTTCTGCGCCGCGGACGAGGGCAAGCCGGTCGTCGTCACCTACACGGCGGCGCCCGCGACCAGTTACGCGCCCAATCTCACGCCGGTCTATGCCCTGACCGATCTCGATTTCGTCGACGAAAAGGCCAACAAGGACCCGGTCCAGGTCGAGCGCGCGGACGTCTTTTCGCTGCCGACCATTCAGCGGGTCGAGGTCTCGTCCCGCTCCAACCAATATGCGGCGACGCCGGTCGAGGCGCGCGATCAGGCGCAGATCGAGATTTTCGGCCCGCGCGTCGGGCCAATGATTTCCGGCCAGGAGATTTGCGACGAGTTCGTCGTCGGGCCGATCGTCGCGCAAACGATTTTGCAGCGCGAACTCTATGTGCGCACCAAGTTCACCTTCAAACTGTCGTGGGAATACTGCCTGCTCGATCCGATGGACGTCGTCACCCTGACCGACGCGAACCTGGGGCTTTCGAACTATCCGGTCCGGGTCGTCAAGATCGAGGAGGATGACAATGGGCTCCTCGCCTTCACTTGCGAGGAACTGGTGACCGGAATCTCCAACCCGGCCTTTTACCAGACCGCGTCGCCGGGCGGCTTCGCCCCGGATTGGGCGGTTCCCGCTGTCCCGGTCAACACGCCGCTGATCTTCGAGCCGCCGGTTTCTGCGGTCACGAACGGCGTCCAGCAAATTTGGCTCGGCGCGTCGGGGATCGACGGCGGCGGATCGAACCAGTGGGGGGGCGCCAACGTCTACGCCTCGGTCGACGACGTCACTTATTCCCAGATCGGCGTCATCGCCGCGCCGCTGCGCCAGGGCTTCCTCACCGCCAGCCTGCCTGCGGCGGCCGGATGGGATTCGGTCGATACGCTCGCGGTCGACCTTTCGGAGAGCCGCGGCTCTCTCTCGGGGACCTCGCAGGCGGCGGCGCAGCAAGGCGCGACGCTGAGCCTGGTCGGTGGCGAACTGCTCTCCTACGAGACAGCGACTTTGACGGGGGCCAACGCCTACGATCTGACCGGCCTCGCGCGCGCCCAGGCCGGGACCTCTCCGGCAGCGCACTCGAGCGGCGCTCCCTTCGCCCGCCTGGATGGGGCGGTGGTGAAGTACAGCCTGCCGTCGAACTTCCTCGGCCAGACGGTCTATTTCAAGTTTCAGAGCTTCAACGCCTTCGGCAATTCGGTCGAGGATCTCTCGACCTGCGCCGTTTATGCCTACACGGCGTCGGCGCCGCCCTATGACCATCCGATCGCCGCGCAGCTCCAAACCGGATTTGCGCTCGATCTCGGCGACACCGGAACGGCGCCGACTCTCGCCGACGATTTCGGGTTCACGACCGATCCGGTGACGGGAAGGGTCGACCTTGGATCGACTTCGGCCGCCGTCACGCATCCGATTGCGATCCAGTTGCTGAGCGGACTGCCGCTCGACCTCGGCCTGACAACGGCCTTCGCTTCGGTTGCCGACGATTTCGGATCGACATCCGACGCCGTTGTCGACGTCATCGACTTAGGAACAACCCCTTGAGCGAACAGCTACAGCTTCGGCGCAACACCGCCGGCAATGTCGCGACCTTCACCGGCGCGCAGGGCGAGGTCGTGGTCGACACCACCAACAATCGCCTCATCGTCCAGGACGGCGCGACGGCGGGCGGCTTTGCGGCGGCAAAGCTCTCCGAGGTCATCGCCAACACCAGAACGGCCGTCAGCGACGCCAGCTATGTGGCGCTCGCGAGCGACCGGACAATCGCCTACACGGCGCTGACCGCTGCGCGCGTCGTGACATTGCCAGCGGCGAGCGCCTATCCGACCGGAACCCGTCTCACCGTGGTCGACGAGACCGGAAATTGCTCCGGCGTCAACACGATCACACTGGCGGCGTCCGGGTCCGACACGGTGGACGGCGTGGCTTCGGCCGCGATCAATGTCGCTTACGGATTCGCCGGGATCGTGAGCAACGGGTCGAACGCCTGGACGATTGTCGACCAGGGATTCGCGACTGCGCTGGCGACGGTCGCCGCGGCGCCGAACGGCGCCAACATTCAGTTCGGCGTGCTCGAAACCCTGGTCACGCTATCCGGCGCCTCGGTGACGGCCTCGGTCTCGATCCCGGCCAATTGCATCGTGCTCGCCGTCGGCGCGCGCGTCGTCACGACCATCACCGGCGCGACGTCCTATGAAGTCGGCGTGACCGGGACCCTCGGCCAGTTCGGCGCCAGCCTCGGCCTGCCGGCCGGGTCGACCAATGACGGTCTGATCGGCCCGACGGCGTTCTATACCGCGACGAATCTCATCGTCACTTCGGCTGGAGGCAGCTTCACCGGCGGCCAGGTCCGGCTTTCGATCCACTACCTCAACGCCAACCCCTCGGCATCGTAAGGGCACAAAAGAATGAAGCGCATCCTTCTCGGCGCCGCGATCTCGCTCTCCCTCAGTCTACCCGCAGCGGCGCAGTCATATTATGACACAGGGGGCTCCGCGGTCCCAGCTGTCGTTCCTATTTCGCCGGCCACAGGCCCGATCTTTACCGCCGCGCATCCTGGATATGTGCAGGGCTCGCTCTCCGCCAGTTTCAGCGGCTTCACGCCGACGCCGGCTTATTCGCAGTTGAGCGTCGGCGCGACGAGCGCCCGGGTGGCGCTCCCCGCTGGCACGGTCGTTATCGTCTACAACACCGGCTCGAATGCGGCCTTTGTCCTACTCGGCAACTCGAGTGTCACCGCGACATCGGCGAACGACGTGATCCAGCCCGGGTCGTGGATGGCGTTCACCGTCGGCTCGGCGACCTATCTCGCCGGCATCGAGACAGCGGGCGCGACGGCGCTCAACATTTCCGGCGGCGCCGGGTTGCCGACGGGAGCCGGCGGCGGCGGCAGCAGCGGCGGGTCGGTCCCGACCGGGTCAGCTGGTTCTCCAAACGCCTCCGTCGTCACTGTGCAGGGCATCAGCGGCGGCACGGTCGTGCCCATGAGCGTATCCTCCCTGCCGCTTCCCTCCGGCGCCGCCACGTCGGCGTTGCAGACCGCCGGCAACACGACTCTATCGACGATCAACACGACGCTCGGTTCGCCGATGCAGAACTCGGGCGGGACGGTCGGCATTAGCGGGACGCTTCCCGCGTTCGCGTCGACGCCAACCGTCAATCTCGGAACGATTGGCGGCGCGGCGACGGCGGCCAATCAGACGACCATCGCCGCCAATCAGACCAACCTCACCGGATCGAAGGCGCCGGGGACGGCGGCGGCGGATAGCCTGCTCGCCGGCGGCGTATATGGGGGCGGAATTGCCCTTTCGACCGGCCAGCAAGCCGCGCTCCAGTTCGAACTCGACCGGGCATTTGCTGACGAACTGCACCGGCTGCTCGGCGTCGGGCGCGATAACGTCATGGGCCGGCGGCACCCTCGGCGCGATGTCGAACTACGGAACGTCGCCGGGCGCTGTTCTCGTGCCTGGAATGAATGCCAATGTGACCGGCGGCGCGATCACCGCCAACGCCGGAACCAATCTCAACACGTCGCTGCTTGCGACTGACGCGCATCTGACGGCGCTCGGCACTTCCGCGCTCGGCACCGATTCGCATCTGACAGCGTTCACCTCGGCCAACCACACCGACCTCGGGACGCTGCATACCGATCTGACGACGCTCAACAGCAGCCCCGTCACCCTCGGAAGCGCTACCGGCGGTCTGACGCCCAAGCTGCTCAACGCGCTCTCGGATAGCGGCGTGGCGGTCAAATCAGGCGCCGGCCAGCTTTATACGGCGCAGTGCTGGAATCCTAACGCGGCTGTCGCCTATTTGCAGGTTTATGACGCAACCTCGATCACGGGCACGCCAAAACTTTCCATTCCCATCGCGCCAACCGCGACCGGCGGTTTCGCCCTGTCGCTGGTCGGCGTTCAGTTCGCGACCGGCATCGAGGTTCAGGCCTCGACCACGGCCACGACATCATCGGCCCCGTCGACAGCGTTGGACTGCAATGCGCTCTATAATTAGCCTCGTCGCCTTTCTCGCCCTCTGCGGGGTCGCCGCCGCTGACGACATGACGCTAACTGGCGTGGGGAACGGTGCGCCGCTATCTTCCTGCGCGCCCTCGCCACAGTTCATCACGTCGAGCACGTCAGTGAGCGTGCCTTCCGGCTGCGGCGGCATGGCGATTTATGCTGGGGGCACAGGCGGCAACGGGGCGGCCGGCACAACGACCTACGCAGGTGGCGCGGGTGCTTCGGGGGCGTTCGCGGCGGTGGAGAACGTACCCGCCTACGCCTTGACTGTCAGCATCGGCACGCCGTCGTCGCCAATTAAGACCCTCGTGACGTGGAACGGAGGCACAGCGGGGACCGGGGTGTGTGGCGCGAATGCCACCGGAACAGGCTCTTATCTCGCGGCGGACTGCGGGACCAGCGCCTCGGGGTCGGCGGGGGGCGGCGCGGGCCAAGCGAGCAAAAGCCATGTTCCGTCCGGATCGCTGACGACTTCGGGAGGCAACGGCCGCAGCGGGACCACGTTCTCAGGCGCAGCGGCTGGTGGAGCGCCGTCGATTGATGGCGCCGGGGGTGGCTCGGGCAGTGCGGGCAGCGCCAGCGCGGGCGGCGCTGGTGGAGCTGACGGGGGGCAAAGCGGATTTGCTGCATCGGGCACTACCGCAGGCGCTGGTGGTCACGGCTATCTGACATCCGACTATGGAGGCGCGGGCGCAACGGGGGGCTCAACGTGCACCGCCGGCAATACTATTCAGACGTCGGTTGGCGGCGGCGGCGGCAATGGAGGTGGTGGGGGCGTGAGCGGGTGCAATGGAGGCGACGGTTCGAACGGCACTGAGTTCGCTGGCCTCTATGGCGCTGGCGGCGGCGGGGCAGGCGGCGGACTGGCAACCTCAGGCGCCGGCGGCAATGGAGGCAATGGCGGCAACGGCGCTGGCGGCGGCGGCGGCGGCATGGGCTCGATCGCTGGCGGCAACCCCGGCAACGGCGGAACGGGTTGGGTCTTTGTTATTTTCTGCGCGACATCCGCAACATGCACAAGGTGACGTAGTGAGATTTATCGCCTTTCTCCTTTCAATCCTCGCATTCGCGTCGCCCGCCCTCGCCTCGCTCCACCTGCACGGGAGCGTGTCGGGCGCATCGTCATCATACCTCGTCGCGGGATCGAACGCGCCGGTTCTCGGGCTTGGCGTCAATGGCGTCGGCGGGGAGACCGGCACGCCGACATGGTCGCCGCTTGTGCAGCCAGCGCGGCAAGGAAGCTCCGGGGCTGCCGGATACAATGACGACGCGATCGGCGTCTGGGATTCCGTGCCCTTCGCCTTGCATGGGATCAACGGCGTCGAAGCGGCGCATTCATTCTCGCTCTGCGTCGCCGCCGACCAGGTCTCCGGCATCGCCAAAGTCGCCTTCTTTCTGGACGGCGGGGCCGAATACGACGTTAGCGCGACATCGACAACGCCGGGCGGATCGCAAGGCTATTGCGCTCCTCTCAGCGACGCGGCGATGGCCGACGGCCTGCATGAAATCCGGGCGATCGTTTATCCGAACGCAGGCATACCGCTCATCATGCAGAGCGGCGGCTATGCAACGCTGACGGCCTCGGGAACGGTCATCACGCAATGGGATCATGGACTCGGAAGCGCGGCGACGAAGATCGTCACCATCCTCAATGCCGACGCCCACGCGCCGACTTCGGATGCAACCTTTGCGCCCGGCTCGCACTGGTGCCTGATCTCCAGCGGGGGCGCCGGGAACTTCGACGGCGATCACTATCAACTCGGGGCGCTGACCGGCTGGCCGTCCAGCAATGTCTCTTGTAGCGCAACTGCGACGGCGGCGGCGAGCAGCACGACGGTCCCGGTTCTCTGGTACGGCGCGGGCGCGCACGAGCAAAACTATTCGATGGCGGAAAGCCTGTTCTTCGAGACCGACGCCAACGGCACGCTTCCGGCCGCTACGGCCTATGCCGACGATTTCGGCGGCAGCGACGCTAATGCGTGCTCGCAAGCCTCGCCATGCAAGACAATTCACGCTGCCAAAGAAAGCCTGGTCGCCACCGAAAGCAGCGCGGCGCAGACGGTCGGCTCGTCTGGGAGCTGCACCACCTTCACCAAGACTGGCAACACGTCCGGGGCCAAGCCATTCGCGCTTCACAGCGCGGTCGTGCTCGAGGGAGCCGTCGCGGCGTCGGGAACGAGCGGCCTCCTCAATTCCTATCAGACCTATTTCATCCAGTCTGCGGCGAGCGACGTTCTGACCCTCGCGGCGACGCCTAACGGGCCCTGCCTCAACGACACGATCACCGCGCTGGGGACGGTCGATCTCGCCTCCGACCTGTCGAACGACAGCGTTTACATGGTCTGCAATTCCGGCGCCGGGTGCAGCGGCGGCAATCCGGCGCTCTACCAATGGGGCGCGCACACTGAAACCGTGCGCTACGCCACCTTCGGGATGCTCAACGTGATTCCCGACCCGG
The DNA here is from genome assembly GCA_963835955.1 of uncultured Alphaproteobacteria bacterium. Taxonomy (GTDB): domain Bacteria; phylum Pseudomonadota; class Alphaproteobacteria; order Rhizobiales; family Beijerinckiaceae; genus Roseiarcus. Next base: position 255,819 of record CAWIHZ010000004.1, on the reverse strand, counting down.
CGACGGCGACGATCAGCGACACCGCGATCAACGGCTCTCAGCAAGGCGTCAACAGCCCAAGCGGCATCGTCCAGCGGGCGCATGTGATCGCTCAGGTCAATCCCGGCCTGATTGACGGCAATGGCGCAATCGCCGCCGTGACCACGGCCACGCTGTCGTCGGGCGACAATCCGGCTGGTCAGGGATTCTTGAAGGTCGAACTCGATCCCAACTTATGTCACGGCGGGTTCATATCTGTTCGGCGACTCGAGCGCCAGCGGGTGCATCGCAGCGACGGGCGGCTATCAGGCGTTTATCCTCGGTGGGGCGTCAGCGATAAGCGTGAAGGTTGCATCCGTCACCGCAGGGCCGCCCGCTGAAATTACTTTGGTCCAAGTCAATAATGGGTTGCCTCCAACCGGCTCGAGCACGACGCCCGCGATCTTCAACGGCTGCCCGGTCGGCACCAAGTTCTACTTTAGCGACGGAAGCGTGCCGCTATGGGCGGAACAAGGCACGAATAACAGGGCGACGTCCTATCACTGGGGCGGTATATGGCTCGATCACTCGAACTGGGTGGCGACGCAACCGTTTGGCGGCGACTCGGGGATGTCTCCTGGAAGCAGCCTGGCTTCCGCCCTGACCTCGGTTCCGGCGATGGAAGGTCAGTATATGACCAACGTCGCAGGCACGAATGCCCGTATGTTCTTCTCAGCCACATTTGCCGAAAACTCTACTTCCGACACCGCCTCGGGCTGCGCCAACGATGCTAAGGTGCTGCTCAACGTCACTTGCGCCAACATTGGCGTTATCGGTACTGGCGTGAACGAAGTTGGCGGATATCTCCTGTCAACGTCGGCGGCCTCTGGAAGTACGACGCTTACGTTTCCCGGACCTCTTCCGACGTGGATCAACGTCGGATGGAACGTCGTGCAATATACGTCCGACCGATGCCTCCAACAAACAACAACCGGCGGGGTGACGACACAAAACTCCACATGGGGTATCCCCATACAGTCCTACGATAAGGTCGCGCACACTGTCACGCTCAACTCGACTTACGGTCAAGTGGGCACCATCCCTGCGACTGGATGCAATACGACATCTGATTACTTCCTATTCGGCGACGGCACCCATACCGACACGTGGTTCACGACTACGCCGAGCGGGGAGAATATGTACTTTCTCGACCACTTCACCTGCTCAAATTGTTACGCCGAAGGGTTCTTTACTCAGCAGGGGCCGAAGTTCAATTACGCGGTGCGCAATTCAGCGTTCCCCATGCTCAATTCTACACGCAGCTCCGGGGGTGACTACGCGCTCGCCCTTAACGCACCCTCCGATACGAACTTTGTGGTCAGAAACGTAGGGTTCAATACTGGCGTAACGCCACCGACCGGCGCGACGTTCTCAGGCACAGTGAACCTGTCCGGCACGTTTTCCGACGTTTACTTTCTCGCCGATCAATGCCCCGCCTCGCCCGCCAATCCAATCACGAACTATCCGTCGCTCCCTGCCGGGATCACCGTCGATAACACGGGCGGCGGATCGTGTTGATGGGGCCGGAAATTGGGTCACGACATACGGAGCAACTCCTGCCCGACCGCTCCTAACTTCCTCAGCACCACCCCGTTCGGGAGTGGCGGCCTCAGCGGCGTGAGCGGCGTCTCCTTCTTCGGCCGTGACATGCTGACGGGACGCCGCGCTCGCAAGCGGCGCGGGGCCGCTAAAAGCCCAGGCGTATAGCGCCGGGCGTCGCTTCCGGTTGGAATCGGCAGGCGGCAGGAAGGCGGCGCGCTCGCCGAAGCGGGCGAGGTCGCCGACTCCTCGCATTTGCAAGAGCGCTTTGCTCCGAAGACTGGAACGACATCCCCTCTCGCGACACGTAAATAAAAGCGTATTGACGCTTCAGCGATCTGTTCGGAAGCGAGCAGAAAACCATCGTCAACATCAATCATAGAACAGATAAGAGCAACCCCCTGGCGGAGCGGCGTCTTTGCGCAATCGACTGACCTTTCTCTCCCATTTCGTGATTTGCCTCGGTGTCACCGCGACAGCGTTCTTCGCCTGGCTCAACGGCGTCCCGCAAACGATCTGGCGCGAAGACCTTTCCATGATGACGAGCGTGATCGCGGCGCTGTTTGTCGGGACGGCGGTTCGGCTGGGCTGGCAAGCGTGGCAGTGCGATTCTGCGTCTTGGCTTTGGGCCAGCGCTGCGCTTCGCGGCGAACGCGCGCAGTTGCATATTGACGCCGCCTTCGGCCATCTTGCCGAACGCCTGTGCGTCATGGCTGGCCTCGCGGGGACGACGATCGGCCTGTCTCTGCAGGCCAAGGCGCTGATGTCCGGGTCGGCCTCTTTCGGCGCGCTCTCGACCTCACTCTTCACCACCGCGTCCGGGGTCACAGCTGCGGCGCTGATCGCCGTGTTGACCTTCAATCTCGAAAACGGGATCAGGAGGGCGCAAACGTGAGCGACGGCTTCCATCGCGTCGCTTGCCGATCTCTGTCGACCTGCGCCGCCAGCCAAGACCTTTCGGCGCACTCCCTCGACGGGCGCCGCGGCATTATTCGCCACTGCCTGGAGTCGGCCGAATGAGAGACCACTCCCCCATTTGGATAGGCCTCGCTGATCTGCTCCTCTGTGTCGTCTGCGTCGTCATCGTCGCGGTCGCGCCGACCAAGGCCAAGGTCGATGGCGTAAAGGAAAAGGCGGAGTATCTCATCACCGCCGACTGGAGCGTCAGCAAGGACGACGACGTCGATCTTTGGGTTCAGACCCCGCGCGGCAAGCCGGTGTTTTACGGCTCCCGCGATGTCGGCTGCGCCAAGCTCGACGCGGACAATCGCGGCTTCATGGACGGCCATGTGGTCTTGGCCGACGGCAGCGAGACGACCGTCGAATCGAACAAGGAAACCGTTTCGCTCCGCTGCATTGAGCCGGGCGCCTATGACGTCGCGATCAATCTTTACGCCAGCCACGAGGCCCTGGGCGCTGGCGAGCAAACCGATCTGGGTCTGAAGGTCCGCGTGGAAGTCTGGGCGGTCAACCCTGAACTCAAGTTGGTGTTCGCCAAGGACATCACCCTCGATCGGGTCAAGCAGACGGAAAACGTGGAGAGCTTCGATCTCGACCGCGAGGGCAGGATCACGCTGCGCGCCCCGCCGCTCGAGAATGTGACCGACAGTTATTATCACCATTCGTCGAGCGCTTATACGCCGGGGACGACGCCATGACGTTCTACTCCGCGTTCGTCGTCTCGTTCGGCTTGCTTCTCGCCCTGATGGCGACGATCGCCGCGTGGCTGTTTCGTACCTCCGGCGCCCCGCTCGCCGCCAAAGTCGCGCTGCCGGCGATTCTGGTCGCGCTCGCCTGCTATGCGCCGTTGGCCGTCAATTCGATGCTGGGCCTGCCGGTCACGGCTTCGTTCGCCTCGCTCCCCGATCACGCTGAGCTCGTCGCCTTCGTTCCGCGCGACGCGGAGAAGCGCGTCGATTTGTGGCTGCGCTGCGACGGCGGTGTTCCGCGCGCCTTCGAGGTCACCCTCGACGCAGGCATGAAAAGGACGCTGCGCGAGGCGCGCGAGCAGATGGGCCGGGGCCGCCCCGCGATGCTGGCAAAGCGCGGATTGAACCGCCGCGGGCGCGGCGTCGGCGATCCGCTCGGCATCGGCGACGAGGCGCAGGAATACGTGCTGGACCAGAGCGTGCTCAGCGCACTGCCGGCGAAGGAGTGATCATACGGGCCGCTGACATCGCCTCGTCCCGCCCGAGCTTCGCGCGCGACGTTATGACGAGGCTGCGCGCGGAGGTCCGATCTTCATCCTCGACGACAAGCCGTTCGGCGACGGCAAGCATCGCCTGCACATCATCGGCGACCAGCTCGGCGCCGTCTACAGAGCCAACAACGCGTGGTCTCGACAAGTTTCGACTTGCAAAGGATTCGGACCCTTAACCCCTAGCCTCAAAGGAGGCCATTCATGCGACATATCCCGATGATCGCCCTTGCTCTCACTTCGGTGATAGCGTTTGCTGAGCTTGTCGAAGCATCGCCCGCCTTGGCCGAGCCGCATTGCGCGACGCTCGAGCATCTGAAAACGCAGTTCGGCAAGAAAACCCATTTCGCCATACTGACGCCCGGGCAACTCAACTTTGCGCTCGGCGGTTATATCGCGACCCCGCCAGTCAACGGCAAGTTTCCCAACGGCGACCACGCGATTCTGGCGACGCACGAGGGCGACGAGGGCGGCGTGATCTTGTGGATGCGTGGGTCGCTGGTCTGCGAGCCGACGCCGGTTCCAGAGGCCTTCGTCAGGGCGATGAAGCACATGAAGACGGGGCCGGTCGACGACGACGGGAACGAGATTTAGGCGCGTCAGGCGCACGACCCGTCAAGACTTCTCAAAGAGCCCGACGGCCAAAGTCTTCGACGTTTCCCGGTGAACTCGCTTCAACCGATATCGGCGCGATCGGCGCTGTTATTCCATGGGTCTCGCTGGTCGTCGCGGTCGGCTGGGCCATCTACAGACTTGCGGTGCTGCTTTGACACTGATCCTCCCGCGCCTCACGTCGACGCCGTCGCCGAACTTCTCCTCGCGTTATGGCAATCGCGTCCGGCTGATCGTCGTCCACGACTGCGAGGGTTCATTCGCCGGCTCAGTGAGTTGGTTCTCGCAGGCGCGAAGTCAAGTCTCAGCCCATATCGTTTTGAGCGAGGACGGCGCCCGCGCTGTGCAAATGGTGGCATTCGCGAACAAGGCCTGGCACGCCTGCGCGTTCAATCCGTTTAGCGAGGGGATCGAGGCGGCGGGCTACGCGGCCAAGGGCCTCGGGGCGGCCGAGTGGCAGGCGCTCGCCGCCATCGTCGCCTTCCGGATGCATGAGAACGGCATTCCCTGCCAGGTCGCCAGCGCGTCGAACGGATGGACCGGCTTCTGCCAGCACGTTGATCTCGGGGCGGCGGGCGGCGGCCATCATGACATCACGTCCGACCCCGCCATCTGGGGAGCCTTCGTCGCCAAAGTCGAAATGCTCCACGCCGAGCCAATGCCCGACGTGTGGCGCCCCACGTTCGCCGAGGCTGCGCCAACCATGCCAGATCAGTCGGCGCCGCGGTTTAATCCGCGTTACGATTTCGAGCCGCCATCGCTCGAGTGGGTCCAGGCCGTGCTCAATCGGCTCGGTATTCCGCACACGCCTTTGACCGTCGACGGGATCGAGGGCGTCAAGACCCGCGCGGCAATCGTCGACTTTCAGGAGCGTGCGCATCTCTTTATCGACGGCGAGGCGGGCCCGAAAACCTGTGCGGCGCTTGAAAAGGCGGGGGCGGCATGAGCGAGGTCGTCGATCTCTCCGTGGCGCGCGCAAGCCGCATCAGGGCCGCACAGGACCGTGCGCTCACGCGCGCGATCGCGCCAGTCAGCGACGCCGAGCGCCTTCAGGTTCTCATCGAATCGATGAAGCTCGCCTACCAGCTCGTGCTTGAACTCAACGACCGCCTGGAGGCGGTCGAGAAGGCTAATCGCCCGACCCATCAAGGAGGCCCCCAGTGCAGTTTGATCCTAAATACGCGATCTGGCTCAACATCGCCTATGCCGTGCTGACTGGGCTGACCGCGCCGATGCTGCAGGCGGCTGGCATCGCTCATGCCGAACAGGTGATCGCCTGGGCGGCGCTGATCGCCATGCCGCTCAACATTATGATTCACGCCTATTCGTCGAGCGAGCCAGGCCCGCTCGCGCCGCCCGACACGCCGGAAGTGAGGGCGGCGATGGCGAGGGCGGGGAGGTGATGTTTATCGACGCGCCGCCGCCCGCCATCGTCCTCATCTTCGTTGCTTCACTGCTGGCGGCGGCTGCCGTCGGCTTCCTCGGCGCACAAGGGAACTTTCTCCGATGAAATTGCATTTCGCTCTCGCCGTGGCCGCGCTCATGGCCTCGGCCTCCGTCGCCAGCGCCCATGAAGCACATCCTGCGCACCTGCGCGGCGTCCATCCGGCTCGCTCCTGCATCCCCTGGCCGCAATGCGAGGGCGGCTTCACGCCGGTCAATGTCGGGCCGCTGCCGTTCCCGGGTCCAAATCCGTCGCCGCCCGCTCCAACTGGTGTCGTGACATCGCTCATCAAGGACAAGACCAACGTGCTGGCGCAGCTGCAGGCCGCGGATTCGATGGACCGGCAAATCATTCCCCGCTCCAGTCCACCGGAAATGTGGGACCCGATCGGCCACATGTGCATCGCCGGCATTGGAACCGAAGGCCAACCCGGTTACGTTCCCGGCCTCGCGAAGTGGGTCGAAGGTCTGACCGTGCCTCCGACTCCTCCGGCTGCGCCGGGCGGCGCGCAGGGGCCGATTATCGCGTTCACGCAGGCCCGTCTCGCCGTCATCGCGGGCTTGCGCGTCACGTCCTCGTTGCAGACGCAGGGCATTCCGCTGGACCTTCGACAGTCATGCGGCGGACTGCTCGCCGACATCAACAATCAGATCATCACCGCCGCCGCCCAGGTCGCCGCCTTCGCCAAGCTGTTCGCCATTCTCGTGCCGAAGTGACCGCCTTATGACGGCCGAACAGGACGCGATCCAGAGCGCCTACCAATGGGCGCTGAGAGACGAATGGACCGCGCTTTTCCATGCGCTCGCCGACGGGATGCCGGGCGGGGAAGCAAAAGACCATTTCGCACGCGGTCTCGTTCTCTTGCGCCAGGCGCGCGACGACGCGCTCGCCATTCTCACAACGGAGGAGCCTCGAGTGACCCAGTTCAAGCTCGGCCGCATCCGGCCAACGCCGGGTAAGCGCCTGATGATGTCGAACTTCGTCGCCGCCGACCTGCCCGTGCCGCCAAGGGTCGAGCACTGGTCTTACGGCGACTATGTGGACATGATGAACATCTACGGCAACGACCGGCTCGGCGACTGCACCGCCGCGGGCGCGGCCCACATCATCGCCGCCTGGCGGGCGAACGCCGGCGATGGCGCTCCGGCCCCGACCTTGGAGCAAGCAATCGCGTTCTATTCCGCGACCACCGGCTACGTCCCCGGCGATCCCTCGACCGACCGGGGCGGAAACGAGGTCACGGTCCTCGACGGCTGGCGGGACAAGGGGTTCTTTGCCGATGGCTCGGGTAAGATTGAGGGCTGGGCCAATGTCGACGCTTCGAACGCGCTTCGGGTCAAGCAGGCAATCTGGCTGTTCGAGAACGTCTATTTCGGGGTCGAGCTGCCGGACGCATGGACGCGGCCGTTCCCGCAAGGAAACGGGTTCACCTGGGGCGTCGCTGGCGACGCCAATCCGAACGAGGGCCATTGCTTCGTCGGCCTCGGCTATAACGACAACGGCGTGATCGTGAACACCTGGGGGATGATGGGGACCGTGACGTGGGCAGCGGTCGCCAAATATGCGAGCGCGCCCGGCGGCGAGCTCCACGTCGCGCTCGGCGCCGACGCGATTGCGCGCGCAAGCGCCAAAGCGCCGAACGGCTTCGATCTCGCCGCGCTGACGACGGACCTCGCCACATTCTCCTGAGTCTGCTTCGAAGAGAGGGCGCCAATGTCCGTTCTGCTGATGCTCGGCGCCCTCCTTCTGGCCGCGCTTTATCTTGACCCGTGGGCGCTCGCCGTCCTTCTGGCCGCGGTCGGTGGCGCCGTCATTGTCCTGGCGGCATTCGCGATCGTCGTCTGTGGGGCATGGACGCGCGGGCTCCATTGAACGGATCGGAGGCCGCGATGGTGCGATGGGAGGTCGAAGAGGCGATCGACGCCACCTTTTTTGCCGAGATCCGGCGGCTTTATGGCGTGCTCGTTGCTGCGCTCGCCGCGCAGGAAGAGCGCTGCGGCGAAGAAAGGTTCGTCAGAGGCATCACCCTCGCCGCCCGGGCGCACGCGATTGCCAAAGACGCGATCGGCCGTTTGACAGACGATACCTGACATGACCCCGCTCCTCGACCCGTCGCCCTCCAATGACACCGTCGGCCTTTTATCATGGATTTCCGGGCTCTTCATCGCCATCGTGTCCGGCGTCGTGACTGGCGCGGCCTTCGTATCCGGCACGCGCACCCGACTTGCGGCGCACGAGACGCGCATTTCCACCCTCGAAATTAACTTGCGCGAGGAAGTGCGCCGGCTCGGCGACAAGATCGACGATAACCACCGCCAGACTATGGCGATGCTGCTCGAAATCAAGCGCGGATGAGTATGCTTGGGTGAAGGGAATGCGGCTTCGACGGGCTGAAAGCAATCGCCTCACATACCACCATCTCCAAGAGCTCGTCCGGGGGTTTCATAATGCTTTAGAGTATAGCGTGATTCCAAACACTATCTAGCGGAATAGGGCGCTTTCCACGAAGGCGAGTTGCCTATGGGTCAGATTCTTGAACTCCTTGGCCAACCGACGGCAGCGACCGAGCCCGCCGAAGGTGCGCCCGGCGATCCCAAACTCGGGTCGGACGAGGAAGCCTTGGCCTCATCTGAGCGCTTGGCGATTTCGAGGTCCAATTTGCGAACGCATTTCGTGGCGGCGCTTCACCGACGGCAAATAAAACGTCCAGTAACACCGCCGCTTCACCGACAAAAGTGCGCGCGGCTGCCTTAGCCGAAGGATGCCGATGCCGTTACGAAGTGATCGGAAGGTTGAGCGAGAATACGCCGATCTGACTGTTCTCGATCGGTCCTAGGGTGCCCGAAGACTGGCGCGCCATGCCCACGGATTCATCAGCCTTTCTATATCATCCGCCTCGTGAGCGCGCTACGGCTGCCGAAACCGGCGCGAGCTCATATTCAAAGTTCCGCCGCCACAAGGCGGCTCGGGCGCTTCGGGCGGCATTTGCCGCCGCAACAATCAGGGCCATCAGAATCTGCGCCGAAATACAGCAATAAACTAAAAACGTATGCTAAATATTTTGCGGCCTAATCCAGACCCGTCACCCGGTATGCGGCAACCTTAATCCACGCCCTTGCATTTCCTCCCCTATTCGCATATTAGCAGCCGCCTACAAGAACCGCTCGGCCAAGAAGGGCTGCCGTGGCGGTTTTTTTGCTTTTTTCAACGCGTACGGGACTGTTTTTTCGACGGGTGCGAGGCGTTGCGCCTCTTTGAATTCAAAAGGGCGTTAGGCCCGGGGAGAACCAAATGCCCAAGCTGAAGTCGAAATCGGGCGCCAAAAAGCGCTTCAAGATCACAGGGACCGGCAAGGTCGTCTACGCCCAGAGGGGAAAGCGCCACGGCATGATCAAGCGGACGCCCAAGCAGATTCGCAATCTGCGTGGCACGGCGATCATGTTCAAGACCGACGGCGACAACGTCAAGAAGTACTTTCTGCCGAATAGCTAGGCTTTTCCCGGAGATTAAAAGCGATGTCACGCGTCAAACGCGGCGTAACCTCCCACGCCAAGCACAAGAAGGTGCTGAAAGCCGCCACAGGTTATTTCGGCCGCCGCAAGAACACGATTCGCGCGGCCAAGGCCGCAGTCGACAAGTCGATGCAATATGCGTACCGCGACCGCAAGAACCGCAAGCGCGAGTTCCGCGCGCTGTGGATTCAACGCATCAACGCGGCGGCGCGCGAACACGGGTTGACATACAGCCGGTTTATCGCCGGGCTCGCCGGGGCGGGCATCGAGGTCGACCGCAAGCTATTGTCCGAACTCGCCATTTTTGAGCCCGCGGCCTTCGCCGCGATCATCGAACAGGCGAAGGAGCACTTACCCAAGGCGGCGTGAGCAATTCCTCTGCTATCACTCCCGCTCGCGCGGGGAGAGTTTGGAGCGCGGGCTGATCCTCACCCTGCCAAACGAAACCCTTATCCGACGCCAAAGACCGTCGAAAGACGGAACTTCATAGGCAACGTTTGCGCCTCCCTCTCCCCTCGGGGCGTGAGAAGAGACTAGGCGCCGCGCTAATTCAGAATGCCCGTCATGTCCGACCTCGCCGCCTTGCAGCAGGAGACCCTTTCCGCGATCGAAGCCGCAGGCGACGAAAGCGCGCTTGAGAGCGTGCGCATCGCCGCGCTAGGCAAGAAAGGCTCGATCTCCGCGCAACTGGCGACGCTCGGAAGGTTGTCGCCGGATGAACGCAAGGTTCATGGCGCGGCGATAAACGCGCTGAAGGATCAGGTTGGCGCGGCGCTGGCGGCACGGCGCACGGTGCTGAAAATGGCCGCCCTCGAGGCGCAGCTGAAGCACGAGGCGGTCGACGTGACGCTGCCGGTGCATCCGACCGGGGTCGAAACTGGCCGAATTCATCCGATCAGCCAGGTGACGGACGAGATCGTGACGATTTTCGCCGACATGGGCTTTGCGGTCGCCGAAGGCCCGGACATCGAGAGCGACGACTACAATTTCACCAAGCTTAACTTCCCGCCCGGGCACCCCGCGCGCGAGATGCATGACACGTTCTTCCTCGAGCCCGACGCGAATGGTGAGCGCAAGTTATTGCGCACCCACACCAGCCCGGTGCAGGTGCGCGCAATGCTGGCGCAACAGCCGCCGATCCGCATCATCTGCCCAGGCCGCACTTATCGCCGCGACGCCGATCAGACCCATACGCCAATGTTCCATCAGGTGGAGGGTCTAGTCATCGACGAGAGCGCGACGCTCGCCAATCTCAAATGGGTACTGGAGGAATTTTGCGAGGCGTTCTTCGAAGCGCCGCGGATCGGCATGCGCTTCCGGCCGAGCTACTTCCCATTTACGTCGCCCTCTATGGAGGTCGATATCCAGTGCCGTCGCTCCGGCGGGGATCTCCGCTTCGGCGAGGGCCATGACTGGCTCGAAATACTCGGCTGCGGCATGGTGCATCCGAACGTGCTGGCCAATTGCGGCATCGACTCGGAAGTATTCCAGGGTTTCGCATGGGGCATGGGCATCGACCGGGTCGCGATGCTCAAATACGGCATGCCGGACTTACGCGACTTCTTCGACGCGGACTTGCGCTGGATCAACCACTACGGCTTCAAGCCGTTCGACATCCCGACATTGGCGGGAGGATTGAGCGGGTGAGCCTATGCCATATGCCGGGCGCAAGAATGCGTGACGACTCTACGAAATTGAATCCGCTTCCATGAAATTCACCCTGTCCTGGCTCATGGACCACCTCGATTCCTCGGCCTCACTGGCGAAGATCGTCGACACGCTGACACGCGTCGGCCTCGAGGTGGAGGGGGTCGAGGACCCAAGCGCCAAATATGACGGTTTCGTCGTCGCACGGGTCGTCGAGGCAAAACAGCATCCCAACGCCGACCGCCTCAAAGTCTGCATGGTTGAGGCTGGCGGCGCATTGGTGCAAGTCGTCTGCGGCGCGCCGAACGCCCGCACCGGAATGAAGAGCGTGTTCTCTCCGGTCGGCGCTTATATTCCCGGCAAGAAGATCGTGCTCGCCAAGGGCGTCATCCGCGGAGTTGAATCGAATGGCATGCTGTGTTCGGCTGCCGAGCTTGAGCTCTCAAACGACCACGACGGCATCGTCGAGTTGCCGGACGACGCGCCGATCGGCGTTCCGTACGGACGCTGGGCCGGGCTCGACGATCCGGTCATCGACGTCGCGGTGACGCCGAACCGCCCCGATGCTACCGGCGTCGCCGGCATCGCTCGTGATCTCGCGGCGGCCGGCCTCGGGACCCTAAGGACACTTGAACCTAAGCGCTTCGAAGGCGCCTTCGAATGCCCGACCCGCGTGCGTCTCGATTTCACGCCCGCCGATGCGCATCTCTGCCCCGCGTTTGCTCTGCGGCTCGTGCGTGGCGTGACGAATGGCGCTTCGCCGGAATGGATGCAGAATCGCCTGCGGGCGATCGGTCTGAGACCGATCAGCGCGCTCGTCGACATCACCAACTATATTACTTTCGACCGAGGCCGGCCGCTGCACGTGTTCGACCTCGCCAAAGTCGAGGGCGATCTGGACGTGCGCCGCGGCCGTCATGGCGAGAGCGTGTTGGCGCTCGACGGCAAGACATATGCGCTCGATGAGGGCATGGTCGTCATCGCCGACGCGAAGGGCGTCGAATTGATCGCCGGAATCATGGGCGGCGAGCACTCGGGCTGCGACGCGGCGACCCGCGATGTTCTGATCGAAAGCGCCTTGTGGGACCCCGCTAATATCGCCCATACGGGCCGCAGGCTGGGGATCGTCACCGACGCGCGCTACCGCTTCGAACGCGGCGTAGATCCCGCCTTCTGCGTCCCTGGCTGCGATCTCGCGACCGAGTACGTGGTCAAGATCTGCGGCGGCGAGCCTTCGCGCATGGTTGTGGCGGGCGACCCATCGGCGCCGAGGCGCTCGATTAACTTCCCCTACAGCGAGGTCAAGCGGCTCATCGGCGTCGATATTCCGCGCCACGAAGGCGAGGCAATCCTGACTCGCCTCGGGTTCGTGGTCAGGGACGGCAAGGTTCTCGCACCCTCGTGGCGGCCGGACGTGCAAGTGAAGGCCGACGTCGTCGAGCAGATCCTGCGCATCGCAGGCATCGACCGGGTGCCGCCAATGCCTTTGCCAAGGCTCGACAACGGCGTGCCGAGACCAGTGCTGACCCAGATTCAGAAACGCACGCGCCTCGCCAAGCGCGCGCTCGCTTCGCTTTCGCTGCGCGAAGCGGTGACCTGGTCCTTCATCTCCAAGGCGGCGGCGGAACTATTCGGCGGCGGCGCCGATTCGCTCGCGCTCGCCAATCCGATCGCGGCCGACCATTCCCACATGCGCCCGAGTCTCGTTCCCGGTCTTGTCGCGGCCGCCGAGCGCAACGCGCGGAGAGCCTTGAGCGACGTCGCGCTATTCGAGGTCGGACCGGTCTTTCTCGGTTCGGGTGAAAAAGACCAGCGTATTGCTGCGGCGGCGGTGCGGCGCGGCATGGCCAAAGGGTGCGGTGAAGGCCGGCATTGGAGCGGCGGTGGCGCCGTCGACGTCTTTGACGCCAAGCGAGACGCGATGGCGTTGATGGCCGCGCTCGGCGTCGCGGCGGACGCAGTGCAGGTCGTCCCGCGCGGTCCCGCCTTTCTCCATCCCGGACGGTCAGCGACACTTCAGTTCGGTCCGAGGAATGTCGCCGGTTGGTTCGGCCAATTGCATCCAAAGGTCTGCGAGGCGCTCGATGCCGAGGGACCGGTTGTCGCCTTCGAAATCACCTTGGACTCGATTCCCGCGCGAAAGGCCAGACCTACCAAGGCCCGGACCAAACTCGAGCGCTCGGATTTCATGCCGGTCAACCGCGACCTTGCCTTCGTAGTCGACAACAGCGTTCAGGCCGCTGATATTCTCAAGGCGGCGCGGGGCGCAGATCGCGCGCTCGTCGCCGACGTCGGCGTGTTCGACGTCTACCATGGGCAAGGCGTCCCACGAGGCGCCAAATCGGTTGCCGTCACCATAACCTTGCAGCCGCGCGAACGCACACTGACTGACGCCGAAATCGATGCCGCGGTCGCGAAGATCGTCGCCGATGTTTCGCGGAAAACCGGCGCGACGCTGCGCAACGGAAATAGTGATGCCTGAATTGACGCACCCGCGCGCAACGATGATCCTCCTCGTTCTTGTCGCCCTTGTGCTCGCCGGTCGCGCGCGAGCGCAAGACAAGTCCGCCTGCGCGAAGTATCAGGAGCCGATAGCCTTCAACGCCTGCCTCGCTCGGCACGGACCCAAAGCGAACGATCTCGCGCCCCGTCCGACGCACGGCAAAGTGGGCTGGGACGTGCCGGTTGGGGCGGAACGCTCCAATGCCTCTAAATCGGCGCCGGGCGGCCTCCGGCGGCTGCGCGCAAGACGCGACCGCGAGCGCGCCCACATTGAATTCCCAGTCAAATGATTGGAATCGTCGTCACTATTGCGTCGGCGCGTCCGTCCGTGTGTACTATTCCCTTTGTCGCGGTGATCGGCATTGATGCTCGCTTTCTTGCCCTTCGGAGCGCGGCGCCCGAGCCCGCGGAAAGCCCAAGCGCCGCGCCCGTCTCCCCGCGCCGGCGGGAGGCCCTGGCGCGGGGGCCGCGCTCCACGCCTGTCCCCAAGGCGCGTCCACGCGGAATCCTCACTCCCCTCCCCAACCGACTTCGCCTTTGCCCGAACGCGTCCCCGCATCGGCGCGATCGGCTTCCCCGCCCGCGCGAATTGCGCGCAAGCTCCAGGCGGCCAACGCTCGCCCGCCTCGTCGCCCCAACCTCCATCGACCCTAACGGCGCCTGGCCGCCCAGCCCGTGAGCGGCCTCACGCGGCAACGCCATTCGGACCCGGCCCGTGAGCAGCCTCACGCCGCCGCCTCTCGCCCGCCTCCCAGGAGCGCGGCGCCCGAGCCCGCGGAAAGCCCAAGCGCCGCGCCCGTCTCCCCGCGCCGGCGGGAGGCCCTGGCGCGGGGGCCGCGCTCCACGCCTGTCCCCAAGGCGCGTCCACGCGGAATCCTCACTCCCCTCCCCAACCGACTTCGCCTTTGCCCGAACGCGTCCCCGCATCGGCGCGATCGGCTTCCCCGCCCGCGCGAATTGCGCGCAAGCTCCAGGCGGCCAACGCTCGCCCGCCTCGTCGCCCCAACCTCCATCGACCCTAACGGCGCCTGGCCGCCCAGCCCGTGAGCGGCCTCACGCGGCAACGCCATTCGGACCCGGCCCGTGAGCAGCCTCACGCCGCCGCCTCTCGCCCGCCTCCCAGGAGCGCGGCGCCCGAGCCCGCGGAAAGCCCAAGCGCCGCGCCCGTCTCCCCGCGCCGGCGGGAGGCCCTGGCGCGGGGGCCGCGCTCCACGCCTGTCCCCAAGGCGCGTCCACGCGGAATCCTCACTCCCCTCCCCAACCGACTTCGCCTTTGCCCGAACGCGTCCCCGCATCGGCGCGATCGGCTTCCCCGCCCGCGCGAATTGCGCGCAAGCTCCAGGCGGCCAACGCTCGCCCGCCTCGTCGCCCCAACCTCCATCGACCCTAACGGCGCCTGGCCGCCCAGCCCGTGAGCGGCCTCACGCGGCAACGCCATTCGGACCCGGCCCGTGAGCAGCCTCACGCCGCCGCCTCTCGCCCGCCTCCCAGGAGCGCGGCGCCCGAGCCCGCGGAAAGCCCAAGCGCCGCGCCCGTCTCCCCGCGCCGGCGGGAGGCCCTGGCGCGGGGGCCGCGCTCCACGCCTGTCCCCAAGGCGCGTCCACGCGGAATCCTCACTCCCCTCCCCAACCGACTTCGCCTTTGCCCGAACGCGTCCCCGCATCGGCGCGATCGGCTTCCCCGCCCGCGCGAATTGCGCGCAAGCTCCAGGCGGCCAACGCTCGCCCGCCTCGTCGCCCCAACCTCCATCGACCCTAACGGCGCCTGGCCGCCCAGCCCGTGAGCGGCCTCACGCGGCAACGCCATTCGGACCCGGCCCGTGAGCAGCCTCACGCCGCCGCCTCTCGCCCGCCTCCCAGGAGCGCGGCGCCCGAGCCCGCGGAAAGCCCAAGCGCCGCGCCCGTCTCCCCGCGCCGGCGGGAGGCCCTGGCGCGGGGGCCGCGCTCCACGCCTGTCCCCAAGGCGCGTCCACGCGGAATCCTCACTCCCCTCCCCAACCGACTTCGCCTTTGCCCGAACGCGTCCCCGCATCGGCGCGATCGGCTTCCCCGCCCGCGCGAATTGCGCGCAAGCTCCAGGCGGCCAACGCTCGCCCGCCTCGTCGCCCCAACCTCCATCGACCCTAACGGCGCCTGGCCGCCCAGCCCGTGAGCGGCCTCACGCGGCAACGCCATTCGGACCCGGCCCGTGAGCAGCCTCACGCCGCCGCCTCTCGCCCGCCTCCCAGGAGCGCGGCGCCCGAGCCCGCGGAAAGCCCAAGCGCCGCGCCCGTCTCCCCGCGCCGGCGGGAGGCCCTGGCGCGGGGGCCGCGCTCCACGCCTGTCCCCAAGGCGCGTCCACGCGGAATCCTCACTCCCCTCCCCAACCGACTTCGCCTTTGCCCGAACGCGTCCCCGCATCGGCGCGATCGGCTTCCCCGCCCGCGCGAATTGCGCGCAAGCTCCAGGCGGCCAACGCTCGCCCGCCTCGTCGCCCCAACCTCCATCGACCCTAACGGCGCCTGGCCGCCCAGCCCGTGAGCGGCCTCACGCGGCAACGCCATTCGGACCCGGCCCGTGAGCAGCCTCACGCCGCCGCCTCCCAGGAGCGCGGCTCACCGCCATTCTCGTGTGATTTCGCCGCCGCTTGACGCAACGTCTCCGTTCAGCCACGCTCGCCGAACCGATTGGCGGACTCGATGGTGGTGCAGAACACGCTCGCGGCGCATCGCTGTTTCAAGACGCTCGATCCTGAATCCTGCCGGGTCCTGGATCGCCAATGCGCGTGGCTCAAAACGCCCGCCGGGTCCTGGATTCTCGATCAAACGGCGAACGACCGCGACGTTTATTTCATCATGACCGGCCGCCTCAGAGCGGTGTTGCACAACGCGCGGCAAGACGTCATTTTCACCGACATGGAAGCCGGTTCCTTCTTCGGAGAAATGAGCGCCATCGATGGCCTGCCGCGCTCGCTCAGCGTATTCGCCGTCAACGATTCGTTAATGGCGAAAATGCCGGCTAAGGTGTTTGTCGAGACGATGTTCTCTCATCGCCCGCTCGCCGAGGCGGTAGTCACAACGCTGATCGCGCGCACCCGCGCGATGACCCGTCGGGTCGGCGAACTGGGCGCGCTCGACGTCCGCAGCCGCGTCCATGCAGAGCTCTTGCGCCTTGCGCGGCCCGACCACGAAGACCCGAAGCGCGCTGTCATCGTTACGCCGCCGAACCAGTCGGAACTCGCGGCGTTGATCAACACCCGACGGGAGACTGTCTCGCGGGAGATTAACGCGATGGAGCGCGAAGGCCTGATCGAGCGGCGGCGCGGCGCCATCGTGATCAACGACGCCTTGCGGCTGAGTTCGGCCCTCGAAGCCGCAAACAGTGGGTAGCCGGCCGTCATGAGGTTATTCTTTCGCTGCCTCCGCCAGCCTGCGCCACCACGCAACGTCCCAGTTCGAGGCGGCCGTCGGCGACGGCGATGGCAGAAGCCAAATCCGAGTGGCGCCTATGCGCTCGCCACTGTCGCCAAAGCCCGCCGCGCGCCCGAGAAAGCGCCGGCCGGCGGCGAGACTGGTAAATGCGAGAAAAATCGGCTCGACCGCCCTGATTTTGGCTTCCAGCGTCGCGCACGCGTCGCGTCCCAGAGCTCCGCGCGGCAGCTCGCGGTCCATCCCGCTCACATGCTTGGCGATGTCGGTAAGTCCGAGGCCCCAACGCGGCAGCTCGGAATATTCCTCGGGCCTCAAAAGCCTCGGGGTTAGTCGGACGTCGTACAATGTCCGCCAGAACTTGTTTTGCGGATGGGCGTAGTACGCGCCCCGGACGGCCGACACCGTTCCTGCCGCCGTGCCGCAGAACACCAACGCGAGGCCGGGCCGCAACAGATCTGGAAGCACACACCCCCGCGCGCCCATGCCGTTCGCCTCACATCGTCTGGTTGTAGGCGCCGACCTCCGGATTCTCGCGCAAAATTCCGTCGATTGCGCCGAACATCGTGCGCATCCGCGCTTCCGACGCGGGGCTCTCGACGACAACGACGAGTTCAGGCTTGTTCGACGACGCGCGCACGAGCCCCCAAGTTCCGTCCTCGACCGTCACCCGAGCGCCGTTGACGGTCAAGACATCGCGAATGGCCTGTCCAGCTAGCAGAGCACCGCTGGCCTGCATGGCCTTAAGGCGCGCAACGACGCGGTTCGCCACTTCGTATTTCACTTCGTCCGCGCAAAATGGCGACATGGTCGGCGAGCTCCAGGTCGTAGGCAGATCCCGGTAGAGATCGGCCATCGATTGTTTCGGATTTCGGTCGAGCATATCTAGGACAGCGATGGCGGTGACGAAGCCGTCGTCATAGCCGCGCCCGAGCGGCGCATTGAAGAAGAAATGGCCGGACTTCTCGAAGCCGGCAAGCGCATTTACGTCGCGCACCCGCCGCTTGATGTGCGAATGGCCCGTCTTCCAGAAATCGACCGCGGCCCCGTTCGCGGCCAGGACCGGGTCGGTCGCGAACAGGCCAGTCGATTTGACGTCGACGACGAAGGTGACGTTGCGACGCCGCTGCGAGAGGTCGCGCGCCAGCATCACGCCAATCTTGTCAGCGAAGATTTCTTTGCCCTCATTGTCGACGACGCCGCAGCGGTCCCCGTCGCCGTCGAATCCCAGCGCCACATCCGCCTCTGTCTCCTTCACCGCCACCGCCATCGCGTGAAGCATCCTCAGATCTTCCGGGTTTGGGTTGTAGCGCGGGAAGGTGAAATCGAGATCGCAGTCGAGCGGCGCGACCTCGACCCCGAGTGCGGAGAGGACTCGGGGCGCGAAGGCGCCCGCGGTGCCGTTACCGCAGGCGACGACGACCTTGAGCTTGCGGCTGAAATTGGGGCGGCGGGTCAGATCGGCGATGTACCGGTCGGGAAAATCCGGCACAAATTCATATCGGCCGCCGGATTCGCATTTATAGTCGCCGGAAATGACGATTTGTCGAAGGCGCGCCATTTCCTCTGGGCCGAAGGTGACTGGCCTCGACGCGCCCATTTTGACCCCGGTCCAGCCATTTTCGTTGTGCGACGCAGTCACCATCGCGACCGCCGGCGCATCAAGGGCGAATTGGGCGAAATAGGCCATTGGGGTGATCGCGAGGCCGATGTCGTGAACCTTCGCGCCGCCAGCCATCAACCCCACGGTTAGCGCCAGCTTGATCGAGGCCGAATAGCTGCGGAAATCGTGGGCGACCACGACGTGGCGCGGAACATTCATCTCTTTCAGCAAGCGCGCCAGCCCGAGCCCAAGCGCCTGCGCACCCATTAGATTGATCTCCTTTTCGAACAGCCAGCGCGCGTCGTATTCGCGAAACCCTGACGGCTCGACCATTGGCCGGGATTCGAAGGCGTAGGAGTTCGGAGTAAGCTGCGGCGACGGCTTGGGGAACACGGTCGAACGATCCCTCACAACGTTGGATTGAAGCGGCAATCTAGCGCGACGCTGTGGGCGTCAGCTATCCCGCGTCGGTCGCCCCGCCGCCCGAGGCGGGCCGCAAGGCTTAGCCCGTTCCGCCCTCATTGCTTGTTGAAGGCCGGATAGCAATCCTGCGCGATGGCGGAGCCTTCGAGATCGCTGAAGTGCTTGAGACTTGCGAAGACAAGCGCGCCTGCGGCGCAGGCGCAAATCAGTTCGGCGTTGCGGCCCTTCACCGGAACGGCCGCCATGCACCCTCGAAAATAGGTCCTCATGTGCTGGCTTATGTCCTGGGCGCACACCGTAGTTGTGGCGAGCCAGATCTGCGCCACGAGCGCTCTCGCCAAATTTATCCGCCGCATTTTCAGACCCCGCGTCGCGCACCAAATCGGCGTTCCTCCGCGACCGAAATCGCCTCCTTCGGCTCGGAACGCCTTGATTAAAGCGGAGAACCGACGGCGCCTAGTCTCAGGAATCGTCCATTCCCGAGACGCCACTTCTTAAGCATCCGCTTGTCGTCGTTGAAGCGTGCGTACCTCCGGCGATCCCGCGTTTCAACGATGGCGGCTTCCGGCTCGAAGCGGCGCATCTATTGGCGCAAGATCAGTACACCGTCGCGCTGCTCGACGCTGACCAGGCGCTTGAGAAAGCTCGCCCCAAGCAAGTTCACTTCGCCCGCCTCCGGCGCGAGGATGAGGGCCTGGACATTCTTCAGGTAGAGGCCACCGAAGCTCACGCTATTCAGGAGGGCGGGCGAGGCCATCGTCTCGCCGTTGGCGGTCTTGACCCGCCATTTCGGGCCCGGACGCTGAACGATGCCGATGCGGGCGGCAGTGGAAGCGGAGATCACTACCGAACTCGCGCCAGTGTCGATCATCATTCTCACCGGCTCACCATTCACAAGAGCGTCGGCGGAGTATTGGCCGCGGGAGTCGGCGGCGAGCGAGGTTGCTCGATATTCCTCCACGACCCGCGCGGACTCCTTCGCAGACCGGACCTCCTCGGACTGCGGGGGTGGCGCGGCTCCTGGCGACGGGGGTGCGACGGAAACCTTCGTCCGGGCAAAATTCGGAACATGGGACAACGCCGCCAAAGCCAGCGCAACGCCGGCCAACGCGAAAAGAAAGGCGCCCCTGATCATGTCGACTCCAACTGGCGGCGCCGCCCAAGGCGACATCGACCCCGCATTGTCGCGGCAATCGACAAATAATGAGTAAAGCCGACCGCTCGAACACAGTCGACGATACGGTTTTTCTGCCCCTCAGAGGTAGCGGTTGACCAGATTCTCGAAATACTCTTGTCGTCCCGACCTCGGTTTCGGTTCGATCTTCTTGTCCGCGACGCGCTCGGCGATCAACTCCAGCGTCGCGCCGGATTTCAGCATCAGCTCGGCTGCGGGCTCGTTCCAGCCGGCGTAACGCTCAGCGCGCAGGGCGTCGAACTTGCCGTCTTCGATCAATCGCGCAGCTGCGGCGAGGGCCTCTGCGCAAGCGTCGATGCCACCGATGTGGCCGAGAAGCAGATCGGCCGGATCGGTCGACTGGCGGCGCACCTTGGCGTCAAAGTTGAAGCCGCCCGGTGCGATGCCGCCCCATTTCAGAATGAAGTAGAGCGCGGGAACAAGTTCGGCTGCGTTGTTGGGGAACTGGTCAGTGTCCCAACCGGACTGATAGTCGTTGCGGTTGGCGTCGATCGAACCAAGCAGTCCGAGCGAGGCGGCAAGCGCAACCTCGTGCTCGAAGGAATGATGCGCAAGCACCGCATGGCCGACTTCAATGTTTAGCTTGACCTCGCGCGCAAGGCCAAAGCGCTGCAGGAATCCGAACACGGTCGCGACGTCGAAATCATACTGATGCTTGGTCGGCTCCTGCGGCTTCGGCTCGACGAGTAATACTCCGTTGAAGCCGATCTTGTGCTTATACTCGACTACCAGCGACAGGAAACGCCCGAGTTGCTCCTGCTCGCGGCGTAGGTCGGTGTTGAGCAGCGTCTCGTAGCCCTCGCGCCCGCCCCAAAGCACGTAATTGGCGCCGCCGAGCTTGTTGGTGGCGTCAATGGCGTTTTTGACCTGCGCGGCGGCATAGGCGAACACGTCCGGGTCGGGATTGGTCGCCGCGCCCGCCATGTAGCGCGGATGGCTGAACAGATTAGCGGTGCCCCATAGCAGCTTGACCCCAGTCGTCTGCATTTTCCTTGCAAACACATCCGTCATCTCGGCAAGGTTGCGGCCGAACTCGGCGAGACTGGACCCTTCGGGCACGACGTCGCGATCGTGGAAAGTGAAGTACGGAAAGCCGAGGGTCGCGAACATCTCGAACGCCGCGTCCGCCTTGACGCGCGCCCCTTTCATTGTTTCGCCGTCCCAAGGCCGCTCGAAGGTGGGCGCGCCGAACATGTCGGAACCCATCCAGGCGAAATTGTGCCAGTAGCAAACGGCCGGACGCAGGTGCTCGGCCATTGTCTTGCCCATGACGACGCGGGCCCGATCGTAGTGACGAAAGGCGTAAGGATTGTCGCTCTTGGGTCCTTCGTAGCGCACCGGGGCGATCTCGCCGAAGAAGCGCTTGCTCATGATTGTCTCCATTCAATTGTCACGAGGTGCGAAAATTCCGTGCGAAACCGGTAAGCGCGGCGAGCCCGGTCGCGCAATCTTCGACCGTGATCGATTCCAGAGGATTGTGGCTCACGCCGCCCTTGCAGCGGACGAACAGCATGCCGGCGGGACAGAGCCCGCCCATGACCATCGTGTCGTGCCCGGCCCCTGACGGCAGCAGCCGCGGGGAGACGTCAAGCGCTTCGACCGCCCGCGTCAGTCCGGCGATGATCCCCTGATCGCAGACGTAGGCGTTCGCCTCATGGGTTTTGGCCACGCTTGCGCGCACGCCGCGCGCGCCGGCGATGGAGTCGATAGCGGCGCTCAGGTCGGCGAGCGCGACTGCCCTTCGCGCATCGTCCGGCGCGCGAAGATCGACTGAAAAGTGCACGACGCCCGGGATGACATTGGCCGCGCCAGGCCAGACTTCGAGACGCCCCACCGTGGCGACGAGATCGGCCTCGCGGCGCGCGCGCGCCTCGATCGCCAGCGTCATTTCTGCTGCGGCCGCCAGCGCGTCACGGCGCAGATTCATAGGCGTCGCGCCGGAATGCCCGGCCATGCCGTCGACTGCGACTTCGAGCCGCGTCGCGCCGCTGATCGCGGTGACGATACCGACCGGCAAACCCTCCGCTTCCAGAACCGGGCCCTGTTCGATATGCGCCTCGACGAAGGCGACGACGTGGTCCGCACGGATAGAGGCCGCCTTCTCGGGATCGCAGCCAAAGGCCTTCAGCGCGTCGCGCATCGCGACGCCGCCGGCGTCCTTTTGGTCGAGCGCAGTCCGCGGATAGGTTCCCGCGAGTGCGCGCGAGCCGGTGAGGGTAGTCCGAAAGCGAACGCCTTCCTCGTCGCCGAACGCGACGATTTCGATCGCGTGCTCCAGCCGCTCGCCGTGTTGGGCGAGCGCCTCGACGACGGCGAGCGCGGCCAGAGCGCCGTAATTGCCGTCGTAGCGCCCCGCGTCGCGCACCGTGTCAATATGCGAGCCCAGCATCAAAGCCGGTGCGCCCGTGCGCTTCCCCTCATAGCGCGCGACCACGTTGCCGGCGGCGTCGATCCTTGGCTCGAGCCCCGCTTGAGCGCACCAGCCGATAAGGGCGCGCGCTGCGCGCCGATGCGCGTCGGAAAGAAACAGCCGCGTCAGGCGGCCCGGCTCGTCGGTAAAGTCCGCGAATGCGTCGAGCCGCGCCATCAGGCGTCGGCCCGCTTCAAGGTCGGCGGGGGAAAGGCGGGCGCGCATCAATTCCTGGCCATCTCGGTCATGAGCCAGCGGCCGAGCGTGGCGCGTTCCTCGTCGGTGATGCCGCTGAAATTGTTGGGCGGCATCGCATGGGTCAAAACCGCCTGCATGAGAATGGCCGGCGCGAAGCGGGCGATGTGCTCCGGCGTGTCCAGGAGCACGCCCTTGGGCGCCTCGCCAATCTCCTCCATCGGCTCGGCAGCGTGGCACATCATGCAGCGCGTCTGTACGATATCGACCACCTCCGGCGGAGCCTTCGGCAGTCCGGCGGCGGTAACCGCAGCCGGAAGCTCTGCAAGGCCGATGAGGCCGCGCATGCCGGGCGAGGCGGTCGCGGCGAAACCAAAGGCGCAAAGCATAGCGAACGCCGCCGCGGCCCAAGCCCACCAGGGCGCGCGGTCGTGACCGAGGTGCCAGACGTTGTAAAAGTAGCGCACCAGCGCGCCGGCGACGATGACACAGGTGACGATCGCAGGAATGACCCTCGCATTCGAAAAGGTCATCGGGTAATGGCTCGACAGCATCAGAAACAGCACAGGCAGCGTGATGTAATTGTTATGAGTGGAACGTACCTTCGATGTCTTCACCCATTTGGGGTCAGGCTTTTCGCCGGCTCGAAGGGCGGCGACGCTCTTGCGCTGGTTGGGCATAATGACGAAGAAGACATTGGCGGTCATGATCGTCGCCATCAGCGCGCCCGTATGAATGAGCGCGCCGCGGCCGGAAAATACGAGCGTAAAGACCCAACTCGTCGCAACGACATAGCCGAAGCCGACCAGCGCCAGCAGAGGTTCGTTGGCGGCGAGCGGCGAGCGGCACAACAGGTCGTAGACGATCCATCCCAGAGCCAAGGCCGAGATCCCGATCAGCGCGGCCTGCCAGGGCGCCAGCGGCATGACGGCGGGATCGATCAGAAAAAACGATGCTTGTCCGTAATAAATCACGCATAGCAGCGCGAAGCCGCTCATCCAGGTCCAATAGGACTGCCACTTGTGCCAGATGAGTTCATCGGGCAGCGAAGCCGGTGCGAGGGTGTATTTGCTCATCTGGTAGAAGCCGCCGCCATGCACCTGCCATGACGTTCCGGAAATGGCGGGATCCTCGCCGGCGCGTTTGCGCAGCGACGCGTCGAGATGCATGAAGAAAAACGAGCCGCCGATCCAGGCGATCGCCGCCGTGACATGCAGCCACCGTAGCAGCGCTGAACCCCACTCCCAGCAAAAGGCTTCCAGTGCCCCCATCGGTCCTCCTCCCCGCGCGTCGCGATCGTGCGCGGCGCGCTCACGATAATGGCGTCTTCGCGGTTTGGGTAGGGAAACCCTTCACCTCGAGCCTAAACCCGGGGAAAGCCCCCACCTTAATCCCGTAACCCAACCTTAACCCTGTGAGAGTCTTAAGTCGCTTGGATATTCTCGGGTCTCTCCGCGGTCGAACCCAGCCCAAGTTTCGGCCGATTTACAGGTCAGACCCCCTCTCAAGCTCGCTTTCGTCGTCGTTCGCGGCCCGGCGCGCGCCCGGCCAAATAAGGTTCAAAACGCCCATGACTCCTGCCGACGTAGCGGCCGCCGCGACTCCGGAATCGAGTATTCTGGAGATGTTCTGGTCGGCGCACATCGTCGTCAAGGCGGTGATGCTTGGCCTTTTTCTCGCTTCGCTGTGGTGCTGGACAATCATTTTCGACAAGACCCGCCTGTTTCATAAATTCAGGAACGAAATGGAGAGTTTCGAGCAGATTTTCTGGTCTGGTCAGTCGCTCGAAGAACTCTACACGTCACTCTCCGGCAAATCGAACAGCGGCGCGGCGGCGCTGTTCGTGGCCGCGATGCGGGAGTGGAAGCGCTCGTTCCAGCAGGCGGCCGGCTCGTTCCGCGGACTTCACGCGCGTATAGATAAGGTTCTTGACGTCTCGATCGCCCGCGAAGTCGAGCGGCTCGAGTCAAATCTTCTGGTGCTGGCGACCATCGCCTCGGCCGGCCCATTCATTGGGCTCTTCGGCACCGTATTCGGCATCATGAACTCATTCCAGTCGATTGCCGCCTCGAGGAACACTTCGCTCGCGGTCGTCGCGCCAGGAATCGCGGAGGCGTTGCTGGCGACCGCGATCGGCCTCTTCGCCGCCATCCCGGCGCTCATCGCCTACAACAAGCTGCAGGGAGACGTCGCCAAGGCGCAGGCGCGGATGGAAAGTTTCGCCGACGAATTCTCGGCGATCCTCTCCCGGCAGATCGATCAACATCTTTCGGCTGAGAAGGCTTCCTGAGCGGGCGGAGCGAGACAATGGGCATAACTGTCAGCGGCGCGCGCAAGAATGGTCGTGGCCGCCGCGGCGTGCCGCGCTACGGCGCGATGGCCGACATCAACATGACGCCGTTTATCGATGTGATGCTGGTGCTGCTGATCATCTTCATGGTTGCTGCTCCATTGCTGACGACCGGCGTTTCGGTCGATCTCCCAAGGGCGAGCGCTACCGCGCTCAACGTCGACCGGAAGCCGATCGCAGTCTCGCTCAACGAGCAAGGCCAACTCTATGTGATGGACCAGCCGATCGCCGACGCCGATCTTGTCGCCAGGCTTCAGGCCGCCTCGCAAAACGACGTAGATCAGCGCATCTATCTTCGCGCCTCCAAAGTCGTTCCCTACGGGCGCGTGGCGCAGATCATGGCGGCCGTGACTGAGGCCGGGTTCAAGAAGGTGGCTCTGGTCACCGAGCCGATCAAACAATAGCCGGGAGCGGCTTTGGACGAGCGGCGGTCATATTGGGGTTTAACGGGCTCCGGCGCGCTACACGGCGCGTTGCTGGCGATGATCCTGCTCGGCTTCGCCTCTGCGCCAAAATTCGAGGACAGCCCGGAATCGATTCCCGTTGAAACCATCTCGCAGTCCGACCTCAACCAGATCATGAACGGCGAGAAGAACGCCAAGCCCGCTCCCCGCCCGGCGCCAACGCTGCCGGCGCCGCCCGAGACGCCGCCGGATCTGCGCGCGGCCGCGGAGCCGGCCCGCCCGCCTGCCGCCAAACCGGAGCCCCCGCCCCCGCCGAAGCCCGAGCCCCCGCCCCCGCCGAAGCCCGAGCCGGCGCCGCCTTTGAGGTCCGCGGCACAAGACCCGCCGGAGCCGCCCGAGCGGCCGAGGTTCGCCGAGACGCCGGCTGAACGGCCCAAGCAGCCGCCGCCGGAGAGGACGAAACCCGACCAACTCGCCAAGCTGGTGGAGCGCGTGAAGACCGAGCCGCAACCGAGGGCGCCCTCGCGCCGCTACGATCCGAACGCGATCGCCAAGCTAATCGGAGAGAGCAAGCCGTCGAAGTCGTCACAAGCCGCGGAGGAAGCGAGCGTGACGCCGCAGGGCCTGCCGCATCACGAGGCGCAGCGCATGTCGATTTCGATGGCCTCGGCACTCGACGCCTGGCTGACGGAGAGCTACCTCAATTGCTGGAGTCCCCCGCCGGCGATGCCGGATGGCGACACCTACGTCGCCGAGATCAAGGTGATCTTCAGAGCCGACGGCTCGCTCTCCGCGCGCCCCGTCCTTCTCAATCCGCCGACCGATCCGGCTTGGCGCGCGCACGCGGAAAGCGCCATGCGCGCGGTCAGGAAATGCGATCCTCTGCACGTCCCGCCGCAATACGCGCCCTATTTCGAGGAGTGGAAGGTCGAGACCATCCACTTCGATCCGCGAGACACTCAAGGATGAAGACAACGCCGATGAGACGCGAGCCATCAAGACCCGTGCCGATGAAGCGGCGACGAGCGGCAATCGGCTTGTCCGCAAACCCGATCCTCATTGTCATCGCGACGCTCGTCGGATTCCTGGGTGCTGCCGCGCTCGGGCGGGGTTGGATCTGGCCGCACGGGTCGCGCCCGTCCAGGCAAGCCACGAGCGAGCCCGCCAAGCCGACGCCGGTCGCCCCCTCGGCCCCGCCGCGCGGGGTTGCTGCGATCGAAAATCCTCCCGCGCACATGACGCACGCGCAGCAGGCGGACTTCGACGCCTGGATGATCAAGACCTATCTGCGATGCTGGAAGCCGGCGCCGCAGCCAGCCGACGCCGACCCTTACGTCGCGCGGGTGCGCCTTGCCTACAAGCCGGACGGGTCGCTTCTGCAGCCGCCAAAACTTGTCAATCCGCCGTCGAACCCGGCGCTCAAACCGCAGGCTAAGAGCGTCATGCAGGCTGTTCAGAGCTGCAATCCGCTGCCAGTGCCGGCGCAATATCGCCCCTTTTATGCTCAATGGAAGACCAAGACCATCCACTTCGACCCACAGCTAGCCACCCGATGACTCCGGGCGAAGAAACTCTGTTCTTGTCCCTCGAGACCGCCTAATGAACCTCTCTCGCTTTGTTCTTCGCTTTTCCGCTCTGGCGGCGTCTGTTCTGACCTTCGTCGCGCTCGGCTGCGCGCCGTCGGACGCCGCGGGTGACATCTACGTCCACGCCGGCGCCAATTTCAAACCCGTAACCATCGCCGTCACGCCATTCGTGGGCGAAGAGGCCGGCGACAAGATCGGCGCGGTCGTCAGCTCCGATTTCGCCCGTTCGATCTTTCTCCTACCGCTCAATCCGGCGAGTTTTCCCGAAACGATAACAAATCCGGACGTGCGGCCCAACTTGGACGCCTGGAAGACGGTCAACGCGCAATTCGTGCTGACTGGCCGCGTTCTCCGTCAGGACAGCGGGCATGTCGCCGCGCAGTTCCGCCTGTGGGACACCGCGACGGGCGAGCAGGTCGCCGGCGAGCAATACTCTACCGACGCACCAAATGCGCGGCGCGTGTCGCACATGATCGCTGACGCAGTGTTCTCGCGCGTGACCGGCGAGAAGGGATTTTTCGATTCCCGCGTCGTCTTCGTTGACGAGAGCGGCCCGAAGAAAAAGCGGACGAAGCGTCTGGCGGTGATGGACATGGATGGCGCCAACGTGAAGTATCTCACCGGCGGAGAGCGCCTCGTTGTGACCCCGCAATTCTCGCCCTCTGCCCAGCAGGTCGCCTACATGTCCTTTGGCGTCGGCGATCCGAAGGTCACGCTTCTCAATCTTGAGACCGGACAGCGCGAGCCGGTCGGAAATTTTCCCGGCATGACCTTCGCGCCGCGCTTTTCGCCGGATGGGCAGCGGATCGTGATGTCGTTGTCCGACGGCGAAAGCACCAATCTCTACAGCATGGATTTGCGCACCCGCGCAACAACTCGACTGACCGAAGACTCGGCGATCGACACCTCGCCGACCTATTCGCCCGACGGCTCGCAGATCGCCTTCGAATCGGATCGCGGCGGCTCGCAGCAGATTTACGTGATGAGCGCGGCCGGCGGCCCAGCCAAGCGCATCTCCTTCGGCGAAGGCCGCTATTCCACGCCGATCTGGTCGCCGCGCGGAGACCTCATCGCATTCACCCGCATCAAGGGCCAATCATTCGGCATCGGCGTGATGAAGCCCGACGGTTCAGGCGAGCGCATCCTCGTCGAAGGCTTCGACAACGAGGGTCCGACATTCTCGCCCAATGGCCTATATGTGATGTTCTTTCGCGATTCCGGCGGCTCGGGCGGCCCCAAAATCTATATGACCGACATTTTCGGCCACAGCGAATTCCTAGTCCCGACGCCCAACTACGCCAGCGACCCGTCATGGGGGCCGCTGATGCATTGAAGGCGCGAAGCGCCTCAGAGTCGCGAAAATTGCCGGGCGCGGCGCTTTTATTCAACCGCGCTTCCAGCCGATGCGCTCAATGAGCGTGTCGTAAGCTGGCGCGCTGGGCATCACATCGTGTCGCGCTTGACCGTCAACGATCGGAAGCTCATGCGCCGGGTCGCGCTCTATCGCCCGGCGGTAGAAACGCCATGTGGCGTGGCCGAGCACCGGCATGACGACCGCGAGGCCGAAGAATAGCGGCAGCGAGCCGACGATCAGCGCCGCCGCGACGACCACCCCCCACAGCGCGACGGCGAACGGATTCTCGCGCGCGACGCGCAGCGAGGCGTTGATCGCGGAACCGACTCCGACGTCGCGGTCGATCATGAGCGGAAAGGAAACGATGCTAAGGCAAAGCGACAGCACAGCAAAGCAAAACCCGACCAGTCCGCCCAGAATGATGAGTAGCCAGCCTCGGCCGGTTGTCAGAACGTCGCGCAAGAAGGGAAGCGCCGCTTTTGGCGCTTCGGCGCCGTAGGTCAACAGATAGAGAAGCTCGGCCGCGACAATCCAAACGACGAAAATCGCAAACAGAAATAATCCAAGCACGAGGACGGAGGGCAGCGCCGGCGAGCGCAAAACGGCGAAGGCGTCGCGCCATGTAGGCGACAGCCCGAGTTCGCGCCGGCGGCTCATCTCGTAGAGGCCGATCGCGACGAACGGCCCGATCAACGCAAATCCGGCGGCGAGCGGAAACGCCAGATGCATCGCGTTCTCGAACGACGAGAGATACACCAGCGTGACGCCGGCAAGGGCGTAGAACAGGCCGACAAACGCCGGATAGGTGGGCATCACGATGAAATCATCGAACCCTTCGGTAAGCGCGGCGAAGCAGTCACGCAGTTCGATTTTGCGGAACTTCAGCGACGCCGGGCGGGCGTCGGGTCCGAAAGCGACTTGCGATGCGGATGCCATGGCGGGCCTCCCCGTGTGGCGTCTTTGCGCTCGGACGCTCCGGCGTCGGCGCGCACGACCTGCACGACCTGGATGTCGCCAACCCGCGCGCGGCAACCGCAATTTTCGTCGCGCTTCGGGAACGCCTCGGCGCGATGTCAGCCTCGCGTCCTCATCACCAAGACTCACTCACTATGAGATTTCCTTGCGTCTTTTTTATGAAAGGGGGACGTCGTCCAGCCTCCGCCGGCAGCTTCAGCCGGCCGGCGCCGCGCTGCGCCTTTTGGCGGCCGGCGCGCGGCGCGATCCAAAAGCCTTGGTCAGAGCGGCGATGATCGCCAGCGTCGCGGCGTAGGCGACAACCTGCAACACCGAAGGCTCGTCATCGTAACCGATCAGCGTATGCAGCACACGGCCAAACAGACCCGTGTCGGACATGATGGCGGAGGTGTTCCATGCCGTCTCGCTCAACATCGTCAGCACGCCCGCCTGCTGCAGGAACAGCACCGCCTGCGCCGCGAGACCCGCAGCGAGGAAGCTAATGAGCGTCGTCGTCACTGCGAACAGGCGGCGCTGCGGAATCGTCGCTAGTCCGAGATAAGTGGCCGCCGTCACGGCGACTCCCGCCAGCAGGCCAAGAATTGATCCGATCACGAGCTCCGACGCCGTCGAACCCGCCGAGGCGGCAAGCCCATACATGAACAGGGCGACCTCCGAGCCCTCGCGCATCACCGCCACCGCGCACACGACGCCAAGCGCGAAAATCGGGCGCGAGCCCGTCCTGACCGCGTCGCCAACCCGCTTGACTTCAGCGGCGAGCTCCCGGCCGTGGCTCGCCATCCAGACGTTATGCCAGATCAGCATGACGACGGCGACGAGGAGGATCGAAGCGTTGAAGATCTCCTGACCGACGCCTGCCATCGCCTGTGCGAGTTCGCCTGCGAAGGCCGCCACCAGCAACGCGCCCAAAACGCCGGCGGCGACCCCGGCGGCAATGGCGAGCCGACTGCCGTGCACGCCTTGCGTCACCGCCATGACAATGCCGACGATCAGGCCGGCCTCGATGACTTCGCGAAAGACAATGATCAGCGCGCCAAGCATGAGGGTCGTCTATCCTTGTCCGTTCGAACCGCGTGCGCGCTCACTTGACCACCAGAAATCCCTGGGTCGTATCCTCATGATAATCGTCGAAGAAACGGTAACGGCCGGGGTTGAGCGGGCGAACCCGAATTGTGACCTTGCCGCCGCCGGGGACGACCTTCTCGACCCGCAGCGGCTTGCTCTCGAACTCCGAGGGCGTCACGTCGAGGTTGTCGACCTCGATGACGATGGGCTTGCCCGCGGGCGCGGTCGGCTCGGCCGGGGAGAAACGATGGTCCTTCAGCGTCACGCTGACCTTGGCCGCCTCGTCGGCGACGGCCACCGGCGCGCCGTCGACACAAGCGAGCGCCAGCGCGAGCCCCAAAATCGAAACAAGGCGTTTGCTCGTCATTGACATATCCTGGCCAAGCTTCCGGAACTCAACCTCGACCCCCGTTTGCCGTGCTGTCGGCGAACGTTTCTGACATGTTCGCTCATGGCGCGGCCGGAAACGCTGGTCGGCCGTTCCGCGGCGGCGCGGCGCGGCCACTGAACCGAATTTGGCGCATTGAATTGGCTGCCGGGCCGGCGCCGTCCGCCGCGCAACCCCGAAAGTCTCGGCTCCGGGATTGGCGTGGCCGCGTCGGCGGTCGAGATGCGGGTAAAGCCCAATGCAGACGAAAAGGCGCCCACGAACGTGCGCGCGCCGAAGCCCCCGCTCCATCGAATTGACATAACAACCTCATGACCGACGGGATCAAGGTCCGCGACCGCGCATTTTCCGATAGCAAAGGCGCGTCGATGGAACAAGAACCGAGCGCCAAGATTAGAAACGATTCAATTTGGAATTGTTTCAAAGGCGAGCACGCGACCGCTCACCCAATCACGCAAAGCGACGGGCGCCGCGGAAGACCGGCGAGCGGCACTACATTCAGTCCTCCTTCCCGCTCGAGCCGATGCGCCTTGGAGCAGGCGCAAATCCCCCACGTATAACGATTTTGTGACGCTCTCGCAGAATTGTTGGCCCGGACCGAAAAAACCTCTTGCGCCCGGGCGCTTTTCGAACAAATAAGTGTCTGCCCAATACGCACGTGCCTGTGGTCGCGTGTCGGTCGGCGGGAATCTGGACAAGAGGCCAGTCAACCGTCCTTGGAAGACCGGCAGCCGGAGGCGAACCGGCGCACCCCGCCAAACGGGGGACGCGGCTTGAAGCAACGACGGACCGGGCTTTTTTGGTCTCTGTCGGCCCTCCAAAGGTCGGCGCCCAAAGAGGCTTGTCTTTCTTGCCGGGCGTGCGGACGGGAATCTCCCTTCCGAACGATGGCTGTGAACGCTGGAGCGGTCTTTGGCGCTCGGGCGAGTCATGGCTGCGGCGCAGCATCTGATCGCGCGGCGCGATCGTCAGAGGCTCTCGAGCTTCCGATGAGATCGGCGGGCGGTCACGGCGGCGGGTCAACTGCTTGGCTTCGCGTCTCCAACGCGCGGAGCCAAGAGTTGCATCGCCGTCACTCCTTCATTTGCCCGGCGCGGACGCCTTTTCCGCGCTGTTGGGGGATGCGGCCATGACCGATCGGATCAAGGAGTTCCTTACCCGCAACCGGGAGGAGGGCCCGCGGCTCGTCGTCGATCTCGACGTTGTGCGCGAAAATTATCTGGACTTCGCCAGCGCGCTGCCCGATACGCGCGTCTTTTATGCGGTCAAGGCGAATCCGGCGCCGGAGATTCTCTGTCTCCTCGCCCGGCTCGGGTCATGCTTCGATACGGCCTCCGCGACTGAAATCGATGAGGTTCTGGCCGCGGGCGCGACGCCTGAGCGCATCAGCTTCGGGAACACGATCAAGAAAGAGAAGGACATCGCCCGCGCCTACGCGCTCGGGGTCCGTCTCTACGCGGTCGATTGCGAGGCGGAGGTCGAGAAGGTCGCGCGCGCGGCGCCGGGTGCGAAAGTATTCTGCAGGATACTATGCGACGGTGCGGGCGCGGAATGGCCGCTATCGCGCAAGTTCGGCTGCGCGCCGGAGATGGCGGCCCGGGTGCTCGAGCGCGCCCATCGCCTGGGCCTCGTCGCCCATGGGCTCTCGTTCCATGTCGGCTCGCAGCAACGTAACCCGCGAATGTGGGACCGCGCGCTCAAGACCTCGGCCGAGATCTTCCGCGATCTCGCCGAGCGCGGCATCCAGCTGGCGATGATCAATCTCGGCGGCGGTTTCCCGACGCGCTATCTGAAGGACGTGCCCGGCGTGCGGATCTATGGGCAGACGATCTTTCGCGCGCTGCGCAGGCGTTTCGGCAACTGCATTCCCGAAACGATCATCGAGCCTGGCCGCGGCATGGTCGGCAACGCCGGAATTATCGAGGCCGAGGTGGTGCTGATCTCGAAGAAGTCGGAGGACGACAGGCAGCGGTGGGTCTATCTCGACATCGGCAAGTTCAACGGCCTAGCCGAGACGATGGACGAGATGATCCGCTATCCGATCCGCACGGCTTACGACGAAGATCCGCTCGGCCCCTGCATCATCGCCGGTCCGAGTTGCGATTCCGTCGACGTGCTTTACGAGAAAGAGCCCTATCTGCTGCCGGTCTCGCTCGAGATTGGCGCTAAAGTGTTGATCGAGGGCGCCGGCGCCTATACGACGACTTATTCCTCGGTTGGATTCAATGGCTTTCCGCCACTGAAATCGTATGTGATCTAGAATTTGGACTTCCTGTCGGATGATCTGAAATAAAGTAAGGCCGGTCAAGATTTGTTCGACGCATCGCTCACCTGGATCAGGCGCGACACGTTCAGGTGGACGCGCCGCTGACCAATCACATCGCGGCCGGCAGGCGCACGCTCGCGCCGTCCAGATGCGCCGCCAGCGCAGCGCGCTCCTAATGATGCCGATTTGCGTCGACTGATCCATAGCCTCCTCGAGCCCGCGGCCGGCGGCGATATCCAGATCAAGGTCGAGCTTGCGGAGGCGCGGGGCCGAAATCATCGATTATCGCCTCGCCGGCGCAGCGACGCCCGGCCCGGCAGTCTATTTCCTTTCGACGTCGGCGATGGTCCCGGGAGACGCGCTGATCCGCCGATTGAGCGATCTCGCCGGCAAATCGATCTGCTTCCGCCGGGGCGCGAACGCGCATCGAAACCCCGAAGGCTGGCTGGCGACCCATCGTCTCGACTTCGTTCGCGTGGGCTACACGAAATCCGAGGAACTCGACGACGCGTATGCGACATGCGCCTGCGAGGCGCGAGGCTGCGAATGCCCGGACCTTGATCGAGGGATAATTCTTCCGAAACGGAAGAGCGCAAAAAAAGCTCATAGGACAAAACAATTGTCAATGTTAAAAAATTCTGCTCGGCCCGTTGCAGCTGATCCATAAAATTCGAATGAACTTTTTCTCCGCCCGACAAGCAGCCGCCCCGATGCTGTCCGTATTGAAAACGGCGGACGCCTCATGCTCAATCGGCTCTTCAACTTCGCGACCATGGCGGTAATCTTTGGCTTAGCATGGAACAGCTTCGGCGAAGCGTCAGAACCGGGCTTGCCCCGTGCGACCTCGGCGCCCGTCGGGGCCGAAACCTCAATCCCTTACGGCTGGGTCGACTTCTGCAACCGTCACGCCGAAGAATGCACGCTTGGCAAGCTAAGACCGATGGACATTCGCCTCGACCAGCATGTCTGGAAGACGCTCAATCAGGTTAACGCTTTCGCC
This sequence comes from uncultured Alphaproteobacteria bacterium, assembly GCA_963835955.1. Taxonomy (GTDB): domain Bacteria; phylum Pseudomonadota; class Alphaproteobacteria; order Rhizobiales; family Beijerinckiaceae; genus Roseiarcus. Next base: position 221,728 of record CAWIHZ010000004.1, on the reverse strand, counting down.
AACAGCGCGATTAAGCCGATCAGCAACTATGACCACTGGGGCGCCACGCTTGATCATTGGGATTACCCGATCGACGGCAAGGGCGACTGCAAGATCTATGCGCTGTTCAAGCGCAAACTGCTCATCGATCGTGGCTTCCCTCGTCAGGCGCTGCTCATGACGATCGTGCGCGATCTAAACGGCGACGGACATACAATCCTGACGGTCAAGACCGACCGAGGCGACTTTGTGCTTGACAACCTATCGGAGACGATTCGCCCTTGGAGCGCGACCGGTTACCAATTCTACAAACGCCAGGCTCAAGACGATCCGAACGTGTGGGTTAGCATGGGTGGCGCCACGGGCGCGGCTCCGGACCAGTCCGCGACCAACTGAGGTTCGGTCGCGTCGCGTGGCGTTCTCCCGTTGAGCTCCGGATCGCCATTTCTGGGCGCTTAGCCGCCCGTCTCGGGGTGTAGCAAACACTTGAGCGCGGCGATTGCTTCGGTCGGCAACGGCCACTCGCGCGCCGCGGTGATGATTTCGGTTAAATAGTCGGGAATTGTCCGTCCCGGCCCGGCGTTACCCCCCAGATACACCAGCGCCGACCTTGCGCCCCCTGCTGCGATGACCGGCAGGCTTGCCTTGGCGTAAAGGCCACGCGGCAGCCCCTCGTATTGATCAAGCTTCGAAATATCACAGAGGGCCAGATCCCATAACACGCCATGAACGGCGGCGCGAGGATCGCGCACGGCCGTCAGCCATCCCTCGCGCATGACCGCGAGCCTATGGCCCTGGAGCCGCGCCAGACCCATCGCCTTTGACCTCGGGCAGCGCCGAGACATTGCGCTTACGCTCATATTCGCGCCATAGGCGAAATAGAGGGGCATCGGCGACTCTATCCGCTCAACCGCTCGACCTTGTGGACCACGCTCTTGCCGCGCAGTTGGGCCAGTATGGCGTTCAGATGCTGGATGTCTCGCACTTGCAGATCAACCCGAAGTTGGCGGAAATCCGCGCCGCTGGGCGAGGACGAAACAGCGTCGATGTTGGCGCCGTATTCGCCGATCGTCGTGGCGATGACGCCGAGCGCGCCGGGTTCGTTGAGCATGGTCACTTCAATCTGGGTCGAGTACAGCTCGACCGGCGAGTTCTCGAGATCCCAGCGCACATCGAGCCAAAGTTCCGGTCGATCATTGTATTCGACGAGCGCCGGCGAATGAATCGGATAGATGACGATGCCCTCGGACGCGCGAATGCCGACGATGCGCTCACCCGGGACCGCCCCGCCCTTGGGCGCGAAACTCACGGGCGTGTCGAGATCGATGCCTCGTAGCGGCAGCGCCAGGGCTGCGTCGGAGTTGCCCGGGACGCGGAACATCAGGTCGGCCGCCTTAGGCAGGCCGAACCAGCCGCTTTCGTTCTGAGGCGCGGTGGGCCCGGCCTTGCGCTCTTCCTTGAAGTCAGGATGCACCGCTCGCACGACGTCGGCGGAATAGATCTCGCCCCGCCCGACGCCGACGAACACGTCCTCGATCGAGGCGCGCGCTAGACGCGGGAGTGCGGCCTTGAGTTTGGCCTCGGCGAATTTCTTGCCCGCCCGCTCGAACGCGCGTTCGACGATCTGGCGGCCCAAACCCCCGAATTGAAGCTTCGCCGCTTCGCGCGTCGCCCGTCGAATTGCGGCGCGAGCGCGACCTGTCACGACGACGCTGTCCCACGCCGCTGGCGGGGAACCGCCCTCGGATCGGGAAATCAGCACTTCATCACCGTTGTTTAGCACCGAGATCAGCGGCGCGATCCGGCCGTTGATCTTTGCCCCGACCGCGGAATTCCCGACGTCGGTATGGACCGCATAGGCGAAATCGATCGCCGTCGCGCCGCGCGGCAAGGCGATGAGCCGGCCCTTGGGCGTGAAACAGAAAACTTGATCGTGAAACAGCTCGAGCTTGGTATGCTCGAGGAACTTTTCCGAATCGTCGCCGGCCAGCGCTTCAATAGTCTGCCTCAATCCTCGATAAGCGCGACTTTCGCTCACCCCGGGCGTGTCGGCGTCGGTCCGCGAGTCCTTGTAAATCGTATGCGCGGCAATCCCGTATTCGGCGATCTCGTGCATTTCGTGGGTGCGGATCTGCAATTCGACCCGCTGGCTGCCGGGACCGATCACCGTGGTGTGGATCGAACGATAGTCGTTCTGTTTCGGCGTCGAGATATAGTCCTTGAAGCGCCCGGGCACGCTCGGCCAGGTCGTATGCGCGACCCCAACCGCGGCGTAGCAGTCTGCGACCCTGTCGACGAGAATGCGAAACCCGTAGATGTCGGAAAGCTGCTCGAAGGCGATCGACCGCCGCTCCATCTTGCGCCAGATGGAATAGGGCTGCTTCTGGCGGCCCTTCACTTCGACCTTGATGCCGCGACGGGCGAATTGGTCGGTGAGCTCGGCCTCGATGCGGGCGATGATGGCGCCGTTCTCGGCTTTCAGGTGCTCCAGTCGCGACACGATCAGCGCGTAGGCCTCGGGCATCAGACAGCGGAAGGCGAGGTCCTCGAGTTCGCTGCGCATACTCTGCATGCCCATTCGGCCGGCGAGCGGAGCGTAGATGTCGAGCGTATCTTGTGCGATGCGAACCCGCGTGGCCTCCGGCATGAAATTCAGGGTGCGCATGTTGTGCAGGCGGTCGGCGAGCTTGACCAGAAGAACCCGCGCGTCGTCGGCGACCGCGAGCAGAAGTTTGCGGAAGTTCTCGGCCTGTTGCGCATGCCTGGTGACGAAGTCGAGCTTGTCGAGCTTGGTGAGGCCGTCCACGAGCCCCCCGATCTCGTCGCCAAAAGCCTTGTCGACGTCCTTGCGCGAGACGGCCGTGTCCTCGATCGTGTCGTGCAGCATGGCGGCCACGATCGTCGCGTCGTCCACCTTCAATTCGGTCAGAATCGCCGCGACTTCGAGAGGATGGGAGAAATAGGGATCGCCCGAAGCGCGGGTCTGGCTGCCATGCGCCTTCATGGCGAAAACATAGGCGCGATTGAGCAGACTTTCGTCGGCAGTCGGATTGTAGCGGCGAACCCGCTCGACCAATTCGTATTGCCGCATCATCGCCTAAAGCCAGTCCTGAACGTTCGTCGGCGCCAAGATCTTCATGGCGCGGCTGCGCGGTTGATTCATGACAAGTCGGCTTGCTTGCGACGGCGCAAAAAAGCGGACGGCGAAGTCGTGCGCGTCACGCCGCGCGCTTCAAACGCGGGCCGGGTCAATCTTCGAACGCCGGGCGGGCGGGCGCAAGCGCAAAGTGCGGCCCAATGCGCGTTCGCCAGTTTTGAGTGGAGTCGAGCGGGCAACAAAAAACCCCGGAGCTTTCGCTCCGGGGCCGTTCGCTTCGTCCGATCCGGTCGCGATCAGAAGTAACGGGTGATGCGGAAACGGCCAGCGAAACCGCTGCTGTTGCCTTCCCACGCGCCGGGCACGAAAACCGCGCCGCCAGGTCCGCCCAGATTGTAGACGGTTCCCAGGAAGCCGTTCGGCCGATCCTGCTGAGTGTCCTGATACATCAACTCCAGATCGAAGTTGAGGTTGGTGACCGGGTTCCAGCCGATATCCGCGCCGACCAGCCAGCTTGTCGCGCTCGGCGAAAGCGCGCCGCCGAGCAGGGAGCCAACGGTGCACCCCGGCGTCCAATAGCTGCAACCGCCCTGGTTGCTCCATCTAAGCTGACCGTACGAAGCCTCCGGGTTGATGTAGAACTCCGGCGTGAAGTGATGCTCCATCGAAGCCGAGATCGTCCACGCGGTCGGCTGCGACCATTGGTTGGTAAGCGGATTGAAAAACGCGTCGGCGAGATACATCGGCTGACCGTTGCCGTTGACCTGGCCACGCTCGCCCCACATAGCGTCAATCAGTCCAGAGTACAGGACCGCGTTCTGGCTGTAGGCGGCGGTGATGAGGAAATTATCGCCGGCGCCGAACGAGGGCAGGTTGACCTTCACGCCGGCGTCGAGGGCCCAGCCGACCTTGTTTTCAGATCCGTCGCAAATACCGAGAAACCCGGCGCCGCAACCCACTCCAAAGTTGTAGAAGCTATTATCTCGCACGTTGACGTCGTGCAAGACACCCGACAACTGAGCCTCGCCCCAGCCCTGCTTGACGTGCAATGCGCCGACGATGTCCGGCCAACGCTGACCGCCGAAGGTGATATTGCCCGGGTTGGAGCCGGCCGCGCCGGTCATGTCGGTGCCGCCGCCCGAGCCGCCGACCGCGCCCTGGCTTTCCGCCGACAGCGTCGCCGAGAAGCCGCCGCCGAAGGAGGCGGTGTAGGCCAGCAGCAGCGGCTCGTTGAAGCCCTTGCGGTCGGGCGAGAAGAAGTTCGCCCAGTTCTCGCCGCCGCCGACGAACGAGAAGAACGACTGCGCCTTACCGGCGGTGATTCCCGCCCAGGTCAAATAGCCTGTGTTCAGGTAGGTGTCGCCGCCGAGGGCGTCGAAGCCGTTGCCGACGTCGGTGTTGAGGTCCATATGCCCGATCAGCGGGCCCCAGGCGGTGTTGGAGGCAAAGTCGAAACCGATGTTGGCGCGGGTCGACCAGCCGATCGCGTTACGGTAGAATGTCGAATTCAACTGAGCGTCGCTGGCCTGAACGAGGACGCGCGGTGTGGAGCGCACGTCATTGAACGGGAGCGTAATACCGGTGGCCTGAGTGAAAATTGCGGTCGACGCCCAGTTATACTGGGTGTTGAGGTTGCCGCCCGTGAACTGAGCCGTGATGTAGCCGCTGATTTTCATGCAGGTGTCGGTGCCCGGCATCACCCAGCCGGTGATCCCGCCAACGTTGCAGACTCTAACATATTCCACCGGCGCCGCCTTCCTGGTCGGAAGATCGGCCGCCTGCGCGCTGGCGACGGCGACGATGCCGGCCGCCGAACCGAGTAGAAGGCTCTTAATGAGCGTCATTTTGACCTCCAGTTAAACATGGCGGGGTTTGGTTTTCTTCTCACCTTCAATTTTTGCGGCCCGCTTGCGAACCCATGTGATCGAAGGCGGTCAGCCCCCTATTCCCGATATTGCCCGGATGTTGGCGGTTTGCCCCTTGCAAATGGCGCCGTCGACCCGTCCGCGACCGGGGATCTCCCGCTCACACGCCACACCATACCCTCCTCGCGCCGCCGCTCAACTCCTATCTGTCGCGAAAACGCCTTAGAATCGCCTTTCCTGGGACTATGTTGCATAAAGGTCACGAAAACCCGCTCCGGTCTGACGTTTCTTGGCTTTTTGGCAGCGCCGCCAGTGGGTTGGCCGATCGCTATCGACGGATTGGCGTCGACTGGCGATAGCGGCGCCGCCGTTGTCGCGCGCTCTCGGCCACAAGCGCCCAGTAGCGCGCCGATAATATACATACTATTTATGTTATATATAAAATTATACGATTTCAAGCGATTGCGGCGGCTGAGACGAAATTCAGCGCGCCGCCGGTCGCCGCATGAGCGTACGAATGCCCAACTCGCTCGCGCCTTTCGAGGCCTCCCCTCCGTGGGACGCGGAAACGCCCCGCTCAACGCCACGCGTTGGCATCGCCGAATCATCGAGGCGTCCCGCGCGCCTCGATAACCACGAACGCCTGCGCCATCGGCGGTTCGTCGGTGATGGTCAGATGGATGACGGGCTCCGTCCCGGGCGGCAGAATCGCCCTGAGCCGCTCCGCGGCGCCTCCCGTCAGACGCATCGTCGGTTGGCCGGACGGCAAGTTGACCACGCCCATGTCGCGCCAGAACACCCCGCGCCTGAGCCCGGTTCCCAGCGCCTTGGCGCAGGCCTCCTTGGCGGCGAATCTTTTGGCGTAGGAGGCGGCGCGTGCCGCGCGGCGCTCGGAGCGGCGTTGTTCGATTTCGGTGAAACAGCGGTCGACGAACCGCGCGCCGAATCGATCCAGCGTCCGCTCGATGCGACGCGTGTCGCACAGGTCGCTGCCGATTCCGATGATCATTGGCGGACCCCAGCGCCCGCGCGGCCCATATCCATCGCCGCGCGCATGGTCCTGACGCTTTCGGCGAGCCCGACGAAGATCGCCTCGCCGACGAGGAAATGGCCGATGTTGAGCTCGGCGATTTGCGGCAGGGCGGCGATGAGGCGCGCGGAGCCGTAGTCGAGGCCATGGCCGGCGTGACATTCAAGTCCCAGCGTCGCGGTCTGGGCGGCGGCCACCCGCAGGCGGCCGAATTCATAGTCGGCTCGAGCCGGGTCAGCGCGCGCCAATGCGTCACACCAGGCGCCGGTATGCAGCTCGACCACTGGGGCAGCCAGATCCGCGCTCGCCGTCAGAGCGTCGAGCGAAGGCTCGATGAACATCGAGACCCGGATTCCCGCCCGGCCGAGTTCGGCCACGAACGGCTTGAGCGCGCGGAAACCGCCAACCACGTCGAGGCCGCCCTCGGTCGTCCGTTCGGTGCGCTTTTCCGGCACCAGGCAGCAGGCGTGCGGGCGGATGCTGAGGGCGATGTCGAGCATCGCCTCGGTCGCGGCCATTTCAAAATTGAGCGGCTTGCCGATCGAGGCCTTCAGCCGCCGCATGTCATCGTCGTGAATATGGCGGCGGTCCTCGCGCAGATGCGCGGTGATTCCGTCGGCGCCGGCTTCGATCGCCATCAGCGCCGCGCGCACCGGATCGGGGACCGCGCCGCCGCGCGCGTTCCGGACGGTCGCGACATGGTCGACATTCACGCCCAAGCGAAGCGCCGTCATCGATCACCCTCCTGGAGAAATTCGCCGAGGCTCAGGTCGCGCCGACGGTCACGCGGCTTCCCGGCTTGACCGCAGGCACCGCCGCGAGTTCCGGCGGCAACGCGTCAGCGGGATAGGCCGGAATGTCGATCGTCGCCAGGGCGACGCGCGGCACGCCGATGTCCGCCTGACCGCCCGAGCGGTCGATGAGGCAGGCGGCGCCGATGATCGTCCCGGGATGTTCCGCGAGCGCCGCCAGGGTCTCGCGCGAGGAAAGGCCGGTGGTGATGACGTCCTCGACCATCAGCACCCGCGCGCCCGCTGGAATGGAGAATCCGCGCCGCAACTTGAACACGCCGTTCTCGCGCTCGACGAAGATCGCCTTGGCGCGGAGCCAGCGCGCCGTTTCATAGCCGGGAACGATGCCGCCGAGCGCGGGCGAGGCGACAATGTCGATCGGCCCGAACGCGGCCCGCGCCTTCTCCGCCAGCGCGCGGCACAGACGCTCGGTGCGGGCCGGATCCTGAAACACGAACATCTTTTGCAGAAATACTGGCGAGTGCAGCCCGGACGACAGGATGAAATGGCCTTCGAGCAGCGCGCCCGCCGCGCGGAATTCGTCAAGCGCCTGTTCGCCGGTTAAACTCGCGGTCGTCATGTCCCTTCTTAGCAGGGCGCCGAACGCCGCGCCAAGGCATGGCGCCACAAGGATGTGGCGGGGCCGATTGTCCCGCTTGGCGAGCGAGAGGCCCCTCCAGTGCCGGCTTCAACGCGTTTTGAATCGAAAATTCTGGGCGCCGCATCCGATGCGACGGCGCCGGACGGCACCGCCGTTCGACTGCTTTTGAGCCTTCGCGGCGGGAGCATGGCGCATTTCGAACTGCCCGCCGGCGCGACCTCGCACGCGGTCAGGCACCGGACGGTCGAGGAGATCTGGTACGTGCTTTCCGGACGCGGCGAACTCTGGCGGCGGCAGGATGAGGACGAACGGACCGACGCGCTTCGCCCCGGAACGTCGGTGACAATTCCGCTCGGAACGACGTTTCAGTTCCGCGCCGAGAGCGGCGCGCCGCTCTGCTTCGTCGCCGTCACCATGCCGCCCTGGCCCGGCATGGATGAAGCCGTCAAGGTGGGCGGGCCCTGGACGGCGACCGTCGCCTCCGGCTGAATGGCGCGCTTGAGCTTGAGCCTTGCGCCCGCCCGGCCTCGCTGATAGCCAAGGCCGGGCGCGCCCCAAGCCGGTTTAGCTCAGTTGGCAGAGCAACGGTTTTGTAAACCGTGGGTCGGGGGTTCAAATCCCTCAACCGGCACCAATGAAATCAATGTCCGGCCCGGACAGATGGGTGACGCTTCGTACCGAAGACATGGGTGACAACCTCGGGCCGCGACGCGTCGCTGGAACGTCCCAGCGTCTTCCGGTCAAACATCCAACATCGCCCTCAGCGCGTCGGGCGCCAGAACGCGGATGCGCCGGTAGGACACTTTGAGATGGCCGGCGGCTTCGAGCGTTCGCAAAACCGCGCCGGCGGTCGTGCGCGCCAGATTGGTCATGGCCGCGAAATCTTCCTGGCTGACGTCGACTTCGATCGGCGCCGAGCCGGGCGGCGTGACATACCGACAGCCGCCAAGACGCAGCAGCACCGCGACGCTGCGCCTGAAATGATCGCGGATCAGAAGATCGTCGGCCGCGCCGATGGCGGTGTCGTTGTGAACGATCGCCGCCAGGCCGAAGAACCGCCAGGCGCCCGGGTCGTCCGCGACGATCTCGCGGATCGCCGGCAGTGGCAGGTGCAGAACCTCCGAATCCCTGGTGACCGCGAGGCTGATCCGCCGGGGCTGTTCGGTGAAGGCCGCCGCCTCGCCGAACCAGGCGCCGGGACGGGCGAAATGCGCGACATAAGGTCCGCGCTCGCCGGGCGCGATCGACAGGGCGAAACTGCCGGCCACCAGTCCATACATGCCGCCGGGCGGATCGCCGACCGAATAGATCGCGGCGCCCGCCTTGAATTGCTGCAGCTTGCACCGGTCGAGCACGATCCGGCGAAACGGCTCGGGCGTGAAGCTGAGCCAGCCCTCCCGCGAAACGATGTCGTGCGCCTGAATGCGTTTGGGCATGGCTCTTCCGTTTGATCGTTCGCGGCGGGACTTGGCCCGAGGCCGACCAAAAAAATCTCGGAAATCTTTGGCGATTGATCATCGGCGGTCAATCCTCGATCGGGATTGAGGTTACGCGCGTGATGCTGCGAGAGCTTTGCTCAAGGCGATCGGGCGACGGGTCTTGCGGGTTGGGAGACGGCGGACGAGTGACGGGAAATCGAGACAATGATCGGCTCGAAGTCGTGCAGGGCAAATAGCTGCGCGTGTCGTCAGAACCGCAAGGGCTTGCACAAGGATCGCGGCAAGGTTGGAGAGTTATCATGAGTCGTTCGTTTGAAAGCCGCTACGCGCTGGCGGTCGCTTCGGCGTTAAGCGCCTTGATTGTACTCGATCCGACCATCGCGGTCGCCCAGGGCGCCACGGGGCAGGCCAACGACGCCGGGCCGCCGGACGTCTCCGTTCTGCCCTACCCGCCTCCGCCGTTCAAAGGAATCATCGGCCGCACGACGGCCGATTCGAAGTCCGACTTTCCCCAGCCGGTCACGGCGCCCAAGGGCGCGCCGAACGTGCTGCTGATCCTGACCGACGACGTCGGCTTCGGGGCGTCGAGCGCGTTTGGCGGTCCGGTTCCGACGCCGACGCTCGAGCAACTCGCCGCAAACGGCCTCAAGTACAACCGCTTCAACACCACCGCGCTTTGTTCGCCGACGCGCGCGGCGCTGATCACCGGGCGCGAGCAGCACAACGCGCACACCGGCATCATCATGGAGCGCAGCCTCGGCTATCCGGGCTATGATTCCGTCATGCCGAAGAGCGCCGGCTCGATCGGAGAAATCTTGCGCCAGAACGGCTACAACACCGCCTGGTTCGGCAAGAACCACAACGTGCCCGGCTGGCAGTCGAGCGCCGCCGGCCCGTTCGACCTGTGGCCGACCGGGCTCGGCTTCGAATATTTCTACGGCTTCATCGGCGGCGACACCGACCAGTGGGACCCGACACTGTTCGAGAATACGAGCCCCGTCGAACCGAAGGAGGCGCTGAGTGGCGCCGCGAGGGCGAACTACAATCTCGACGCCGACCTCGCCGACAAGGCGGTTCATTATATCGAACAGCAGCATTCGCTCGCGCCCGACAAGCCGTTCTTCGTCTACTATGCGCCGGGCGCGACCCATGCGCCCCATCACGTTCCCAAGGACTGGATCGCCAAGTTCAAGGGCAAGTTCGACGAGGGCTGGGACCGCTTGCGCGAAGAGACGTTCGAGCGCCAGAAGAAGCTCGGAATCATCCCTGAGAACACGATCCTGACCCCGCGCCCGGCCAACATGCCGGCGTGGGATTCGCTCGACGCGCGGCACAAGGAGCTCTTCGCCCATATGGCGGAGATCTATGCTGCGTATCTCGCCTATGACGACGCCAACATCGGCCGCGTCATCGACGCTGTGAAAGCGGAGGGCGAACTCGACAACACGCTGATCATCTTCATCGAGGGCGACAACGGCGGCAGCGCCGAGGGAACCCTGCAAGGCACGGCCAACGAGATCGCCGTGATCGGCAACGGCGCGAAGGAGAGCTTCGACTACCTCTATTCGATCAAGGATCAGCTCGGCGGGCCGCTCCACTACAATCACATGCCGGTGCCCTGGTCGTGGGCGTTCGACGCGCCGTTCCAGTGGACCAAACGCTATGCGAGCCACTTCGGCGGCACGCGCAACGGCATGGTGATGAGCTGGCCGGCCCGCATCAAGGACGTCGGGGCTCTACGTGATCAGTTCCACTACGTGACCGACATCATGCCGACGATTCTCGAGGCGGCCGGCCTCAAGGCCCCGGACATCATCAACGGCGTCAAGCAGCAGCCGCTCGACGGCGTGTCGATGGCCTACACCTGGGACGACGCCAAGGCGAAGGACCGCCGCACCAAGCAGATCTTCGAAATGTTCGGCAATCGGGCGATCTATCAGGACGGCTGGATGGCGTCGACGACGCCGCTCGTCTTCGCCTGGGAGCCGGAGCCGAAGGGCCTGACGCCCGAGAGCTTCAACTGGGAGCTTTACAATCTCAATGACGACTTCAGCCAGGGGCATGATCTCGCCAAGGAGAAGCCTGAGAAGCTCGCCGAACTGAAGGAGCTTTGGTGGGCGGAAGCGGGCCGCAACAACGTCCTGCCGCTCAACTTCTCTCCGCAGGCGACGGTCGAGGCGGTGTTCCAAAAGCCGAGCCTGAACTCGCGGACGTTCGCACTTCGTCTACCGCCAGGGCACGGTCCGGATCCCTGAGGGAACGGCGCCGACGGTGAAGAATTCATCCTATGCCATCACCGCCAAGCTCAACGTCCCCAATGAGGGCGCCGAGGGCGTGATCGTCACCCAGGGCGGCCGGTTCGCCGGCTGGGGTCTGGTGGCGCTCGACAGCAAGCCGGTCTGGGCCTACAAGAACACCCAGCAGCCCGGCGACGGCATCCGCATCAGCGGCCAGGACAAGCTGACTCCCGGCGACCACGTCATAACGGTCGACTTCAAGTACCATGGAAAGAAGGGCGAATTCGGCAAAGGCGGCGCCTATGCAATGAAGGTGGACGGAGTAGAGGTTGCGAAGACCACCATCGACCACACGGTTCCCTTCATCTATTCGGTCGACGAGACGCTCGACGTCGGCGAGGACCGCGGCACCCCGATCCTCGAGGATTATGCGGATCGAATGCCGTTCAAGTACAACGGCAGGATCGACGAGGTCGACATCGACCTGGAAGGCGGAAACGCCGCCGCCGCCGTTCCCGACATCGACGGCAAGTGAGGCGTCGCGGGGGTCATCCGCGCGGAAAGGCCAATGCCAAGACGCCGCAAAGTCGCTTGTTTCCAAGAAGCTGGACGAAAGCTAACCAGGAAGGACAGTCAGTGATGAAGGTTTCGAAACTTTTGGCCGCAACGGCGATGGCCGTGGCCAGCCTGTTGGCGCTCACCGAGCCAGGGGCGGCCGCGCCGCGGCATGGCGGCGGCGCGCGCGGGGGAGCTCATGTCAACCGCAACGTGAACCACAACAGGAACGTGAACCGCAACGTGCATCACAATGCGAACGTCAACCGGAATACGAACGTCAATCGCAACGTGAACCGCAACGCCAACGTGAACGTCAATCGCAACGCGAACGTCAACGTCAACCGGAACGTCGGCTATCATGGCGGCGTCTATCGCGGCGCCTGGGCGGGGCGACCCTATCGCTGGGCGCCGGGCGGGGCGATCGCTGCCGGCGCGGCGATCGGCTTCATCGCCGCCGGCACGGCGGTGGCGTGGGCGCCTCCGCCGCCCCAACCGGGCCTGTGCTGGTACTACACCGACTCGACCCAGCGGAACGGCTTCTGGGACACCTGCCCGTGAGGTCCTCCGCTCATGCTAGCGCATGGGGACGAACCTCCATCGGTTCTCGCGCGTTAGCGCGGCTGCGCTGGCGGCGGGGACGCCGTCGCTCCTTGACGCCGGAGCAGCGGCGTCCCTCTTTTTTGACGACGAAGCGCTCGGCGTCGGCCACGCCAAACATATATGCCGCTGCCGCGCGAACCAGGTTCGACGTCTTGGCCGAGACCCGAGACCAGCGGTCTCTCAGCTGTGAAGCCGGCGCAGCGCGACGTCGCCCCGCAGGGCTTCGTCAGGCCGTCTCGTCGATGGCCTCAGCTCTCCATCGCCCCCAAGCCGGGAGTCGCGCCGGGCGGGCATTTGCCGAGGATGATCATCCCGAGCACTTCGTCCTTGGTCATGTCCTGGACCCGGCCGCTACCGACGATCTGGCCATTCTTCATCACCGTTACGCGGTCGGCGAGGTCGAAGACGTCGTGGATGTCGTGGCTGATGAGAAAAATGCCGATGCCCTCGGCTTTGAGCTGCTTGACGAGTTCGCCGACCTGCGCCGTCTCCGCCGGCCCGAGCGCGGCGGTAGGCTCGTCCATCACGAGGATGCGGGCGTTGAAATGGATCGCCCGCGCGATAGCGACCGACTGTCGCTGGCCGCCCGAGAGCGCCATCACCGGCTCCTTGAACCGGCGGAAATTGGGATTGAGCCGCCCCATCACCTTGCGCGCCTCCGCCTCCATTGATGCGTCGTCGAGTGTGCCCCAGCGGGTGAGGAGTTCGCGGCCGAGATAGAGATTCGACGCCGCGTCGACGTTGTCGGCGAGCGCGAGCGTCTGGTAGATCGTCTCGATGCCGTAGTGTTTGGCGTCGCGCGGGTTGTTAATTGTCGCCGCCTGTCCGTTGATGAAAATCTCTCCCTCGTCGCGTCGGTAGGCGCCCGACAAAATCTTGATCAGGCAGGATTTGCCGGCTCCGTTGTGCCCGAGCAGGCCGACCACCTCGCCGGGATAGAGGTCGATCGACGCGCGGTCGACCGCCTTCAGTCCGCCAAAGGCGATCGAGATGTCCTTCATGGCGACGAGGGGCGTTTGGACCGCGGCTTCCATGCCTCACCCTTTAGCGGTTCTGCGGCGGTAGTAGGTGTCGAGGCCGACCGCGCCGACGAGCACGACCCCGACGACCATCTCCTGGAACGCCGAGTTGAAGCCGAGCAGCACCATGCCTGATTGCAGGGATTGAATGACGACCGCGCCAATTAGGGCGCCGTAGATCGTGCCGACGCCCCCGAACAGCGACGTGCCGCCGATCACGGCGGCGGCGATGACATAAAGTTCCTCGAACTGACCCAGGACGTTGGTCGCCGAATCCAGGCGCGCCGACTCGATGCAGCCCGAGACCGCCGCCAGCACGCCCATCAAAGCGAAGACCAACACCGTGATCTTCTTGGTGTTGATGCCGGCGAGTTCGGCCGCTTCCGGATTGCCGCCGATCGCATAGACATAGCGGCCGAAGCGGGTGCGGTTGGCCAAGAAGGTCATCGCGGCCGCGGTGACCAGCGCTATCAACACCGGAATCGCATAGCCGGTCGAGATGAACAGACCGCCGGGCGGCGCCTCGATATGGTGAGCGGCCGCGTAGTTCGCCGCCACGCGTTCGGGCCATGGATAGTCATTGACGACCCAGGTCGCGCCGACCGCGACAAGACAGCCGACGACCGCGATCGTCGCCTCCGCCCACATCGGCCGCTGCGGGAAGCGGAATCGCGCCCGCCTCTGTCGCCCCGCATAGAGGCCGAACACGATCGCCGCGCAAACCACCGCGCACAGAGCCCAGCTCGCCACGGCGCCGATGGAACCGAGCGGGCCGCCGCCGATCAGCGCGAAGCGGTCGTCGAGCGGGGCGATGGTTTGACCGGTCGTCACCCACCACGCGGCGCCGCGCCAAAACAATTGACCGCCGAGGGTGACGATGAAGGACGGAACGCCGAGATAGGCGACGAGGGAGCCGTTCAACGCGCCGATCGCGCCGCCGACAATGAGGCCGAGGATGACAGTGAGGATCCAGATCGCGGGGCTGTTGATGCCGAGATAATGGGGCAGGACATAGACCTGCGTCACGCCGATGATCGTCGAGACAAAGCCAAGGATCGCTCCGACCGAAAGATCGATATGACGCATGACGATGATCAGCACCATGCCGGTCGCCATGACCGCGATCGAGGATGTCTGGACCGACAAATTCCACAGATTTCGCGGGGTCAGGAACAGGCCCTGGCCGGTGGCGATCACGGTGTAAAGGTGAAATCCGACCCAGATCAGCAGCAGCGCGCCGATCATTCCCAGCATGCGGGTGTCGACCTCGGTGGCCCGCAGCAACTTGCGGATCGCCGGCTCGTTCGGGCTTGCGGCCGCGCCCGGCGCTGCTGAGGTCATCTCCCCTCCCGATCTTTATAATCGACCGACGCCGCGCCGAAAATTGCGGGCGCCGTTGCCTCATCCAAAAGCCGCGCCGCCTTTTGGGACGGCGCGGCCCTTGATTGTTTCATCGCGCGAAGGCGCGGTCAACTTACTTGCAGAAAGCGACCGTGCCGGGCTTCACGCCGGCGCAGACTTCCGCCTTGGTGATCCAGCCCTTGTCGACGATCACGTTGAGGTTGGCCCTGGTGATGGCGAGCGGGGTAAGGAGGATGCCGTTGACGGTGATGTGCTTGGGGCCGCCCGAGAAGGGCTTCACATCGGGGATGGCGGACATCTTCTTGCCGTCGGCGAGCTCGACCGCCGCATCGCCCGCCGCCTTGCCGAGATCGCGAGAATCCTTCCAGATCGAGACCGTCTGGGTGCCGAGCGCGATGCGGTTGATGGCCGCATGGTCGCCGTCCTGACCCGAGACCGGGACCACCCCCGCGAGCCCCTGCGCCTTGAGCGCGGCGACGACGCCGCCGGCCATGCCGTCGTTCTCGCATACGACCGCGTCGACCTTGTTGTTGTTCTTGGTCAGGATCTGCTCCATGTTCTTCTGGGCGTTGTCGGGCTTCCAGCCGTCGGTGTAGGACTCGCCGACGTTCTTGATCTTGCCCGCCGTTATCGCGGGTTTCAGGACCTCCATGATCCCTGAGAACAGGAAGTCCGCGTTCGGATCGCCCTTGTCGCCCTTGATGAAGGCGTAGTTGCCCGACGGCTTGGCGGCCTCGATCGCCTTGGCCATCATGCGGCCGACGCCGACGTTGTTGAAGGTGATGTAGAGAACGTTCGGGCTCTCGATCAGGCGGTCATAGGCGATGACCGGGATGCCTTCGTCGTTGGCCTTCTTGACCGCCGGAAGAATCGCTTCTGAGTCCATCGCGAGAACGATGAGCACATTGGCGCCCTTCGAGATCAGGTCCTCGACGTCGGTGAGCTGCTTGGTCGGCGACCCTTGGGCGTCGGCCGAGATATACTTCGCCCCGTGCGCGCCAAGAGCCTTCTTAATCGCCGCCTCGTCGGTCTTCCAGCGCTCTTCCTGAAAGTTCGACCAGGAAACGCCGACCGTCACGTTCTTCGCCATCGCGGCGAGCGACGTCAGGCTCACCGAGGCGAACAGCGCCGCCCCGAGAGTCAACGCTTTGAGAATATTCATTAGATTTCCTCCACTAGAGGTCCTTCGAGGACCGGTAAAGACTTCTCGACCGCATCTTGCCCGGGCGGCCGCTCGGGATATTCACAGTAACTCGCAATCCAGCGGCGACGCAACAGTCTTGAAGGGCTGGATGGCTCGACTTTTGACCAATAAAACGCAAACCGCGCCCAAATAAACGCTCGATGCGATGAGTTGGGCGGCAGTCCCCCTTGCGACGGCGGTCGCGCTCGTGAAAGGATGGGAGAACATTCCGGCGACTTGCCCCGGGGGCAAGGCGACGCGTCGGCGAAGAGAGGCATCAGGGAGATGAAACGCCGCCCCGGACTGGCCGTCGTCCTCGGCGGCCTTATGAGCGCATTGGCCGCCGGCTTTGCTTCCGCGGGCAGCTGGGACGAGCGCGTCTTCGCCTCGCACTCGCACCTCGATTTCGATGCGCTCGCCGCCGCCGGTCCCGCCGCCCTGCCCGCCCTGATCGAGCGCGGGCGTCAACTGTTCAAGGCGAAATTCACCACCGCGGACGGCGCCGGCCGACCGAAGGCGACGCAGGCGATCATCCCGACCAAGCGCAAGCGCGGGGTCAATCCGCCTTTCAGCCGCACCAGCGGTCCCGATTCGAACTCCTGCTTCGGGTGCCACAACGATCCGATCGAAGGCGGCTCGGGCGACGATGTCTCCAACGCCTTCGTCTCGGAGGGATTCGAAAGCGCCGAGTTCGACAACACCGACCCCTCCTTCTCGAGCGAGCGGCATACGATCGCGATCATGGGCGCCGGGCTGGTCGAGCTGCTGGCGCGCGAAATGACCGCCGACTTGCAGGCGATCCGCGCCGAGGCCGTCAAGCGCGCCTGCGCGACCGGCCAGGACGTGCGCGCCGATCTCGTCGCCAAGGGGGTGCGGTTCGGCTGGATCGTCGCCCATCCCGACGGCATCGTCGACCTCGACTCGGTCGACGGCGTCGACGCCGACCTGATCGTGCGTCCGTTCAGCCGCAAGGGCGTGTTCACCTCGTTGCGCCAGTTCACCATCAACGCGCTCAATTCGCATCACGGCATGGAGGCGGTCGAGCGCTTCGGGGTGCGGTGGACCGGCAGTCACGATTTCGCCGAGAGCGGGGTTCCGGACGCGATGACGGCCGGCGACGTCTCCGCCCTGGTCGCGTTTCAGGCGACCCTGCCGCCGCCGACGGTGAAGGCCGATCTGCCGGACGATTGGCGGCAGGCGGCGAAGGACGGCGCCAAGCAATTCGACGCGATCGGCTGCGCCTCGTGCCACATCTCGGTGCTGCCGCTGAAATCGCTGGTCTTCACCGATCCCGCGCCCTACGACATGGCCGGGACGTTGCGGACTTCCGAGGTGAAGAAACCGATCCGCATCGATCTTGGCGCCCTGCCCTTCGCCAGGACGCTTCAGAGGAACGACAAGGGCGAGTGGCTGATCCCGCTCTACAGCGACCTCAAGCGCCATCTGATCGTCGACGAGACCGTCAACGCGCTCGGCAACGAATTGCAGGCCCAGCGCTTCGTCGAGCGCGACGTGTTCCTGACCCCGCGGCTGTGGGGCGTCGGCTCGACCGCGCCCTACGGCCACAACGGCGCCTTCCGCATGCTCGACGAGGTCATCGTCGCGCACGGCGGCGAGGCGCGGTTTTCGCGCGACGCCTATCTCGCCCTCGACCCCGCGCAGCGCGACAGCATCGTCGCCTTCCTGCGCTCGCTCGTGATCGAGGCGCCGTGATGCGGATCGTCTTTTGCCTGTTTGCCGCCTTCATCGGCCTCGGTTTGGCGGCGGCCCACGCCGCGAACGGCCCGCTGAAGCCGCTCGGCGATATTCCGCTGATGCGCGAGGAGGCCCAGGCGGCGGGCGTTCACAGCGTCTACGGCGGCCCATGGGAATTCTTCGTCGGCGGCGGCGGCGCGGCGTTCGATTGCGACGGCTCGGGCTTTCCGTCGGTGTTCCTGGCCGGGGGAAAAAACCGGGCCCGGCTGTTCGTCAACCGGTCGAAGGCCGGCGGCCCGCTCAAATTCGAGGAAAAGCCGCTCACCTTCGATACCGGCCATCACGAGACCGAGAACATCATCGGCGCCTATCCGATCGACATCGACGGCGACGGCCGCATGGATCTGTTCGTGCTGCGGGTCGGCGGCAACCTCCTGCTCAAGGGAGGGCCGGACTGCACGTTCACGATCGCCAACCGGGAATGGAATTTCGACGGCGATTCCGGCTGGACGACCTCGTTCGCGGCCGAGTGGGAGCCGGGGCGGAAATTCCCGACCCTGGCGATCGGCCATTACGTCGACCGCGACGCGCCCGGCTCCCCCTGGGGAACCTGCGAGGACAACTCGCTCTATCGCCCTCAAGCCGGCGACCGGCCGGACTATTCGGTTCGCACCCCGCTCGCGCCCGGCTTCTGCGCGCTCTCGATGCTGTTCACCGACTGGAACCGGTCGGGGGTGCCGTCGCTGCGGGTCTCCAACGACCGGCAATATTACCGCGGCGGCGAGGAGCAGATGTGGCGGATCGATCCGGGCAAGACGCCCAGGCTCTACACCCGCGCCGACGGCTGGCGGCATCTGTCGATCTACGGCATGGGGATCGCCGAGGGCGACATCGACGGCTCGGCCTATCCGCAATATTTCCTCACCTCGATGGGCGACGAGAAGCTGCAGGAGCTCGATCCCCAAGAGGGCGGGCGCGGCGAGGCGCCGGTCTATCGCGACATTGCCGGCGAAGTCGGCGCGACCGCGCACATCCCCTATGCCGGCGGCGACAAGCGGCCCTCGACCGCCTGGCACGCCGAGTTCGCCGATTTCAACAACGACGGCCTCAGCGACATTTTCGTCTCCAAGGGCAATCTCGAACAGATGCCGGATTTCGCCGCCTACGATCCGAGCAACCTCTTGCTCGGCCAGTGGAGCGGCAAGTTCGCCGAAGCCGGCAAAGAGGCCGGAATCGCCAGCGGCGCCAAGGGCCGCGGCGCGCTGATCGCCGACTTCAACCTCGACGGCATGCTCGACATCCTGCAAATCAACCGCGGCTCCAACGTCTCGCTGTTCCGCAACCTCGGGGCCAGGAACGGCGACGGGTCGCCGATCCCGATGGGCGACTGGACCGAGATCAGGCTCATCGAGCCGAACCCCAACCGGAACGCGGTCGGGGCGAAGATTTCGATCAAGACCGGAACCCGCGTCCAGACCCGGGTCGTCGAAGTCGGCGGCGGCGACGCCTCGGGACATTCGGGCTGGATCCACGTCGGCCTCGGGACCGCCGAGCGCGCGGAAATCCGCGTCCAATGGCCCGACGGCGAATGGAGCCCGACCTACCGCGTCTTCGCCGACCAGTTCGTCGTCATCGACCGCTTAAAGCCGCAGGCGGCCTATTGGTATCCGGGGCGGTAGAGGGGCTGGAGCGCCCGGACGGAAACAAACCTTGGGCCGGCCGGCGCTGATTTGTTGCAGGCTGAACCCAATCGGTGCAAAGTTCGGCGACCATCGATCATCGGAGGTTGGTCTGATGCGCGTCGATCGAGTGCTGCCCGCCGCGTCCAAGCGCCTCTTAACCATCGGGGGCGATGCTCCGCTCACCGACGTGGCGAAGCTGCTGCGAGACCCCGGGGCCGATCTCGTGGTCGTGTGCGATGGCGACAAGCGAATGGCCGGCGTCATCAGCAAGACCGATGTCGTGCGCCAAATCAGCCAGTCTCAGGAAAGCCGACCTTCGGCAGCCGCGTCGACCGTCATGACCCGGACCGTCGTCTCCTGCCGCCCCGGCGACCTGTTGCATGACGTGTGGATCAAGATGAAGGAGCATAAGCTAAAGAACGTGCCGATCCTGGATCAGGATTCCCGGCCGATCGGCGTGCTCAACGCGCGCGATTTGCTCGAAGTTCTGCTCGAAGAGGTCGAACACGAGGAGACGCTCCTGCGGGATTATGTGATGAACATCGGCCACCCGCGATTGTGATTACGCTGGCGCGGCGATGGGTGATTCGGTCATGATCGACGCCGCCAACTATTCTGCGACCGAGACCTTGCGCGACGGGCGCGCGGTCGAGATCCGCGCGCAGCGTTCCGATGACCGCGAAGGCATGCAGGCGGCGATCGCGCGATCCGGCTCGGGGTCGCTTTACCGTCGCTTCTTCGCCGTCAGGCGCGAGTTTTCGGAGAAGGAGACGGACTATTTTCTCGACATCGACTTCGTCAACCACGTCGCTTTGGTGGCGGTGGCTAACGACGCCGGCCAACCGACGATTGTCGGCGGCGGACGGTATGTTGTCGTCCAGCCCGGTCAAGCCGAAGTCGCGTTTGCGATCATCGACGCGTATCAGGGCCTCGGCATCGGCTCAGCATTGATGCGCCATCTCGCAACCCTCGGCCGTGAAGCCGGACTTCGCGAGCTCATCGCCGAGGTCCTCGCGGAAAATTTCCCCATGCTGAATGTGTTCGAGCGTAGCGGCCTTGCGATGAGCACAAGGCGCGAGGGCGCTGTCGTCCACGTCGCTCTGCGCTATTCCTGATCGCCGGAGGCGCCCGGGGCTGCGCTCCGAGCTGGTCGCGCGACGCAACCGACGACGAGGAAGATCATCCATGAAAACCATCGCTCATTTCGTACGGACGACGATTATCGGCGGCCTCTTTTTCCTGGCGCCGATCGTCGTGCTGATTGTCATTCTCGCCAAGGCGTTCGACTTCGCCAAGAAGGGTTTGAACGCCGTTTTTGTTCACTTTCCAGCCGCGTTGGAGTTGAGCCCCGGCGCCGCGACGGCGCTGACGATCACGATTCTCGCGCTTGTCTGCCTTCTTGCCGGGCTCGTCGCCCACACGGTGATCGCGCATACGCCTCGTCGACGCCTTGGAGTCCTCGCTGCTGTCGAAGATTCCCGGTTACGACTATTTGAAGCAGGAGAGCGCAAGCGCGCTGGGCGTCGCCGAGATCGCGAAACTCCCCATGGTCTTCGTGCCCATGGAAGGGGGATGGCAGCTCGGCGTTCAAACCGAAGCGCTGGGCGGAGGCTTGGTCTCGATCTTCGTCCCGGGCGCGCCGGACCCGCATTCCGGGTCGGTCTTTTTCTTTTCGGCCGACAATGTTCGCCCGGCCGGCGTCAAGATGGCCGCCGCGCTCAACTGCCTCAGGCGGTGCGGCGCGGGCGCATCCGCGCTCGGCGCCAACTGGCCAGCGGGCGCGTAGCGCCGCGCAACCGGGTTCGGATGAACGGTCGTCGACGAGCTCAATGTGAAGGTGAGGAGTTTCTGTTTCGGTTTACGGTGACACGCCCGTCTTTACCATTTTGTGTTTCGCTGACACGCCCGTCTTTACCATTTTGCCTCGGCGCCTGCGACATCGCCATTGGGCTTGCCTCCCTGCTTGCTGGGGGTGACGACGCAGTTGATGCGGACCATAGGACAATATCGCATGGCGAACAAAAAAAGGTAAATGAGGGCGCGTCACCGTAATTCACTGGACGCGGACGAACGTCTCGCCGTTGATCAGGAAGCCAGCGGGCAGACCGGCAAAGCGGGTGTTCCAGTTGCCGTGATCTTCCGGCCGTTCGGGGAAGTGCTGGCGAGGCCGCTCGCGCCACACGATCACGCCGTCGCGGACCTCGAAGGCTTCTTGCAAATAGGCCACTGGGATCGGCGGCTCGGTCTGCTTTCGACGGCCCAACTTCACGAACTCCCAGCGGCGCAGTCGCCGGGACAATGCCGCTCTCGCGCCGCTGTCGCAAGGTCAGGCGATCTCGCGGTCGGCCGCCTTGGGCCACGCGAACTGTGATATGCTTGTGTCGGCGCGGGATAGGCTGATCCCCGACACGCCGGACTTCTCGGTCCCGGCTTCCCGCGCCTGCCCCTGACCGAGGCGCGAACCGAGAGCGCCAAACATGAGCCAGTGGTCATTTGTCGCCGCCCGTTGCCTCATGATGGGTCTTGGCTGGGGCGTGGCATGGGGTGTCTCCAAAGCGGTCCCAGCAAGCGCCTCAACCGCGACATTCTACGTCATCGGCGGAATTGCCACGTTGATGTTTGTCTGGGGGATGGCGCGTGAGTTCAAGATGATGATCATTCGGAGCGCGACGGAGGACACAGAGCCTTCGTATCGTCTATATCCGTTCATCGTAGGGACCTTCTTCGTCGCAGTCGGACTCGCCCTCGGATATTTTCTCTGGACGCCAGACTACACTTTTTGGAGTTGGGTGCGGTGGGTTGTAATCGCTGCTCCGATACTGTTTGGCTTGGAATCTCTATTGATGGGCTTATTTGGCTCGGATGAGAAGATCAGAGAACGTATCGCCCTTGGGGGTTGGAGTCCCCGTGACAAATGAGACGCTGATACCGAGTGCCACGCGGCGACTTATCTGGCTGGAGCCGAACGTGGTCAACCGGCTCGGGGCCATGCGCGGCTCGTCGGGGTGGAGCCGCGAGCCTGAGGTCGTTGATCGTGTCGCCGTCTAAGTCCCCTCCTATGGCGTCCAGCTTCAAATGGAGACGTTTATGTGTTCGACAATCGTGTTCCTCCTCGGCGTTGGTGGAGCCGTTGTCGCATGGTTTGCGACCAGCTTCTTCGCAAAGCCCTTGATCGATTTTCTGAACCTAAGAAGCCTAGTGCATGAGGAGATCATTTTCAGGGGGAACATCGGCCCGATGGTTGAGGGCAAGCCAGACTTCGACAAGGCTGTCGAATTGCTGCGGCGTCTTGGGGCTAAGGTGCAGGCGATGAACGAAAACGTCAGCGTATCATCGCTCCCGCTCGTATACCTTCCGTTGCGGTGGTTCCTTTCCAAGCAAGGATATGATCTTCGGAGGGCAGGCCGAGGCTTGATCGGATTATCCAACTCTTTGGCTTCTCATGACAGCCGCGCCCCTCACACAAGTTCGATCCAAGCGGCCTTGAAGCTTCCCCCGGCTGATTGATCGGGCAATAGCCCCGCCAAGCCGTCACCGCCTGACCAGAAAGTCTTTTGCCCGTGGCGAATGATCTATTCATGGCGCGGAACGCCAACGGACAAGATTACCGCGTATCCATTGTCTGGTGGCGGGGACGCAGAAAGCGGATCGATGTGGCCCAACCGTCCCTGTTCGAGGCTTTTGAAGAGGGTTGGCCATGGGAAGTTAATCGCCATGATGTCGTCGCCGAGGCCGCAGTGTGGCGGGGTAGTCTCATCACTCTCTCTTTTAGACCAACACTGATCATCAACTACGAGCCAGATGTGCCTCAGCGTCTTAACGAAGTTACCTTTCGAGAAATTGTGCGTGAGATCGCAGAGCGGGCTAACCTCGTCAAGCTAATGGCGTTCAAAGAAGATGACGGGCTTCAAGCTATTTGCCATCCGTATCGGTTGGTTCCCATGATTGGGTATCGACTGTTGTGGCCGAGGCGTCGCGTCCCTCATCTAATGCTGTTTGAATGGCCAGCTGACCGAGCGTTCCTGTCAGACTAACCGCTCTAGCCGCGCTGTTCTGGACTATGGGGGCGGACTTGCAGTCGCGCAACGTCGGCGCTGGCGTCATGCGTCTAGTCGGCCGGTGGCGATTCCGGTCCGCCGCCGTCATGCCGATTCCGGCGCTCCAGACGGCTCCAGACGGCCGTTTTGGCGCTCCGGCTCCGAATGACCGGTATTACGGTATTACGGTGATGGGGTGGACGGCGCCCCGAACGGCATCGACTGTGCCAAGATGGTCGTTGTCACCAACCCATCTGAAGGGAAGCCGTCCATGGGGTTTACGGTGACGCGCCCGTCTTTACCATTTTGCCTCGGCGCCTGCGACATCGCCATTGGGCTTGCCTCCCTGTTGGCTGGGGGTGACGACGCAGTTGATAGAGAATATAGGACAATATCGCATGGCGAACAAAAAGGTAAAGGAGGGCGTGTCAACGTAATTCACGCTTGTCTTCCCGTGCGCCCGACGCGCCCGACCGCGTGGATGGCCGGCGCAAGGCCGGCCACGACGCGCTGAAGCCTTGCGGGTATTCGGCCCCGATGGCCCGATTTTTTTGGGGACCAACATCTGCCGCGACAAGAGCGAAAAAATATCGACAATTCCTTTCTGATTTTCAAAATCCATGTTACCCTGCTCCCTTCGATCAATCGCCGCCCCAAGCGCGGCGGAAAGCGAGGCTGGCATGGGTCAAGAGATGGTTGGAACGCCGAAGCGGCGGCCGGACGCGCACGGGCGCGAGTTGCGGCGCGAGCGCATCTTCGCGCGCCTGCGCGAGGGCTGGGCCTGCGACGAGATCGCGCGCGAGGAGCGGCTGACGCCCCAGCGCATCCGCCAGATCGTCCGGGAGGCGCTCGATCGCCGGATCGTCGACGACGGCTCCGCGCACGCCAAGCTGCAACTGGCGCGCCTGGTCGCGGCGATGCGGCTGGCGGCGGAGGCGGTCGCCTCGGGCGACATCAAGGCCATCACGTCTATGTTAAAAGTGCTGGACCGGCTCGACCGCTACCAGAAGATCGGCGCCGCCAACCAGGTCTACGACGATCAGTCGCGCGGGAAGTTGCTGGACAAGATCAACCGCGTCGCCGCCAACTTGCAGGTCGACGCGCCCGCGCCGGCGTCCGACGGCCGGGAGGCGGGCGGGCCGCGAGCGGGCGCGGAGGCCGACAAGGACGAAAAATCCCCGATTTTCGCCGCAAGCCCCTGAAAAGGCCGGATTCGGGAAAGGAAACTCCTTTCTTTCCCTTCCTCCGGGCTTTCCTTTGCTTCCCCCCGGGCTTTCTTTTTCTTCCCCCTGATTTTCGGCAGCTTCCCTCTGATTTTCGAAAACTTCACGCCCGGGGCGATTAAAACATCAGATAAATGTAGGTAATTCCTTCTCCCGGCCCTATCCCCCCGCGACCCCGCTCAGAATGGTTTCGATCACCTGGCGCTTGGCGCGTTCGAAGGCGGCGTCGTCGAGCGGCCGGCCGCCGTTGAGCGTCGCCATCTCGTGGGCGGCGTTGGCGTATTGCTGGGTCGTCGCCCAGATCATGTAAAAGAGCACCCGCGGCTCGATCGGCCTCAGCTTGCCGGCCGCGACCCAGCGGCGCACCACCCGCTCGCGCGACACCACCCATTCGGTCAGGGTGGTGTCGAGGAAATCCTGGATGATCGGCGCGCCGCGCATGATCTCGGCCGACCAGATGCGGGAGGCGAGCGGCATTTCGCGCGCCAGATCCATCTTGGCGCCGATATAGGCCGAGAGCGCCTGGCGCGGGTCCTCGCTGGCGTCGAACGACGAGGCGGCGGCGAGCCAGGCGTGAAGCACGCGCTCGACCACCGCGCGATAGAGCCCTTCCTTGGTGGCGAAATAATAATGCAGATTGGCCTTCGGCACCCCGGCGCGGCGCGCGATCGCCGCCGTGGTCGCGCCCGCGAACCCCTGCTCGGCGAAGATCGACTCCGCCGCCTCGAGCAGGGCCCGCTCATTCTCCTCCCGGATGGTCGGTCTTAGTTTCGCCCGCGCCATTGGCTCCGCCCGACTGCAACGGAGAGCTGTCGCCCGCGCCCCTGCGACAAATAAGCCCGCGGCGCCTGAAGGTTCAGCGTCGCGCTAAAGGTTGACGCCATTTGACCGTTTGGTCAAACCTATAATAGCGTCCGGCGATCTTTGCTGGAGCCCTCGGCGATGGCCGATTTGTCGAACGTGCGCATCAACGGGGCGCGGCTCTGGAATGCGCTGATGGAGATGGCCAAGATCGGCGCGACGCCCAAGGGCGGGTGCAAGCGCCTGACCCTGACCGACCTCGACCGGCAAAGCCGCCAGCTGTTCCAGCAATGGTGCGAGGCCGAGGGCTGCACGGTCAAGATCGACCAGATGGGCAACATGTTCGCCCGGCGGCGCGGCGAGGACGACGCGCTCGCGCCCGTCATGGTCGGCAGCCATCTCGACACCCAGCCGACCGGCGGCAAGTTCGACGGCGCGCTCGGCGTGCTCGGCGCGCTGGAGATCGTGCGCTCGCTCAACGATCTCAAGATCAAAACCCGCCGTCCGATCGAGGTCGCCAACTGGACCAACGAGGAAGGCTCGCGTTACGCTCCGGCGATGATCTCCTCGGGCGTTTTCGCCGGGGTCTACACCAAGGAGTTCGCCTACGCGCGTCTCGACGGCGAGGGCAAGGCGCTGGGCGACGAATTGAAGCGCATCGGCTTCATGGGCGAGGAGCCGGTCGGCGCCCGCCCGGTGCACGCGTTCTTCGAACTCCATATCGAGCAGGGGCCGATCCTGGAAGACGAGTTGATGGATGTCGGCGTCGTCACGCATGGTCAGGGTCAGCGTTGGTACGAAATTCGCTTGACCGGTTTCGAAAGCCACGCCGGCACAACCCCGATGCCGCGCCGCAAGGACGCCCTGCTCGGCGCCGCGCGGATCGTGGAATTGGTGAACGGCATCGGGCTCTCGAAGGCGCCGCTCGGCGTATCGACCGTCGGCATGCTCAATCCCTATCCGAATTCGCGCAACGTGATTCCAGGCGAAGTCTTCATGACCTGCGAGTTTCGCCACCCGATCGACGCGACTTTGAGCGAAATGGACGCCGCCTTGCGGGAGGGCGTCGAGGCGATCACGAAAAAGATCGGCCTCATCTTCGAGCTCAAGCAGGTGTTCTACTACGCGCCGGTCGCGTTCGATCCTGGTTGCGTCGACGCGGTCAGACGCGCGGCCGAGCGCTTCGGCTATTCGCATCGGGATATCGTTTCTGGCGCCGGCCACGACGCATGCTATCTCGCGCGCGTCGCGCCGACTTCGATGGTGTTCACGCCCTGCGTCGACGGCGTCAGCCACAATGAAAGCGAGGACATCAAGCAGGAATGGTCGACGGCAGGCGCCAACGTCTTGATGCACGCGGTGCTCGAAAAGGCCGAAGTTGTGTCCTGACAGGGGATCGCGGGAGGCGGCGAGGCGGCGTCCTGTCAGGAAGCGAAGAGGAGAATCCAACATGTCGCTCGTCATCAAAGGCGGAACGATCGTCACCGCCGACCGCACCTACAAGGCCGACCTGCTCGTCGATGGCGAGTCCATCAAGGCGATCGGCGAGGGGCTGAAGGGAGACAGTTCGCTCGACGCGACGGATTGCTTTGTCATGCCCGGCGGAATCGATCCGCACACCCATCTCGACATGCCGTTCATGGGAACCAATTCCGCCGACAATTATGAGAGCGGCACCAAAGCGGGGCTTTCGGGCGGCACGACGATGGTCGTCGACTTCTGCATCCCGAACCGAAATCAACCGCTGATGGAAGCCTTGGCCGATTGGGACAAGCGCGCCAAGGACGCCGTCGCCGACTATTCCTATCACATGTGCGTCACCTATTGGAACGACCAGGTGCGCGAAGACATGGCCAAGGTCGTGAGGGCCGGCGTTACGACCTTCAAGCATTTCATGGCCTACAAAGGCGCCCTGATGGTCAACGACGAGGAAATGTTCGCCTCGTTCGTGCGCTGCGCCGAAATCGGCGCAATGCCGCTCGTGCATGCAGAGAACGGCGACCTCGTCTTCGCGTTGCAGAAGCATTACATGGCCAAAGGGATCACTGGACCGGAAGGCCATGCGCTCTCTCGCCCGCCCGACGTCGAAGGCGAAGCCGCCAATCGCGCGATCATGCTCGCCGATCAGGCGGGCGTTCCGCTCTACATCGTCCACACTTCTTGCATCCAGGCGCATGAGGCGATCGCACGGGCGCGGGCGCTGGGAAAGCGCGTCTACGGCGAACCGCTGATCCAGCATCTCGTTCTCGACGAGAGCGAATACTACAACAAAGACTGGCGGCACGCCGCGCGGCGCGTGATGTCGCCGCCCTTCCGGGACAAGATCCACCAGGACGATCTCTGGAACGGCCTGCGCGCCGGCTCGCTGCAGGTGGTCGCAACCGACCATTGCGCGTTCACCACCAAGCAGAAGGAGTTGGGCCTCGGCGACTTCACCAAGATCCCGAACGGGACCGGGGGCCTCGAGGACCGCATGCCGGTCTTATGGACCTACGGCGTCGAGACCGGGCGGCTCACGATGAACGAGTTCGTCGCCGTGACCTCGACCAACAGCGCCCGCATCCTGAACATGTATCCGCGAAAAGGAGCGATCGTACCGGGCGCTGACGCCGACATCACGGTTTGGGATCCCAAGGCCAACAAGACCATCACGGCCAGGACGCAGGTTTCGGTGATTGACTACAACGTTTTCGAGGGCAAGAAAGTGACGGGACTTCCGCGCTACACCTTGTCGCGCGGGGAGGTCGTGTTTCGCGACGGCACGGTGCAGGCGGAACTCGGGCGCGGCCGATTCATCAAACGCCAGCCGTTCGCGGCGGACGCCCGGGCGCTGAAGAAATTCAAGGAGTTCACCGCGGCGACTGGCGTCGCCCGGTAGAGGGACAAGACGAACATGGGCGTAGCTTCGGTTCCATCGCCCGTGGCAGGCAAAACGTCGCCCGCCGACGCCACAATCGACATCAGCGGGCTTTCGCTGCGCTTCGATACCGGCGATGGTCCGGTTCAGGCGCTCAGCAATATCAATCTGAAGGTCGCCCACGGCGAGTTCGTCTCCTTCATCGGACCCTCCGGCTGCGGTAAGACGACGCTGTTGCGCGCGGTCGCCGACCTGGAGGCGCCGACCGCCGGAGCGATCCGGGTGAACGGCATGAGCCCCAGCGAGGCCCGCGCCAAGCGCGCCTACGGCTACGTGTTCCAGGCGCCGGCGCTTTATCCTTGGCGCAGCGTGGCGCGCAACATCGCTCTGCCGCTCGAGATCATGGGTTTCGATAAGGCCGAGCGCGAGAAACGGGTCGCGAAGGGGCTCGACCTCGTCAACCTGTCGGGTTTCGCCAACAAGTTTCCCTGGCAATTGTCGGGCGGCATGCAACAGCGAGCCTCGATCGCGCGCGCGCTGTCGTTCGATCCCGACCTCCTGCTTATGGACGAGCCATTCGGCGCCCTCGACGAGATCGTCCGCGACATGCTGAATCAGCAATTGCTCCGACTGTGGGAGGTGACCGGCAAGACCGTGCTGTTCGTCACCCATTCGATTCCCGAAGCGGTGTTCCTCTCGACACGTATCGTCGTCATGTCGCCGCGCCCGGGCCGGATTTATGACGTCATCGAATGCAACTCTCCGCGCGATCGCACGTTGGAGATTCGGGAAACGCCGCAATTCATGGCGATCGCCAACCGCGTCCGGCGCGGCCTGCGCGAGGGGCATTCGTATGACGGGTAGGAGGCCGCTACGGCGCTTGCCCTCCGCCGCTCCCCGCTGCGCGTTGGAGGACGGGCGTCCTTCCGGGCGGCCGATGAAGGCGCGAAGGGGCGGGAGGCCGCTCGGCCTCGTCCGCCTCGCCCATGACGCGCGGAAGCTGATGAGGTCCGCGCGCGCCCGTTCCCTGAGCCTCGTCTCGACCATCTTGAGCATCGCAACGTTTGGCTATCCTAGCTTCGCCAGCGAACACGTTGATTGCGCCTGTGACGTGCTTTCGACAAGCACCCGCCTTGAATCAAATCCGTGGCGCGGTCGATGAAGTCCGTCCTCCCCATCGCGACGGTGATCCTTGCCGTGATCGCGGCCTGGTATGTCGCGGCGGCGCTAATGAATGCGCAGTTGCAGCGCGACCTCTACGCCAACGCCGGACGGACCGATTATTCGGCGCAGGACCTCATTGTCGGTTCGCTCAACATGGAGCGGCCGAAGCTTCCGGCGCCGCACCAGGTGATGAGCGAGCTCTACAAACTCGTGCTCGCCACCGCGCCGACTTCCAAGCGCAGCCTCGTCTACCACGGCGCCATCACCCTCGAAGAAACGCTGATCGGCTTCGTGATCGGTTCTGCGCTCGGGATCGGCCTCGCCGTCCTCATTGTCTCCGTTCGCTGGCTGGAGCGATCCATGATGCCTTGGATCGTCGCCTCGCAAACCGTGCCGATCATCGCGCTCGCGCCGATGATCGTCGTCATCCTCAATCAATTCAACATTACCGGCGTCGCGCCCAAGGCGGCTATCGCGGCCTATCTGTGCTTTTTTCCGGTCACGGTCGGCATGGTCAAAGGGTTCCGCTCGCCCGAGCCGCTGCAACTCGATCTGTTGCGCACTTATTCGGCGACGCGGTCGCAGACCTTCGCGAAACTGCGCGCCCCCGCAAGCACGCCCTTCTTTTTCGCGAGCCTGAAGATCGGCGCGGCCGCGGCGTTAGTCGGCGCGGTGGTCGCGGAAGTCACAAAGAGCGAGGATGGCGGCCTGGGCGCGCGCCTGCTCGCCGGCTCATATTATGGGCAGACGGTGCAGATATGGGCGGCCCTGTTCGCCGCCGCGGCGCTTTCGGCCACGCTCGTCGGAGCCATCGCCCTCGCCGGGCGCTTGGTCCACCGGCGCATGGGGTTCACGCCATGAACTTTCGCCGCGTCGCCGATCTCCTGCCACCGCTCGCCTTCGGCTTGGCGGTGCTGGCGCTCTGGGAAATGGGCGTGAGGCTGTTCCACGTTCCAACGATCATCCTGCCGCCGCCCTCCGCGATCGCAATGCGGCTCGCAACCTCCATCCCGACGCTCGCCGCGGATTTCTGGCAGACGATCAAAGGCGTCGTCGCAGGATATGTTGTCGGCTGCGCTTCCGGGTTCGTCGTCGCGATCCTCGTCGACCGTTCGCAATTCCTGCAACGCGGCTTGCTCCCGCTCGGCAACTTGGTGTCCGCGCTGCCGATCGTCGGCATCGCGCCGATCATGGTGATGTGGTTCGGCTTTGACTGGCAGTCGAAGGCCGCGGTCGTCGCCGTGATGACCTTCTTCCCGATGCTGGTCAATGCGGTCGCCGGTCTTGCCGCCGCGGGCGCCATGGAACGCGATCTGATGAAGACCTACGGCGCCGACTACTGGCAGACCCTTTTGGCGCTGCGTCTGCCGGCCGCGATGCCCTTCATCTTCAATGCGCTCAAGATCAATACGACGCTGGCGATGATCGGGGCGATCGTCGCGGAATTCTTTGGCACGCCGACCGTCGGCATGGGTTTTCGCATCTCGACGGAAGTCGGACGTCTCGGCATCGACATGGTGTGGGCGACGATCGTCGTCGCCGCGCTCACAGGGTCTCTGTTTTATGCGCTCGTCGCCGGCGTGGAGCGCCGGACGACGTTCTGGCATCCCTCCTATCGTGCGAAGGAGGGTTGAGCTTCTCGCCGCGTTTTTTTGGGGGCGCAGCGATGGGGAAATGGTGGTTCAAGAGGAGGTTGTAAAATGAGGAAGAGCTTGTTTGCATTGGCCGCCGCGGCGGCGATGCTGGCCGCCGGCGCCGCGCAGGCGGCCGACAAGGTCACGCTGCAATTGAAATGGGTCACGCAGGCGCAATTCGCCGGCTATTACGTAGCCAAGGACAAAGGTTTCTACAAGGACGTCGGACTTGACGTGACGATCAAGCCGGGCGGCCCGGATATTTCGCCCGAGCAGGTGCTGGCGGGCGGCGGCGCGGACGTTGTCGTTGATTGGATGCCGGCGGCGCTCGCCGCGCGCGAGAAGGGCGTGCCGATGGTCAACATCGCCCAGCCGTTCAAGCACTCCGGCCTGGAGCTGACCTGCCGCGCGGACACCGGCATCAAAACCCCTGCCGACCTCAAGGGCCGCACCCTCGGCGTCTGGTTCTACGGCAACGAATATCCATTCCTCAATTGGATGGGCAAGCTCGGCCTCAAGACCGACGGCTCGCCGGGCGGCGTCAAGGTGTTGAAGCAAGGCTTCAACGTCGATCCTCTCCTTCAGAAACAAGCCGACTGCATCTCGACCATGACCTATAACGAGTATTGGCAGGTCATCGACGCCGGCTACAAGCCTAGCCAGCTTGTGGTCTTCAAATACGAAGACGAGGGAGTCTCGACGCTCGAAGACGGCCTCTATGTTATGCAGGACAAGCTCAAGGATCCGGCGTTCGTCGACAAGATGGCCCGTTTCGTCAAGGCGTCGATGAGAGGCTGGGACTACGCCCGCGCCCATCCCGACGAAGCTGTGAAGATCGTGCTCGACAACGATTCGACCGGCGCTCAGACCGAGCATCATCAAAAGCAGATGATGAGCGAGATCAACAAGCTGACCGAGGGCTCCGACGGCCGTCTCGACGTCGCCGACTATCAGCGCACCGTGAAGACCCTGCTGACCGGCGGCTCGGATCCGGTCATCTCGAAAGAGCCAACCGGAGCTTACACGACAATCGTGACCGACAAGGCGCTGGGCAAGAAGTAACCCTTCTCCCGGTTGCGGGAGAAGGCGGCCCGAAGGTTCGGATGAGGGCTTAACATCTCCCGCTCACCCCAACCCCACTCCCGTGAACGGGAGAGGGGGAGTCATCTCGGCGCGGCGCGCTGAACGATCGCTTTGAGATCGGCGCCTGCGAGCGCGCCGTAATTGTGTTCGCCTCGCTTCTCCAGGCGCGAGCGGCAAAAGACTTCCGCGGCGGGCGACCCAGCGCGCGCGAGCGCCGCCGCCTGAAACCCGACCGCGAGCCGGTCACAAAGGTCGCGAGCGCGAGACTCGAAATCCGAAAGATCGGCCAGATCGTCCTTCAGCGCCGCGGCATGCGCGTCGAGGGTCGCGCTTTCTCCCTTGACTGACCCGACCTCCGCGAAATAGGCGTCGAGCGTCTCGGGCGTGCGGCGGATGGCCCGCGCGATGTCGAGGCACTGCACGTTGCCGCTGCCTTCCCAGATTGCATTGACCGGGGCCTCGCGATAGAGGCGAGGCATTGGGGAATCCTCCATCACCCCCGAGCCGCCGAGGCACTCCAGCGCTTCATAGGCGTGGCCGGGCGCACGCTTGCAGATCCAGTACTTGCCGATCGCCGCCCCGAGTTCGAACCAGCGCGTCCTCATGCTCGACATCGCGATGGTCGAGCGCGCGGGCGATGCGCATGGTCAGCGTCAGCGCCGCCTCGGCCTCGATCGCAAGATCGGCAAGCACCGCGGTCATGATCGGCTGGTCGATGAGCAGCGCGCCGAAGGCCTTGCGCTGCCGGCAATGGTCGATCGCCTGGCTTGTCGCCATCCGCATGCCAGCCGATGAGCCGATCATGCAGTCGAAGCGCGTCATCGCCACCATTTCGATGATGGTCGCCACGCCCCGTCCCTCCGGGCCGACCATCCAGCCGAGCGCGCCGCGCAGCTCCGTCTCGCTCGACGCGTTGGAGACATTGCCCATCTTGCGCTTGAGGCGAATGATCTGCAGGGGGTTCTTGGTCCCGTCCGGGCGCCAGCGCGGCACAAGAAAACACGAGAGGCCGCCAGGCGCCTGGGCGAGCGCGAGAAAGGCATCGCACATCGGCGCCGAGACGAAGAACTTGTGGCCGACGAGTTCGTATGTCCCGCCTGCCCCTTCAGCGCCGATCGGAATGGCCCGCGTCGTGTTGGCGCGCACGTCCGAGCCGCCCTGCTTCTCGGTCATCGCCATTCCGATCGTGACGCCCTGCTTCTGTTCGGCCGGCACATTCCGCGGATCGTAGATGCGCGCGTGGATCTTCGGCAGCCATTGCCGGGCCAGGTCGGGCTGCAATTTGAGACAGGGCGTCGCGGCGAAGGTCATCGTGATCGGGCAGCCGTGGCCGGCCTCGACTTGGGTCTGGATGTAGGAGCGCGCCGCCCGGGCGACATGCGCGCCCTCGCCCGGGTCGGTCCACGGCGACGAATGAAGGCCATCCTCGATCGAGGCCTTCATCAGCGCATGATAGGCGGGATGAAAGCGCACCAGGTCGACGCGACGCCCATAGCGGTCGTGGGTGTCGAGTTCGGGCGGGTTCCTGTTCGCCAGCACGCCCTGCTCCAGATATTCCGTCGAGCCGGCGCGCGCCCCGAAGGCCGCGAGCCCGTCCGCGGCCCAGGCCGCCCCCTCGCGGCGCACCGCCTCCTTCAACGCCGTGTCATTCTCGTAGAGGTTGGTGTCCGTCAATTCGACCGGCTGGTTGAACACTTCATGGGTGACCGCGCCGTAGGGGTCGAGGGGGGCGCGGACGTTGTCCCTTGGATCGTGAGGCATGGCGCCCATGGCGGAAAGTCCTTCCATCTTAGAAAGCTACTGTGGTAACAAGGCAGGGGGAAGGCCGCACCCCAGCGGCGTCGGACGGCGGGAGTACCCTCCAAGCGACAAGATCAGACGCTTGGTCTCCGCCCTCGGCGACTGGACTCGACGGAAATTTTTCATTCGTAGTTTGTGCATTGGCGCTGTGAGGGACTTCACCTCGGGCGATGACGCCGAGATAATACAGGAATGCGGGCGCCTTAGCCGTCACGGCGAGAAAAGGGGAATCGCATGCCGATTTACATGGACCGACACGACCTGCGCGGAGCAAAGGCGGAGGACGTGGCCGCGGCGCACCGCCGGGACGTCGACATTCAGGACCGACATGGCGTCAGATATATGGCCTACTGGTTCGATGAGGCGACTAGCGCGGCCTTCTGCCTCGTCCATGCGCCGGACCCCGCCACCGCCGAGCGGGTCCATCGTGAGGCGCATGGTGAAATCCCCAACGCCATCATTCCGGTCGACCTTTCCACCGTCGAGGCGTTCCTCGGTCGCATCGGCGATCCGCACGCGGCCCCGGGCGCCGCCGCGCCGGCCGTTGACTCCGGGCTGCGGGCCGTCATGTTCACCGACATCGTCGGTTCGACGGAGATGACGGCGCGCCTCGGCGACAGCGCGGCGCTCGAACTCGTGCGGGCGCATGATGCGTTGGTCCGGCGCGGGCTTGACGTGTACGGTGGGCGCGAGATCAAGCATACCGGCGACGGCATCATGGCCTCCTTTGACAACGTGGCGAACTCGGTGCGCGCCGCCGCCGATATCCAGCGGCGATTTGCCGCTTTCAACGCCGACGCGTCAGAGACCGTGAGCGTTCGGATCGGCATCGGCGCGGGCGAGCCGGTCGAAGAACATAACGACCTGTTCGGCTCGACGGTGCAACTTGCGTCGCGGCTATGCAGCGAAGCGGAGGCCGATGGCATCATCGTTTCCGGATTCGTTCGCGAGCTGTGCCATGAAGATGCGGCGCGATTCGTTCAGCTCGGCGAGCGGCGACTCAAGGGCTTTGCCGATAAAGAGCAAATGTTCCGGTACGAGTGGCTGGAGTGAGTCTGCGGTCGTGCGAAGTTCGTCAAGCGCTGCGGCTTCAGCTTGGAGGCCCCGGCCTTGGGGGCGGGGACGTCAGGATTTGTCGTTGAGCCAGTCTCCATGCCCAGCGCCCCTTTCGACCGCCGAGTGACCCCTGCCCGCGCCGACCTCGCGGCGGAGCATTTGCGCGATCTCGTCGACGCACCGCGTTACGCGAGCGGGCGAGGGTTGCGGATCATCGCCGCGATCGCGCCGCTCAGACGCTCGCCCAGCGTCGATGCGCCGCAGGAGACCGAGGCGCTGCACGGCGAAAGCGTCACGGTCTACCAGGAAAGCGGCGCGTGGGCCTGGGCGCAGCTCGACCGCGACCAATATGTCGGCTATCTGCCGGCGGCGGCGCTCGGCGAGGCTGCCGAGCCGACGCACCGGGTCGCCGCTGTGCGCACGCATGCTTATCCTGGACCGAGCGTCAAGCTGCCGCCACGCATGGCGCTCTCACTTGGCGCGCGAGTAGCAATCGTGCGGCGGGACGGCGATTTCGAGGTCACCGAGGACGGGAGCCATCTTTGGGCGCGCCATCTTACCGGCGCAAAGGATCACGAACCGGACTTCGTCACGGTCGCCGAGCGCTTTCTCGAGACGCCGTATCTTTGGGGCGGCCGGACGTCGGAGGGGATCGACTGCTCGGGCCTCGTCCAGACCGCCCTCGGCGCTGCGGGAATCGCCTCGCCGCGCGACAGCGACATGATGGAGGCAGCCCTGGGCGGACGGGTCGCCATCGAGGGCCCCGGGGCGCCCCTGGCGCGCGGCGATCTCGTGTTCTGGAAAGGTCACGTCGGCATCATGCGCGACGAGCGCACGCTGCTACACGCCAACGGATGGCACATGAAGGTGGTCAGTGAACTGCTGGCCGAGGCTTTCGCGCGAATCGCGGCGACCGGCGGCGGAGAAATAACGAGCGTGCGCAGGATGCAGGGCGATACGCCTTCCCCCCGTCTCGACCTCCTGCATAGTCCGACGAAAAACGGACTTTCTCGTGAACGCCCTCACGAATAACAGGATTCTCATTCCACGCGCGGGACAGGAACTTGTCCGAAACGCCGGACGAGGCTCGAAGACTTACTTCTTCTGGCCGATGCCGAGGCCGGAGAAACGACTGTTGAAGCGCGAGAGGCGCCCGCCGCGGTCGACCAGCTGTTGCGAGCCGCCGGTCCAGGCCGGGTGCGTGTTGGGGTCGATGTCGAGCTGCAACGTCGCCCCTTCCTCGCCGTAGGTCGAACGGGTCATGAATTCGACGCCGTTGGTCATGACAACCTTGATCATGTGGTAGTTGGGGTGAATGTCGGGTTTCATCGCAGGTCTCTGGCGCAGTAGCATCAAGAGCCGCCACGAGGTCGGGCGGCTCTAAAGAAGCCCGGTTCTATAATGCAGCAGATTATGTGATGCAAGCGCGCGTTCGACAGCATTCTGCCGCTCCCGGCCGAAAGCGCTTCCGTGAGCGGTTCAGGCCGCTCATGTTCAGCTCGTCGAGCGGCCGCCTTGATTTTGGCGGAA
This sequence comes from uncultured Alphaproteobacteria bacterium, assembly GCA_963835955.1. Lineage (GTDB taxonomy): Bacteria > Pseudomonadota > Alphaproteobacteria > Rhizobiales > Beijerinckiaceae > Roseiarcus. Next base: position 185,405 of record CAWIHZ010000004.1, on the reverse strand, counting down.
ACATGATGCGTAGACCGGCATAGTCGCAGGGAGTCCCGCAAGCAATGCCTTCAATCGCCGGCGTCGAGACCAAGGGGCCCCGCGTCTCACTGAGCGCCCTGAAACCGCTGCTTCCCTACGCGCTCGTCTATCGCTCCCGAATCGTTGCGGCGCTTGCGGCGCTGGTCGTCGCCTCCGCGGCGACCCTCGTCGTCCCGATCGCCGTCCGGCGGATGATCGACCACGGCTTCTCCGATTCGAACGCCGCCTTCATCCGCGACTATTTTCTGGGGTTGATCGGAGTTGTCGCGGTGCTGGCGCTGGCTTCGGGCGGGCGATATTATTTCGTCATGACGCTCGGCGAGCGCGTGGTGGCCGACCTGCGCTCCAACCTTTTCGCCCATCTGACGCGACTCGACCCGAGCTTCTTCGATGCGGAGAAGACCGGCGAGATCGCTTCGCGCCTCTCCGCCGACACGACGCAGCTCAAGGCGACCTTTGGTTCCTCCGCCTCGATCGCGCTGCGTAACGCGTTCCTGTTCGTCGGCGCGACCGCGATGATGGTCTTCACCAGCCCGAAGCTGTCGGCCTACGTGCTCGTGGCGATCCCGGTGATCGTTCTGCCGCTCTATGCGGCCGGCCGCGCCGTTCGCCAGCGGTCGCGCCGCGCCCAGGAGACGCTCGCCCAAGCGACCGCCTTCGCGACCGAGAGCCTGTCGGCGGTGCGCGTCATGCAATCGTTCCTCGCCGAAAAGTTCGCGGCCGGGCGCTTTCGCGACGCCGCCTACGGCGCCTACGAGGCGGCGCGGGCGATGACCCAGGCGCGCGCGCTGGTCACTATCGCCGCGATCTTTCTCGCCTTCTCGAGCGTCGTGGTCGTGCTTTGGCTCGGCGCCCAGGACGTCGTGGCCGGGCGCATGACAGGCGGCGCGCTATCGCAATTTGTGCTCTTCGCCGTGTTCGGCGCGGGCGCGCTCGGGCAATTGTCGGAAGTCTGGAACGAAATATCGCAGGCCGCGGGCGCGGCGGCGCGCATCGGCGAGTTGCTGGCGGTCGAGCCGCGCATCACGGCGCCCGCGAAACCGGTCAAGCTCGCCCGGCCCGTTCGAGGCGAACTCGCGTTCAAATCCGTCGATTTCGCCTATCCCGGCCGGGATGCGGATGCTGTTCTGCGTGGCGTGAGCTTCCGCATCGCGCCGGGCGAGGTCGTCGCCATCGTCGGCCCGTCGGGCGCCGGAAAGTCGACGCTTTTCCAGCTCGCGTTGCGCTTCTACGATCCAGCGCGCGGCGCGGTCTTGCTCGACGGCGTCGACATCTCCAGGCTCGACCCCGCCGATCTGCGCGCTGAGATCGCTCTGGTGCCGCAGGACGCTTTCATTTTCGGGGCCAGCGTCGCCGACAACATCGCTTACGGCGCTCCGGGCGCGACGCGTGAGGCGATCGCCGCGGCGGCCAGACAGGCGGCGGCGGACGGCTTCATCTCGGCCTTGCCGCAAGGCTACGATACGCTCATTGGCGAGCGCGGCGTCACGCTGTCGGGAGGCGAGCGCCAGCGCCTCGCTATCGCCCGCGCGATCCTCAAGGACGCGCCAGTGCTGTTGCTCGACGAGGCGACCTCCGCGCTCGACGCCGAGAGCGAAACGCTGGTGCAGACCGCTCTTGAGACGCTGATGAGGGGTCGCACGACGATGGTGATCGCCCACAGGCTCGCAACAATTGTCAACGCGCACCGCATCCTCGTCATCGAAGCCGGCTCCGTCGTCGAAGAGGGAACCCACGCTTCGCTCCTCGCCGCCAACGGCCTTTACGCGCGCCTGGCGCGGCTGCAGTTCGAAACCGGCGCGGCGGCGCTGACGGCGGTGGCGGAGGCGGCGCAGTAGACCGTTCGTCACTCCGACGCGTGCATTTCTCTCCACCGCGCCGGTGGCACTCCAAATTCGCGCTTGAACGCCCGGCTGAACGCTTCCTCGGATTCATAGCCGACCGAATAGGCGAGCTGCGCGATTGTCCTGCGCGTCTCGCGCAAGTTGAGCTTCGCACTCTGCAGTCGCCAGACCGTGAGGTACCGGATCGGCGGCATGCCGACGAGCGACGTAAAGCGTTCGACGAAGGCGCTGCGGGAAAGCGCGACCTCTCTTGCCAGCGTTTCCGCCGACCAGGGCGCGCCAAGCTGGCGATGAATCAAGGCCAGAGCCCGGCCAATATGCGGGTCTTTGACGCCCTTGAGCCAACCGATCTCCTCCTCGGCAAGAGTTGACGCGTACTGCCGCACCGCTTCGGTCAATAGCGACTCGGAAAGCCGGGTTAGGACGCTCGACGAGGCCATTCTGCCTTCTGCGAGTTCGTTCGCCGCGAATCGGACGGAGGCCTCGATCCAGTCGCGCGACGCGGCCCTGCGCATGTCGATCTTGAGCGCCTTGGGCAGCATCGAGAAGAGCGGATTGTAGGAGTCCTCGCTCGCAAGAAATCCGCACACGATCCGCGTCGCGACGCCGCCTCCGCCGTGAATGATCTGGTAAAGGCCGCCGTCCGGCGACCGCTGCATGAGCTCGCTCCCGCTGACCGGTCGGACTCCGCGCCGGTCCGCCAGGGTGTGAGGGTCGTTCTGCGGAAAGATCACGATCTCGCCGGCGTTGACTTCGAGCGGGGGCTCGCTGTCCACGGCGACGAGCATCCTGCCCTCGACGACGACGTGATAGCCGATGATCTGAGCCGGACGGATCGGCAAAACACGCGCGCATTCGTCGGGCGTCATCTTGACGCCAATGCACCAGGGCGCGGTGAAATGCCCGGAAAGAAACACGCTTCCCGTGAGCCGTACCGCGCGCAGCACGTCGGACAGCGGATCCATCGAAGCTGCGGTCGTCGGATTTGGACGAACGGTCAGATGATCCGGTCGCGCGATCATTCGAACCAACCTCGAGCAAGCGTACTGGTTCGGCGTCCGGCGCGCCACAGCGAATACCGCGCGGACGGCGACCAGGGGGCGACCAGGCCGGAAGGGCCGGTCGCCTCAAACCGAAATCTACGCTCAAACGAGGAGAAAGAACATGTCCGCAACTATGACAGCCTCCAAGGAGGCCGAGCGCACGCCCGTTCCGATGAACGGCGTCGATACGCCGACGCTGCTCGCCAGAATCAAAGCCGTCGGCGTCCAGCCGGAACTCGCCAAGCGATACGGCGTCTCAATGCGCTCCTTGACGAGCGCATTCCTGGCGCGACGGTAGCCGAGCTTGCCGGCAAGGGTCATTTCATGATCGCGACCCATGCAAGCGACGTGACCGAGCTGGCGGGCAGGCACATCGACCGTGGCGAAGCTCAGGGTGAGGCGCAGGCGAATTGGCTGCGAACCGCCTAGCGTCCGGCGCGCCACAGCGAATACCGCGCGGACGGCGACCAGGGGGCGACCAGGCCGGAAGGGCCGGTCGCCTCAAACCGAAACCTACGTTCAAACGAGGAGAAAGAACATGTCCGCAACTATGACAGCCTCCAAGGAGGACAAGCGCACGCCCGTTCCGATGAACGGCGTCGATACGCCGACGCTGTTCGCCACGATCAACGCCGTCGGCGCTGAGCCGGAACTCGCCAAGTTCCAGTTCCGCGCCAAGAGCCGCTGGGTCTCAGGCACGCACAGCGAGAGCACGATGCATGGCTTTTTCGGAGCCGGCGCCGAGCTCACCCACATTGCTCCGTATACGGCCGTCGGCGACCATCCAGCCGTCCTGTGCGGCGCGGACGCCGGACCCACGCCGGTGGAGTGGGTTTTGCACGCGCTGGCCTCGTGTCTGACCGCCGGCATCGGAAATATCGCGGCCGCGCGTGGGATCAAGCTGAACAAAGTGGAGTCGACGCTCGAAGGCGACATCGACCTGCGCGCCGTCCTCGGGCTCTCCGGCGAGGTCCGCAACGGCTATCAGGGCATCAAGGTCTCCTTCGAGATCGACGGCGACGCCAGCCCCGATCAGCTCGAGAAAATCGTCATGCAGTCGAAGGCTAGGTCAGCCGTTTTCGACATTCTCACCAACGGCGTTCCGGTGTCGCTCTCCGTCAAGACGCCGGCCATCGCCTGACCCGGCGGGCCGCCCGGCCCTGACCGGGGCGGCCCCGTTCAACTCTGCCAGAGGGACACGACATCATGCACACGACTGACGTCATCATCGTCGGCGGCGGCCAGGCCGGCCTGGCCATGAGCCGAAGCCTGGCGCTGCGCGGGGTCGACCATGTGGTGCTGGAGCGCGGACGGATCGGCGAGCGCTGGCATTCGGAGCGCTGGCGCTCGCTGAACCTGCTGACGACCAACGTAATGAGCGTTCTTCCCGGCCTGCCGTATGACGGGCGCGATCCCGACGCGTTCATGCCGGCCGGCGCATTCGCCGCCTATCTCAGGCGTTACGCGCAGACGATCGCCTCGCCCGTCATGAGCGGCGTCGAAGTGACGGAGGTCGAGCCGACCGCCGGCGGATATCGCGTCTCGACCACCGCCGGAGAGTGGCGCTCGCAGGCCGTCGTCGTCGCGACGGGAGCCTGCGAGACGCCGTTTCGTCCGGCGATGGCGCAGGCGCTCACGGCCAGGGTCGCCCAGCTGTCTCCCTCGTACTACTGGGAGCCGGGGCAGCTTCCGGATGGCGGCGTGCTGGTGGTCGGCGCCTCGTCGAGCGGCGCTCAGCTCGCCGAGGAGCTCCATGCCTCGGGGCGCCCGGTGACGCTCGCAGTCGGGGATCACACGCGGGCGCCCCGCCGCTATCGCGGACGGGACATCTACGCCTGGATGGAGACGGCCGGCATTCTCGACGATCCGGCCCTCGAGGGAGGCAATCTCGACGCAGCCCGCCGCCAGCCGTCGCTGCAACTGGTCGGCCGCCCCGACAACCGCGACCTCGACCTCGGCGTTCTGGCCCGGCTGGGCGTGCGGCTCGTGGGCAGGCTCGTCGCCATCGACGGCGCAAAAGCCACGTTCGCCGACGACCTCGGTCGGACGACGAAGGCCTCGCATGCGCGCATGCTGCGCATCCTCGACAGGGTCGACCGATGCATCGGAGATCGAGGACTCGAGGCGCCGGCCGCCGACCCCGAAGCGCGGATTCCCGTTCTGGCCGAGGGCGGCGGGATGGCGCTCGATCTTCGGAAAGAGGGCGTCCGGTCGGTCGTGTGGGCGACCGGCTATGTCCGTCGCTATCCGTGGCTCAAGGCGCCCGTTCTCGATCATCGGGGCGAGATCGTCCACCGCGGCGGCGTGACGCCTCTGCCCGGCCTCTACCTGATCGGGCTCACGTTCCTGCGCCGCCGGCGATCGTCGTTCATCGACGGCTGCGGGCTCGACGCGGAAGACTTGGCGCCGATTGTGAAAGCTCGTCTCGGCCAAGCATCGAAGGAGGCTGCGTGAGGCGGCCGGCGGCTCGGTCGCGGGAGGACGCCATGTCGACCGCCCGCGATCATCGATATGGGGGAACCGATGAACATCCCTGTCCTGATTCTCCTGGGTTTCGCGGCGTGGACGCTGGTCATCCTGTCGGTCGGCGTCGGCGGCTACCGCTGGGCGCTCATTTTTTCCGGGCGCGCCTCGGTCGCCGGCTGGCGAGCCGACGCGCCGCAGGGCGCCGACTGGTATCAACGCGTCATGCGCGCGCACATGAATTGCGTCGAGAACCTGCCGGTCTATGGAGCGATCGTCGTGGCGCTGACGGTCGCGGGCTTGCGGAGCCCTCTCATCGACGGGCTCTCCGAGACCATGCTGGCCGCACGGATCGGACAGACATTGGTTCACGTCGCGCTGCGCCAGACCAACGCCGTCGTGAGCGTCCGATTCACGCTGTTTTCCATCCAGCTGATCTGCATGTTCGCCATGGGCGCCGCCGCCGCGGCGGCGATGATCGGCTGATTGTTCGGCGGCCGCGCCGAGAGTCGCTTGAGGGCGACTTGCCGGACGGCGGAGGCGAAGCCGCCTTGGTCGTCGAGGAGGGCGCTCACCTCTCGCTGCCTGCGGCCAACGGCCTTTATGCGCGCCATGCGCGGCCGCTGTTCGAGACCGGCGCCGCCGCGTTGTCCGCCGTTTCGGAGGCGGCGCGCCGCCGCCAATTTACAGAAGCCGCGTCATTTCAGCAGCACATAGATGTTGACTTGCAGGGTGGGATCGTCCTCGTTCTTCACGTCGTTCACATATTCCTCGATAAAGGAGTTCTTGGGCGTCGATGCCCTTTTCATCGAGGTAGGCGGTGATGGCGTCATAGGTGCCGTCGATGTCGGCATATGCGCCGAAGTGCTGGAACCGCATCGCCTTTCCGGCCGGCGTCTGACCGATCTTCACCGCGTCGGAGAGAGCTGTTTTGCCTTCGGGCGCAACCGCGAGCGGATATCCGGCGCGATACTTGAATCCGGTGTCGTCGGAATCGAGGAATACGGCGAGCGGCCGACCTGACGGCTTCAGGCCCGCCTTTTCGATCTCGTGCTTGACCATGCCGAGCGAACCGCGAATGGCGCTATAGATTTCGTCCTTGTCGGCCTTGCCCTCGACAAAGGCGAACGGGCGCGCGGTTAGATCCACCGTTTCCCCGGTGGAGGCGTCGGCTTGCGGGTTGGCCGATTGACCCGGCTTGGAGCCTTCGGGCCCGGCGGTCGGCGCGCTCGCGGCCGGAGCGGCGGGAGGCGACTGCACGGGTGCGGCGGGCGATCCGGACGATGGCGCCTGGCCAGCGGCGGCGGCGGGCGCGGCTGGCGCCGGTTGCTGCGCCCGGCCCGCGACCGGGAGGGCGCCTACCGCAAGTGCGGCCAGAACTCCTGCGGCGACAAGGCGCACTAGTTTGCTTGACATCGACGGGCTGACCTTCAACGCGATGCGGCGGGCGTTCGACAACATTCGTCTAAGTCCATTTTGGTTTCACAAGAAATATGCCGCCCTGATCAATTCGCGTGGCGGGTTCACGCGGGCGCGGGCTTCGTCCAGCGCAGAACCGGCTGACGCGCCGCCCTGGTCTCATCGAGGCGACGGCGTGGAGCGTGGACCGGCGCCGACTGAAAGCGATCGCGTTCGCCGGCCTTCGCCGACTGAGCGAGATCCCTCAAGGTCATGATGAACAAATCGAGGCTCGCCTTGGATTCCGATTCCGTGGGCTCGATCAGCATCGCCCCGTGCACGATCAGCGGGAAGTAAACCGTCATCGGATGATAGCCTTCGTCGATCATGGCCTTGGCGAAGTCGAGGGTCGTCAGTCCGGTGTCCTTCAGCCATCGATCGTCGAACAACGCTTCATGCATGCAGGGCCGCTCGCCAAACGGCGAGCTCATCACGTCATTGAGCGAAGCGCGCACGTAATTGGCCGAGAGCACCGCGTCTTCGGAGGCCTGGCGCAATCCGTCCGCGCCATGGGACAGAATGAAGCTCAGCGCCCGCACGAACATGCCCATTTGACCGTGAAATGCGGTCATGCGGCCAAAAGACGCCGAACCTTCCGCATGCTCGACCAGGCGCAATGCGTCGCCTTCGCGCGCAACGAATGGAACCGGTGCGAAGGGCGCGAGCCGTGACGACAACGCGACCGGGCCCGCGCCCGGGCCGCCGCCGCCGTGCGGGGTCGAAAAGGTCTTGTGGAGGTTGATGTGCATGGCGTCGACCCCGAGATCGCCCGGCCGCGTCTTGCCGACGATGGCGTTAAAGTTCGCCCCGTCGCAGTAAAAATAGGCGCCCGCTTCGCGCACGGCCTCCGCGATCCCGACGATCTGACGTTCGAACAGCCCGCAGGTGTTGGGGTTCGTCAACATGATCGCCGCGACGTCGGGCGCGAGCGCCGCTCGGACCGCCTGAACGCTGACGTTCCCGTCTGCTCCCGCCGCGACCGGGCGAACCGGAAAGCCGATCAGCGCCGCTGTCGCGGGATTCGTGCCGTGGGCCGAATCCGGAACCAGCACGACCCTCCGCGCTTCCGCCTCCCCGCGCGCCTGGATCGCCGCCTTGATCGCCATCATGCCGCATAACTCGCCATGCGCGCCAGCCTTCGGCGACATCGCGATAGCGCTCATTCCGGTCATCGTCATCAGCGCTTCGGCGAGCGCCTCGATGATCGACAGCGCTCCCTGTGCGGTCGAAACAGGCTGGAGCGGATGCACATCCGCGAAACCCGGCAATCGCGCCATTTTCTCGTTCAGTCGCGGATTATGCTTCATCGTGCAGGAGCCGAGCGGATAGATTCCGGCGTCGATCGAATAATTGTCGCGCGAGAGGCGCACGTAATGGCGCACCGCCTCCGGTTCGGAGAGGCCGGGCAGATCAATCGCGCTTTGGCGCGCGTGGGGACCCAATCTCGCTTGAAATGGCGGCGGCTCTTCAATGTCGACACCGGTTGCGTCTAGGCGCCCGGTCTCGAGAATCAGCGCCTCCTCCATATCGAGCCCGCGATTTCCCGTGAATGTCGGGCGGGTCTCAGCAACGGAGATTTCGGGGCGGGTCGGGCGGCCCTGAACAGCCATTTGGCTCACCTTCATCGAGGCTTCATTGCAGGCACTCGGCCAGCGCTTGTGCGTAGGCGGCGCGGTCGGCGTCAGCATTGACTTCGGTGCTCGCAGCGATGACGCAATCATCGAGTCCCGCATTCGGCAACAGTCGAGATACCGGCAGCCCGCCAATGACTCCTCGCCGCGCCAGCTCATCAATCAGTTCGGCGGCAGGGCGCGGCGTCCGCAGGGTGAACTCGTTGAAGAAGTGCGCATTGATGATCTCGACGCCCGGGATTGCGTCGAGGCGATCGGCGAGTTGAACCGCGTTGGCGTGATTGACGTTCGCCAAACGTCTGAGGCCCGTCTCGCCGAGAAGCGTCATATGGATCGAAAACGCGAGCGCGCACAGGCCTGAGTTGGTGCAGATGTTGCTCGTCGCCTTCTCGCGACGGATGTGCTGCTCTCGGGTCGAGAGCGTCAGCACGAAGCTGCGCCGACCTGCCGCGTCGATTGTTTCGCCAGCCAACCGGCCTGGCATCTGGCGCACGTTCTTCGCCCGTGTCGCGAACAGGCCAAGATAGGGGCCGCCGAAATTGAGCGCGTTGCCAAGCCCCTGCCCTTCGCCAACCGCGATGTCGGCGTCCATCTCGCCGGGCGAACGCAACGCGCCGAGCGCGACCGGATCGGTGAAGACCGCAACCAACAACGCGCCGCGAGCGTGCGCGGCCGCGGCAATGGGGTTCAGATCACGCGGATTGCCGAAGAAGTCGGGGCTCTGGACTATGATGCAACTCGTCTCGCCGTCGATGACGGCGGCTATGTCTTCGCTAACGGTCGGGTCCGGCGGCAGCCGCAATATCGTATCGTCGGCCATACGCGCGAGCGTCTCGGCGACATCGGCATATTGCGGATGCAGCCCGCCGGAAATCACCGCCTTGTTGCGCCGAGTCAGGCGATGGGCCATCAGCATCGCCTCGCCGCACGCAGTCGAGCCGTCGTACATTGACGCGTTGGCGACCTCCATGCCCGTGAGCGAAGCGACCTGGGTCTGGAACTCGAACAAGACCTTCAGCGTCCCTTGAGCGATCTCAGGCTGGTAGGGCGTATAGCTGGTCATGAACTCCGAGCGCTGGATGAGATGATCCACGCTCGCCGGAATGTGCCGCTTATAGGCGCCTGCGCCGAGAAAGAACGGCGTCGAGCCCGCGGCGAGACAGCGGCCGGACATCGCCCCCATCGCCCGCTCGACCGCCATTTCGCTCATTGCCAGCGGCATATCGAGCAGACCCCTGATCTGCTTTTCAGGAGGGATGTCGGCGAACAGCGCCCCGATGTCGGGGACGCCGATCCGCATAAGCATCGTCTCGCGTTGGCTCGCGTCGAGCGGCAGATAGCGCATCGTTCAAGCCAGTGTCTTGACGTAGTCGGCGTACGCGGTTTCGTCCATCAAACCGGCGAGTTCACTCGGGTCGGCCAGTTTGATGCGGAACAGCCAGCCTCGCCCCAGCGCATCCTCGTTGATCAGACCCGGCGTCGCCTCAACCTCGGAGTTGACGGCCACGACCTCGCCCGAGGCCGGAGCGAATACGTCGCTCGCCGCCTTGACGCTCTCGACCACGGCGGCCGGATCGCCCCGCTTCAACGCCTTGCCCAAAGGCGGGGTTTCAGCGAAGACGACGTCGCCGAGCTGCTGCTGCGCATGTTCGCTGATTCCGACGACGCCGTCCGCGCCTTCTACGCGGACGTATTCGTGATCCTTGGTGTAACGGATCTGCGACATGGGTCGTTCCTTTGCTCAACCGCGGTAATAGGCGTGGGGATGGAAAGGCAGGGCGGCGACTCGCGCGCTCAGCGGCTTGCCGCGCACGACGAGACCGACCGGCGTTCCGGGCGGCGCGTGCGCGCGGCGGACGAATCCCATCGCGATCGGCGCGCCCACACTTGGGCCAAAGCCGCCGGAGGTGACGACGCCGATGGGCGCGCCCTCGAGCGAGACGATCTCCGTTCCCTCGCGAGCCGGGGCCCGACCGTCGGGGCGCACGCCGACACGCCGACGGCTGGGCCCGTTCTCCAGCGCGCCTCTGATGCGGGCGACGCCCGGAAAGCCCCCCTCTTCGCGCCGACGTTTCTGGATTGACCAAGCAAGCCCCGCCTCGACCGGATCGACCGTCTCGTCGAGTTCATGACCGTAGAGGCAAAGGCCGGCTTCGAGTCTCAAGGAATCGCGGGCGCCGAGGCCAATCGGCGCAACATCCGGCTGGGCCAGCAGCAAACGCGCCAGGGCCTCGGCGCGCGCCGCGGAAAGGGAAATCTCGTATCCGTCCTCGCCCGTGTAGCCGGAGCGGGCGACGAAAGTCTCGAACCCGGCCAGCCGCGCCGGACGGGCGCTCATGAAGGGCATCGACTCGAGTTTCTCGCCGGGCGCAAGCCGGGCCAGGGTCGCCGCGGCGAACGGGCCCTGGAGAGCAATCAACGCCGCGTCGAGCGGCGTCAACCGAAGGCCCCGAGGCAGGCGTTCGCGAATGAGCGCAAAGTCGACAGCCTTGCGCGAAGCGTTGACGACGAGCCGCAAAGCCCCGTCCGCGTCAGGAGGGCGAGTGACCATAAGATCGTCGATAATCCCGCCGTCGTCGTTCAGAGCCTGGGTATAGCGCTGGCGTCCCGGCGCCAGATTGACGAGGTCAGCCGGACATAGCGTTTCGAGAAAGTCGGCGACGCTCGCGTGGTTTGCGCCCTCGACCAGCGCCTGTCCCATATGCGAGACGTCGAATAGACCGGCCGCTTTCCGGGTGTGGAGGTGCTCGGCAAGCACGCCGGCCCGAAAGTGGATCGGCATTTCATAGCCGGCGAAGGGCGCCATGCGCGCGCCGAGCTCGACGTGCAGAGCGTGGAGTGGCGTCTTCAGAATCGCGCTCTCGCTCATGGGCCCCCGGTCGAGAACAAGGCGCCGCTGCAGCGCCAGACCGCAGTGCGCGGCCTTCGTGCTCGCGGACGCCCCCTCTGTCCGATCACCTGAGAGATTTCCCGCCTTGACGCGGTTGCCCCCGTCGGTGGACGCGCATCGTGACGACGCGCGCCGCTTTCCAGAGCGTCATCACTTGCGCGGTCCCTACGGCCTGAGCGTTTCCGGGGCGGTTGCGCCTTCGGCGCCGGCGACCTCATGTTGCCGGACTCTTCCGCGAAGTGTCTTTGACTGACCGCGCGAGCTAGCCCGATCGCGCCAACTTTGTCAACGGAGCGACGGGCGGCCTTTCCGCCGTTCGGCTAGCCCGAAGTCCTGCGCCGGTGATGTTTTGGCGCCGAGCCGCGGGCGGCGGCGCCCTCGAACCCGACACTAATCGAATAGACGTCTGCGAGCTGGAGCGTGTTGAGAGGCAGCATGATCGGATCGGAGACGATCCGGAACTTGCCCGCGTTGATGCCGTCCGTCGTGGCCTCGACCCGATAGGTCTTCGAAAAGACCTCCTTGTTGTCGCTCTGTCGCGTCACCGAGATTTTCAACGGCGCGGTGTACGTCCCGGCCGAACCGGCCGGTCCGATCACCACTTCGCCCGCCACGCCGACCTTGATCGCCGCCTGCCGCGGACCGGCGGGATCGCACTCGCGAGCCGTATCGCCGATATTGAACTGATAGCGCACCGAAGGGTTGTCGGGCCCGCCCACGCGCAAGGCGGCGCCGCCATCGGCGACGTCGACCGGCGGACAATTGATGTCCTGGGAGGCCACCGGCAAGACATTCAGCTTCTCGCTCGGATTGGCGGCGGCACGCGCGACCGGCCGCGGGTCGACGCCCTGGTTCAGAAGGTCGGAGTTCGGATCGTGATGTCCGAAGAACGATCCGACCGAACTGCAGCCAGCCAGAAGGCCGAGGGCGGCAAAGAGGGCCAGCGGGCGAATCGCGGCGGCGCGCATGTTCATTTTTGAGGACTCCGACATTTCCCGGCCGGGCATATTACCCATAAAGCGGAGCGGCTTTCGATGCCGGAAAGATCATGGCAATTGCTCATAGGCCTCCTTGAAGCCGGCCAGCGGCGCCGGCACGCCGACGCCCTGTTCTGGCGTCTGGAAGACGCCGAAGGTCGCCGTCTTCCCGTTTTTCAGCTTGTCGAGCAGCTTGTCGTCGAGCGCCACCTGGGCGATGCAGCCGTTGGCCAGGCACTGCAGGTAACTCAGACGGCCAAGCTCTTCTCCGTCGATTCTCAAGCTGACGCCCGCAGGCAGCAAGACGCCGAGCGGCGCGATGACCCGCATCAGCCGCGCCTTGCGGTCTGCGGTATTGAGCACGATGATGACGAGCGTGAGGTTTGGGCGATCCTGGTCGACCACGCTCAGCACGATCGCGCATTGCTCGTAAGCCGCGCCGGGAGGGGTTTCGCACCGGGTCTCCCAATCGCCGTGTTTGGCCTTCACCGGGCCCTGCGCGCAAGCCTGGCCGATCGCCAGCGCCAGGGCGGCGAACAGCGCCAGGGGGACCAGAATGCGCGACGCCGCCCGCCCGCCGTTCGATCGTTTCGCATTCATTGACGCCGTCGTTCCCAAATCCGCCGATGACACGCTTTTCGCCAGCCTGGCTGCATCCAGCCGCCAAGCCGAAGACAGCCCCGAGCCCTTCCGAAAAAGTGTGGAGAAACTATGGAGATGGTGGGCGCTAGAGGGATTGAACCTCTGACCCCTACCATGTCAAGGTAGTGCTCTACCGCTGAGCTAAGCGCCCATCTCCAGGGCTTGAGCGAGGTCTTTTGCGCTCAAAAGCCGGCGCGGTATAGACGCTCGCCCTGCTCCGCGCAATGGCCCTGGCCAACATTCACGCCGCCTTGTCGAGCCGCTCGGCGATCCACAGCTTGATCAGCGCCTGCCGGGTGACGCCGAGGCGGGCCGCCTCGCGATCGAGCGCCTCGACCACCCAGGCGGGAAAGTCGACGTTGACGCGCCTGATCGCGAGATTCGGCCGCCGGGCCTTCGACCAGTCCACGTCGCCCGAAACATCCTCGCCGGCGTCGAATTTCTTGTCGAATTCATCGGCTTTCATCGTGTTCAACCTCCTCTTTCCGGGCGCGGCGGACGGATATGATCCGAACGGCGCCGCCGCGCGTGACGCAGATCGCAGCCCAACGCCGTCCGTCGATCATCCCGATCGCCATGAACCGCGGCTCGTCATCGGTTTTGGCCGGAACTTCGAGCAGGAAATCGTCGTCCCAAAGCCCTTGCGCCTCCACAAAATCGATGCCGTGCTTGAGTTTGTTGGCCCCGCTTTTCGCCGGATCGAACCCGAAGTCCATATGGCGCATATAGTATAAGATTTATACCTTTTTCAGTCCGGGGCGGAAGCTTCCCGGCCGGGCCGTCTTCACCCCCAGCCCCTCTCGAAACGGGAGAGGGAAGCCGCATTTGACAACCCGCGTCGGTCGTGGTTTGCGAAAAGCCCATCGGCGCGCATTTCGCGCCTACGCCGGATGAAGTCTCGATGCCGCCCCATCAGTCGAAACCGACGACAACAACGCGCCCGAACTTCAAAGGCGGGGCGCACGGCTGAAAGGCGCCCGCCGCTCCCCTCCCCCGGCGGGGCGCCGGGGTTGAGAGGTCCGCCCGACGCGGACGGGTTTTGGGAGCGGCGATCAAAGCGAACAAGGAATTCTTCGCAAATGGCAGGCTACAAGGTCGCGGTCGCCGGCGCCACCGGCAACGTCGGGCGCGAGATGCTCTCGATCCTCGCCGAGCGGCGTTTTCCCGTTTCCGAAGTCGTCGCGCTGGCCTCGGCTTCGTCGATCGGGCGCGAGGTCTCGTTCGGCGACAAGACGCTGAAGTGCAAGGCGCTCGAACATTATGATTTCTCCGACGCCGATATCTGCCTGATGTCGGCAGGCGGCGCCGTGTCGAAGGAGTTCTCGCCCAGGATCGGCGCCAGGGGCTGCGTCGTCATCGACAATTCTTCCGCCTGGCGCCTGGACCCCGACGTGCCCTTGATCGTGCCGGAGGTCAACGCCGCCGCCGCCAAGGGCTTCGGCAAGAAGAACATCATCGCCAATCCGAACTGCTCGACCGCCCAGCTGGTCGTGGCGCTGAAGCCGCTGCACGACCGCGCGACCATCAGGCGGGTGGTGGTGGCGACCTATCAGTCGGTCTCGGGCGCGGGCAAGGAGGCGATGGACGAATTGTTCTCGCAGACCCGCGCCGTCTTCGTCTCCGATCCGGTCGAGCCGAAGACATTCCCCAAGCGCATCGCCTTCAACGTCATTCCGCAGATCGACGTCTTCATGGAGGACGGATCGACCAAGGAAGAGTGGAAGATGGTCGCCGAGACCAAGAAGATCCTCGACCCCAAGATCAAGCTGACCGCGACCTGCGTCAGGGTGCCGGTGTTCATCGGCCATTCGGAAGCGGTCAACATCGAGTTCGAGAAGCCGATCAGCGCCGACGAGGCGCGCGAGATTCTGCGGGCCGCGCCGGGCTGCCTGGTCATCGACCGGCGCGAGGCCGGCGGCTACATCACCCCGCACGAGGCGGCCGGCGAGGATGCGACCTACATCAGCCGCATCCGCGAGGACCCGACGATCGATAACGGCCTCAATCTCTGGTGCGTTTCCGACAATCTGCGCAAGGGCGCGGCGCTCAACGCGGTGCAGATCGCCGAGGTTCTCGTCAACCGGGGCTGGCTCAAGCCGAAGCTCAACGCGGCGTGAGCGCAAGGCGTTCGGGCCGGCCCTGTCGCCACCGCGCCATCAAATCTGCTAGAGTCATATCACGCGAATATTAAGCGTTCTCTCGAGGCTCAATTCGGCGATCCATGGCGACAGAATCGGATATCCGCCTCCTCACCTCCCCACGCATATTCCTGGTCGGAATGGCCGCCTTTCTGGCGCTGGTCGGATTCGTCGTTCTCATCCTCTACAAGCAGATCGCGCTGGCCTTCAGCGCCAATCCGGGCCTCAACGGACTGATCCTGGGCATATTGGCGATCGGCTCGCTGTTCGCGTTCCGTCAGGTCATCCGGCTTTTTCGCGAGATTCGCTGGGTCAATTCGCTGACCGGCGCGCAAACGGCCAGGGCCGTCAAGATGCCCCGTCTGCTCGCGCCGATGGCGGCGATGCTCAACGCGGGCGCAGGCGCGCGCGGCCTCTCGACCACGACGACCCGCGCCATCCTCGATTCGATCGGCACCCGGCTCGACGAAGGTCGCGAACTCAGCCGCTATCTGGTCGGCCTCCTGGTGTTCCTGGGCCTGCTCGGCACCTTCTGGGGCCTGCTGGAGACGGTGCATTCGATCAGCGGGGTGATCGACAGCATGAAGACCGGCTCCGACACGACTTCGATGTTCGATTCCCTGAAAATCGGCCTTTCGGCGCCGATCGCGGGCATGAGCATTTCCTTCACCTCCTCGCTGTTCGGGCTCGCCAGCTCCCTGGTCCTGGGCTTTCTCGACCTTCAGGCCGGCCAGGCGCAAAATCGCTTCTACACCGAATTCGAGGAATTTCTGGCGAGCCACGTCCAGACGACGCCGCTGGTCGAGGCGGTCCCGGAGGCGCCGGTCATCGTTCAAACCGCTCAGCCCGCGATCGAGCATCAGCGCAACGCCGCGGCGATCGCGACTCTCGCCGAAGGCATTCAGGCGCTGGTCGGCCACATGCGCACCGAACAGCAGCAGATTCGCGACTGGGTCGAAGCGCAAGCCGCGCAGCAGGAAGACATCGGCAAGCTGCTGCGCCGCCTGCTCGAGGAGCTGGAAACGCGGTGATGCGGACTCTGTAGACGCGCTCGCCGAGCGCTTCTACTGGTTGCTGCGAACGCGCCAGAGGATTGTTGAGGAGTTGTCGCCAATGGCGCTGTCGCGCGGACGGCGGTTCGAGGCCGTGAACTACTGGCCGGGTTTCGTCGACGCGCTGTCGACGATGCTGCTGGTCATCATCTTTCTCCTGTCGGTGTTCATGCTGGCGCAATTCTTCCTGTCGCGGGAGGTCACCGGCAAGGACGCGGCGCTCGCCAGGCTCAATCGGCAGATCGAGGAGCTGACCAATCTCCTGGCGCTGGAGCGTACGCAAAAAAACGTCGATGAGACCAAGATGGCCAACCTGACGGCGACGCTCGTCGAGACGCAGCGGGAGCAGAAGCGTCTGAAGGACGCGGCCTCCCAGCAGGCGGTCGACGCCAACTCCGCTAGCGGCAAGGCGTCCGCGGCCACGACCGCGCTCGACGCGCAGAAGGAGATTTCCGCCCGCGCGCTGGCTCAGGTCGAGGTGCTGAACCAGCAGATCGCCGCGCTTCGCCGGCAGCTTGCGGCGATCGAGGACGCGCTCGCGGCCTCCGAGGCGTCGGGCAAGGAGGCGCAGTCGAAGATCGCCGATCTCGGCGCGCGGCTCAACGTGGCGCTGGCCCAGAAGGTCCAGGAGCTCAACCGCTATCGCTCCGACTTCTTCGGCCGCCTGAGGCAGATTCTGGGCTCCCGGCCCGACATAAGGGTGGTCGGCGACCGCTTCGTGTTCGAATCCTCGGTGCTGTTCGACACCGGAAAGGCGGACGTCAGCCCCGCCGGCAAGGAGTCGCTCGATACGTTGGCGGCGGCGGTGCTCAATCTCGAGCGCGAAATCCCGCCCGACATTCCCTGGATCCTGCGCGTCGACGGGCATACCGACAGCCGCCCGGTGACCGGAGGGGGCCAGTTCAAGTCGAATTGGGAGCTGTCGGCCGCGCGGGCGGTCTCGGTCGTGCAATATCTGATCAGCAAGGGGGTCGAGCCCGACCGGCTGGCCGCCGCCGGCTTCGGCGAATTCCAGCCGATCGACAAGGGAACGGACGAGGAATCGCTCGCCCACAACCGGCGGATCGAAATCAAACTGACGGAACGGTGACGGCGCCGGGCCGGGCCTTGCGCGCCTTCGCCGAGGCGGATCTTCCGGCTCTGATCGATCTTTGGGTCGCGGCCTGGAGCGAGACCGGGTTTGCGATCGATTTCGGCGCCCGCCGGCCCTGGGTCGAGAGCCGCCTTAGGCGCGCTTCACGCGCGCGGCGGCATGATCGTCGTCGGCCTCGGTCACAGCGGGCGGCCCGCCGGCTTCGTCGCCATCGATCCGAAGGACGGCTATCTCGACCAGCTCTGCGTCGCCCCGGCCGAGCGCGGATCGGGACTGGCCGCGGCGCTTCTCGACGAGGCCAAGCGCCTTTCGCCGGGCGTGGTCGAACTCGAGGTCAACGAAGCCAACGCCCGCGCGATCCGCTTCTATGAGCGCGAGGGCTTCTCCATTTCCGGGTCCGGCGAGAACGCAAGTTCGGGGCTGCCGACGCTGAGGATGAGGTGGCGGGCGAAGTGAGAGGCGACGGCGCGCGCCGCGTCGACCTCGCCGACCGGGAGGCCGGTGGCGGCTCGAGGTTCGAGGTTCGGGAATAATGGTAATTATGCTCGTCTCACCGTAAATCGGTCATTTGCCGAACATCCAGTCGGCCAGCTTTCTGCTTCCCTCCGCAGCGATCACCATCCCAGCCGCCGCAGCGAGCGATTGCAGCACGGGGCGACCAGGGCACGACGACACGATCGATTGCGCCAGCATCCAGGGGGCATGAAAGAAGCCATAGAACGGCGCGATCCAGAAGAAGGCGAGAAAGATAAAGAGCGAGACCCGCTCTTCTGAAGCGCGGAGCGCAGCTGCTCGCGCCAACCAACTCATAGCGAATGCGCCAAAGAGTGCGATCGAAAGGCGCCAGGGCGCCAGCGGCTCGCATAGGAAATCGCGGCTCGCCGGAAACAGCGAAACGACGGCCCACAGGCCGATAGCGGCAACCGCGAAATCCGCCCCGTGCTGCACCCAATCCCGTGGCCGAGTGAATCGGGCCGCAAACGGAGCCGGAACTCGCAGCAGTCCCGCAGAGCCCGCAACGATCAAGGTCGATGCCAAGGCGAGACTCAGCGTGTTCGTCCTGCCGAGTCGTTCAAGGGCGCCGATCGCGGCCACCGCTGTCACGAAGGCTGCCGCCGAGGCCGCGCCTTCGATCAGGCAAATCTTCATGAACTCCTCTTGATTCATGTCGCCGGCCAAGATATTTCGTATTTCGTCGATTAACGAATATGGTGCCCAATGGCGACTGTCAATTTGGAAACGGCCGGCGGAACGGAGACCGCAGTCGGCGCCCATGAGCAAATAGCCAAAATTGCGAAGGCGCTCGCGCATCCGGCGCGGGTGCAGATCGTAGAAACCCTGCTGCGGCGCACGACCTGTATAGGATGTGATCTGGTCGAAGAGATCGGACTGGCGGCCTCGACCACGTCCGAGCATCTGCGGATCCTCAAGGAAGCCGGGCTTATTGTCGGCGAGATTGTGCGTCCGCGGATTTGCTATTCGCTCGATCCTCGGTCGGTCACTCCCCTCACAACCTTCCTTCAATCCATTGAAGCCGGGCACCCTCCCGCGTTGCCGGAGTAGGACATGTCAACGTTCGAACGCTACCTAACCGCCTGGGTCGCGCTGTGCATCGTCGCCGGGGTCGCGCTCGGCCACGTCTTTGCGCCCTTCTTTCATGCGGTGGGCTCGGCCGAAATCGCCAAGGTCAACATGCCCGTCGCGGTATTGATCTGGCTGATGATCATACCGATGCTAATCAAGATCGACTTCGCGGCGCTCGGGCAGGTGAAGGAGCACTGGCGCGGCATCGGCGTGACGCTGTTCATCAATTGGGGCGTCAAGCCGTTCTCCATGGCGCTGCTCGGCTGGCTGTTCATCGGTTCGCTGTTCAAGGCTTATCTTCCGGCCGACCAGATCAACAGCTACATCGCGGGGCTCATCCTGCTTGCTGCCGCGCCCTGCACCGCCATGGTCTTCGTCTGGAGCAACCTTTCCAACGGGGAGCCAAACTTCACGCTGAGCCAGGTCGCACTCAACGATCTCATCATGATCGTCGCCTTCGCTCCGATCGTCGGGCTCCTTCTCGGGCTCTCCGCTATTACCGTGCCGTGGGAGACGCTGCTTCTGTCGGTCGCGCTCTACATTGTCGTGCCCGTCGTCATTGCCCAGATTGCCCGCCGGTGGATGATGGAGCGCGGCGGCCAACCCGTTCTCCTCGCCCTTCTGAAGAAGCTGCAACCTCTGTCGCTCGTCGCACTCCTGGCGACATTGGTTCTGCTGTTCGGCTTCCAGGGCGAGCAGATCCTGGCGCAACCCTTGATCATCGCCATGCTGGCGGCGCCGATCCTGATTCAGGTCTATTTCAACGCGGGTCTAGCCTATCTGCTCAATCGCGCCGCCGGCGAATCCCATTGCGTCGCGGCTCCCTCAGCGCTCATCGGCGCCAGCAATTTCTTCGAGCTCGCCGTCGCAGCCGCCATCAGCCTGTTCGGGTTCAATTCCGGCGCGGCCCTAGCGACTGTGGTAGGCGTTCTCATCGAGGTTCCGGTGATGCTGTCGGTCGTCAAGATCGTGAATGCGACGCGCGGCTGGTACGAGGCCGGCCCGGCCGTCAAGCGCCGCGTTGCAAAAGGGCAAAGTCCTGCCGCGCCGGTCGGTCGCACTGCCCGCGGATAAGGCGAAACCAATGAATGTCGTAATCCATCACAACGCTGACTGCGGAATTACGAATTACGGTGATGGTGTGTTGTACTGCACCCCTAAAGTGAGACACGCGAATTGAGTGACAGAGCCTGTTAGGAGGCTCCATGTCACAGCAAGGGATGCGGACATTTTCGACCGAGTTCAAGCAAGCGGTGGTTGTTCGGCTCGAGGCCGGGGAGCGGATAGCGGCGGTCTCGGAGGAGCTGAAGATCAGGCGCAAGCTGCTTTACGAGTGGCGGGCGGCCTATCGCAAGCTTGGCGCGGCCGGGCTGAACCGGAAGCGCGGACGCAAGCCGGGCGGCGCCCGCGCCAGTCCGGACGCTGCGCCGGCTACGCCTGGCTCCGCTGTCCGACCTGGCGCGAGCCCAAGCGCGGATCGCCGAGCTCGAGCGCAAGATCGGCAAGCAGCAGATGGACCTCGATTTTTTTCGCGAAGCCTTGCGGCTCATCGACGCGCGGGACCCCTCGTCTCGCGCGACGCCATCTACGCGGTCATCGAAGAAATGACCGCGCAGGAGACGCAAGGCGGCCCCTCGATCGAGCATCTGTGCAGCTTAAGCGGCGTGTCGCGCGCCGGCTTCTATCGCTTTGGCGAAGTTCGCGCGCCGCAGCGGACGGAAGCGGATCTGCGCGACAAAATCCAAAAGATCGCGCTCGACAACCGCTTCTACGGCTATCGGCGGGTCTGCCAGGACCTCTGGCGCATCCATGGCCTGAAGGTCAATCACAAGCACGTCTTGCGCCTGATGCGCGAGGACAATCTGCTGTGCCTGCGCGCAAAAGCCGTTCGTTCCCTACACCACCAACAGCCGGCACGAGTTCCCGATCGTTCCCAATCTGACGCGCGGCCTTGTCCCGACCGGGCTCGATCAGATCTGGGTCGCCGACATCACTTATGTCCGGCTGGCCGGGCAGTTCGTCTATCTGGCCGTCGTTCTCGACGCCTTTTCGCGCAAGGTGATCGGCTGGGCGCTCGCCGACCATCTCGAGGCGAGCCTGGCGATCGAGGCGCTCGACATGGCCTCTGACCGCCCGAAACCCCGCGCCCGGCCTCATCCATCACTCCGACCGCGGGCGTGCAATACGCCTGCGCCGACTATGCCGAAAAGCTGGAGGCGCGCGGCGTCCTGATCAGCATGAGCCGCGCCGGCAACCCATACGACAACGCCAAGGCCGAGCGCTTCATGCGAACGCTCAAGGAGGAAGAAGTCAACGGCAAAACTCTATGCGTCGATCGACGAGGCCCGAACCCATATCGGCGCCTTCCTCGAAAACGTCTATAACCGAGGCCGGCTGCATTCGGCGCTCGGCTACAAACCCCCGGTCGAGTTCGAAGCCGAACTCCGCCAAACTCGAAACCGTCTGAAAGGACACAACCAAGGCTCTGTCACTCAAATCCAGTGTCTCAGCCAAGGGGTGCAGTTCACGGGGCGTGTCACCGTAATTCCGGCGTAGTTTAATGCACTGTCACCGGAATTGCGGAATTGCGAGGCTCTCTCAGAATTTGATCGGCGGCGGGGATTGCTGGCCGGCCGTCGCCTCCGGCTGACCGAATAGCGCGGCGTAGAGGCGGAAATCGGTCAGGGAAATGTAAAGTTCCTTTCCGTTCGAGAACGCGTCCACCCGAGGCGCGCAATTGGCGAATTGTGACCAGTCTGGGTTGCTCTGGCCTTCCATTCCAACCACGCGGATCCCGAACAACTCCCGGTAGGTCACGCGAAAGCTGTCAGGAAATTGCGGAAGCACTCCTTCGACCAGGCGCAGCTCCCCCGGGACAGTAGCGATTGGTTGGCATATATTCCCAATAGCCCCCCAACTCTCGCTCGGAGGATTTTCCCCAACGAGGCCTGGCGCTCCATATTTGGCGTTCAGCATCTTGTCGAGCTGATCGTTGGCGGTTCCCGGCGGGAGCTCGATCTTACGGCGCACTCCGACCACAACCTGAGGTTCGCCTGAGGGCGGCAGGAGGAGTCCGAGTTTCTCGGCCTTGTCGCAGCGGACGAACACTTTCATTCTCGTCAAGTAGCCAGGTTCGTCCGACGGAGCGGGGTTCTCCAAAACCCAGCAGACCTGCATCGAGGCGCGCGCGACGCGGTCGGCCTCGTCGAGCGGCATGCCGAGCCGTACGCCGACGATGTCGGAGCCATAAGCGCCGCCGGCGAGCAAGGCGCGCCCGGTCGCAAGCAAGGTCTTGTTCGCCTGCTTTCGTTGCTCGGCCTCGCGCGCGAGCGCCGCGACCTTTGCCTCCTTCTTCGCCTCTTCCGCGCGCCTCTTCTCTTCCTCGGCCTTGGTCTCCTGGGTCTTTTGCCGGTTGGCGGAGGCTTCCTTCTCGCGCCACCGATCGGCCGCGAGCGGAAATCGGTCGGCCGGGAGGCGGACGATCTCGTGCGCGGCGGGATCAAGATCGAGACGTAGTCGAGGCGCGCCATCAGGATAGGTCTGTGGTCGGGGTCCTCCTCGACGCCGGTCACCGTGTAAGCGACCCTCGACGTCACGCCGAGATGGACGCTCTTGGCGATCAGCTGGAAGGCCTGATCGGCGCGCGCGGGCTCCATTGGCAGGTCGGCCAACTCGATGACGCGGTCGAGCGCCACGAATTCGACACCCCCCGCCGGGAGGTCGGTGAACCTGTGACCTTGAATTTCCTCGGCAGGTTCGGGCTCGGCAGGCTGTGAAAACATGTGGACGTCCGCATCGATCAAATAGATCGCCCTCTGTTCCAGCGCTTCTGAAGCCGGGGCCGAGGCGACGCGGCCCCAATTGCCGCGCAGGTTGACGCCGTGATCGTAAAGGGGTTGCTGCTGCAGCAGGGGGACCGGCTTGCCGTCCTTGAACACCAGGCGCTGGCGAGCGTGATCGTACGCGGTTGGTTTGAGCGGAGCGCTCAACAGGGTCGCGTTCGACCACAGGGTCAAGGGGCGTCCGCGGCCATGCGTTCGAGGAAGGCCCGAAACTTGGGCGCAAGCGCCGGCGCCAGAAACGCGGGCGATCCTTTGCCAATCTCGGCGACGGAAAAGACGAAATGTCCCGGCGGGCGCAATGCGGCTGGGGCGGATTGGTAGCGTCTGCTCATGACCGATCAGGATCGGCGTCTCATGCGCGAGAAACTCGTCTGAAATCAGGTCGGGCCAGAAGTGGAGCAGGGCGAAAGTTGTGGTGATCCTCGTCGCCGGGACAGCACGAGCCGCGGCGGCGGGCGGACGCGGCGGCGAAAGGGTTTCGGCTCCGGCAGGCGCTCGCCAAACAGCGTGGGCGGATAGACTGCGACGACCTCCGAATTTTTCGCGCCAAGCAGCCGAGCGGCGACGGTCCTTCCGGAAAGTCCTTCCGGCGAGGCCCTGACCTCGATGATGCGCTCGAGGATAAGTCCGCCTAGCGGAATTGGGCGATCGGAAGATCTGGCAAGTCAGGGCTCTCGACCGCGACCGATGGAGCAAATCGCTCGGGATTGCCCAAATCCGGCCCAAATGGATTGGACCAGCAACCGCCGATGTAGTCGTGGAGGACATTGGGATTTATTAGAAGAGAGGGGGTTTCGAAGGTCGTGATTTTGGATAGGTAGGAATTCTCTTTGCGACACGCCCGCGGCCGCTTGGAACAGGCCAGTCCTGGCGTCGTAGAGTCCCATCGCAGGTCGTTGACGCACCGACACCAGCATCCTTGGGCCAAGCTTCGCCGCCTCGGCGAGGACCGCGTCGCGGTGTTGCCGCGCCTTTTGCAGATAGGCCGCGAGCTCTTCGTGGTCCGCTCCCTAATCTTGACCTGAGGGCATTCGCGCGATCCCGCCGGGATGTCCGTGCCGAGAAGAAACTTCGCCGCGCCGTCACCCATATAGAGATCAGGGCGAGCGGACATCATGAGCCTCGCCAGATTTTTCGCGGTAGCCGGTGCGGCCCTCCGGAAGAGATCGCTCGAAACCTCGCCTTGACTGCTGTCGCCGGGTGCTGCGGCCGGCGGAGCGGCGCTCGATTGCGCGGGCGCGTCGCCGGCCGGCGGGGCCGGCGACAGAGCCTCCGCGCTGTTGTTCGTCGCGCCAAACAGCCTGGGCGAAAAGACCGCAAGGACTGACGAGTTCTCCGGAATTCAGCAGCCGAGCGGCGACGGTTCTTCCGACGAGGCCCTCTTGAGAGGCGCGGACTTCGATAATGCGCTCCAGGACGACTTGTTGCGCGGCGAGGTGGCTGACCTGCCCTGGCGTGAGGCGAACGCCCGGCAGGTCAGGCCCGGCGACGGCGATCGGCGGGGAGAATTTGCTCCGACCAGGTCGCGCGTTCCGTCGGCGACCGAGAGGGTGATCGTTTCCACAATGGCGCGATCAAGAGACCAGCAGCCGCCAATGTAATCTGCCTTGCGGTCCAAAAGAAGCTCGTACCCTACCGTTTTAACCGCCGACACGCTGGAAGATCGCTGAGGAGGAACGATGACCTCGTTCCGACCGCCACCTTCCGTCCCAATTCTTTCGCGCACCGACATCAGCATGTTTGGGCCGAGCTTCGCCGCATCCGCGAGCATGGCGTCGCGGTGGGGCCGGGCCCTCTGCAGAATAGCCTCGCGATCCGCGGCGGAGCGCGGTTGCCGCTCGATCTGTCCGCATTCGGGTGAATTTGCCGGAGTATCGGTGACCAGAAGAAACTGGGCCGCGCTGTCGTTCTGATAGAGGTCCGGCCGCGCAGACATCAGAAGTCTCGTCAATTGGCGCGCATTGGCGGGCGCAGCCTTTTGGAACAGGGCGTCCGACGCGCCGCTGTCGTCGAGGGCGTCGGCTGGCGCCGGAGCGAGTGCAACCGCCTTCTCTTGCGGTCCCGGCGCGGCGAACGCGGCGGGAGGAAGCCCGGCGGCGGCGGCATTCTGATTGAGGTTCGGCTGAACGGGATTCGGCCGGATGGGCGTCAGAAGTCGCCCCAAGGGTTGCGCCAGGGGCGGCGCGCCCCGCCCCAAAAATTCATTGGGCGCCCCTGGCGCCGGGGCCGCCGGCGCCCAGCCGTTTGGCGCCACACCCAAATTCGCCTGACTCTCTGATCGCCTTCCACCGGCGCGCGAAGAGCCAAGACCCGGCGCTGGATGCGGTCGATCACGCAGGCGTCCGTCCTCCCCGTCGGGTCCGCCGCGGCGACGCCAACGCCCGGCACGCCGCATTCCGCCGCAAACGCCTTGATCCATTGGAACTGGTCGGCGAGCAGCGCCTTCTTTCGATCGGGCGCCGCGCTTGAATATGCCGCGTCCCAGGCCGCCGAGAGTTGAGCGTTCGCCTGCATCGCCGGATCAGAGCGGCAAATGACGTAATCGACCTTGAGATGCGCGCGGGCGCAGTTAAATTCGCCCGCTGACGCTATAGTCGGCGGGAGGATAGAAAGCCACGTGAGGAGGATTAAAATCCGCGCGCTTTCCGCACGCGACACCGCGGTCAGGCCGGCCGAATGCGCCCCCCTCATCACAACCTCCGCGGCGCACACCGCCTTTGACTGCGCGGCGACAGTCGCGCCAATTCGAGAGCGGCGCGAACTCACTCTTGCACAGCGCCGACATTCCAGCAATCGACATGGTGTTGTCGAGTTGAGGAAGGGCGCGGTGGCTTGAGGCAGGCCAATCGCTCCGTTTCCCTTCCCCGCTCGTCAAACCGGACGTGCGGATTTGCCGCATCCGGCTTTCCGACAGACTTCATATCAGGCTCACGGCCGGCGGCGCCAGTGTGACGCGGGTGAGGCGACGCACTTCATGTTTCCCGAAGATCTTCGCACCAACCCGGACGGCTTGGGCATAATGCCCCGCGTCGGCGCATTCCGGCGCCGGCGGCCCGCCGCCGCCGATGGCGGCATTCGCTTCCTGAAAAGCCGAACTTGTGTTAGTCTTGGCGATGAACCCGAGGGCCGCTTGTCCCGGCTCCGGCGGGACGCGTTTGACGGGGATAAGGAGGCGGAGAAAAAAACCATTTGGATTTTGGTCTAAACCCTTGAAAAGGCTCATTTCGCGGAAGACATTTATTTGGATTCCGCTTCCCCTGGCTTTGCTCCGGCTTCCCCTGGCTTTGCTCCGGCTTCCCCTGGCTTTGCTCCGGCTTCCGCTGGCTTGGGTTCCATTGCCGTAGGCTTGGATCGGCGGGTCGGCGGCGGCTGGCGCCAAGCGCGGGAAACCTGATAGGAGATCCCGGCCGATCGACGCGTTTGGCGCCGACGCCGCCGCCCGCCGTCGAGGACCCTGACGATGAACGTCGCTCTGTTCACCGCCTTCATCGCCATCACCGCCGTCCTCGTCGTAACCCCGGGCCCGATCGTGACCCTCGTCATTTCGACCGGCGCGACCAAAGGGGTCCGGGCGGCTCTGACGACGGTCGTCGGCACGACGCTCGGCAACGCGCTGCTGCTCGCGGTCATCGCTTTGGCGCTGAACTGGGTGGTCGCGCATGCGGGCCTTCTGTTCGAAGCGCTGCGCTGGACCGGCGCGGCTTATCTGGTCTGGCTCGGCGTCCAGGCCTGGCGGCATGCCGGAGATTCCGGGCGGGCGCTGGTCGAGACCGACCGGGCGCGACTGGCGCGCGGGGTTCTGGTCGCCATATCAAATCCCAAGACGATCGTCTTCTTCACCGCCTTCTTGCCCCAGTTCATCGACCCGAAGCTGCCGCCGGGACCGCAGCTCGCGGCAATGTGCGCGAGCGCCGTCGTTCTCGCCGGCGTGACGGATTCCGCCTGGGCGGTCGCCGCCGGCCTCGGCCGCGCCTGGTTCATGAAGCGAGCGCGGGCGAGGCTCATGGGCCGGCTTTCGGGAAGCGTCCTGATCGGCGGCGGAATATGGCTTTGCCTGGCGAGACGGTCGAGCTGACGCCCGCGGAACAACGCGTTCAGCCGACCTGCAGCAGAATGCGGCCGCCCTCGACCTTGACCGGATAGGTCGCGAGATTGACGCAGGCCGGCGCTCCCTTGGCCTCGCCGGTGGTGAAATCGAAGCGGCCGTTGTGCATTGGGCATTCGATGATCGTGTCCATCACGAAGCCGTCGGCGAGTTCGGCGTCCTCATGCGTGCACAGGCCGTCGGTCGCGTAATAGCGGTCGTCGGCGGTGCGGTAGAGCGCGTAGGAACGTCCCGCATGTTCGAACCGCCCGACATCCTCGGGCAAGATGGAATCCGCGGCGCCGGCGTCGATCCAGGTCCCGCTCATCTGCGCTCTCCCCCTACTCAAGCCCGCGCCGGCGACGCGGCGCCGGCCCGCGCGGGCCGGGCGGTCGGCGGCAGTTCGCGCCGCACGAAGTAGGTCGGATCCTTAAGCTGGCGCGCGAGCGTCGGCAGGATCTCGCGATAGGCGGCGATGGTGCTGGGATAGGGCGGCGGACAATCCGCCTTGATCGCCGCATGGAGCTTGGGGAGGGCGTGATAGGGCGCGAGCGGAAACATGTGGTGCTCCACATGGTAGTTCATGTTCCAGTACAGGAACCGGAAGATCGGGTTCATGTAGATCGTGCGCGAATTGAGCCGGTGGTCGGTCACGTCCTCGGCGAGGCCGAAGTGCTGGGTCACGCCGAAATAATAGGCGAGCCAGCCGCCATAGAAAGTCGGCAGGCCGACGAACATCGCCGGCAGGATCGAGCGCGCCGCGACGCAGGCCACGATCACCAGACCGAAGATCGCAAGCCAGATCCGCGCGACCTTGTAGACCTTGGGGCGTTCCGACTCGGGCACGAACGTCATCTCCTCGTCGGTCAGCCGTCCGCCGGCGTGGATGAAGAGCTTGCCGAAGGCGACATCGCCCTGCTTGAGCGAGAAGACGCTGAGCGCCATATCGAGAAGGTCGGGCGGCCGCGGCTGGATGATCTCCGGGTCGCGGCCGACGATGATGGTGTCGGTGTGATGGCGGGTGTGGCTCCAGCGCCAGATTTCCGGCTCGCGCAGGATCATGAAGCAGGCGATCTGATAGACCGCGTCATTCATCCATTGGGTCTTGAACGCGGTGCGGTGGCCGCATTCATGCCAGCGGCTGTCGGAGGACGAACCGTAGAGCACGCCATAAATGGCGAAGAAGGGAACCGCAGCCCAGCCGCCCCAGAAATAATAGCCAAGCGCGCCGGAGACGATCAGCGCCGAAAACCAGATCAGCGTGTCGCGGATCGCCGGGCGGTCGTCGCGCCGCATCAGCTCTTTCAGTTCGGCGCGGGGGATCGGAGGGGAGTACCATCGAGCCGAAGCGAGGCCAGCGGCGACCGCCTTCCCGGCCTCGGGACCGACGAGACTGTAGTTGCGTCTGACGAACTCAACGGACATTTGCTTCCCTCCTTCCCGCTCCGGCGAGCGAAACCAAAATGGACCGGCGCGACGGTCAATGGCTCGCGGGAACGCCGTAATCACTCAATATGGCGTTGTCGCTTTCTAGCACAATCCATCACGATGGCGGGTTTTTGCAATTCTCTCAACCCGCCCGCAGTCGCGCGCGCTTCTCCGCCGCCTGATGGGAAAGCTCGACTTCGATGACGAGGATGTCATCCTTGCCGCCGCGTCATTTGACGCTGCGGCCGCCAGGGGCCATTTAGCCGCCATGACCGACGTCTCGTTTCCCGCCGCCTTCGGCGCCGGCCTCATTTCCTTCGTCTCGCCCTGCGTGCTGCCGCTGGCCGCGCCCTATCTTTGCTATCTCGCGGGCGCGAGCGTCGAGGCGCTGGTCGACGAGGGCGAGGCCAAGGCGCGGCGCGACATCCTCGTCACCGCCCTTCTGTTCGTCGCCGGCTTTTCCACCGTCTTCGTCGCCTTCGGCGCCACCGCGTCGGAATTCGGCGCGCTCTTGCGACAATGGAGCCATGCGCTGTCGATCATCGCCGGGATCGGCGTCGTCGTAATGGGCCTGCATTTCATTGGGGTCTTCCGGATCGGCGCGATGATGCGGGAGAAGCGGCTCGAAATCGAACGTCCGGCCGGCGCCTGGAGCGCCTATCCGATGGGCATGGCGTTCGCGCTCGGCTGGACGCCCTGCATCGGGCCGATCCTGGCGACCATTCTCGCCGTCGCCGGCAGCGAGAAGACGGTCGCCAGCGGCGCAGCCCTGCTCGCCGTCTACAGCCTCGGCCTCGGCGTGCCCTTCATCCTCGCCGCGGTCGCGATCGGACCGTTCATGCGCGCCGCCGCCCACATGCGCAAGCAATTCGGCCGGATCGAGAAGACCGTCGGCGTGCTCCTGGTCGTGACCGGCGTCGCGTTCCTGACCGGCGGCTTCCAGAGCGTCTCGCTGTGGCTGATCGAGACCTTCCCGCGGTTCGCGCAGGTGGGGTGATTCCGTCCGCTGGAGTCGTCCTTCGAGGCCGCTTCGCGGCGCCTCAGGACGAGGGCGCGGGGATGAGAATCACGCGGGAAATGCGAGCGAGGGGAAGACGCGCCGACCGGCGCCTCATTTTCCGTGGGTTCGCATGTATTCGGCGCCCGCCCGCGCCCTCTCCTTGCTGAGATTGCTCCTGTTCCGCATCTCGCTGCGGAACGATCCCGTCGGCTTGTGCGGCCTGGAATGATGCGCCTTGGCGGGCGCCGCCGTCTGGCTGATGACGGCGACGACGCCGAACGGCGAAAGCGCGATCGCGGCGCCGAGGCCGATGGCGACGATGGTCCTGCGCATGGGGTTTCCTCCTCAAGGGCGCCGTTCGCGACGGCTGGACGAATAGCGAAAAGAAAAACCCGCCGGCTCCGGCGGGTTCTTTGTTGAGCTCGAAAGCGCGAAGCCTAAAGGGCGCAAGTCTCGCGCCCCACGGCCAAGCGCCTCAGGTTCCGATCTGCTTATAGGAGATCTTGCCGTCGGGGCCCTTCTCCCAGACGTACCAGACATAGTCGACCGTCGTGCGGTCGCCCTTCTTGTCATAGGAGATGTCGCCGATGACGGTGTGGAACGGCATGCCGGAGTGCATGACCGCGGCCATCTTCTTCGGATCAAGGGATTTCGCCTTCTCCGCCGCCTGCTGCATGATCTGGACCGCGGCGTAGGAGTAGAGCGTGTAGGCCTCCGGATCGAAGTTCTTGGCCTTGAATTCGGCCACGATCTCTTTCGCGGCCGGGTTCCTGCGCGGATCGGGACCGAAGGACATCAGCGTGCCTTCCACGCCCGGGCCGCCGATCTGGGCGAACTCGTCGGATGTGATGCCGTCGCCGGAGATCATCACCGTCTTCAGGCCCTGGTCGCGCATCTGGCGGACGATGAGGCCGCCCTCGGTCTGCAACCCGCCCCACATCAGATATTGGGCGCCGGACTCCTTGATCTTGGAGACGATCGCCGAATAGTCCTTCTCTCCGGTGTTGACGCCGTCATAGAGGACTTCGTGGATGCCGAACTTGTGCATATTCATTCTCGCCGCGTCGGCGAGGCCTTTGCCGTAGGTCGTCTTGTCATGCACGATCGCGATCTTCTTGCCCTTCAGATGGTCGCGCGCGTATTCGGCCCATAGCATGCCCTGCTGGTCGTCGCGGCCGCAGGTGCGGAACACATTCCAGAGTTTGCGGTCGGTGACGTTGGGATTGGTCGCCGACGGCGTGATCATCAGGATCCCGTTTTCGTTATAGACGTCCGAAGCCGGAATGGTGACGCCGGAGTTGAAGGGACCGACGACGTATTTGACCCCGTCGCCGACGAATTTGTTGGCGACCGACACGCCCTGTTTCGGATCGCCGACGTCGTCGCCCTGCTCGAGCGTGATTTTCTGGCCGAGGATGCCGCCGGCCTTATTGATGTCGTCGACCGCCTGCTGGGTGCCGTGCACCAGCTGCGCGCCGAACGCGGCGCTCGGGCCGGTGATCGGGCCGGTCACGCCCATCTTGATCTGGGCGCTGGCGGCGCCGGAAAACGCCAGGGCGGCGACAAGCGCGACCCCGGACAACCACTGCTTTGACATACGCCTACTCCTTTGGGTTTTTGGGGCGCTCGGCCCTCCCTCGCGCACCCTGGCAGAACGCAATTCCACCCTGGCCGCCGATACAATCTCTTTTTCGCGCGCGAGTCACCTTAAAAAACGCCAAGCTCACGCCGCCGCTTCGACTGGGTCTTCAGCCGCTGTCCTTCGCACGCCAGTTCAGTCCCGAGCGTTGATAGGCCCACGAATATTGCGTCGCCATCTGGGTCGCGCGCATGGCTCGATAGCCGAGCGCGCCGACCGCCATCGTCCAGACATAGGCGACGATGAAGAATTGTAGCGACAGCAACGGCTCCCCGTAAAGCGCGTAGTGCAGAAAGCGCACCCCCGCGGTGAGAAGGATCATGTAGGCGGCGAGCATCGGCAGCGGCCGCCAGGTGAGCGCCATCGCCCGCCCGGTCGCCCACGCGCCCAACCCGCCCAGAACCAGCGTGAGCAGGATGAAGGTTAAGAGGCCGTAATGTCCCTTGTCCCACAATATGCCGGCCATCAATGGCCTCCCTCGAGATAGGCGGCGCGCACTTCGGGGCGGGCCAGCAACTCGGCGCCTCCGCCCTGCATGGTGATCGCGCCATTGACCATGACGTAGCCGCGGTGCGCGAGTTTCAGCGCGTGAAACGCGTTCTGCTCGACCAGGAAGACCGTCAGCCCGTCTTGCACGTTGAGATCCGCGATCACCTTGAAAATCTGCTTGACGACAAGCGGCGCGAGGCCCAGCGACGGCTCGTCGAGCAGCAGCAGGCGCGGGCGGCTCATCAGGGCGCGAGCGATCGCCAGCATCTGCTGTTCGCCTCCCGACAGCGTTCCCCCGCGCTGCGGCGCCCGCTCCTTGAGGCGCGGGAAGAGCGCGAACACGCGCTCGAGGTCTTCGTCGAAATGGGCGAAGTCGTTGATCGAGGCGCCCATCTGCAGGTTCTCGAACACGGTCATGCGCGGGAAGATGCGCCGCCCCTCGGGCGACTGGGCGATCGACAGCCGCGCGATCATGTGGGTCGGCAAATTGGTGATGTCCTTGCCGTCGAAGGTGATCCTGCCCCGGCGCGCGCGCGGAGCGCCGAAGATCGTCATCATGGTCGTCGACTTGCCGGCGCCGTTGGCGCCGATCAGGGTGACGATTTCGCCATTGTTGACGTCGATGTCGATGCCCCTCAGCGCCTGAATCTTGCCGTAGAACGTCTCGATCCCGCGTAGAGTGAGGAGGGGCGTGGGCGCGGGCGCCGGCGCCGCGCTCATTGCTCCAATTCCTTCTCGACCGATTCCAGTTCCTCTTCGTCGGCGACGCCGAGATAGGCGGCGATGACCTTCGGATCGGCGCGCACCTCGGCCGGCGTGCCGTCGGCGATCTTGACCCCGTAGTCGAGCACCACCACGTGGTCGGAAATCTGCATCACCACCGACATGTCGTGTTCGATCAGCAGCACCGACGTATTGTGGTCTGCGCGGATCGAGCGCAGCAGCGTATTCAGGTCGGCCGATTCGCGCGGATTCAGCCCGGCGGCCGGTTCGTCGAGACAAAGGAGCACCGGATCGGTGCACATGGCGCGTGCGATCTCGAGCCGGCGCTGCGCGCCATAGGGCAATTCGCCCGCCGGATCGTCGGCCCTGTCCGTCAGGTCGATCTTGTCGAGCCAGTATTTGACCCGGACGAGCGCCTCGGCCTCCTTCCGGCGATAGCTCGGCGCGCCGAACAGGCCGAGCACCGTCAGGCCGCTGGCGAGCATCAGCGGATTGTGATGGGCGATCATCAGGTTTTCCAGCACCGTCATGCCCTGAAACAGCCGGATGTTCTGGAAGGTGCGCGCGACCCGCGCCTTGCGGGCGATCTCGTGATCGGGCATGCGCTCGAGCAGGAACAACTCTCCATTCGGCGTCGTCGCGTGGCGGCCGCCCGAACGGGTGACGGTCGCCACGTCCTCGGGCGTGGCGATGCCGTCGCGCGCGAAAGCAAGCCGCCCTTCGGTCGGCTTGTAGAAGCCGGTGACGCAATTGAAGACGGTGGTCTTGCCGGCGCCGTTGGGGCCGATGAGCGCGGTGATGTCGCCGCGCCCGACCGAAAAGGAAAACGCGTTCACCGCAATCAAGCCGCCGAATCGCATGGTCAGGTTTTCGACCGAAAGCAGGGCGCTGTTCAGCCAGTTCATCAGCCGCGCCCCTCCTTGACGAGATCGCCCGACACGGTTTTTCGCTCCTTGAGGAATATCGACGGCGAGCGCGTCGAGACGAGGCCGCGCGGCTTCCAGATCATCATCACGACCATCGCCATGCCGAACAGCAGCATACGGTACTGCGTCGGATCGAAGTTCTGGCCAAACACGACTTTCAGCCAGGAAAGTTCACGCATCAGTTCGGGAACGCCGATCATGACCGCTGCGGCGATGGCGACGCCGAGTTGCGAACCCATGCCGCCCAGCACGACGATGGCGAGGATCGTCGCCGATTCAATGAAGGTGAAGCTCTCGGGGCTGACAAAGCCCTGGCGGACGGCAAAGAACGATCCGGCAAAGCCGCCGAACATCGCGCCCAAGGCGAACGCGGTCAGCTTGGTGTTGGTGGTGTTGATGCCGAGCGAGCGGCAGGCGATTTCGTCTTCGCGCAGCGCCTCCCAGGCCCGCCCGATCGGCAGTCTGCGCAGCCGCATGGTGACGAAATTCGTAAATAGCGCCAGGGCGAGGATCAGATAGAACAAAAAGATCGTGCGGTAGATCGGCGTGTACGGTAGATGGAAGATCGCCGCGAATCCGTTGTCGTTGTCATCGAAGGGAATGCCGAAGAACGTGACATGGGGAATTTCGGCGATTCCCGCGTAGCCGTTGGTCAGGTCGACCCAGTTTACGAGGACCATGCGGATGATCTCTCCGAACGCCAGGGTGACGATCGCCAGATAGTCGCCGCGCAGCCTCAGGACCGGAAAGCCGAGAATGATTCCCCACATCGCGGCGAGCATTCCCGCCAGCGGCAGGCAGATCCAGAACGACAGGCCAAAGGTCGTCGACAAAAGCGCGTAGGAATAGGCGCCGACGGCGTAGAAGGCGACGTATCCGAGATCAAGCAGGCCGGCGAGGCCGACCACGATGTTGAGCCCCCAGCCGAGCATCACGTAGATCAGGATCTGGACGCCGTAATTGTTGACCCACTTCAGCGAGCCGGCCGGCCCGAGCAGGCCAAGCGAAATCAGCGGAAACAACACGACCAGGCCGAGGATGAATGGGCCGAGGTAGCGTGAGAACGCGGTCCGGACGCGCGACGGCGGCGCCACCCCCTCGCCCT
This sequence comes from uncultured Alphaproteobacteria bacterium, assembly GCA_963835955.1. Taxonomy (GTDB): domain Bacteria; phylum Pseudomonadota; class Alphaproteobacteria; order Rhizobiales; family Beijerinckiaceae; genus Roseiarcus. The sequence continues at coordinate 151,333 of CAWIHZ010000004.1, read as the reverse complement.
CGCGCGCCGCCTGCACCAATGCGCCGCCCATGCCGCCGGCCGCGATCGAACCGACCCGGTCGAACCAAACCCGCCAGTCGGAGCGCGCCATCTGGCGCAGGAAAACGAAAATGAACACGATCGCGGTCAGCGCGAATGTCAGCGGCCAGCGGCCGCGAAGCACGAGCGCGTTGTTGATGTTCTCTTCGGCATGATAGCTGATGATCGGAAACGCCAAGCAGAAGGCGACGAGCGCCACCGCCGCCGCCGATCGAAGCGCGGGAACGAGTTGCCCGGAGCCTACGGCGTCGTCGGCGAGCGAAGTGTCCTGCGGCGCGGCGGTCATGCTCAAACCTTCTCCACTTCGGGCCGACCGAGAATGCCGGACGGCAGAAAGATCAGGGTGATGGCGAGAATCATGAACGCCGCCACATCTTTGTAGTCGGTGGTGAAGTAGGACGACCAGAAGACCTCGATGAGGCCGATCAGCAGGCCGCCCAGAACGGCGCCCGGCAGTGAGCCGATGCCGCCCAGCACCGCGGCGGTGAAGGCTTTGACGCCGGGCACGAAGCCGTCGGTGAAATCGACTACGCCATAGTAGATGACGAACATCACACCGGCGACCGCGGCAAGGGCGGCGCCGATGATGAATGTGATCGAGATCGTCGCGTCGACGTCAATGCCGAGCAACGCCGCCATCTTACTATCCTGCTCGCAGGCGCGCTGCGCCCGTCCAAGCGACGTGTATTTGACGAGATACCAGAAGGCTGCGAGCAGAATCACGGTCACGACCATGATGAGGACCTGGCGCAGCGACAGCGTGACATTGTAGGCGCCGCCGGTCAGATTGTAGATGTGATTGGGCAGTTGCGGCGCGGCCTTGTTGCGGGGCCCCTGAATGACCTGGACGAAATTGGACAGGAAAATCGACATGCCGATCGCCGAGATCAGCGGCGCCAGCCGGAACGATCGGCGCAAGGGCCGGTAGGCGACCCGCTCGATCGCCCAGTTCCACAGCCCCGTCAGCGCCATCCCCCCGATCATCACGATGATGAATGCGAGCGGCAGCGAGCCCAGGTGCAGAATCTGGGTCAGGATCATGTAGAGGATCAGAGCGATGAAGGCCGAGAGCATGAACAGGTCGCCGTGGGCGAAATTGATCATGCCGATGATGCCGTACACCATCGTATAGCCGATGGCGATGAGGCCGTAGATCGATCCGAGCGTCAGCCCATTGATCAGCTGCTGCAGGAAATTATCCATGCGCCAGTCCGTCCTCCGGTGTTTCCCCTTGACACGCAGGAAACGTGCCAGACTTGCTTTCCGTCAACTCGACCTTCAATCGATCGGGCCGCTCGACTTGAACGAACGCCAGGCGCGTCGAACTCCCCCGTCCGAGACCGCGCAAGTCGCCGCGGACCAACCTATCCGCCGACGCTCACGACGGCAACTGCCCCCAAAATCGGCCGCTGGCCCGGACGCCAGCCCTTCGGCCATCCCGTCCCGTGTCGTTTGGAAAGGTTGCGACATGGCGCTCCCCGTTTGGTCAGAACGCCGTCGCTTGCAGATCGTATTCGATTCAAGGTTCTGATTGGATTGTCTCTATATCCAGACCGATATAACGGTAGATTTCTCTCGATATAGACTTTAGCGCCAGCGGCGGGTACGAGAATTCTCCAAGAAGCCGTACGACCCCGCTCTCGACCGTCAACTCCGTCGAGGTCGTGCGCGAGCGTGCGGCTGATCGAGCGACCGGCTGGACCGCGAGGGGAGGCAAGCGCGCATGGCGATGTCAATGACTGGCGAGGCGACGCTTCCGGCCGACCGGTCAAAGGTGTGGGCGATGCTCAATGACCCAGACGTATTGAAGACCTGCATTCCCGGCTGCGAGTCGCTCGAGAGGACGGGCGACAATGGCTTCGCCGCCGTCGTCAAAACCAAAATCGGACCGGTCAGCGCCACTTTCAAAGGCAAGGTCGAACTCACCGACCTGGTCCCGACAGTCAGTTACCGGATCGTGGGCGAGGGCGAGGGCGGCGTCGCCGGCTTCGCCAAGGGCGGCGCGACGGTGTCGCTCGCCGACGTCGCAGGCGGCACACTGCTCAGCTATCATGTCGAGGCTCACGTCGGCGGCAAGATGGCGCAACTCGGCGCGCGCCTGGTCGACGGCGTGGCGAAGAACATGGCCGACAAGTTTTTCGCCAGTTTCGCCGCCGCCGCGGGCGGCGCTCCGGCGCTGGCGGCGTCCACCGGGGCGCCCGAGACAATCAAGGACGAAGCCGTCGTCGGCGGGCAAACGCCAACCGGCGGCGGAACGACGCAAGCCCTTTCATGGAGGAAGCGATGGTGGATGTGGATAAAGGGATGGTTCACGTCTCGATGACGGTGAACGGCAAGGCGGTTTCCGCAGACGTCGATCCGAGAACCCTGCTGGTGCAGTTCATACGGGAGAATCTGCGTCTGACGGGCACGCATGTCGGCTGCGACACCTCCCAGTGCGGCGCCTGCGTCGTCCATCTCGACGGCGAGGCGGTCAAGTCCTGCACGATCCTGGCGGCGACCTGCGACGGCGCGCAGGTGACGACGATCGAGGGCCTCGCACAAGGCGGCAAACTGCACCCGATGCAGCAGGCGTTTCAGGACAATCACGGCCTGCAATGCGGCTTCTGCACCCCGGGCATGATCATGGCGGCGATCGACCTCGTGAACCGCGAAGGCTCCAGCATCAGCGAGGCGGCGATCCGGCACGGGCTCGAGGGCAACATCTGCCGCTGCACCGGCTACCACAACATCGTCAAGTCGGTCGCCCAGGGCGCGCGCGAAATGGGCGCCGCCGCGACCTCTCGGGCCGCCGAATAGCAGGACGAAGAGAACAATTTCAAGGGAGAGAGAAACATGAGCGCGACCGGCATTGGCGCCTCCGTCAAACGCAAGGAAGACATCCGCTTCATCACCGGCAAGGGCCATTATGTCGACGACATCAATCGTCCGGGACAGGCCTATGCCTATTTCCTGCGCTCGCCGCACGCCCACGCGACGATCAACAAGATCGATGCATCGGAGGCGGCTAAGGCGCCGGGCGTTGTCGCCGTCTTTACCGGCGACGATCTCGCGGCCGACAAAGTCGGAGGTCTGATCTGCGGCTGGATGATCCACTCCAAGGACGGCTCGCCGATGAAGGCCGGCGCCCATCCGGCGCTCGCTCAAGGCAAGGTTCGCTATGTCGGCGACCATGTCGCGGTCGTCATCGCCGATACCTACGCCCAGGCGAAAGACGCGGCCGAGAAGATCGTCGTCGACTATGGCGAGCTTCCGGTGGCTGTCGACACGGCGACCACGGCCAATGCCGGCCAGCCGCAACTTCATGACGCCGCGCCGAACAACACAGTCTTCAATTGGCACGTCGGCGACAAGGCGACGACCGACGCGGCCTTCGCCTCCGCGAAACACGTCACCAAGCTCGATCTCGTCAACAATCGCCTAATCCCGAACGCCATGGAGCCGCGGGCGGCCGTAGGCGAGTACGATTCAGGGACCGACACGATCACGCTCTATACGACGAGCCAGAACCCGCACGTCGCGCGGCTCGTGCTCTCCGCGTTCATCGGACTCGCTCCCGAAAACAAGCTGCGCGTCGTCGCGCCGGACGTTGGCGGCGGGTTCGGTTCGAAGATCTTCATCTACGCGGAGGAGACCGTTTGCGCCTGGGCTGCCAAGAAGATTGACCGGGCCGTCAAATGGACGGCGGAGCGCACGGAATCCTTCCTGTCCGACGCGCACGGCCGCGATCATGTCACTCACGCCGAACTCGCGCTCGACGCCAACGGCAAGATTACGGGCCTGCGCGTGCACACGATCGCCAATCTCGGCGCCTACCTGTCCACGTTCGCTTCCTCCGTGCCGACCTATCTGTACGGGATCCTGTTGTCGGGGCAGTACGACATTCCGAACATCTACTGCGAGGTCGACGCGGTCTACACCAACACGGCGCCGGTCGACGCCTATCGCGGCGCAGGCCGGCCCGAAGCGACCTTCGTGGTTGAGCGCATTGTCGAGGTCGCGGCGCGCGAAACCGGCAAGGACGCGGCCGAATTCCGCCGCCAGAATTTCGTCAAGTCGTTCCCGCATCAGACGCCGGTGATCCTGGCCTATGATGTGGGCGATTACGCCAGGGCGCTCGACAAGGCGCTGGCGCTCGCCGACTACAAAGGCGTTGCTCAGCGCAAAGCGGCCTCGGCGGCCAAAGGCATGCTGCGCGGCGTCGGCATTTCCGCCTATATCGAGGCATGCGGGCTCGCGCCCTCACAGGCGGTTGGCTCGCTCGGCGCCGGCGTCGGACTTTGGGAATCGGCGGAAGTGAGGGTCAATCCGATCGGCACGGTCGAGGTCATGACTGGGTCGCACAGCCACGGTCAGGGTCACGAAACGACCTTCGCCCAACTCGTCTCCTCGCGCCTGGGCATCCCGATCGACAACGTTTCGATCATCCATGGCGACACCGACAAAGTGCAGTTCGGCATGGGCACCTATGGCTCGCGCTCCGGGGCGGTCGGGATGTCGGCGTTGTTCAAGGCGCTCGACAAGATCGAGGCCAAGGCGAAAAAGGTCGCCGGGCACGTGCTCGAAGCCTCGGAAGGCGACATCGAGTTCAAGGACGGCAAGTTCACCGTCAAGGGCACCGACAAGTCGATCGATTTCGGCTCGGTCGCCCTGAACGCCTATACCGCCCACAAATTCAATGGCCAGGAACTGGAGCCCGGCTTGAAGGAGGGAGCGTTCTGGGATCCGACCAACTTCACCTTCCCGGCCGGCGTTCACATCTGCGAACTCGAGATTGATCCGCAGACGGGCGCGGTTGCGATCGACCGCTGGACCGCGGTCGACGATTTCGGCAAGCTGATCAACCCGATGATCGTCGAGGGTCAGGTGCATGGCGGCATCGCGCAAGGCGTGGGTCAGGCGCTGCTCGAAGGCGCGCATTACGACGGTGACGGCCAACTGCTGACAGCGAGCTACATGGACTATTGCATGCCGCGCGCCGACGACGTGCCGTCTTTCAAGGTCGACACGATCGAGACCCCCTGCCCGTCCAATCCGCTCGGCATCAAGGGCTGCGGCGAAGCGGGCGCGATCGCATCTCCGCCCGCGGTCATCAACGCCATCACTGACGCGCTGGGCCACGAGGATGTGACCATGCCGGCGACCGCGCAGGTCGTTTGGCGCGCCGCGCAAAAGGCCGTGACCAAGCGCGCCGCGGAATGAAATAGGCTGGAGGCGGCCGCGCGCCGCTTCCCCGACGCCCTCATTCGGAGAGTTCAAAATGTACGCCTTTGAATACAATCGCCCGACCACCCTCTCGAGCGCCGTCGCCGCCCTCGCAAAATCGGACGCCAAGGCGCTCGCCGGCGGCATGACGCTGCTGCCGACCATGAAGCAGCGCCTCGCCGCGCCGTCCGCCCTCATCGATCTGAAAGACGTCCCGGAGCTCGCCGGCCTCGCGAGGGAGGGGGAAGCCCTCGTGATCGGAGCGATGACCCGACATCGGGAAGTCGCGCACAGCGCGGTCGTCCAGGCGGCGATTCCGGCGCTGGCCAAGCTCGCCGGCGGCATCGGCGACCCCCACGTGCGCAACCGGGGCACGATCGGCGGCTCGCTCGCCAACAACGATCCGAGCGCCGACTATCCCGCCGCCGCACTTGCGCTCGCCGCGACCATCGTCACCAGCAAGCGCCGCATTGCGGCCGACGACTTCTTCACGGGCCTGTTCGAGACCGCGCTCGAGCCGGGCGAAATCATCACCAAGGTGAGCTTCCCCGTCCCCCAGAAGGCGGGCTACATGAAATTCGCCAATCCCGCTTCGCGCTATGCGCTGGTCGGCGTGTTCGTCGCCAAGACGGCGGGCGGCGTTCGCGTCGCGGTGACCGGCGCGGGGGCGAACGGCGTCTTCCGCGTAAGCGCGCTCGAGGCGGCGCTGAATGCGAATTTCTCGCCCTCGGCGCTCGAAGCAGCCGCCGTGTCCAAGGACGGCCTCAACTCGGATATCCACGCCGACGCCGAGTATCGCGCCCATCTCATCGGCGTGATGGCGAGGCGCGCGGTCGCCGCGGCGGGCTGAGGGGCCACGGCCCCATCGACCGCGCGCGGGAGAGGGGTTTTTGGGGTGAGGGCCGCCGAGAAGAAGCGAAGGCCCTCATCCGGCGCTTTGCGCCGCCTTCTCCCGCATAGGGCGTCGAAAGACGCCCGTCTCTCGACGGGCTTTGCGGGAGTGAGGAATTCATGCTTCAGGTGGCGGAGCCCATATGACTGCCCAAACGCCGGTCCTGCCGGCCTCGATCGACGAGACGCTGGGGCTGCTCGAGCGCGCGTCTTATGTCGCCGACCGGTCGCTGGCGACGGTCCTGTTCCTCAGCCTGCGCCTGCGCAGGCCGCTGTTTCTCGAGGGGGAAGCGGGCGTCGGCAAGACGGAGGTCGCCAAAGTTCTTGCCGCGTCCCTCGGCCGCAGGCTGATCCGCCTGCAATGCTACGAGGGCCTCGACGTCGCGACCGCTGTCTACGAGTGGAACTACCCGGCGCAGATGATGGCGATCCGGCTGTCCGAGGCGGCCGGCGAACACGACAAGGACCGCATCGAACACGACATCTTCTCCGAGCGCTATCTCATCAAGCGCCCGCTCCTGCAGGCGATGGAGCCGAGCGTGGAGGGCGCGCCGGTGCTGCTGATCGACGAGATCGACCGCGCCGACGAGGCTTTCGAGGCCTATCTCCTGGAGATCCTGTCCGACTTCCAGGTGACGATCCCGGAAATCGGCGCCGTAAAGGCGCCGGAACCGCCGATCGTCGTCATTACATCCAATCGCACGCGCGAGATTCACGACGCGCTGAAGCGCCGATGCCTCTATCATTGGATCGGCTATCCTGACACCGCGCGCGAAATGGCGATCGTGCGCGCCAAGGCCCCGGGCGCGCCGGAACGGCTGACCCGCGAACTCGTCGCCTTCGTCCAGCGTCTGCGCAAGCAGGACCTGTTCAAATCGCCCGGCGTCGCCGAGACACTCGACTGGGCGGCGGCGCTGACCGAACTCGACGCGGTCGCACTTGACCCGGCGCAAGTGTCCGATACGCTCGGCGTGCTGCTGAAATACCAGGACGACATCGCCAAAATAGAGGGAGCCCGGGCGCAGACGCTGATCGAAGAGACGCGCGCCGAACTGCGCCGTCTCGAGCTTGGCTAGCGCGAAAGGCGCGACTTCGATGACCGCCGACTTCAAGCGCAAAAGCGCCCTGCCCGCTGGCGCTGATGGCGGGCGCCGGTCCGGATGACCGCCCGATCGGAGGCGCGGCCCTCGGGCGGCGGCGCGCTGGCACAAAACATCGTCCATTTCGCCCGCGCGCTGCGCGAAGCCGGCGTCCCGCTCGGCCCCGGGGCGGTGCTTGACGCGCTCGACGCGGTCGAGGCGGCCGGCATCGGCGACCGCGAGGACTTCTACGCGACGCTGCATGCGGCCCTGATCAAAAGGCATGAGCACAGCCTGCTCTTCAAGCAGGCGTTCGAGATTTTCTGGAAGCGCAAGGGCCTGTTGGAAAAGCTGATCGCGATGCTGTCGCCGCAGGCGCCGGGCAAGCGCAAGCCGAACCGCGCCGAAGCCGGCGCAAGCCGCGTCGCCGACGCCCTGTTCAAGGCGCTGAGGGACGAGGCCAGGGCGGTTCCCTCGCTCGATCTCGACGCGCGCTTCACCATGTCGGAAAAGGAGGTCCTGCGCTCCAAGGATTTCGCGCAGATGAGCGCGGCCGAAATCGAGGATGCCCGAAACGCGATCAGAACGCTCATTTTGCCAGAGGATCATCGCCGCACGCGGCGTTTTGCCCCAGGCGCGCGGCGGTTGCGCATCGACGCCCGGCGCAGCTTTCGCCGCTCGTTGCAGCCGGGCGGAGCGATTGATCTCGAGTTTCGCGCGCCGATCGAGCGCGCGCCGCCGATTGTGGCGCTGTGCGACATTTCCGGTTCGATGAGCGAGTACACGCGCCTGTTCCTGCACTTTCTGCACGCGCTGGGGGAGCGGCGGCGCGTCTCGACCTTCCTCTTCGGCACGCGCCTGACTAATGTCAGCCGCGCCATGCGCGCCCGCGATCCCGACGACGCCCTGGCGCAATGTTCGGCGCTCGCGGTCGATTGGTCGGGCGGCACGCGGATCGGCGAGGCGCTCGGACGATTCAACCGCGAGTGGTCGCGACGCGTGCTCGGCCAAGGCGCGATCACGCTGCTGTTCACTGATGGCCTGGAACGGGACAGCGTCGATAAGCTCGAAGCCGAGATGGAGCGGCTGGCCAAATCGAGCCGGCGGGTGATCTGGGTCAACCCGCTGTTGCGCTTCGCCGGCTTTTCCGCCAAGGCCGGCGGCGTGCGGGCGATGCTGCCCTATGTCGACTCCTTCCGACCGATCCACAATCTCGCCAGCATGGCCGACCTCTGCCGGGCGTTGTCGGGCGCGCGGGATTTCTCCACCGACCCGAAAGCATGGCTGCGGGCCGCCGTCTGACGTTTCGCCGCGGCCTTGCGGAACCGGCCCCTCGGGGCCATTTTCGCATGCAGCGGGGGCGCGGGCGGCGGAAGGAGCGCGGATGAGCGAGGAAACCGTTGAAACCGTTACGGGCAAGTCGGCCACGATTCGCTTCGACAGCGGCCTTTGCATTCATGCCCGCCAGTGCGTGCTTGGCGAGCCGGGGGTGTTCAAGGCCAATGTCCAAGGGCCGTGGATCGATCCCGACGCGGCGAGCGCAGAAGACCTGGTGCGGGTCGCGCTGAATTGCCCTTCCGGGGCGATCCGCGTCACCCGCCACGATGGCGGCGAGGGCGAGACAAATCCCAAGGTCAACACGATCGCTTTGCGCGAAAACGGCCCGCTCGCGGTTCACGCCGAGATTGAACTTTCGAGCGTTCCAATCGGGCCTCGAGCAACGCTCTGCCGCTGTGGCAAGTCAAAGAACAAGCCCTATTGCGACGGCTCGCACGTCGGCTCGAAGTTCCAGGCCACCGGCGAACCGACGACAACGACGAGCGTCGCGCTCAAGACGCGCGACGGCGTGCTCGCGATCGCTCCCTATCCGAACGGGCCGCTCGGCGTTGCGGGCCCGGTCGAAATCATTTCGGGCACGGGCCGCACGATCGACCGCGTCGAGAAGACCGCGCTTTGCCGCTGCGGCCATTCGGCGCGAAAACCGTATTGCGACGGCAGTCACGCCAGGGTGGGGTTCGTCGCCCCATAGGGGAATGGCGAGATGGGAAGGGCTATTTCGATGCTGACACGGGAGGAAGACGTTCTGGCGGCCGCCGAAGCGTGGCGCGAATCGGGACGCCAGGTCGCGATCGCGACCGTGGTCGAAACCTGGGGCTCGGCGCCCCGGCCGGTCGGCTCGCACCTCGTCATCGACGGCGACGGAAATTTCCTGGGCTCCGTTTCGGGCGGTTGCGTCGAGGGCGCGGTGGTGGAGGAGGCGGCGGAAGTGATCGCAGAAGGCGCGCCGCGCATGCTGGAATTCGGCGTCGCCGACGAAACCGCCTGGCGCGTCGGGCTCTCCTGCGGAGGCCGGATCAAGGTCTATGTCGAGAAGCTGGTCTGATGCGCCTCGCCGTCCTCAAGGCGATGAACGCGGCGCGGCGCGAGCGGCGCGGCGGCGTCATGGTGACGCGCCTTTCCGACGGAGACCAGCGCTTCGTCGAGGGCGAGGCCATCGGGGCGCACCCGCTTGCGGTCGAACTGGAAACAGCGCTGCGCAGCGGCAAGAGCGGCGCGGCGACGGTCGAGAGCGTCGACTATTTCCTCACCGTCCAGGCGCCGGCTCCGCGGCTGACGCTTGTCGGAGCGGTTCACATTTCCCAAGCGCTGGCGCCAATCGCGCGCATCGCCGGCCTCGAGGTCACGATCATCGATCCGCGCACCGCTTTCGCGACGCCGGAGCGATTTCCGGAAACGCCGGTCCTGGCCAAATGGCCGGACGAGGCGCTCGCCGAAGCGCCGCTCGACAATTACACCGCCATCTGTCTGCTCACGCACGACCCCAAGATCGATGATCCGGCGCTGAAGATCGCGCTCGCGGCCGACTGCTTCTACATCGGAGCGCTGGGCTCCCGGAAGACGCACGCCAAACGATTGGAGCGCATGCGCGCGCAAGGCTTCGACGACGCGGCGCTCGCGCGCATTCGCGCGCCGATCGGCCTCGACATCGGCGCGGTCAGTCCGGCGGAGATCGCGGTTTCCATCGTCGGCGAGATCGTGGCTTCTCTGCGCAAGAAGCCGCTTCGGTCGGAAAGCGCGCCGCGATGAAATTCGGATCGGTTCCGCTCGATGAGGCCGAGGGCGCCATTGCCGCCCACGCTGTCCGGGTCGAAGGCTTCACGCTGAAGAAAGGCGAAATCGTCACCAAGGAAAGCTTGCGCGCGCTCGAGGCGGCGGGGGTTAGGAACGTCGTGGCGGCCCGCCTCGAACAGGGCGACGTCGTCGAGGACGATGCGGCGCTGCGGCTGGCGAAGCGTCTTGCCGGTGAATTGGTGCGTTGCGCGGCGCCGTTTACCGGACGGGTGAATCTCTTTGCGGAGGCCGCCGGACTCCCGATCTTCGACGCCGCGGCCGTCGACCGGGTCAATGCGATCGATGAGGCGATCACGATCGCGACCCTGCCTCCGCACCGTCCCGTCGCCGCGGGCGACATGATCGCGACCGTCAAGATCATTCCATTCTCGACCCCTGGCCCCACGCTCGAGGCCGCGCTCGCGGCGCTCGGGCGATCGTCGGCGGTGTCGGTCGCGCCGTTCCGCCCCCTGCGCGTCGGGGTCGCCTCGACGGTGCTGCCGGGCCTGAAGGCCAGTGTCGTCGCCAAGACTTTGCGCGTACTGGAAGCGCGCCTGGCGCCGACCGGCGCGCGGGTGGTCGCGCACGAGACGACGACGCATGAGACCGCTCCCCTCGCCGAGGCGCTGGCGCGGCTGTCGCGGGACGCCGACGCCCTGATCGTCTTCGGCGCTTCGGCCATCACCGACCGGCGGGATGTCATTCCCGCAGCCGTCGAGGCGTTCGGAGGGCGCATCGTGCGGTTCGGCATGCCGGTCGATCCGGGAAATCTGTTGCTTATGGCGGCGCGCGGCGACATGCCAATCATCGGGGCGCCGGGCTGCGCGCGCTCGCCGAGAGAGAACGGTTTCGATTGGGTCCTGCAACGGATGCTCGCCGGCGTGCCGACGCGCGACGCCGATATCCGCTCCATGGGCGTAGGCGGGCTGCTGATGGAGATCGCCTCGCGCCCGCAGCCGAGAGAACGGCGTGCGTAGAATCGCCGCCATCGTCCTGGCCGCCGGGCGGTCGTCGCGCTTTCGCGCGCAGGGCGGCGCCGAGGAGACAAAGCTCGTCGCCGCCCTGAACGGCGAGCCAATGGTGCGTCGGGTCGTGCGGGCGGCGCTGGCTTCAAAGGCCGATCCGGTCGTTGTCGTCGTCGGCCACGCCCGGCACGCGGTCGAGAACGCGCTCGCCGGCCTTCGGGCGACGATCGTATTCAATCCGGAATACGCGAGCGGGATCGCCTCCTCGCTGGGCGCGGGTCTGGCGGCGCTGCCGGTCGATGTCGCCGGCGCGCTGGTGCTTCTGGGCGACATGCCCAACATCGAGGCGCGTCTGATGGACGCCCTGATCGACGCCTTTCTGGCCCGGCCGGATGCGCGCGCCGTCGCGCCGCTGCAGGACGGCCGGCGCGGCAATCCGATTCTTCTCGGCCGACATTTGTTCGAAGAGGCCGCGCGTCTGACGGGCGACCAGGGCGCGCGACGGCTCGTCAGCGCTCTGGATTCTCGTAGCGTCGTCGAGATCGCCGCTTTCGACGCCAGCGTCTCGTTCGACGTCGATACGCCAGGCGACCTAGCGTTGGCGCGCGGATCGGAGGCAAATCCCCAATCGAACCGCGGCGATTGACAATTGGCGGTAAATGCAATTTATTGGTTGCGTGGGATTTACTTAGATTCTATTTGCGTGAGGCAATATGGCGAATCGTCGGGGTTTGGCGATCGTCGCGTTGATCGGGATGCTATGCGCATTCGGCGCCGTGAGTTCGGCGCGTGCGCAGCAGTCGATCGGGTCAGCGACCGCCGCCAAAAATCAGGTTACGCGCGAATTCGCCGGGGCGTCGAAGCCGCTCACGGTGGGAGATTCCGTGTTTCGGGACGAGGTGGTGCGCACCGGGACGGATTCGCTCGCGAAGCTCGTGTTTCTCGATTCGACCAACCTGGCCGTCGGCCCGACCTCGCGCATCGTACTGGATAAATTCGTCTATGTCGGGAACGTCGGCGCGCAGAAGATGGCGGTGAACCTGGCGAAGGGCGTTTTTCGCTTCACGACCGGCGCCCTCGACAAGAAGGCCTACAATATCCACACTCCGACGGCGGCGATCGGCGTCCGCGGCACCGTGCTGGACATCGACGTGCGCAACGCGCGGACGCGAGTCACGCTGGTGGAAGGGCGCGCGTTCGTGTGTCCGCGCCGCAACGGCGTCAGCTTGGACCAGCAGCTCAGCAGCTGCGCGAAGGGCCGGCGCTGCGATTGCGAGCAACTGCTCAATTCCGGCCAGACGGCCCTGGTGAAACGGGTCGGGGGTTCGAACCGGGCCAGCATGTCGTCGACGCCGGTCAATCTGGGCTCGCTGTGCTCAGACCCGTCGCTGTGCTCGGGCACGTCCTACGCCAACGCGGACTTTGGCGGAGGAGGGGCGCTGTGCGGGCGCTAGGGGCAAGAACAAGCGCCGCGTCAGGCGGTCAAGGAGTTGAGACTTAAGGGTGTCTGCAATGGGGAAACTATCGTCAGCAATGGCCGGCGCCATCGCGGTTGCGGCTTTGCTCGGAACGTCCTCCGCGCAAGCCGTCACCTTGCTGTCGCTGATCGATCCGCCGGCTCAGGCTGGGACCAGCTACAATTTAGAATTCACGGCTAATGCGGCGACAACGACGATCTGGATCGGCGGTTATGAATTGCCCGCGTATGAATACGTGACCGACATCAGCGTCACTCTCGGCGGCGGAGAAAATCTGCTGGGCGGAACATGGACGCTTACAAAGGCGGCATCCGGAAGCGACGCCAAAACGCAAAGCGACGGAACAGGCGTTCCCGCGCTTTGGTTCGGAGGCTATTCCTCAGGCGACTACGACACGTTTTCTCAAACGTTCGCAACGACGCCTGACGAGACCTACTTGCTGACGTTTGACTTCACGATTGATTCTTTTCCCCAGCTGAGCGCGCTGAGCGAGTTTCTCGGTTCTAGTTCGAGCGCGCTTCTCGTAACGACCAGCGCTAGCGTGGTCAGCGTCCCGGAGCCTTCGACCTGGGCCATGCTGCTTCTGGGCTTTGCGGGGCTTGGCGTGGCGGGATATCATCGGACGAGGAAGGCTCGAATGTCTTCGTGTCCGTGAGCGCCGGGCGCCCGCAATTCCGTCGGTTGATAACCAATGCTATGCGTGTCGAGACAAACCGCTTTGGTGATAGGGATTGGGGGGTAGAACTAGGCCGGATTTCGACGCGGTCGAGTTTGGCTCGGTTTTGTTTGACCCGACGCTCTGATCGAGCGCCGGCTGCGCCGAAGCCGGTTTCTCGGGCGCATCAGGAGGAGGGGCCTAGTGCGGGCGATAGGGGCAACATCGGCGAGGCGCGCGGCTTGGCTTCTCGCATCGACGAGCTCAGTGGCGCTCGTCTTTTCTTCGCACGCCGCTTTTTCGAGTTGCACGTTCAATAGCAACATTCCTCCCGATTCCCACGTTGAAGCCCTTTTCGGGGACAATTGTTCTGCCCTAGGCGTTTACTCGACGACGACGAGCGGCCTGAACGCCGGGCTGGCGTCGAGCGGCGGCGTCATTGCCGGGACGAACGGCGAGGGTGCGGTTTCGTTCTCGACCACCGCCGCTGGAACTCCCGCGGTGCAAGCCGACACCGGCGGATCCGTCAATCTCAATCCTATCCCCTCCCCAGGGGATGTGGCGACTTCGGGCGCCGGGTCGCCCGGTCTCTTCGTCACCGACGAGGGCTCCACGATCACGGCGTCGGGCCTCGTTGTCGCGACCGGCGGCGCCGACGCTGTCGGAGTCCTCGCAACGAACGGGGGAATCGCGAGCTTTTCCGGCGGGTCGATTACGACCCTCGGGGCCAGCGCGCCCGCCGTCCTTGCGCAATCAGGCGAAGGCGGCGGCGGCGGCGTCACCCTCAGCGGCGGGACTACGATCCTGACGATCGGCGACGGATCGATCGGCTTGGCGGTGAGCGGCTCGGGCTCGTCGCTAACAGCGACCGGGACGTCGACCCTCGACGGCGTCGGCGTCAAGACCCTCGGCGCCGCCGCGTTCGGGGCCAGCAATGGCTACGGTCCGGGCCTCTCATCCGGCGGGACGATGAACTTGACAAACGCCGCCATCGTCACATTCGGCCAGGACGCGCACGCGGTCGTCGTTAACGGCCCCGGTTCGCAGACCAATCTTGGAGACGGGAACTCCCTGAATACGATCGGCGACGGCGCGATCGGACTTTACGCCACAGGCGGCGGGGTAGTCACAGCGACGGGCGGAGTTGTTACGATCTCGACTTCAGGAACGAATTCGGAGGCGACAGGCTTCAGCGCATTCGGCGTCTACGCTGAAGGCTCAGGGTCGCAAGTCGATCTCGCTGGCGCGACGATCACGACCACGGGACAAGGCGCGGTCGGGCTCTACGCCAGCTTGGGCGATTCCGAGAGCGGCGGCACGATCATTGTTTCCGGCCCGCTCTCGGTCGCGACCGGGACGGCGCCATTCGCCTCACCGCCCTTTGCCTATGGCGCGTGGGCGCAAGGCCCGGGCTCGACGATCGCCCTCAACGGCCCCAGCACGTTCACCATCAACGGCGGCGCCTACGCTCTCTACGCCACTCAGGGCGGCGCCATCTCGACCAGCGACATGCTGGGGATCAGCGTGAACAGCGACAATGCGGGCGGTGTGGAAGTCAATGACGCGGGCAGCTCGGCGACGCTGAAGGGCGCGACGACGATCGCCCTGAACGGCAGTGCGGACGCCGCCCTGTTCGCGGCGGCGGGCGGCGCGATATCCGTTGAGGGGCCGGCGACGATCAACGTTTCGGGCGCGAATTCCGTTGGCGTCGAAGCTTTCTCGAGCGTCATCACCGCCTCCGGTCCGCTCAACATCACGACCGCTCAGATCTCGAGCCCGGCGTTCGCGCTCAGCGGCGCCTCTCCGATCATCGCGGCCACCGGCGGAGGAACCGTATCGACCGCCGGGAACGCGATCGAATTCATCAATGCCATGAACGCTGTCGCGACCTTCGACAATTTCACCATAGGGAATCAATCCGGCGACCTGATCTTCGCCGATCCCTCGATCGCGACGATCAATTTCAACGCCACCGTCGCCAATGCGGGAACCAACAACCTCCTCGACGCGGCGGCTGGCAGCATTGTCACGCTCAACGCGAACGCTTCCGCCTTGACCGGGGCGATCTTCACCGACGCGACGTCGACCTCCAACGTCAACCTGACGAATGGCGCGACCTGGAATATGACCGGGCCGTCGACGGTCTCAAACCTGAGCGTCTTCAATAGCGCGGTCGTGTTCGCTCCGCCGGGCGCGGGCGGCGCATTCAAGACGCTGACAGTCGGCGCCTATGTCGGCTCCGGCGCCAACGTGACCCTGAACGCCTTTCTGAGCGGGTCGAATTCAAATTCGGACCGGATCATCGTCAACGGCGGAACCGCGAGCGGCTCGACGCTGCTGACGATTTGCAACGTTGGCGGCCTTGGCGGACAGACGACCGGCGCCGGCATCCCAATTGTCGTCACCACGAATGGCGGGACGATCGCCTCCAACGCCTTTGCGCTCGCCAATGTGCCGGTCGTAGGCGGGTACCGCTACACGCTCGATGAGTCCGCCCAGGCCTATTATCTCGTCTCCTCGCCGACCTCGACGATTTCCGATATCGCCAACTCGCTCAACAATCTCGCGAGATCGCAACAAAGCCAGATTATCACCAACAGGATCCTCACCTCGATCCTGCTCGGCGCGACCGAGCAGATCAATTGCTCCAATTGCAGTTCGGGCTTCGGGGCGATCGGCTCGTTTGCGCTCGGCGCGCACGGGCGATGGAGTCTCAGCGATCGGCTGACCGTGATGGGCGGTTTTTCCTACAATCAATATTCGGCCGACGGCGTGACCGTCGACAACGCTCCGATGTTCGCCGGTTCGCTGGTCTACGATCTCGTCGATTGGGGCCGCAGCCGGCCGTTTTTCGAAATCGGCGGCGGCGTGACGCCATACGAGCAGGTTCACTACAACCGATACTATCCCAACGGCCTGACGACCGGCCTCGGCGCCGCGTCGGCGATCGACCGAAACGCGGCCATATTTGGACGCGTCGGCTGGGTCGACCGCCTGACGCCGATCGACGAGGCGGCGGTCTACGGCGACCTGAGCCGAAACTGGATGCAGACCGGGGGGTATACCGAGGCGACGGGGCCGCTGAATCCATACCCCGCAACCGTCCAAAACGGCGTCGACACGCTCAATGTCGCCAGGATAGGCGCGCAATACACCCATCTCTTCGCCGGCAATTTCGAGGTCAATGTCAGCGGGGCGCTTGCCTACGGCTTCGGCGCGGGATTGGGCTCTCAGGTCAACGTCTTCGACTTCGGGACGGTCGCCCCCTACCCGATCGAGAACTCGGGCTGGTTCGAATACGGCGCGCGCATCGGCTATCGGGTCAGCCGGCGGATGGTCATCGACGCCTTCGCGGTCGGCACCCTCGGAGGCCAGCCCGCCGGAAACACCATCCACGGCGGCCTCGGCCTGCGGTACCTGTTCTAATCGGATCGCGCCGCCTCCCCGGTCCGGCCGCAGCGTTCGACGTTGGAATGACGCCGGCGGATCGCCATCGCGCGGGCGGGTCATTTCTCGTCCAGAGCGATCATCGGCGACCAGGCGTCGGGAATCTCGAGCTCCGCCAGCGAGGAAAAGCGCCTTTCATAGAAGTAATAAAGGCCATGAATATCGAGGGGCGCGAATTTCGCCGCCTCCGCCGCAAGGCGCATCGCGTCGGCAAACCGGCGGGTCCGGTACGCCGTCAGAATTTCCTCATGGCGGGCAAGCAGGCCTTTGAATTCCTCGCTGGCGGCGTAGTCGACGCCGCCGGCCAAAGCATAGACGGGCACGGAGCGCGTCTTGTTCTTCAACTGGACCTTGTCGATTTCGAGCCACGCGAATTCTCGAGCTTCCTCGCGCGTGGCGGAGCTGGCGACGATATCGACGCCAAAGAACTTCGAAGAGCCCTCGAGCCTGGAGGCGACGTTCACTTCGTCGCCGATCGCGGAATAATCAAAGCGGAGGGTCGACCCCAGATTGCCGACGCAGCATTCTCCTGTATTCAGGCCGATGCCGAATTTCACCGGCCGAAACTCCTCGCCCGCCTGTTCGGCTCTCTGTCGCCATTGATTGTTGAGATGGGCGAGCGTGCCGCGCATCTCCAGCGCGGCGCGAACCGCGTGAACCCCGTGTTCGGGATCATCGAGCGGCGCGTTCCAGAACGCCATGATCGCGTCGCCCATGTATTTGTCGATGGTGCCGTTCTCCTTCAGCACGACGTTGGTCATCGGCGTCAGATATTCGTTGAGGAATTTTGTCAGCTCGACCGCCGAAAGGCCTTCGGAGAGCGTGGTGAACGAGCGAATGTCGCAGAACAGCAGCGTCAGGTCGCGTTGCCGCCCGCCGAGCTGTAAATTCTCCGGATGCTCCGCCAGCCGCGCGACGACGGCGGGAGAGACAAACCTGCCAAACGCCGAGCGGATTTCATGCACCTGCTGCCTCTTCTGCCCGTAGAGCTGCCCAACGGCCGCCAGAAACACGAATCCGGACGAAACACTCGGAACCACAGGGTCGAGCAGCACGCCGTGCCGGGTGAACGCGATCCAGCTCACATAAATCATCACGCTTGTAGCCGCGAAGCCCGCAAGGGCGGTCCACAGGATGGGTATCAACGGCGCGATCGCGACCAGTCCGAGGGAGAGCAGAGCGCCGGTCACCAGTTCGGCGCCCGGCGCCCAGTCGGGCCGCAGCAAGGTTACCCCGTCTAGGATTTGCTCGATCAGCTGCGCGTGCGCCTCCACCCCCGGCGTCGATGGATTGAGCGGCGTCGCGACGATATCCGACAGCAGCGCGGCGCTCGCGCCCACGAGGACGATCTTGCCGGCGAGATCGGACAAATCGGCGCCGGGAGTGAGGACCTTCCAGGCGGGAATGGAACGGCGCAGGTCGTCTTTCGCGAACCACACCCGCAGGTCGCTCGCCGGTTGGGTCGGGATCACGATGTCGCCAACCTTGATCGCCGCGACGCCAAAGCCACCGCTTGCCGACGCTTTACCGTACGCGTTGGTTGACTTCACCAGATAGCCCGAAGCGCCTTGCGCGACCCGTAAAGTCTCCAGCGCGAGACTCGGCTCCACCTGGCCGTTGACGTCGAGCAGCAACGGGACCCGACGAACCACCCGGTCGGCGTCCGGCAGCCAGTTCATGAAGCCAAGCCCCGCCGCGCTTTCCGTCAGTTCAGGCAGCGGCAGAAGGACTCCGCTGAAGCGGTTCAGAAACGGGCCGGGAGGCTCGCCGAGAAACGAAAAGCTGGCCTTCGCCGGGATTCTGATTTTGGCCGCGTTGCTGGTGGCGGTGAAGTAGGTGCCAAGCACGACCGGGCGATCGGCGATCGCTTGGGCGAAGGCGAGATCGCCGCTCGAGTTCTGACTCATCCTTCTCGGAAAAGAGAACGTCGAATCCGACCGCGGCGACCTTGGCCTTGGTCAGGGCGTCAACGATGGACGCCATGGTCTGGCGCGGCCAGGGCCATCGTCCTATGCGCCGGATGGATTCGTCGTCGATCTCGACAATGCGAACGGGCTGGTCGAAATTGTAAGGCCTGGGATGCCACCGCTGGTATTGATCGAAGACGAGATTTTGCAGATTCACGCGCAGCGGCGACAACAACGACCCGAAGCCCAGCGTCAGAACGTATGCAGCGATGATGACCAGAAGATAAGTCCGCAACTCCCGCCATTTGTGTAATCTTGTCTTTATCGATCGCAATTTCATCGGATCGACAACCTCCCCCGACGATGACCGGAATTTTCATCTTTCGCCGCCAAGAATAATCGTATCCGAACAAGCGGCAAAATCAACAACCCGACCGGCAGGGACATCGTAAGCGGCAGGCACGCTCGTTGCGAATTGCGCCGAAAATTTGCTTCGAGGCTTATTTTGGGGCCCGGGTCGCGCGCTCAGATCAGTCGCATCCCCTTGAGCGAGACATGCCCATCTCGGCCGACGATGATATGGTCATGCACGGTGACGCCCAAAGGCTTGCCGATCGCCATAATGTCCAGAGTCATTTTGACGTCTTGCGTCGACGGCGCCGGGTCGCCCGAGGGATGATTGTGCACGAGCACGATCGCCGTCGCCGACAATTCAAGCGCCCGCCGCATGACTTCGCGCGGGTAGACCGGCGTGTGATCGACGGTGCCCGATCCCTGTATCTCATCGGCGATCAAGCCGTTCTTCTTGTCGAGAAACAGGATCCGGAAGAACTCGCGGCCCTCGAAAGCCATCGACGTGCGGCAGTAATCGACGACCTCGCTCCAGGAGCCCATCGCTAGGCGTTTCTTCGCGATTCCCTTGGCGAATCGCTGAGCCGCGGCCTCGATGAGCTTGAACTCGGCGATCGCTGCATCGCTCATGCCCGCCTCGGCCAATCGCTGCGGCTGCGCTGTGATCGTCTCAGCGAAGGAGCCGAAGCGCTCGATCAGCGCCTTGGCGAGCGGCTTGACATCGCGACGCGGAATGGCCCGGAATAGCACGAGTTCAAGAAGCTCATAATCGGCGAGCGCGGCGGCGCCGGCTTCGCGCAGGCGGCCGCGTAGCCGCTCACGATGCCCGTGGTAGTGCGGCGGCGCGTTCTTTTCGTCGCCCGTCGACGTCATCGGATCGGAGCGCGATCCGCGCCGGTCGGCGAAAGAGTGAATACCTCATGACCCGCCTCGGTCACGCCAACCGTATGCTCGAACTGAGCCGACAATGACCGGTCCCGCGTCACCGCGGTCCAGCCGTCCGACAGAATTTTTACGCCGTATCCGCCGAGATTGATCATCGGCTCGACGGTGAAAAACATGCCGGGGCGAAGCTCAACGCCCTCCCCTTTTCGACCCACGTGCAGGATGTTGGGCTCGTCATGGAACAGCCGTCCCAGACCGTGGCCGCAGAAGTCGCGCACCACCGAACAGCGCTCGCTCTCGGCGTAGGACTGGATGGCGAAGCCGATGTCGCCGGTGGTCGCGCCGGGCCTGATCGCCTTGATCCCGCGCATCAACGCCTCATAGGTGACATCGATCAGCCGTTGCGCGCGCCGCGGCGCTTCCCCGGCGACGTACATGCGGCTCGCGTCGCCGTGCCAGCCGTCGACGATCAGCGTCACGTCGATATTGAGAATGTCGCCGTCGCGCAACGGTTTCTCGTCCGGAATGCCATGACACACCACATGATTGATCGAGGTGCAGATCGACTTGCGATAGCCGCGATAGTTCAGCGGGGCCGGATAGGCGTGACGGTCGCGCGCGAATTCGAACACGAACCGGTCGAGAGCGGCTGTCGTCACCCCCGGCTTGACCAGCGGACCGATGAGATCGAGCGCCTCGGCTGTCAGCGCGCCCGCCTTGCGCATCGCGGCGAAATCCTCCGGCGCGTGCAGCCGGATCTGCCCGCTGCGGCGCGAGACCTTGTCCGCCGCATCCACGAATGTCGTCGCTGTGGTCACCAGGGCTCCTTTGCCGCAGGGGTCTTTTGCCGGATGTCGTCGCTAAGACTACAAATATGCTGCGCGCCGCTCATAAGACAAGGCGTGGTCGCGGGGCAGAAGGATTTTCGCCGCCGCTCGGACGCTTGACGGAGACTTTCAGCATGAGCGGACCGCCGACCGTAACCGCCGCCGTTCTCGTGATCGGCGACGAAATCCTCTCCGGCCGCACCAAGGACCGAAATATCGGCTACATCGCGGAATATCTCGCGCGGATCGGGGTCGACGTCCGTGAAGCGCGCGTCGTTCCCGACCTCGCGGACGAAATCGTCGCCGCGGTCAACGCCCTGCGAACGCGCTACGACTACGTGGTGACGACGGGCGGCATCGGGCCGACCCATGACGACATCACCGCCGACGCGATCGCGCGCGCGTTCAACGTCCCGATCGCTGAAGACCCCCGGGCGCTCGCGGTCATGATGGAGCGCTACGTTCCGGCCGATCTCACCGCGGCGCGGCGGCGGATGGCGCGCATTCCGGCCGGCGCCGACTTGATCGACAATCCGATTTCGAAGGCGCCGGGGTTTCGCGTCGGCAACGTGATCGTGCTCGCCGGCGTGCCCTCGGTCATGCAGGCGATGCTGGATTTCGCCGTCAAGTCCATGAACACGGGCGTAGCGATGCTGGTCGAGGTCGTCGCCGCCGACGCCATTCCCGAGGGCCGTTACGGCGACGCCCTCGGCGCGATCGCCGCCGCCCATCCGGAGGTGGCGATCGGCTCCTACCCGGCCTTCAAGGACGGGCGCTTCAGCAACCAGATCGTGGTGCGCGGCAAGGACCAAGGCGCGGTCGCCGCCGCCCGTCTCGCGGTCGAAGGGATGATCGCCGCGCTGGGCCGCGATGCGCGGCCGCTTTGAGCCGCCTGCGCCCGCCGGTCCCGGAACCGACGGGCAAAAGCTGTTGATCGATCGCGCCGGCGCTCGCCCGGCGCCGCGAGGCTTGCTAAGGAGACGTCGTTTCCACGCCAAGGAGCCGCCGTGACAGCCCCCCGCGACAAGGCCTTCCCGGTCTCCTGGGACCAGTTCCATCGCGACGCGCGGGCGCTCGCCTGGCGCCTCGCCGCCGCCGGCCCGTTCGACGCCATCGTCGCGGTCACCCGCGGCGGCCTGGTTCCGGCCGCGATCGTGGCGCGCGAACTCGAGGTTCGGGTGATCGAGACGGTCAGCATCGCCTCCTACCACGACTACAAGAACCAGGGCGGGCTCAAGGTTCTCAAAACCATCGCCCCGGAGGTCGCCAAGCTCAACGAGGGGGCGAGGATCCTGATCGTCGACGACCTGGTCGACACCGGCGCCACCGCCAAGGTCGTGCGCGACATGCTGCCGAGGGCGCATTTCGCCGCCGTCTACGCCAAGCCGCTCGGCCGGCCGCTGGTCGATACCTTCATCACCGAAGTGTCGCAGGACACCTGGATCTACTTTCCCTGGGACATGGGCCTCGCCTTCCAGCCGCCGATCGCGGGACCGGGCTGAGGCTGAAGCGAGCGCGTCGGTCGCCGCGCGCCGCCGTAGCTTCGGCGCGCAAGCGTTCAGCGCGCGTCGCCTTCCCGGCAGTCCTGGCGAACCCGTCCGGCTGTTCGGGATTCGGGCTTTATCGCCGTTTTTCCTGGTCCGCTCAATCTTTTCAATTGCTTGCGACCCCGTTTACCGCCGCTTGCAAAATCCCCGCTCGACGGCGCCCACCTTCAGCGTCACGGTTCCGCGTCGAGGCTCGCCGCCTGGCCTTCATTTTGGGAAACAGAATTAATAACATAATTATATAGTAATCATGGATATTCGTCCCGACAAATATTTTCGGGATCGCGCCATCGACATTGCGCTCGGACCTCGCAAAAGGGCATGCGCGGCGCCCGGGTTCAATTCGTCGGCGAAACGTGACAGAAGTGCGCGCGCGCGGACGTGGCGAAACCGGTAGACGCAAGGGACTTAAAATCCCTCGGCCGAGAGGCCATGCGGGTTCAAGTCCCGCCGTCCGCACCATGCGCGAGCGAGAAGGGTGAAGCGCGACTGCACGGCTGCTATAGAGCCGGCCATGTTTCAGCTGTCCGCCCCCACGAACCCTGCCCCCGAAGCCCGCCGCCTCACCACGTCGGCAAGCCTCGTCGAGGCGGGCCTCGCCGCGCCGGAGCGGCTGGCCGAGATGGAGGCGGTCGCGGAGCGCTATGCGATCGCGCTCACGCCGGCGCTCGCCGGGCTAATCCGCCGCGGCGACTCTTCCGACCCGATTGCCCGCCAGTTCATTCCCGACCCCCGCGAGCTCGAGCGCGACCCGGCCGAGATCGACGATCCGATCGGCGACGACGCGAAAAGCCCGGTCAAGGGTCTGGTGCACCGCTATGCCGACCGGGTCCTCGTCAAGCTCGTCGCAACTTGCGCCGTCTATTGCCGTTTCTGCTTCCGCCGCGAGCGGATCGGGCCGGGGTCGGCCTCGCTGAGCGAGGCCGAATTTGCGGCGGCGCTCGACTACGTGGGCGGGCGGAAGGCGATCTGGGAGGTGATCCTGACCGGCGGCGATCCGCTGACCCTGTCGCCGCGCCGCATCGCCCGCACGACGGCGGCGATCGCCGCGATCGATCATGTCAAGATCCTGCGCTGGCACACCCGCCTGCCGGTCGCCGAGCCCGAGCGGGTGACCCCGGCGCTGGCGCGCGCGCTGCGCGCTGGCGAAAAGACTGTCGTCGTCGCGGTGCACGCCAACCACCCGCGCGAGCTCGCCCCGGCCGCCCGCGCCGCCTGCCGGCGCCTGAGCGATGAGGGGGCGATGCTGGTCAGCCAGAGCGTGCTGCTGAAGGGCGTCAACGACGACGTCGAGACGCTCGAGGCGCTGATGCGCGCCTTCGTCGAAGCGCGGGTGAAGCCCTATTATCTCCACCACGGCGACCTCGCTCCCGGCACCGCGCACTGGCGCGTGCCGATCGCTGCGGGCCAGGAGCTGATGCGCCGCTTGCGCGGGCGCCTCTCGGGCCTGGCGACGCCGACCTACGTGCTCGACCTCCCCGGCGGTCACGGCAAGGTTCCGATCGGCCGGGGGTCGATCAGGAGCGAGGGCGCCGGCAGGCACATTGTCACCGACCCGCAGGGGGTCGAACACGTCTATCTTGACCGCCTCGGCGGCCGGCCGGCTTGAGACGGCGACGGCGAGCCGCGCAATCATTTGCGCTTGAACCGCCGTCGAATGAGCGCGTCCGCCGACAGCGCTCCGGCGCCGCGCCCTATCAGCAGCAATTGCATTGCCGCCCACTGGATATGGGTCGGCCAAGCCTGTGGAAACACGAAGGTCTCGATCACCAGGGTCATGCCGAATATCGCCAGCGCGGCGAAGCGAGTGGCGAGGCCCAGCACCAACAGCAGCGGCGCCGCCACTTCGATCGTCACCGCGAGATACGCGGCGACATCGGGCGGCAGCAGCGGCACGTTGAAGGTGTTCGCGAACATATAGAGCGTCGTGTCCCAATTGGCCAAATGCGTCTGGGCCGAACTCCAGAAGACCTGGGCGAGCGCGAGGCGGGCCGTCAGCGCGATCAACCAATAGGGAATGCGCTCGAACAGCCCGAGGATTGCATCAATCATCGCGACCAATCCGCCGGCGGCGCCCGCAGCCTTGCCTGCCGTTATGGTCATCGGTCGCAACCCCGGCGGGTCTGACGGGAGGTTGCCGGCAGGGTGCGGCGGCTGAAGACGCCATGCCCGATGAGGCCGCCGAGCAGCGCCGCCGCGTCCTCCGGGCAAACAAGATCGAGCGCCTCGGCGAGGCGCTGTCCATTGATCAGCGCGCGAGCGAGGTCGTAGGCGGGCGTCGACAATTGCAGCATCACAAGCCCGTCGGCGCCGTGCAAAACGGCCAGGACGTCGCCCGCAGCCGCGATGTCGATCGCGGCCAACCGGGACGCGCGGGCCTGTGGGTCTTCGGTCAACACCGCCTCCCAGACCGCCCTGGCGGGATGCTCCAGCGCCAACAGCGATAGCGACGGGTGCGCGACCAATCGCAGGTTCGGTTGGTCTTGCTCCGGCACGCCAAGGAGCGCCTCCGGGGCGAGCGCTGGGACAAGCGGTGCGTGCAGGGCGAGGTTGACCGCCCATTCCAGCCGCGCCACGTCGGGAAGATAGGACAGGCCTTTCGCCGGCTCGAACGCGGCGAGAAAATTGGGGAACGCCGCGCCGTATTCGTAAAGGTCGGCGCTCGCAGGCGGCGTGGCGGGAATGAAGCGAGCGGCTGCGCCGGCGAAGAAATCGGCGCCCACCAGCCGCTCGACAGCCGGAAACGTCAGGCGCAGCGCCCCGACGAGGTTGCCGAGCACGTTGTTACGGTAGATGCGAACGCGGGAGGCGGCGGAAGCCGTCCCGCCGATCACGCTTGGCGGCGCCGTGTCGGCGCCCGCCAGCAAGGCCGCGCGCAAGTCGCGCTGGAGTTCAAGCAGCGTGGACATCGTGCGCTCCCGCGATGTGAGGGGCCAAGCGCCGGCCTGCTTCAGTCGCCTCGTCGAGCAGCGCCGGGAGGGCCGGGATCGCCGCGTCCCACTCGATCAGGGTCGGGCGCGGGCCGATCGCCTGCAGGGCTTTCTCGAACAGTTCCCAGACCCCAGGCGCCACCGGTCTGTCGTGAGTGTCGAGCAGCAGCGTTTCGGCAACGTCCGCGGCCGGACTATGTCCGGCGAGATGGTATTCCCCGATCGCGGCGGCGGGCAACGCGCCAAGATACCGCTTGGCGTCCCAGCCGTGATTGGCGCAGCTGACAAAAATATTGTTGATATCGCAGATCAGCCCGCAGCCGGTCCGCTGGGCGAGAGCTTTTAGAAATTCCGGCTCCGGAATGGTTGACAGCTGAAATTGAAGGTAGGTCGAGGGATTTTCGATCAAGATCGCGCGCCCCAAGGTCTCCTGCGCCAGGTCCACGTTGCGGCAGACGACATCGAGGCTTTCCTCGGTCAGCGGCAGCGGCAAAAGGTCGGCCAGAAAATCGTGATCGACCGCGCCCCAGGCGAGATGTTCCGACATCAGGCCCGGATCGATGCGCTTCGCCAACTCGGCGATACGCCCGAGATGACGCCGGTCAACGCCCTGAGCGCTGCCGAGCGACAATCCGACGCTGTGCAGCGAGACTGGATAGTCGGCCCGCGCCGTCTCCAGCACCGCAAGCGCCGGTCCATTCAGGTAATTCTCGCTATGCGCCTCGACCCACCCGACCGCGGGCCTGGCTTCGAGAAACGCCGCATGATGCTGCAGGCGCAGTCCGATCCCCGCGGCAACGGGAATCCGACCGCCGCCTGCGCACGCGGTCCGTTCGGCGACCGCCATGACTTGCTCCTGCTCAGGCGGGCGTGAGCGAGCCGCCATGGATCTTCGCGCAGTCGCCGGCCGGCAACAGGACGAAGGAACCGGGATCGTTTGCCTTGGTCGACTGGCCAGCGCAGGAATGCGCGCCGGCTGCGCAGTCGTTCTTGCCGATCGCGTTGACGCCGTAACACTTGGCGAGGTGCTCGGCCTTGGCGCGGACCATGTTGGCCTGCCGCACCTTCATCATCTGTTCTTTGCTCATCATCGCGGCGGATGCGGTGGGGCTGACCGCCGCGACAACGCCGGCAAAGCCCACAGCGGCCGCGCACACCGTGGCCGCGAACATTCTTCGATCCATATTCGTCCCTCCTTGAACGTTGCGGCCCGGAAGCGGCCCGCACTTCCCAATTCGTGTGATCGGAGGGAAAGGTTACGCCTTCGCGCGCAGAATGCCGTCTGACTGGGCGTCAACAAGCATCCGGCCGATTGCGCCGGCGACTAGGCTGAACAACGCGACCGAGCCGAGTTGCCAGACGATCACCATGATGGCCGCGTCTTCCATGTGGAAGAGGCGAAGGGCCGCTGCACTGAGAGCGGCCGCGCCCACCGCACCGCACAGACAGGCATGCGTGGCGCGGAATTTTCCGCTGGTGCGCAGCATGACGACGATGGCGATCGCGGGCGCCAAGCCACCGAGTGCGATCGCCGGAAGACACATCACATCGGATGTGACCTGCAGCCCGTCAGGACCAAGCTGGAGGAATACTTCCAAGCATTGTTGTCCGAGAACGCCGATCCACAAGGCCATCGGGGCCATCGGCAGCCACAGCTTCCAGCTTGGCTGGTCGGGCAGGCCGGCGCATAGCGCGGCATAGACGCCGATCAGCGCGGTCAGCAACGCCGCGCCCTCCTCCACAAGAAACGTCCGATCGGCAAGCCGGGAGATAAGATCGGGCCGCAACCCGAATACCCAAACAACCAGGCCCGTAGCCGGTACGGAGACCAGGAGCCACCGCGCGAGCCGCGCCGCCGGCCTCGCGATGCGGTGGACGGGCGTCAACTCCGCGGCAAGCCGTTCCACGAGGCGTTCGGTCATCATCTCAGCGTGACCCGTTCAGCAATTTGCGGAGCGCCCGCACGCCGCGATGCGTCGCGACCTTAAGCGCGGCCACACTCATGCCGCTCACGATCGAGGCCTCCTCCAACGATAGCTCCTCCAGTTTCGTCATCTCGATCGCGCGTCTCTGCCCCTCCGGCAGCCGAGCGATCGCGGCGCGCAAGGCGTCGGCTTCCAGCCCTCTGTCCTGATCGCTATTCGTCATGAGGGCGTCGGAGGTTTCAGGCACACTGTCGATCGGCGTCTCCCGCGCCCCGGCGCGCCGGCTCCTGCGCATAACGTCGCCGCCGCGGAAGCGCATGATTCCAAACAGGAAGGGCATGAAGGGCCGCGCCGGGTCATAGAGACGAAGCGAGGTATGCAGCGCGAGCAGGGTCTCCTGCACGGCGTCCTCGATCGCGGCCGCGTCCGCTTGCGGCCAGCGTGCGCGGGCCGCCCGCCGCAGACGCGGGATCGCCGCGGTCAGCAGCGTCCTATAAAGCGCGCGGTCACCCTGCTGGGCCGCCTGCATCCACTCCCGCCAGCATGGGTCTTCTGCCGTCATACTTCGATTCCACCGCTGCGGCCCTATAGACCGCCAAGGCCGATGCGAGGTAGCAACGCGCCCGGTTTGCCGTCGACTGTAGCATCCAAGCCAACCGCAAGGCGCGGTGGGCGGCCAAGCCGTGCGCGACAGTCCGGACGGTCCTCAACCTCTTCGCCGCTCGGCACTACGACGGTCGGGGCGGGCGCTCGCGACTGTCGCTTCTCGGCCGGCGTCGTCAGGCGTTCTTGGGCGGCGGGGGCTTGAGAGCCCGCAGATTGGCGTCGATCAGCGAAGCGCCGAAATCGAGCGCGTCGCCGGAGGCTTCCCGCATCAGCGAGAAGGCGGTCGGCCGCCGGGCGGTCAGCCGGCCGGTGAGCGAATTCTCCTCAAACGCAAACGCCGTCTTGAACTTCTCCGCCAGGCGCCGCATCCCGACGTTGTCCGCCAGACAGACGATCTCGATCGTCTCGACCCCATGGTTGCTGGCGGCGCGCTCGACGCGCTTGAACAGCTCCTCGCCGACGCCTCGACGCCGGCAGCCCTCTTCGACCGAAAACGCCGCCTCGGCATGGATATGGCGTCCGAACGGCGCCTGCTCGCTCCAGATCGCACGATTGGACCGCAACTCGGCCGCGCCAATGAGGCGGCCATCGATAAAGGCGCCATAGAGGAGATCGCCCCTGCCGAAGCAATGTTCAGCGTATTGAACCAGGAATTCATCCGACATGCCGCCGCCAAAGCGCTCATGCCGGCTCAGCGGGTCGAGCCGCAGCAGGTGATCGCGGAACGCCTCCAAATCCGACGGCCACAGGCGCCGGATTTCGACATGGGTTGGTTTTCCTTCGCTCATCGTCGCCTCGCCGGCTTGGCCTCGGCGTCTCGTCCCGGGCCGCATGTTGTGCGCTGCAACATGGTTTGCAAGGGGCCGGCGCTCACGCCGACGCGTTGAGCCGCAGCAGCGTCTTGCCCAGGGTCTGGCGCTTGGCGATGGCCTCGAACGCCTGGCGGAAGTCCTCCAGCGCGTATTTTGCGTGGATGTGCACGCTCAAAGTCCCGCTTTCGGCCCAGGCCAGCAGCCTGGACATCCGCAAGGCGCCCGCCCCACACCAGTTCACGGCGGCGAAGTGGCTTGATCGCCGCGCTCATGCCCGCGAACGGCGGCGTCCGGTGGGCGTCAACCGCTGCAGATTTTGGCGCCTATCCCTTTGAAAAGCCTGATGCGGCGTCAAAAGCGCGTTCAGTCGCCGATCTGGGGCGGATTGCGAATCGAAAACGCCCGAAACCTGCTCAGCCCAGATTTTTGGCGAAGAACTCCAAAGTCCGCGTCCATGCCTGCCCCGCGCTCGTCGCGTCGTAGCTTTCGCGCTGATCGCAGTTGAAGCCATGTTCGGCCGGGTAGATATGGATCGGGACGTCCGGATGAGCGGCGGCGACTTCGCGCACGCCGGCGATCGGAATATGCGCGTCCTTCTCGCCGAAATGCAGCATGGTTGGGATGCGGGGCTTTAGGTCTTTCATCGCGACCACCCGACCGCCATAATAACCGACCGCGGCGCTGAGGCCGGAGAGGCGGCCGGCGGCGGCCCAGGCGACCGACCCGCCCAGACAATAACCGACGACGCCGACCTTGCCGCCTTCCTTGGCGACCTCGACCGCCGCGGCGACGTCGCGCAGAATCTGCTCGAAATCGGCCTTGCCCGCGATCGCCCTGCCCCGCGCTCTCGCCTCCTCGTCGTAGCCGACGTCGAACCCTCTCTCGACATGATCGAAAATCGCCGGAGCGATCGCGAGATACCCTTCGGCCGCGAACCGGTCGGCGACCGCGCGGATATGCGCGTTGACGCCGAAAATCTCCTGCACGACCACGATCCCGCCACGCGGTTTTCCGGCGGGATCGGCGCGCCATGCGCTGATAGCGGCCCCGCCCTCCGGCTGCAGTTCGATCCAACCGCCCATATTCCTCTCCTTCGCGGCTAAAGTCATTCAGGATGCGTGGCCGCCCGGGCCATTCTGCGCAATCGCGATGCCGCCGACGACCAGCGCCAGCGCGACGACGTGATAGGCCGCGAAGGGCTCGCCCAAAAGGACGACCGCCATGATGGCGCCGAACACGGGCACGAGATTGACGAACAGCCCCGCCCGGCCCGGCCCAATCAGCTCGACGCCGCGCATATAGAAAATTTGCGAGGCGAACGCGGGCCCAAGCGCCACATAGGCGAGCGTCGCGAGCCCCGCGGGGGTCGGCCAGATAAATCCGCCGGTAGCGATTTCCCAGATCATAAGCGGCAGAGAGGTCAAAAACGCCGCCGCCGCCATGCCCGCAAGCAGACTGACGCCCGAAACCCGCGGGCGGTCGCGCAATCCGATCGTGTAGCCGGAGTAGAGAACGACAGCGGCCAACATCATCACGTCGCCGTGGTTGAAGGCGAGCCTCGCCAGCCGCGCCGGATCACCCTGAGCCGCGATCGTCGCCACGCCGACCATCGTCGTTGCGGCGCCGAGCGCCTGCAGCGCGGTCACCCGGACGCTCAGAAAGATCCGTGAGCCGATCAGCACCAGCGCCGGGATCGCGCCCTGAATGATCGACAGATTGAGCGCGCCCGTACGATGCGCGGCGAGATAGAAGAGCGCGTTGAAGGCGGTGTAGCCGAGTGCGCCCATCGCCGCGACGTAGCGCCAGTTGGCGCTGAGGATCGGCCAATCCCGACGCAAGGCCGGGCGCGCCGCCAACAGGATGGGAACCAGCGCCAAGCCCCAGCGCAGGCAAGTGAGCGTCATCGGCCCGATCTGGCCGACCGACAGCCGGCCGACGATCGAGTGTCCGGCCCAAATCAACGTCGTCAGCACGAGCAGGAGGGTCGGATTGGCCCAGACGGATCTCAGAAGGCCGGCGCCAGGCGCGGTCGCGTCCGTCATCACATTCTTCCCGTGCGTTCGAGCGCTTCCCCGCCGGGCGCTCAGACGCCAGCGCAGCTGCAGCTAAGAAGAGCGGGAAAGTCGGCTTAAGCTCGCCGATCGGCGAAGGCAATGCCCGCTAGGCGAGCATGACCTCAAGGCGCCCGGTCCGCCGCGGCGTCGATCGCCGCCGGCGAAAAGGCTCAAAAGAAATTGAAATTCTTTCTGCGCCCGCGCGCGCCGGCCGCCCGCGGGCGAGGGAACTCCGACAGCGGATCCCGAGCAGCCTTCGTTTCAGTACTTGGTCACGATCGGCGCCGGAGGCGCATAGGCCGGGTCGCCCAGCAGATAGAGGAGGCCGATCCGGAAGTCGTTGGAGGCCAGCGTGTTGCGGGAAGAGACGTAGTTCGCCACCCCGCCGCTGCAGTTCAGGTTCGTGAAGGCCCCGCCGACGGAGCCCGCCAGACAATTCGAGCCGCCGGTCGTAATCGCCCCATAGTTGAGATAGCGGTACCCCAGTTCGAGCTTCAAGTTTGGCGTAATGTCGAAATCGAGGCCGGCCATTAAAGCCCAGGCGAAATTGGTCTTCGTGCCGTTGGAGAAGTAGCCTCCGGACGGCCCGAGATCGATAAAGTTGCCGTAATTCACGCCCTGATCGGTGAAGCCGAAGACGTTGTTTTCGGCGAAACCGACGCCGGCGCCGACGAACGGCGATATGCCGTACCAGGTTCCGAGGTTGACGTAGCCGTTGACGAGACCGACGAATGAAGAGACGTTCGCGCGATAGAAATCGGCGAATTGCGTCGGTCCGCCGAATGCCGGATTGACAGGGTCGGTAAGCGTATAGAGCGACTGAAGATTGGCGCCGCCGCGATATTCCAAGGTCCCGTCCACTCGGAACCAGTTGTTGAACCGATATCCGACGCCGAAGTCGATCATTCCCGATGAAGACAGGGTCGAGTTGTTGAAAGATTGGTAGGCGGAGCTGGAAAGAAACCCGTTCGACAGGCCGGTGGCGATCGGATCGGGGATATTCTGAAGCTCCGGCGCCCCGGCGGCGAGGCCAAATCCGACGTCGCCGCGCAGATACCAACCGCCGAATTCAGCGGCCGGCGCCGGCGGGAGTGGCGGAGCGGGGGGCAAAAGATCGGCGGCGCTCGCCCATCCGCAAGAAGCGACAGCCGCTCCGGCCGCGATAGCGAGGGCCCCCAGCTTCATCATGACAGTAATCCCCTCCTTCGGCGACAGGCGACGCCGCCCGCGCATCTTCAGAATCGGGGAAAACCTGCCACGCTGGACTTAACAGAGACTTAACCTTAACAATTAACTTTGCTTGAGTATTGACAACTCACCGCGGCTTGAGCGTGATTGACCGAGGTTATGCGGCGTCCCTCTCGTCTCATGCGGCCTGGCGCGCCGACGCGCCGACGCTCTGCCGGATCGCCTCGGCCAGCGCCTTGGCTTCTTCGCTGGCGCGCCCGGGCGCGTGGATAAGCCCCATGCGCGTCACCGGCAGTTCGGGCAGACCCTCGCCCCGCCCCAGAACGCGCAAACCTTCGCCGACCATCGAAGCAGGCAATGTCGTGGCTGCCAGACCCGCCCGCACGACGGAGCCTATCGCGCTGTAATTCTTGGAAAAAAATAAACCCCGTGTGGCCCGCGGGGTCGTCGCCAGCGCGTCCTCGGTCGCCCGCCGCCAAAGGCACGTGGCGCTGCCGAGCGCGAGCGGGATGGGAGCGTCCTCCTCAACCCGGAAGCGCTCGGAGGCGACCCACGCCAGCGGCTCCTCGCGCAACAGCTCAAACCCATGCAACCCGGCGTGGTCGGTGACCAGCGCCAGCTCCAGCGCCCCGGCGGAAACTTGCGCGGAGAGCTCGGTCGACGCCTCGCAGACCACGGACACTTCGACCAAAGGGTGCCGGCGATAGAACCGCGCCAGTATCTCGGCCAAAAAAGTCTCGGCATAGTCGTCGGGAATGCCGAGTTTGGCCGTCCCCCGAAGGCCCTTGCGCGAAAGCGCGGCGAAGGCGCCGGCTTCGATCTGAACGATGCGCCGGGCGAACTCGATCAGGCTTTCGCCCTCGGTCGTGAGCCGCGCTCCGCGTCCGTGTTTGACGAACAAGGCGCAGCCCAGCCGCTCCTCCAGCCGTCGGATATGCATCGAGACGGCCGACTGAGTCTTGTGCACGCGCTCCGCCGCGCGCGTGAAGGAGCCGGAATCGACGATGGCGAGAAACGAGCGCAGCTGGTCGGTGTCAAGCATGGCGATCCATCCTGGATTTCGATCGGATACTCTACAAACATTCGTTGGACCGATCAATGACCACTCATTAAATTTAGCCCGTTCCGATTAGATTTAACCCGTTCCGAAATCGATGGTTTTCCCCGGCGCAGCGTCGTGTCGCCGAACGGACCGTCGCGTCCTGATCGGGATAAGGAGACGAGCGATGATCCACTCCCTGGTTCGACGGACCTCTCGAGGCGCATTGGAGGCGCTGCGCCGAGCTTTCACCTGGCCGGCTCGGGTCGGCGCTGCGCGACGGACAATGAGCCAACTGGCTCGAATGTCGGAATACGAGCTTCGCGACATCGGGCTGACGCCGCAGGATCTGTCCGACGTCTCGGCGCTGCCGCTCGGCGCCGATCCGTCGGCCTTGCTGGTCCGCCGGCGCGCGGCGCGCGAGCGCCCCGCTCCGGGGCGAGCCGATCTGGCGGCCTGATGAGGTTGATCGGACCTCCCCAAGCGCGGCGAAACGGTCTAGGAAGGCCGACCAGGACCGTTGCCGCCCTTCTGGAGGATCTTTATGACCGCGCACTCGCCCGCCGCAGGCATTGTCGTCCATTCGAAGCCCGTCGCCCGGCAGACGGAAATCCTGAGCGGCGATGCGCTGGCTTTTCTCGCTGGCCTGCACCGCCGCTTCGACCGGCGACGGCTGGAACTGCTGGCGCGGCGCGGGGAGCGGCAGAAGGCGTTCGACGCCGGCCTCCTGCCTGATTTTCTACCCGAGACGAAAAGCGTTCGCGACGGCGGCTGGAAGGTGGCGCCGATCCCGGCCGACCTTCTCGACCGCCGGGTCGAGATCACCGGCCCGGTCGACCGCAAGATGATCGTCAACGCGCTGAATTCGGGCGCGAAGGTGTTCATGGCCGATTTTGAGGACGCCACCTCGCCCTCGTTCGCCAACATGATCGAGGGCCAGGCCAATCTGAAGGACCGCTGGGCCGGAACGATCGGCTTTACCGACCCCGCCAGCGGCAAGACCTATGCGCTCAAGAGCGATCCGGCCGCGCTGATGGTGCGCCCGCGCGGCTGGCATCTGACCGAGCGGCATGTGACGGTCGACGGCGGGGAGCTGTCGGGCGCGCTGTTCGATTTCGGCCTCTATGTCTTCCACTGCGCGAAGGCGCAGGCGGCCAATGGATCGACTCCCGCCTTCTATCTGCCGAAGCTGGAAAGCCGCCTCGAGGCGCGGCTATGGAACGAGGCGTTCTCGCACGCGGAGGCCGAACTCGGGTTCGACGAGGGCGCCTTCAAGGCGACGGTGCTGATCGAGACGCTGCCGGCCGCGTTTGAAATGGATGAAATTCTCTATGAGCTTCGCGACCATGTCGTCGGCCTCAACTGCGGCCGCTGGGACTATATTTTCTCCTTCATCAAGCGGCTGGGCAAGAACCCCGAGTTTCTGACGCCTGACCGCTCGGCGATGACGATGGGCGAGGCGTTTCTCAACGCCTATTCGCTGCTGTCGATCAAGACCTGCCACCGCCGCGGCGCCTTCGCCATGGGCGGGATGGCGGCGCAGATTCCGGTCAAGGGCGACGCGCACGCCAATGACGAGGCCTTCGCCAAAGTGCGGGCCGACAAGGAGCGCGAGGCGGGAAACGGCCATGACGGCACCTGGGTCGCCCATCCCGACCTGGTGCCGGTCGCGCGCGAAGTGTTCGACCGGCTGATGCCGGGGCCCAACCAGCTCGGCAGGCTGCGCGAAGACGTGGACGTGACCCAGGCCGATCTGCTGCAGGTCCACGACGGCGCGCGCACCGAAGAGGGCCTGCGCCTAAACATCCGGGTCGGGGTGCAATATATCGAAGCCTGGCTGCGCGGCCGCGGCGCGGCGCCGATCTACAATCTGATGGAGGACGCCGCGACCGCCGAAATCTCGCGCGCCCAGGTCTGGCAATGGATCCATCTCAAGGCCGAGCTCGCCGACGGCCGCGAGGTGACGCCGGCCCTGTTCCGCGACGCGCTTGGCGGCGAGATGGAGCGGGTTCGAGGCGAGGTCGGCGCGGCCGCCTTCGACGGCGGCCGCTTCAAGGAGGCGATCGCCCTATTCTCGGACATGTCGCTCGCCGACCAATTCGAGGAGTTCCTGACCCTGCCGGCCTATAAGCTGATCGACTGAGGCGCTTTTGTCGGCGATCCAGGCGTCTGGCCCGTGAATTGCCCTTAGCCGCCGGATCATCCCCTTAAAGATTAAGGATGATGACCCAGGGGCGGCGAATCCAGGCCCGGCGGAAGCCGATCCAAGCCCGCGGCAATGGAATCCAAGCCTGCGGAAGCCGGAGCAAAGCCAGAGGAAGCCGGAGCAAAGCCAGGGGAAGCCGGAGCAAAGCCAGGGAAGCGGAATCCAAACGATTCCCTTCCGCGAATTGAGACTTTTCAAGGGTTTAGACGCGAATCCAAATTGTTTTTTCGCCTCGGCCCCTTAATCCCCGCCAAACCCCTCCCGCCGCCGCCGGGACCAGCGGGCCCGGGCTCGGCGCCGAGGCGATCCTGACACAAATTCGGCTTTTCAGGAAGCAAATGTCGCCTTCGGCCGGAATTTGGGGGTTGAGCAAACTGTCGCCGGAACCCCGAACCCTGTTTCGAATCCGAGCGGATGTGGCGCCAGCCCCAAACCCATGCCGAGTGCTTACAAATCCTCGCGCCCACGCCGTTTTCAAGCGTGTCAATCCGCCCGCCTGAAGGCGTAAAGCGGCCGCTGCCCTCGGCGCGACAGGCGCGCCTCGATCCAGCGACGAGGAGGACCATAACACGGCTTCTGATTTTCTCAAAGAGATTGTCGCAGAAAATTGATTTTCAGAAACCGGCGGCGCTGCCCCCGGCCGCCCCGGAACCCGGCAGGCTGCTCGCGCCGGCGGCCACGCGCCCCGGATGGTCACATCAAGGGGTAGTGTCTCAGTTTGAAATTTGAGGGGCCTTGACGCGCATCGCCGCTTCCCCATGTCCCGTGCTATGCTTAGCTGGAGGCATGGGAGCGGCCATATGTCAGAACGGCGAGAATTGTACCACAGTCCAAATGGCAATTCTTGGTTCCTTGGCCGGGAGCCAGAGAACGGTCACGCATTCATTATCCATCAGCCCAATGCGCCTTCTGGAGGCCGTTTGTCGCACATTGAAGTGGGGGCCTTCCTCAGAGAGGGGACGGGACCTGAGCAGCAGGCTCTGTTGCGATTAATTGGAACACTGGTGCAGGTTCCCCCCTATGCCAATCGGTCCTAAAGGCGAGAAGCGCCCCGCCGATGTCATCGGCAACGCTGTCAAAGTCATGGGGTACGGTGATGGTGTGGACGGCGCCCGCGCGGCATCTGGTTCTGGATTTGAACCGTGCCAAAATGGTTGTCGTTAGAGCGACCATTTGAAGGAGCGCCGTCCATGGGAAAATCTATCACCGAATTCTCGTCTGTCACGCGGGTTGGTCTTGATCTGGCCAAGCACGTCTTCCAGGTCCACGGCGTGGATGTCGCGGGCAGGGTCGTTTTCAACAAGTCGGTCAAGCGCGACAAGTTGCTGGCGTTCTTCTCGGGCCTGCCCAAATGCCTGGTCGGTCTGGAGGCGTGCGGGTCGGCCCATCATTGGGCGCGCGCGTTGATCAAACTGGGCCATGACGCGCGGATGATGCCGCCGGCTTACGTGAAGCCCTACGTGCGCCGGCAGAAGAACGACGCGGCGGACGCGGCGGCGGTTTGCGAGGCGGTTTCGCGGCCCTCGATGCGTTTCGTGCCGGTGCGCTCGGTCGTCAACCAGGCCGAGTTGATGCGCCACAAGGCGCGCGAGATGCTGGTGGCGCAGCGCACGCAATTGCTCAATGGGCTTCGAGGGCATCTTGGCGAGGTGGGGCTGATCGCGGCGCAAGGGCCGCGCCATGCGCGCCAACTCGTCGATAGGATCGAAGCCTGCGACGAGACAATCCCGATCGAGGTTTGCGCGGCGCTGGCGGAGCTGGTTCATCAATTGCATCGGCTCGACGAGGCGATCGATCGGCTCGACAAGACGTTTCTCGCGGCCGCTCGGACGGATGCGACAGCGCGCCGGCTGATGACCATTCCCGGCATCGGGCCGATCACCGCCACGGCGATCGCGGCCAGCGTCCCCGATGTCTCGGGGTTCGAGGGGCCGCGCGAGTTCGCGGCCTATCTCGGCCTGACGCCGCGCCAGCATTCGAGCGGCGGCAAGGAGCGGCTGGGGCGCATCTCGAAGATGGGCAACCGGTACTTGCGCAAATTGCTGGTCGTGGGCGCGCACGCCGTGCTGTTCCATCGCAAACCCCATGGCGACCCGCTGCGGATGTGGGCCAAGAGGCTGATCGAGAAGAAGCCCTTCAAGCTGGTCGCCGTGGCGCTGGCCAACAAATTGGCGCGCATCGTCTTCGCGTTGCTGAAGTCGCAGACGAACTACCGAGGGCTTTCGGCCTAACTCGCCGGTTTCGGACCGCCACGCCGCCTTAAAAAGCGCCGCGCGGCAAACAACTCGAGGGTGACCACGAGGTGATGCGCAGGAAAGCGGATTGATCCTGAAGCCCGGCATACTGTCTGCGCCCAATTGAGCGCGTTACGGTGATAGCGGCAACGGATCAGCGGACAACATCAGGGCCAGCGGACGCTTATGGTTCCGTGCAAAAAGGCCGAAGACATGACCGCACCCCCGATCCCCCAAAACCTCAAAGACCCCCTTGACAGCGGGCGCCGTCCAGACATGACGGTGCATTCATTTTCGCGATGAATTTCGCTTGGGTCGATTGCAGGCCAAGCCGCCGGAGTTGAATGCAGCGTCACCGTAACGCCAGCTCTAGGCGCGTCGCGACTATGAAGGGGTTATGCGCATTGGCGCGGGGTGTGATGACCGTCACTGCAGAACGGAAGATTGCGCGCTAGTCACTGCCCGGGTCGATACCGACCCGCAAAGACCACCGAGAGGGAGGACGCAATGAAACGGGCAATAATTACGGGGGCCTTGGGGATGCTACTCGTTACCCAAATGGTGCCGCCTGCAGCGGCCGGTTGCAGAGGATTTGGCTGCGAAGTACTAAGTGGCGTTCCAGTGGTCGGCGGGGTCATAGCTCCCTTTGCTGGAGCCATAGATAACGGCATTGCAGCCGCGAAAGACCGCGGCTCA
Organism: uncultured Alphaproteobacteria bacterium; assembly: GCA_963835955.1. Lineage (GTDB taxonomy): Bacteria > Pseudomonadota > Alphaproteobacteria > Rhizobiales > Beijerinckiaceae > Roseiarcus. The sequence continues at coordinate 113,256 of CAWIHZ010000004.1, read as the reverse complement.
AGGGATGATGTGCTGCATCAGGCCACAGGCCTCAACGCTTGGGATAATCCTCTCGGTCAGCCTGTCAGACCAGCAGCCGCACCGCTTCCGCAGCAGCAAATGGTCATGGGAAATCGGTGCGCCACTAGCATCGGCGCGTTTTTTGGTCCATGGAACCCTGTAGGTTTGCCGTGCACTGCAACAACTGCGCGGGGCTACGCTCATGGCGTCGTCGTCCAGTGACGCGTTAGGCCACTGGCTTGTTCAGGACTGTTTGGATTTGATTGGGATTACGGTGACGTTGCATTCATTTTCGCGATGAATTTCGCTTGGGTCGATTGCAGGCCAAGCCGCCAGAGTTGAATGCAGCGTCACCGTAACGCGTCACCGTAACGCGTAACGTGAAGACGGCAGCCCCGAAACAGGCCCAAGGTCAACGGCCCCTCAGTCGCGCGGCGGCGTCCAGCTCGCCGGCGTGCCGAGGAGGTGGCCAGTCTTGCCCTCGCCGACCTCGATCACCATCGCCAGGATGAAGTCGGGCGCGCGGAAACGTGAGCATGCCTGGCCGTCGGCGACCAGCGCCAGCATGACGTCGCCGCCCGAAATCGCGATGATCGCGTGATCGCCCGGCGGCAAGGTCCGTGAAATCGGGGGAAGCGCGACATAGAACGCGCGAACGAATTGGAACTGCTCGGGAGTCAAGTCCGTCACCTTCGACACCGACTTGAGTTCGGAGACGGGCAAGCACTCCGGCGAATCCCGATTGAGCCACTTGTCGAAGACCCCGGCGTCCTGCGCATGCGCGCAAAATCCGGTTAGCAGCGCGGTCGAGAGGGCCGCGCCGAACCATGCAGCTTTCATGACGCCCTCCTTTCGGACGTGTTGACGATCCGCGGCGGACGTGACGCTCCGGCTGCGACTGCAAAGAGCAGCGTCAGGGCTGTTTCGCAGCCGTCCCGGAGCGTCGACGGGATCATTCACCCGGCGCCGCGCCGAGGCCGATCATGGAGTCGCCTTTCGCATCGCCGCGCTGCCGCTCGCGGACCGCGAATCGAGCTCGGCGAATGGACTCGGCGCATAGTGGAAGTCTGGCGCGGACTTCAACTGCGCCAGGGTCACGCCGAGGATCGCCTTGTCGGGATAGCCCTGGCTCGCCTCGGTGGCGGCGGGGTCCAGCTCCTTCATCGGCGGCGGCCCGGCGGGCTGCCCTGAGGTCGATGCGACTGGGTTGGCCGGCGGGTGTTCCGCCGCTAGAACCTTCCTGGGTTCGGTTCGCCATTGAATCGCGGCGAACGGCGCCGCGACGCTCTTCTCTCCAAACCCGAGGAATCCACCGATGCCGATGACGACGGTTTGGGCCGCTCCCTCATGGCTGATCAATATGTCCTCGATCTTTCCGATTTGCTTGTTGTCCGGGCCGTAGACCGGGACTCCCACCAGCTTCGGCGCGCGCCACTGATCGACGTCCTGTCTGGTCACGAACGTGACGCTTGCAGGCGCTTGGGAAATGGCCGCCCCGGCCTGGCTCTTGGTCGGCTGGGCGTCGGACTTCTGACCAAGCTGGGCTTGGGCCGGACGGTTCATCGGAGCGGCCGGATTGCCGGCGCCGCCGGGCGATTGCGCCAGCGCGCCGGACCCTGCAAGCGCGGTGCTGAGCAGTGTCGCATAAGCGAGGGTCTTAAGCATTTTCGCCTCCTCTAAGATCAGCGCAGACGTAATGCGTTGAACTTTAAGGGATTGCTTGAACGCCTGCGGCTCATCCTCACCACAATTCTTGGCGGTCGAGAATGTTCCATCACAAAATAATTCGCCGCCAATTCATTGCCTTGAGTTGCCGGCCCAACAATCTCCGTTTGGAGTCGCGGGCCCAATAATCTTTCGTTTACGGAAATGCTCCGTCCGCGGATTAACGTTGATGGGGTGGACGGCGCCCCGAACGGCATCGACTGTGCCAAGATGGTCGTTGTCACCAACCCATCTGAAAGGGAAGCCGTCCATGGCCAAGTCTATCCGGAATATCGCCGTTGTCACGCTGGTCGGGCTCGATCTGGCGAAGAAGGTCTTTCAGGTTCACGCCGTCGACGCGAAGGGGGAAATTGTCGTCGCGCGCAAGCTAACGCGCGGCCGGCTCGTCGCTTTCTTTACCGAATTGCCGCCGTGCGTGGTGGCGATGGAGGCCTGCTCCTCGGCCCATCACTGGGCGCGTCAGTTGCTGGCGCTTGGGCACGAGGTCAAGCTGATCCCGCCGGCGCATGTGAAGCCTTATGTCCGGCGCAACAAGAACGACGCGGCCGACGCGGCGGCGATCTGCGAGGCGGCGGGCCGGCCAGGCCAGCGGTTCGTTCCGGTGCGCTCAATTCAGAACCAGGCCGAGCTGATGCGCCACCGGGCGCGGGAGTTGCTCGCCGGCCAACGCACGTCGCTCATCAACGCATTGCGCGGGCACATGGCCGAGATCGGCGTGGTCGCGCCGCAGGGCGCGCATCACGCCTATGACCTCAAGCGCCTTGCCGCCGACGGCTTCGACGACAGCGGCGAGGTCGTGGTCCCCGATTGCGTGCGCGCGGCGCTTCGTCCGCTCGTCGGCCAGATCGACGCGCTCGACGAGGCGATCGCAGCGATCGACAAGGAGCTTGCGGCCTCGGTCAAGGCCGACGAGACCGCCCGGCGGCTGATGACCATTCCCGGCGTCGGCCCGGTCACCGCCTCGGCGATCACGGCCACCATCCAGGACATGAGGGCCTTCGCCTCGGGGCGCGAGTTCGCAGCCTTCCTTGGCCTCACCCCGCGCCAGAGTTCGACCGGGGGCAAGGAGCGGCTCGGGCGCATCACCAAGATGGGCGACCGCTACCTGCGCAAGCTGCTGGTGGTGGGCGCCTGCGCCACGCTTCGCCACCGCCAGGGCCATAACGACGCCCTGCGTCGGTGGGCGAGCGGGTTGCTCGAGCGCAAGACGGTCACATACAAGTTCAAGCTGACCGCGGTCGCGCTCGCCAACAAGGTCGCGCGGATCGTCTACGCGCTGATGACCAGGGGCGGCCAGTACGACGACCGTCCGGTCGCGGCATAGACCAAAGAGGCTCTTCAAGGGGAGTTTCCGCCGCAAGGCGAACGCAATCGAGGGCGCCGACGAAGTGATGTGAACCAACGGCGAAGGCTTTTAAGCCCGTGCATGTGTCCGCGCCGAATTGAGCGCGCTACGGTGATTGGGGCGAAGAGCCATGCGGATCTTCATCAGGGCCAGCGGGCTTTTCCTTCCCGCATCAACAGGCCGTAGACATGACCGCGCCCGAGACGTTCGCAACAGCTTCAAAGCAACCCTTGACCAAGGGGCGCCGTCCAGACATGACACATGCATGTTTTCCGGCTCCTTGGCGGCGAGACGGTCGACGGCGATAGCGTAAATGTTGCTCCTGTCGCCGTCATCCAGTTCGATAAGGCCAGAATTACGGTCACTTGCCCCGGGTTACGGTGATGGTGTGGACGGCGCCCGCACGGCATCTGGTTCTGGATTTGAACCGTGCCAAAATGGTTGTCGTTAGAGCGACCATTTGAAGGAGCGCCGTCCATGGGAAAATCTATCACCGAATTCTCGTCTGTCACGCGGGTTGGTCTTGATCTGGCCAAGCACGTCTTCCAGGTCCACGGCGTCGATGTCGCGGGCAGGGTCGTTTTCAACAAGTCGGTCAGGCGCGACAAGTTGCTGGCGTTCTTCTCGGGCCTGCCCAAATGCCTGGTCGGTCTGGAGGCGTGCGGGTCGGCCCATCATTGGGCGCGCGCGTTGATCAAACTGGGCCATGACGCGCGGATGATGCCGCCGGCTTACGTGAAGCCCTATGTGCGCCGGCAGAAGAACGACGCGGCGGACGCGGCGGCGATCTGCGAGGCGGTTTCGCGGCCCTCGATGCGTTTCGTGCCGGTGCGCTCGGTCGTCAACCAGGCCGATTTGATGCGCCACAAGGCGCGCGAGATGCTGGTGGCGCAGCGCACGCAATTGCTCAATGGGCTTCGAGGGCATCTTGGCGAGGTGGGGCTGATCGCGGCGCAAGGGCCGCGCCATGCGCGCCAACTCGCCGATATGATCGAAGCTTGCGACCAGACAATCCCGATCGAGGTTTGCGCGGCGCTGACGGAGCTGGTTCATCAATTGCATCGGCTCGACGAGGCGATCGATCGGCTCGACAAGACGTTTCTCGCGGCCGCTCGGACGGATGCGACAGCGCGCCGGCTGATGACCATTCCCGGCATCGGGCCGATCACCGCCACGGCGATCGCGGCCAGCGTCCCCGATGTCTCGGGGTTCGAGGGGCCGCGCGAGTTCGCCGCCTTCCTCGGCCTGACGCCGCGCCAGCATTCGAGCGGCGGCAAGGAGCGGCTGGGGCGCATCTCGAAGATGGGCAACCGGTACTTGCGCAAATTGCTGGTCGTGGGCGCGCACGCCGTGCTGTTCCATCGCAAACCCCATGGCGACCCGCTGCGGATGTGGGCCAAGAGGCTGATCGAGAAGAAGCCCTTCAAGCTGGTCGCCGTGGCGCTGGCCAACAAATTGGCGCGCATCGTCTTCGCGTTGCTGAAGTCGCAGACGAACTACCGAGGGCTTTCGGCCTAACTCGCCGGTTTCGGACCGCCACGCCGCCTTAAAAAGCGCCGCGCGGCAAACAACTCGAGGGTGACCACGAGGTGATGCGCAGGAAAGCGGATTGATCCTGAAGCCCGGCATACTGTCTGCGCCCAATTGAGCGCGTTACGGTGATAGCGGCAACGGATCAGCGGACAACATCAGGGCCAGCGGACGCTTATGGTTCCGTGCAAAAAGGCCGAAGACATGACCGCACCCCCGATCCCCCAAAACCTCAAAGACCCCCTTGACAGCGGGCGCCGTCCAGACATGACGGTGCATTCATTTTCGCGATGAATTTCGCTTGGATCGATTGCAGGCCAAGCCGCCAGAGTTGAATGCGGCGTCACCGTAACCCCAGGTAAGTTGGAGATTTGTGGGCATGCAATTATGGGCTTGCTCGTCGCCGGCGGTGGAGTTTATCGGTGCGTCCCCGACGAAGGTCAGAACCATAACCGGAGTAGTAAGATGAAGACGGCATGTATAGCTGGGATAACTGCGCTTCTCCTCACTACTTCTTCTGCTTCCTCGTTTCTGCTACACCCAGAGTGGGATGATCTGCCTGATACCGCGTTCGTTTGTCAGAATGACGATGTGGATGCAAAGCCGCAAGTTTTTGTCTTCATCGCCTATCCTTCTTATCAAGCGATAGTTAGGATTGGTAACCAAGGAGAACGAGAACTCTACAATCTAGTGAAATTTTCGTATAATGTTAGGCAAGTAATGAATGAAAGTAAAAAGGGAATAGATACTACGGCAAGTTTTACAGAACTTAAAGGACCAAGAATACATTTATATTGGGATAATGGGCAGAGCAATAGCAATAATCTGCCCGGGTGGAGACTCCACGTATTACAGTTGGATATGTATCCAATAAATATGTGGTTCGAGTGCGACCAATCATCAATGAGTGACATTGAATTAAAATACGACGGAGGGTATGAAACGCCGAATAGAAGCTTATCAGATAAGCAAAAGCTGGACGCCATTATAAATGGTAAGAAAGCAAAGTCTCACAAAGCAATACATCAGCCAGAGTGCATTGAGTACGAGAATGGGGAATGCACTAAGCTGGGTGATACAACTAAAAACGCAATTTGTCTTAAACGGAACAAAACGACTGGCCTATGCATGATTGAAGAATAACCTACCGGCGCAGAGGGGGGGTTACGGTGACGGTGCATTCATTTTCGCGATGAATTTCGCTTGGATCGATTGCAGGCCAAGCCGCCAGAGTTGAATTCAGCGTCACCGTAACCGCGATCCTAGCGGCCGGCCGATCAGCTCGCTCCGTCTCAAGCGGCGCGAAGGCGGCGGCCTCCGCTTCGCCGTCCGCCGGCGTCAGGATCAGATGGACGTGGTTCGGCATCTGGCAATAGGCTTGAGACTTCGACGCCGAAGCGGCGGCAGGATTCGCCGAGCCAGTCGCGATAGAGCGCATAGTCGCCCTCCTCGAAGAAGACGCGCTCCCGCCGGGCGCCGCGCTCACGTGACGTGATGCGGCAGGCCGGGAACGACGGCGCGGGCGATGCGGGTCATGGGCGACGATTAGCATGGGCGCGCGGCATTCTGGTAAAGACGGGCGTGTCCCCGTAATTCAAAACTCGCCGTGCATCGCCGCGCTAGTGCTTCCCGATTGCAGACACGAGTCCAGCAAGGCAGCATGTTGCAAGCAGTAGAGGAGGCTAGGGTGGGACGTGTTAGAGTCGCGGCGTTTTCGGTGTCCCTGGACGGGTTCGGCGCGGGCCCGGAACAGAGTCTTCGGGATCCTCTGGGAAAGCGCGGGACGGAGCTCCACAGCTGGTTCTTCGGAACGAAGACGTTCAAGGCCATGTTCGGCGACGGCGGTGGCTCGGAGGGCGTGGACGAGACCTTTGCCCACCGGTCGATGGAGGGCTTCGGCGCCTTCATCCTTGGCCGGAACATGTTCGGTCCTGTGCGCGGGGAATGGCTGGACGACAGCTGGAAGGGCTGGTGGGGAGACAATCCGCCCTATCACGCTCCGACGTTCGTCCTGACGCACCACGCCCGCGAGCCGATCGCAATGGAGGGCGGCACCACGTTCCACTTCGTCACGGACGGGATCCACGCCGCGCTCGAGCACGCACGCGACGCCGCGGGAGCACGTGACGTCAAGATCGGAGGTGGCGTCTCGACCGTTCGCCAATACCTGCAGGCCGGCCTGATCGATGAACTGCACTTTGCGCTTTCGCCTGTCCTGCTCGGACGGGGCGAGGCGATGTTCGAGGGCTTGGATCTCCCTGCCCTCGGCTACCGCGTGATGGAATCCACTGCCACAGACCTCGCAACGCACGTCGTGCTCGGGCGCCAGGAGAACGAATAAACGTCCGCTTCTGTAGGTTCGTTGCCGGATAGCTGTCGGGCGGGAAACGGCCAGTTTCCGCCATCACCCGCATCGTCGGCGAAGTTAAGAAATTGGTCACTCCGTAGCGCCCTTCACGCGGTGACCAATTACGCAATTACGGTGACGCGTAACCCCTGGCTCTTCAGCCGCGATGTCGGCGCCAGTGTTGGGCAATCTCCAAGCGCGTCGCCGTCCACGTTTCTCCGCGTCCGGCAACGTGATCGAGGAGCCGATGCAAGCCGCCGATTCTGCCCGGACGCCCGATCAGACGTGGATGAATGCCAACGGACAGCATAGCAGGGCGAGCCGCACCCTCTTCCCAAAGCCAGTCGAAGGCTGTGATACAGTAGGTTGCGAAGTCGTCTCCCTGCACGAAATTGCCGCCGGCCATGAAGCGCATATCGTTCGTGTCGAATGCATAGGGCACAATAACGTGGCTCTTGCCAGCGACCTCCTGAAAATAGGGGAGGTCATCGTCATACGCGTCCGAGTTGTAGAGGAATCCGAACTCTTCCACGAGCAATTGCCGAGTGTTGGGCGAAGCCGCGCCCTTCGTGTGCCAACCGAGAGGACGCCGCCCGGCCGCCGCTTCTATGGCGGCAACCGTGTCGGCAATCACCTTGCGCTCATCCTCGACCGGCATCTCGGCGTGCCGCTGCCAGCGGTATCCGTGAGCGGCGACCTCGTAACCCCGCGCGATGGCGTCATGGGCGATCCATGGCGCACGTTCGACGGCCCGGCCTGCAGCGCTCACCGTACATGTGACGCCAAAGCTTTCCAGCACGCGCACGACACGCCAATAGCCCGCGCGTGTCTCATATGCGAAGTGTGACAATAGCGCGGGGTTTGGCGCGGCCGCGACTGGTTCAACGATCTCGTAAACCGCCTCATTCTCCTTATCGCCGTACGCCAGCGACAACTCCGCTCCTGCTTCGATGTTCATGACGATCGAAACAGCGATTCGCGCGCCGTCGGGCCAGCATGGATCGGGCGGCTCTCCGGCATAGCCTCGAAGATCGATCTGGCTGGTGAACGTCATGCAACATCTCCCTTCCTAAACGATCGGGGTTACTGGCGCAGCCCTCGGATTTTTCAGCCTACTCTCATCGGATGTCGATCAAACCCTTCAGCCGCCAAATCTCTGGCGTTCTCAAGGGCAGGCGCCCTTGAGGCAACGGCAAACCGCCGCCGTCGCTGGTGAAAGGCGATCGAAGCCGGCGGTCGATGGCTGTCCGTTCCGTGATGCAGGCCGCCTGATAGGGGTACTGCCACTATGCCCGCGGACCGCCCTTATGTAGAGTTGGCATTAGGTTTGATGCCGTGACGCCGCTCATACATTGACGCCTCTACGTATTTTTCAGCACCTTGTACATATCATCGTTGTCGATTACAGGCGTGAGATGATTGAGCGCCAAGTCGGTCCATTTGTGAAACAATTTGGCGATTTGTTTCGCATCTGACGACTCCAGGACACTCCAGTTTTCGTCTTGGGTGAGTGAATGCCATGTTCCTAACAGTTGGACGCCCTCAACTTCGCCGTTGCCAATTTCCTGAAATCGTCTGTAGACAGCATCACGATTTTCCGTCTTGATTTTGGTATAAGCCACAAACAGCATTGTCCTTTCTCCTCTTGGGTTTACGATGACACCGGCCGCAGCGTAACACACCATAACACCGAGCGCGGAGAGGAGGCCCGCCGCCTCGGCGGCCAAGTCGTCGAGGGAATAGAATGCGACGGACGCCAGGACGGCCCGCAGCTTCGCCAGCAGGTCCGTCGCGCCGAGCCGCGTCAGATGGGTCGAGCGCCCGATGTCGCGATTGTCGAACCGGATGACGCGGATGCCTTTGGCCACCAGGCTCGCGGGCTACTGCTTGCGCATCCGACCGGCGCCGGTGGTGTCGAGCGCGTGCTTGCACGGAGCCGACACCTTGCTCTCGTGCTTGATGAGGCAGGCCCGAACAGATCCATTATGGGGCAGGTTCGCGCATAGCTTGGCAATATCTTCCTTGCAGGCCGTGGCGACCGGCCCCGCGGGTTGGGCCAAGGCAAGCCCCGACGCCGCGGCCATCAGTGTTGCGCCGAGCGCGATTGCGAAAGCAAGCTTCATCGTGAGCCTCCAGCGTTGGAATAGCAGCCGCGCAACATGCGACCTCTTAACCAAATATACCCCCTCAGTCGAAACCTCCATGGGGCTGGGGGACGTCCCGCTTGATGTTGAAAAGGAATTACGGAATTACGATGACATGCCCGTCTTCATCCTATCGCCTTTTCTCGGGAGCCTCCATGGCGCGCCTCTTCCGGTTTGTCGTTCCCGATCTGCGGCGTCAGGTGACGTTAAGCGCGGCGGCGGCAACTGTCCGTGTCGCAATTTCCGCTCGCTCCCTCGCCTCTCACATCCCCCAGATCCCATAGCCGCGCGCCATCGCGGCGGCGCAGAGCGGGATAACGGCGAACAGGACGGCCTCGCTGTAGAGCACCGTGCGCAGCTGCGCGACCTCGTCGGCGGGCGGACGGAAGAACGGGTCGGCGCGAAAGCGGCGGCGCCAGACGTTATAGGAGTAGGTCGGGGCGACCGAGAGCAGCACGATCCCGGCGAACAGCGCCATCTTGAGCCAGAAGAACATGTTGGCGCCATAATAGGCGGCGCCCTTGGCGCCCAGGAACACCCGCGCCACTCCGGCCGCGAGCGCGATCGCCGCCGCGATCCCGAACCAGGCGTCGACCCGCGCGAGCCTCACCGCCGCTCGGCCGTCGAGGCTGCCGGCGGTGAGCGTGATCTCGGCGGCGAGAATGCCGGCGAGCGAAAACACCGCCAGATGATGGAAGCTCGCGAGCAGCCAGTCGAGAAACATCGGACCCCCTTCCCTTGTTCGGATAAAAAGCCCGTTCGCCGCCGTCATCGCGAGCGCAAGCGCGGCGATTCAAGCGCCTCCATCGCCGCCCGCGTTTCCGGTCGGCTCGCCATATCTGGCGGGTTCGCCGCGACGCAAGGGCTGGATCGCTTCGCTTGCGCTCGCGATGACGCAGGATCGCGCGAGAACCTCCCGGCCGCCAACCGACGTCATGCCATCTCACCTGCCTCCAAACGCTCGCCGAGCGCAAGCGAACGGCCGCCGCCCCGCCCGGGCGCGCCTTGCCGAAAGCGGTTTGACTTCGCGCTCTTGACGCTCTATAGCCTCGCGCGCTTGAGCGCGGCCAAAAAAGCCGCGCTTTTGGTTTTGTGCGTGGGCGAAAAAACGCGCGCCAGGCCTCAAATCCGGGCGAGAGAGACCCCGCGGGTTCGTTTTTTTGACGAGCCGCGGCGCTTTCGATCCGAAACTGCAAAGAAGCCGGCCTCGCGCGCAAAATTCGCCGCGCGAACGAGCCGGGCGGAACACGGGAAAGAACGATGTTCGCAGTCATCAAAACCGGCGGCAAGCAATATCGGGTCGCCGCCGAGAAGACGATCACGGTCATGGCGCTCCCCGGCGAAGCCGGCGCGCGGGTGGTGTTCGATCAGGTGCTGGCGCTGTTCGACGACGCGATCAGCGAGATCGGCGCCCCGCAGGTGGCGGGCGCGAGCGTCGTCGGCGAGATCGTCGAGCAGACGCGCGGGCCGAAGGTGATCGCGTTCAAGAAGCGCCGGCGCAAGAATTCGAAGCGCAAGCGCGGCCACCGGCAGGATCTCACGATCGTGCGCGTGACCGACATTCTGACTGGCGGCGCCAAGCTCGCCCAACCGGCCGAAACCGCCTCGGCCGAGGCGTAAGGAAAACAAAATCGGCGCAGGCGATTCCCTCGCGGGGTCGGATGCGCTACAGGGAATGTCAACTTCGCCGCGCCTGAAGGCCGGCGCCTGAACGTTTCGGAGCAAGAGCCATGGCTCACAAGAAGGCAGGCGGTTCGTCGCGCAATGGCCGCGATTCGGACGGGCGGCGTCTTGGCGTCAAGAAATTCGGCGGCGAGAAGGTCGTCAGCGGCATGATCCTTGTACGTCAGCGCGGCACCAAGTTCCACGCCGGGCGCAATGTCGGCGTGGGAACGGACCATACCTTGTTCGCCACCGCCGCCGGCGAGGTGGCGTTCAAATGTAAAGGCGACGGCCGACAATATGTAACGGTGGTCGCGCTCAGCGCGGCCGAATAAAGCGGGGGCTAAAGACGAGAACCCCGCTTCAGGCGACAAGCCCCGCGGACGTTCTCGAAACCAAAAGCTTCGAGATGAGACAAAAGGCCAAGAGCCGTCTCAATTGTCCGGTAAGCCTATAGCTTACGAAGGGGATGCGGTCGCCCGTATCCCCTTCGTCGCCTTAGGCCCTGTCACCTTGGGGCCGCCGGACCGGTGCTCTCATGTTTTCCGATCTTGCCAGAGACGATGTGTTCCGCCTGGAGACGGCGCGGTTGTGGCTACGCTGGCCGCGCGGGCCCGACGCGGCGGCGATCGATCGGTTCTGCGGCTTGTGGGAGGTTGCGCGCTTCACCGCCCGCATCCCTCATCCCTATCCTCCCGGCTCCGCCGAGCGCTTCATTTACGCCGCGCGCGAAGGAAACGCCTCGGGGCGCGATCTCACCCTGGCGATGACGCCCCGCAAGGGCATGCGCGAGGTCTTCGGCTCGATCAGCCTCGAGACCCGCGGCTCGGACCGCCTGACGCTGGGCTTCGCGCTCGCGCCCGAGGCCTGGGGCAAGGGCCTGGCGACCGAGGCCGCCGAGGCGATGATCGACGCCGGCCTGAGGCTGACCGCCGCGATCGAGGTCCTGGCGAGCGTCAGGGTCGAGAACGGGGCTTCGCGCCGGGTGCTGGAGAAGTGCGGCTTTGCGTTCGCCGGGACCGGGCTGCAAGGGGCGCCGGCCCGCGGCGCGATGGTGGAGTGCCATTCCTTCCGCCTCGGCCGCGAAGCCTGGGAGCAGGAATGCGCCCGCCGCCGCGCCGCGACCGTCCGCCTGGCTCGCGCCTCGTGAAGGGCCGGCGGCGATGAAATTCCTCGACCAGGCGCGCGTCTACGTCCGCTCGGGCGACGGAGGGGCTGGCTGCGTCTCGTTCCGGCGCGAGAAATTCATCGAATTCGGCGGCCCCGACGGCGGCGACGGCGGGCGAGGCGGCGATGTCGCGGTCGAATGCGCCGCCGGCCTCAACACGCTGATCGACTTCCGCTACCAGCAGCATTTCAAGGCCAGAACCGGCATGCACGGGATGGGCAAGAACCGCGCCGGCGGGCGCGGCGCCGATGCGGTGCTCAAAGTCCCGGTCGGCACGCAGGTCATCGACGAAGAGAGCGGGGCGACGCTCGCCGACCTGACCCGCGAAGGCGAGCGCGTCGTCGTCGCTCAAGGCGGCAACGGCGGCTTCGGCAACGCCCATTTCGCCACCTCGACCAATCGCGCCCCGCGGCGGGCCAATCCAGGCCAGCAGGGAATCGAGCGCACCCTCGTCCTGCGGCTGAAGCTGATCGCCGACGCGGGTCTTGTCGGCCTGCCCAACGCCGGCAAATCGACGTTTCTGGCCGCGGTCTCGGCCGCCAGGCCCAAGGTCGCCGACTATCCGTTCACCACCCTGCATCCCGGTCTCGGGGTCGTGCGGATCGACGGGCGCGATTTCGTGCTCGCCGACATCCCCGGCCTGATCGAGGGCGCGCATGAGGGCCATGGCCTCGGCGACCGCTTCCTCGGCCATGTCGAACGCTGCGGCGCGCTGGTGCATCTCATCGACGCGACCGGCGCCAATGCGGGCGCGGACTACCGCGCCATCCGGCGCGAACTCGCCGCCTACGGCGCGGGGCTCGACGCAAAGACCGAGATCGTCGCATTATCGAAGGTCGACGCTATCGACGAGGAGACGCTCAAGAGGCAGACCGCGCGCCTGCAGCGCGCAATGCGGAGCTTTGGGCCGAAGCTCGCGGAAGCTGAAAAGCGCGCGAGGCCGATCCTGCTTTCGGCCGTCGCGCGGCGCGGCGTGACCGAGGTTTTGAGGGCGACGATCGCGGCGATCGAGGCGAAGCGCGCGGAGGCGGCCGCGGCGAGCGCCGCCAAGCCCGCCTCCTGGGCGCCGTCGCTTTGACGGCGTCGGACGCGCCGACAGGCCGACCCGAAAAAGCCGCTGAATTCCGCGGAACCCGGCGCCTTTTTCCGAGTTTGCGCGGCGAGGCCCACGTACGCGCCCCATTGACGCCGGGGCCGCCAACTCAACTGCCAGTTTCAACCGTTGGATTGCCGCTTGCGACGTGGGGTAATCTGTGTTTACGTAATGCGGGCATCGACTTGAGATGGGACAGATCAATTCGGCGCCGAGGACGGCTGGGGCGAAAGCGCGGCATTGCAACCGAAATCGCGCAATGGGCGGGGCGCCCGTGGGCAAGGGGGCGGAGCTCCCGTGAGCAATGCATTCGGCCTTCGGAATTCGAGGGCGCCGCTATCGGCGGCGGCGCCATTGGCCTGGCTGGCGGCGGGCCCGATCGCGGTTCATGCCGAATTCGTGGCCGTACAGGACGCGTATGGCGTCAATCCTGGCGATAACGGCGAGAATCTGCGCATCTCGCCGCCGCCCTCGACCATGTTTGCAGCGTCCACCCGTAGTGCGGCGACCGGACTTGATGGAGAAGGAGGTCGGCCATGATGTCCTGGCGGCCTCGCCGCCGCGTGAGAATGGCAAGCATCGACGCCGAGGCCGAGGCGCTGATCCGCGATCTTGGCGAACGGGCCTATTCGGAAGCTCGGCGGCGCGAGAGCGAGGCCAGCTCCGACGCCATCGCGAAGGATTGGGGCCGTGTGGCGCAGGCGGTCGCGCGCCGGATGGAAAAGCGCACCGGCATCGAGACTGCCGCCGGGATGGCGGCCAACTCCGCTTTGGCCCCCGATCGCGGACCGGCCCCGGCGCGCAAGCCTCAAGCCGATTCGAAGATCGGCGCCGTCGATGAGCCAAAACCCGCCCTCGCCGCCAAGCGCCAGCGATTCCGGCTCCAGTTCCTTGGCGCAGCCGCGGATCGCGGACCGGCGATTTTGGACGAAGTCGAGATTCAGGCCGCGGACGTGTCCGAAGCGATCGTGGCGGCCGCAAACACGACCTGGCCGCCTCACACGATCGGGTTGCGCATCCTCGACCGCGAAGGCCGCGAGGTCTTCGAGCGACAGAAGGCCGATCGCAGATAGGGCTTGCCCGTTGGGCTGCCGAAATCTCGCATAAGTCTTCGAAACGTTGGCGCGCCCGGAGAGGCTTGAACTCCCAACCCTCGGTTTCGAAGACCGATACTCTATCCAGTTGAGCTACGGGCGCGCTTTTTTTGCCGAAGGCGCCCGCCATAGCACGAAGCGAGGGCGGGTTGGAAGCGCGCCGGCGTTAAGGTTCAAAGCTCAGCGGCCGGGCGGCCGGTATTCGACCTATCGGGTCGCGACGAAGAACAGCCTGGGAAACGGCAGCAGCACGGTCCCGTCCGATTCCGCCGGATAGGCGTCCGCGAGCGCCGCCTCGTAGCGGGCGAGGAAGGCTTCGCGCTCGGCGGCGTCGAGCGGATCGAGAAAGGGTCGAAGACCGCTCGCCTTCACCCATTCGACCACCGCGCGCGCGCCGCCGGCGAGCGGGTGATAATAAGTGGTGCGCCACACGTCGACGCGGGCCGCATGGGCGCCGAGCAGGCGGAAATGCCATTCGGGCCCATGGCGCTTCGTCCGCGCGTTGGCGGCGTCGGCGAGCTTTCCCGCCCAGGGGCCGGCGGCGGCGACTTCGCGCATCAGCCGGTGCGAGGGCTCATCGAGATTGTCCGGCGACTGGACCGCGAGCGAGCCGCCGGCCCTAAGCCTTGCGATCAGCGACGGCATCAGCGTCTCGTGGTCCGGAACCCATTGCAGCGCCGCGTTGGCGAGAATCACGTCATATGGCCCCTCGTCGCGCCATTGGAGAATGTCGCCGACCTCGAAGGCGACGTCGGGCAGACGCTTGCGGGCCGCGGCGATCATGTCGGGCGAAGAGTCGAGCCCGACGATCCGCGCTCCTTGGTAGCGCTGGCGCAGGACTTCGGTCGAATTGCCGGGTCCGCAGCCAATGTCGGCGGCGCTGAGCACGTCTTCGTTGGGAATGCTCGCCACGAGATCGCGCGCGGGCCGGGTGCGCTCCTGTTCGAATTTGACATATTGCGCGGCCGACCATGACATCGCGAGCTTCCTTCAGGAGGGCGCGCGCGATCCATGCTGCGCGGCGGCGCGAGGCGCAAGCCCGGCGTCGGCGTCGGGCGACCGGTCATTCAACCGGGACAGCCCTCAAGCCGTGCCGGCGCACGATCTCGCGCATCGCGGATTCGATTGTCGCCCGTTCGGCTTGGCTCAAGCAGCCGAAGAACTCGGCGTCGTTGGCGTCCGCGAGCGCGGCCAGGACAGGCGCCAGCCTTCGACCTTTCGCCGTCAAAGCCAACCGGTGAGAGCGGCCGTCGCTGCGGTCCTCCGTTCGTGAGATCAACGCCTTGGCGGCGAGCCGGTCGGCGAGTTTCGAGATCGCGCCGCGCGTCATCCCGAGACGGTCGGCGAGCGCGCTCGGCGCTATCGCCTCTTGGTCGAGGAGCGTGCGCAGCACCACCCACTCGGCGACCGTGACCCCGTGCGCCGCGACTTTGCGGCGGAAGCCATGCGAGACCTGGTTGGAGACGAAGCGCAGCCAATAGCCGAGATGCGCCGTGAGCGGGCTTGCCCTCCCTTTTCCGTCGGCCATCTCGGCGACCTCATTTCGCTCCCGGGAACCATTCGACATAGGTCTCGCCGGTTCGTCCGTAATAGACGGCGCGGCGGCCAGCGAAGCTGACGAAATAGCCGACGCAGCCGGCGGCGGCAATCCGGTCGCAAAATTCCCGGTACTTTATGCTTTGCCCCTGGATGGCGCGAAGCGCCGCCTCGACCGCTTTCGGATCAAAGTCCGTCGCCGCGGCGGCGACCTTGTGGCACGGCGTGACCTCGTACTCGCCGTTCGGCAGATAGTAGGTCTTCGCCGAGCACACGAGATCGGCGTGGTAGCGCTCGACCCCGGCGGCCATCAGTTTCTGCACGACTTCCGGAAACGTCGCCCGCTCGGCGTCCGACTCCGCGGTCGCCCAGCGAACCGCGTCTTTCACATCCGCATCCATTTTGACCTCCTCGTCATCGGCGCGCAATGCGCCGGTATGTTCCTAAGAAACTAATCCACAATAGTTTCCTTGTCAACTACAATTTGGATGATCGGCGATTCTTCCTCCCCGGGCAGTCCGAAGCGGGCGGCGGAGCCATCGGCGATCGGGCTTTCGGCGACCGCGCGACCGTTGGCCGCCTCTCAGGTCAAGCCGAGCCGCGAAGCCGTTTCGCCACAATCATCGTCCCGCGCTTCGCCGCCCCGCCAGGCCCGGGGATCGCCGTGACAGCCTCGGCGACGATGGGTTGAGCGCAGGCCGAGCAGGTCACCCGCGGCTCGAATGGACGCCCGCAGGTCTTGTGGACGAATCGCATCGGGCTTCCCTCTCGCGGGCGCGCCCAGCGGTCGCCCCAAGCGGTCAAGGCCAGAATGGCGGGCACCAGATCGCGTCCGGCCTCGGTCAGACGATAGGCGTATCGGGTCGGCCGCGTCTGGTAGGCCGCGCGCTCGATGATCCCGTTGGCGGCGAGGGCCTTCAGCCGCCGCGTCAGCAAATTCCGCGAGATTCCGAGGTCCTCGACGAGTTCGTCAAACCGGGCGACGCCGAGAAAGAGGTCGCGAATGATCAATGGCGACCACCAGTCGCCGACCATATCGAGGCCGCGGGCCAATGAGCAGCGCATCTGCGCGAAGCTGGTTCTCTCCATGTCCGGACACTAGCGAGTTGCGTCATTGAACTCAATCGAATAGCATCATTCAATCATTGAACTGAGGAGGAGGCGATGTATCACGCGTTCGTCCAACGCCGCGTCCGCGCCCTGTTCGCCGCAATCAATCGCGGCGACGCTGAACCGGTGCTGCGCGCATTCGCGCGGCGCTTCGAGCATTCCTTTCTCGGCGAGGACCACGCCCTCGGCGGTTCGAGGCATACGCTGGCGGCGACCCGGCGCTGGTATGAAAGGCTCTATCGCCTGTTGCCGGACATTCGCTTCGAGCTGCGGCGCATCTGGGTGAGCGGCGCTCCGTGGAACACGCTCGTCATGGCCGAATGGGACGAGACCAACTCGGGGACCGACGGGGTCCGCACCGCCAATCGCGGCGTCCACGTTCTGCATTTGCGATGGGGACGAGCGACGCGGCTGATGATCTGCCCGGACACGGCCGGGTTGCAGGCGACGCTCGATCGCCTGAGCCTCGCCGGCGCCGCGGAGGCCCGCGCGCCGCCGATCGTCGATTGAACCTCGACCGGCTCCGAGCGCAAGCCCTCGAACTTGCCTCGAGCGGGGCTTCGCGCCAAGCTTTCGTTGGAGCGGCCGATTCCGGCGCTCAACCTCAAGGCGCAATTCCCATGGCGATCCTCGTGCTCGGCCTCGTGATCTTTCTCGGGCTTCATTCGACCCGCATCTTCGCCGAAAACGCGCGCGCGACCGCGATCGCGCGGCTCGGCGAAGGCCCTTGGAAGGGACTCTATTCGCTCCTGTCGGCGATCGGATTCATCCTGATCGTCTGGGGGTTCGCCCGGGCGCGCTTCGCCGCCGCCCAACTCTGGACGCCGTCGCCCGAGGCGCGGCACGTGACCGTCGTCCTCATGCTCGTCAGCATGCTGCTGTTCGCCGGCTATTTCCTGAAGCGCAGCCATATTGCGGTTGCGGTCCATCATCCGATGGTCTGGAGCGTCGCCGTCTTCGGCTTGGGACATCTGATCGCCAACGGCTCGGCGGCTGACCTCGTTCTGTTCGGCGCGTTCCTGGTCTGGGCGCTGGCTGATCTGGCGAGCTCCTACGCCCGCGACCGCCGCAACGCCGTCGTCTATCCCGAACCTGACTGGAGCGCGACGGGGGCCGCGATCGTGCTCGGCGTTATACTGTGGGCCGTGCTCGCTTTCTGGCTGCACGCCTGGCTGTTTGGGGTTTCGCCGTTGGCGCGATGAGCGGCCGGCCTCGAGGGCGCGGCGCGCAGATGCGCTCAGAGCGACCACGGTCGATCCGTTAGCCTAAGAGCGGGATGCGAAAGAGCGGATGCCGGATTTCGCGCGAAAATCCCGCGTTTTTTAAGGCCTCTAGAGCATGATGCGATTCAACGAAATCGCGTCATGCTCTAGCCCCGGGGCGCCGCGAAGCGACAAATCGTTGAATCCTCAACGCAGCAGCCGCATACTGCGCGCTCGTAGCGCGTTGCGATCGGCAGCGGCGCCGCCAGGGAGGCGATCAGCGATGGCTCACAAGCCCAAGACCAAAACCAACGGCGGCTCGAAAGGCGAGCCGAAGCGGCCCTTGCGGTCGCGGCTCTGGTTCGACAACCCTGAAAACCCGGGCATGACCGCGCTCTATATCGAGCGCTACCTCAATTTCGGCCTGACTCCCGGCGAGCTGAGGTCCGGCAAGCCGATCATCGGCATCGCCCAGACCGGCTCCGACCTTTCGCCCTGCAACCGCCATCATCTCGAGCTGGCGAAAAGAGTGCGCGACGGCATCACCGCGGCCGGCGGGGTCGCTTTCGAGTTCCCCGTCCATCCGATCCAGGAGACCGGCAAGCGGCCGACCGCCGCGCTCGACCGCAATCTCGCCTATCTCGGCCTGGTCGAAATTCTGATGGGCTATTTCATCGACGGCGTGGTGCTGACGACCGGCTGCGACAAGACGACGCCGGCCTGCATCATGGCGGCCGCGACGGTCAACATTCCGGCGATCGTGCTGTCGGGAGGACCGATGAACAACGGCTGGCATCACGGCGAGCGCGCCGGCTCCGGCACGGTCGTCTGGCGCGCGCGCTCGGACCTCGCCGAAGGCAAGATCGACTACGAAGAGTTCATGGAGATCGTCACCTCCTCGGCGCCTTCGGTCGGCCATTGCAACACGATGGGGACGGCTTCGACCATGAACGCGCTCGCGGAAGCGCTCGGCATGAGCCTGCCGGGCTGTGCGGCGATTCCCGCGCCTCACCGCGAGCGCGGCCAGATCGCCTACGAGACCGGCCGGCGCATCGTCGACATGGTGTGGGAAGACTTGAAGCCTTCGGACATCCTGACCCGCGAGGCGTTCGAGAACACGATCGTCGTCAACAGCGCGATCGGCGGCTCCACCAACGCGCCGATCCACATCAACGCCATCGCCCGGCATATCGGAGTGCCGCTCACGATCGCGGATTGGGAAACCGTCGGCCACAAGGTCCCGCTGCTCGTCAATATGCAGCCTGCGGGAAAGTATCTGGGCGAGGAGTTCCACCGCGCCGGCGGCGTGCCGGCGGTGGTCAACGAGCTGATGAAGCGCAAGCTCATTCATCAGGACGCCCTCACCGTCAACGGCAAATCGATGGGCGAAAACTGCGCCAGGACGCTGGCCGACGATCACGACGTCATTTACCCCGTCGACAAGCCGCTGAAGGAGGACGCCGGCTTCATCGTTTTGAGCGGCAATCTGTTCGACGACGCGATCATGAAGACGAGCGTCATCGACAGCGAATTCCGGGCCCGATTCCTGTCAAACCCCAAGGACCCGGAGGCTTTCGAGGGGCGCGCGATCGTGTTCGACGGGCCGGAGGACTATCACCACCGCATCGACGATCCGAAGCTCAAGATCGACGAGCACAGCATTCTGTTCATTCGCGGGACCGGGCCGATCGGCTATCCGGGCGGGGCGGAAGTGGTCAACATGCAGCCACCGGCGGCCCTGATCAGGAAGGGCGTCCATGCGTTGCCCTGCATCGGCGACGGGCGGCAGTCCGGCACTTCCGGCTCGCCCTCGATCCTCAACGCTTCGCCGGAAGCGGCGGCGGGCGGCGGCCTGGCGATTCTGAAAACCGGCGACCGGGTGCGCATCGACCTCAAGAAACGCTCGGCCAATATTCTGATCTCGGACGCCGAACTCAACGAGCGCCGGGCCGCGCTCGCCAAGCACGGCGGCTACGACTATCCCAAGAGCCAGACGCCATGGCAGCAGATCCAGCGCGAGATGGTGGCGCAGTTCGACGAAGGAATGGTGCTGAAACCGGCGATCAAGTACCAGCGGCTCGCCCAGACCATGGGCGTGCCGAGGGACAATCATTGACCCCACGTCCGGTTTTGTATATACATACTGCGATGCCTGTATAGACGGAGGTCGTCGTGGGCATCAGCATCCGCAATCGCGAGGCCGGCGAGCTCGCCCGGAAGCTCGCCGAATTGCGTAAGACCAACATGACCGAGGCGATCATCCATGCGCTCCGCAGCGAATTGAAGCGCGAACGCGACACGCGGCCGCTGGAAGAGCGTCTCGAGGACCTCGCCAATGAAACGATGGCGATGGCCAGGCCCGGAGGCCGCGTTATGACGAAGGACGAAATCGACCAACTATGGGGGCAATGACCTTCGTTGACACGTCGGTCTTCGTTGCGATCCTGGCGAAGGAACCCGATCGCCGAGAATTCTCCCGGGCGATCGCCGCCGCCGAGCGGCGGTTGACGTCGCCCGTCGTCCGCCTGGAGACCTGCATCGTGTTGGGAGGCCGACTTTTGCGTTCGCCGCGCGAGGCTGAACGGCAATTCGAGAAGTTTCTCGACGAGGCGGAAATCGCCGAAATCGCAATCGATTCTGCTATTGGAATTGCCGCGGTCGGCTGTTTCGAGGCCTTCGGCAAAGGGCGACATCCGGCGCGATTGAATTTCGCCGACTGTCTGGCCTATGCGAGCGCCAAAGTTCTTGGCGCCCGGCTCTTGTTCAAAGGCGACGACTTCGCCAGGACCGATGTCAACTCCTGGCTGTAACGCGCGCCCCATTCGACCAGGTCAAACATGGACACAACGAACCCGGCCATCCTCCAACCCCTCGCTCCCGTGGTCGACGCCCGTCCCGCCAAGCGCCCGGAGCGGGTGACGCTCGCCGGACGGTGGATCTGTCTGACGCCGCTCGAGGCGGACAAGCACGCCGAGGCCCTGTTCGAGGGCGCCAACGGCGGCGACAAGGATCGGCTCTGGACCTATCTGTTCGACGGTCCCTACGACGACCCCGCGGTCTTCAAGGCCAACATCGCCGCCAAGGCGCGCTCGACCGATCCGCTGTTCTTCGCCATTGTCGACAACGCCTCGGGCCGCGCCGTCGGCTATCAGACCTTTCTGCGCATCGACCAGGCCAATCGCGTCATCGAAGTCGGGAACATCCTTTATACGCCGGCGATGCAGCGCACGGCCGGGGCTACGGAGGCGCAATATCTGTTCGCGCGATACGCCTTCGACGAGCTTGGCTACCGTCGCTACGAGTGGAAGTGCAACGATCTCAATGCGCCCTCGAAGCGCGCGGCCGAGCGGTTCGGATTCACGTTCGAAGGGATCTTCCGCCAGCACATGATCGTCAAGGGCCGCAATCGCGACACCGCGTGGTTTGCGATGCTCGACCGCGAATGGCCGGAGCGCAAGAGGGCCTACGAACGCTGGCTCGCCCCGGGCAATTTCGACGCCGCCGGCCGCCAAAAAGTCCGTCTGTCCGATCTCATGCCGAGGACCGCGCCATGACGCCGACCACCGCCAAGAAACGCGCCCGCTTCGCCGAACTTCACGCGGCGCCCGGCTGCTTCGTGATGCCCAACCCTTACGATGTCGGTTCGGCGAAATGCCTCGCCTCGTTCGGCTTTCCCGCCATCGCATCCTCGAGCGCCGGCATGGCGTTTGCCGCCGGCGAGGCCGATGGCGCCGTTGCCCGCGCCTATGCCCTCAAGCACATCGGCGAGCTCGCCGCTTCGGTCGACATTCCGCTCAACGCCGACTTTGAGGCGGGCTTCGCTAACGACGCCGAGGGCGTCCACGAGAGCGTAAGGCTTTGCGTCGCCGCGGGCGTCGCCGGGCTTTCGATCGAGGACTACACTGGCGACCCCAACGCGCCGCTCTATACTTTGAGAGAGGCGATCGAGCGATTGCGGGCCGCGCGGGCCGCGATCGACGCCAGCGGCGAAAAGGTTCTCCTGACCGCGCGCAGCGAAGTGCTTTTGCGCGACAGCGCGAGCGGTCTTGCCGAAGCGCTGCGGCGATTGAGCGCTTACGCCGAATCCGGCGCCGACGTCTTGTACGCCCCCGGATTGAAGTCCGCCGAAGAAGTCGCGGCGGTGGTTCGCGTGGCCGGCAAGCTGCCGGTCAATGTGCTGGTCGGCGCGCCGGGTTTCACCCGCCGTCAGCTCGAAGACCTCGGCGTCAAACGCGTCTCGACCGGCGGGGCGCTGGCGAGAGCCGCCTGGGGGGCTCTGATGCGCGCCGCGCGCGACATCGCGGACAACGGCCGTTTCGACGCCTTCGCCGAGCTACCCTCGTCGAAGGAGATCGAGGCGGCTTTGGCGAGCAGGCGTTAGACCCGCGGCGGCCGCCGCAGATCGAGCGTCAGCGGAAATTCGGGGTGCGGCGTCTCGGGCGGCGGCTCGAAGGCGCCGGGCGTGTGGCCATGCGCTTCGAACCGCGCCAGGCGCCGCGCCTCGGCCTCGTTGCTGTTGACGGGAAAGGTTTCGTAGTTGCGCCCGCCCGGATGGGCGACGTGGTAGACGCAGCCGCCGAGCGCCCGGCCGCTCCACCCATCGAAAATGTCGAAGATGAGCGGCGCATGGACGGGCACCGCCGGATGCAGCGCCATCGCCGGCTTCCAGGCCTTGAAGCGAACCGCGCCAACCGCGACGCCGCCGGTTGAAGTCCTGCGCAGCGGCACGCGGCGGCGGTTGCAGGCGACGACATAGCGCTCGGGATCGGCCGTCGTCAGCTTGACCTGCAGGCGCTCGGTCGAGCTGTCGGTGTGGCGCGCGGTGCCCCCGATCGCGCCGGTTTCGCCCAGCACATGCCAGGGCTCCAGCGCCTGACGCAGCTCGAGAAGAACGCCATCGAATTCGACCTCGCCGCAGAACGGGAACCGGAACTCGGCCTGCGCCTTGTACCACTCGGAGCGGAAAGGGAAGCCATGCGCCGTCAGATCGGCGAGAACTTCCAGCAAGTCTTCCCAGACGAAATGCGGCAGCATGAACCGGTCGTGCAGCGTCGCGCCCCAGCGCGGCAGCGGCCCGTCCAGCGGCTCTCGCCACAGACGGGCGATGATCGCGCGGATCAGCAGCTGCTGGGCGAGACTCATGCGCGGGTTGGGCGGCATCTCGAAGCCGCGGAATTCGACCAGTCCCAGGCGTCCGGTCGGTCCGTCGGGCGAATAGAGCTTGTCGATGCAGATTTCCGCGCGGTGGGTGTTGCCGGTGACGTCGGCCAGAATGTTTCGCATCAGACGGTCGATGAGCCACGGTCGCGGCGCCTGGCCTTGCCCGGGGCGCGGGATTTGGGCCAGCGCGATCTCCAATTCATACAGAGCGTCGTGGCGCGCCTCGTCGACGCGCGGCGCCTGAACTCGTCGGTCCGATGAACAGGCCGGAGAAGAAATAGGACAGGCTGGGCCGCCTGAGCCAGTAAATGACCAGGCTCTTCAACAGGTCCGGGCGTCGAAGGAACGGGCTGTCGAGCGGCGTCGCGCCGCCGACGACGACGTGGTTGCCGCCGCCAGTCCCGGAATGTTTGCCGTCGAGCATGAACTTGTCGGCGCCGAGCCGCTCGAGCCGCGCCTCCTCGTAGACGCCTTCCGTCGTCGCCACGCACTCGCGCCAGCTCGAGGCGGGGTGAATGTTGACCTCGATGACGCCCGGATCGGGGGCGACGCGAATGACGTTCATGCGCGGATCCGCGGGCGGAGGGTAGCCCTCGATATGCACCGGCAGTCCGATCGTCTTCGCCCCGGCCTCCGCAGCGGTCAGGAGTTCGAGATAGTCCTCCAGCCGCTCGACCGGCGGCATGAAGATGCATAGGCGCCCGTCACGCGCCTCCACGGTCACCGCCGTGCGCACCGCGCCGTCGATGTCGCCCAGATGCTGCTCGACCCGTTCCTGGCCCGCCTCGGCGGCGGCAAAGGAGGCGATCGGCTGCGCGCGTTCCCGCTCGGCGGCGAAATCGGGCAGCGGCTCACGCGGCTCGGTGGGATCGGCGGGGAAAATATAAGGGTACGAGGCTGGCGGAACATAGGGCAGCGCGCCCAGCGGCAGGCGGTAGCCGACCGGGCTGTCGCCGGGAACGAGATAGAGGGCGCCCCGGCGGGTCGTCCACTTCTCGCTGCGCCAGTGGCGCCCTTCCGCCTTCGCCTGCCAGCGCTGCACCGGAAGCACGTAGCCGGAGGGCTCGTTCAGCCCGCGCGCGAACACGCGGGCGAGGCGGAGCCGCTCTTCCGGGTCCTTCAGTCGGGAATTCTGCGGCGTCACGTTGTCGGGCAGATTGGCTTCCTTCAGGATCCACTCGGCGGGATCCTCGAAGGCGGGGGCGACATATTCGCCCTCGATGCCGAGTTCCGACGCGATCGCGTGCAACAGCGCCTCGGCCTTCCCGCTGTTGGCCCCGGTCTCCTCGCCCTCGGCCGCGATCCGTCTGGCGTCGGACCAGATCGGCTTCCCGTCGCGTCGCCAATAGAGCGAAAAGGTCCAGCGCGGCAGGGATTCGCCCGGATACCACTTGCCTTGCCCATAGTGCAGGAACCCGCCCGGCGCGAAGCGGTCGCGCAGGCGCCGGATCAGCCGGTCGGCCAGCGCCCGCTTCATCGGGCCGACGGCGTCGGTGTTCCACTCGGCTGATTCGAAGTCGTCGATCGACACGAAGGTCGGCTCGCCGCCCATGGTCAGCCGCACGTCGTCGGCCGCCATGGTCGCGTCGACCTGTTCGCCCAAGGCGTCGAGCGCCTTCCAGGATTCTTCAGAGAACGGCTTGGTGATGCGCGGGTGCTCGGCGACCCGCTCGACCCGCATGTCGAACGCAAAGTCGACGTTGGCGAAACTCGCCACGCCCGAAATCGGCGCGGCGTTGCGGTAGTGCGGCGTGGCGGCGAGCGGAATATGGCTCTCGCCGGTCAAGAGCCCAGAGGTCGGGTCGAGTCCGATCCAGCCGGCCCCCGGAAGATAGACCTCGGCCCAGGCGTGAAGGTCGGTGAAATCGTGATCGGTGCCGCGCGGCCCGTCGAGCGCGATGAGGTCCGGCTTGAGCTGGATCAGATAGCCCGACACGAATCGCGCCGCCAGGCCGAGATGGCGCAGGATCTGCACCAGAAGCCAGCTCGAATCGCGGCACGAACCCGAGCCGCGCTCGAACGTCTCCTCCGGGCTCTGCACCCCCGGCTCCATGCGGATGACGTAGGCGATCTGGCGAGCGAGCCGGCGATTGAGGTCGACCATGAAATCGACGGTGCGCGCCGGCGACCGATCGATCCGGTCGAGATAGGCCTGCAGCCTTGGGCCCGCGGGCTCGGGCGCGCGGTAGATGACCAGATCGGGCCTTAAGTCCTCGCCATATTCGAACGGCCAGGCTTCGGCGCTCTCCTCGACGAAGAAATCGAACGGATTATAGACCGTCATGTCGGCGACGACGTCGACCTCGATCTTCAGTTCATTGACGAGTTCGGGGAAGACGTAGCGGGAGAGCCAGTTGCCGTAAGGGTCCTGCTGATGGTTCACGAAATGCTCGGCCGGCGTCACTTTCAGCGAATGCGAAATGACGCGGGTGCGGCTATGCGGCGCCGGCCTTAGACGGATGATCTGCGGCCCCAGCGAGACCGGGCGGTCGTAGCGGTAGTGCGTCAGGTGATGGATGGCGGCTCGGATGGACATGCTTACAGGCGCCGGACTCGGGTTGGAGCGCCGAGCCTTTCATAATTTGCTGCGCCGCACAATGCGCGCCGACAATCACGGCCCCCGTAGCCCGCGCTCCACAGCCCGTCGAAAGACGGGCGTGCTTCCTAGCGCCCTGCGGAGGCGCGGCGGGCGCGGTCAGCGACCGCGCCGGCATCAGGCGCCGCGAGCGGTCGCAGTGGAAGCGATTTCGGGTTTCTCAATCTGCGCCGCCTCCCCCCCGAATCCGCAGGCGATCAGCGCCTCCGCCATGTGCGGCGGGACCGGCGCTTCGACCGCGATTGGCGGCCCGGCGTTCGACAGCGGGACGACGACCTTCCGCGCCAGCAGTTGCAGCGATGCGTCGGCGGGCGCGCCGTAGATCGCGTCGCCGAGGATCGGCCAGCCCCGCGCGGCGCAATGGACTCTGAGCTGATGGGTGCGCCCGGTCCGCGGCTCCAGCTCCAGCCAGGCGATCGGCTGGCCCCGCCACGCGCCGCGCCCTCTGACGCGCCACAGCGTCGTCGCGGGCAGGCCGTTGGGATCGACCTTCATCCACCAGCCGCGCTTGTCGTCGAGCCGGCCGAGGGCCAGGTCGATCGTTCCGCTCTCGGCTTCCGGCGCGCCGGCGACGATCGCCCAATAGGTCTTGGCGATCCTGCCCTGCTTGAACAGTCGCCCCAATTTCTCCAAGGCTTTATGATGGCGTCCGAGCACCAGGCAGCCCGCGGTGTCGCGGTCGAGCCGGTGGGCGAGCGCCGGATTGCGCGGCAGGCCGAATCGCAAGGCGTCGAAGTCGTCTTCGAGACTGGCCCCGCCTTTGGGGCCCCGATGCACCGCGACCCCCGCCGGCTTGTCGAGAACCAGCATCAATCCGTCGCGATAGAGCAGGCGCGCTCTTGTTTCTTCCGGCGTCATGAGGACATAGGTATCAAAGCTGGCCCCCTCGCGCATAGAGAGGCGCCGAAAGGACCATGTGTTGAACGAAGACGACCACAAGACGGCGAAGACCGGCGTGTTGCGCCGCTGGTTCGGCGGCGCCGACGCGCCCGCTCAAACGCTGGTGGACGCTCCGCGCGCTCCGGCCCCGATCGAAGCGCTGGAGCCGACCGTCGCCCCCCCTTCGTCGCAACCCCAACAAACCTGGCTTCAGCGCCTTCGATCGGCCCTCTCGCGCTCGTCGACCAACATCGGGCGCGGCATCGCCGACATCTTCACCAAGCGCAAGCTCGACGCCGCTTCCCTCGATGATCTCGAGGACCTCCTCATTCAGGCCGACCTCGGTCTCGGCGCGGCGACCCGCATCCGCGATGCGATCGCGCACGGGCGCTACGACAAGGGGATCGAACCTGAAGAGGTCAAGGCGATCCTCGCCGCCGAAGTCGAACGCGCCCTGACCCCGGTCGCGCGCCCGCTCGCAATCGACCCGCAAAAAAAGCCCTTTGTGATCCTGGTGGTCGGCGTCAACGGCTCCGGAAAGACCACGACCATCGGCAAGCTCGCGGCCAAATTCAGATCCGAGGGGCGCACCGTGATGCTTGCGGCGGGCGACACCTTCCGCGCCGCGGCGATTGAGCAGCTGCGGGTCTGGGCGAGGCGCAGCGGCTCCGACCTGATCGAGCGCGAGCAGGGCGGCGACGCCGCGGGCCTGGCCTTCGACGCGGTCACGCGCGCGCGCGCCGAGCGCTGCGACGTCGTGCTGATCGACACCGCCGGGCGGCTCCAGAATCGCGCCGAGCTGATGGGCGAACTCGAGAAAATCATCCGGGTGACGAAGAAGGTCGATCCCGAGGCGCCGCACGCGGCGCTGCTGGTGCTCGACGCCACCGTCGGCCAGAATGCGCTGAGCCAGGTCGAGATATTCGGCCGCGCGGCCGGCGTGACCGGCCTGGTGATGACCAAGCTCGACGGCACGGCGCGCGGCGGCATACTGGTGGCAATCGCGGAGAAATTCGCGCTGCCGGTGCATTTCATCGGCGTCGGCGAGGGCGTCGACGACCTCGAACCGTTCGCCGCCCGCGATTTCGCCGAGGCGATCGCCGGCGTCGAGAGAAAAGGCGAATGACGACGTTGAACGAGGACTTAGTGACCGAAACCACCACCCCCCCGCGGCGCAAGGCGCTGAACCCGATCGTCAAGTTCGTGCTCGAACTCGGACCGCTGGCCCTGTTCTTCGCCGTCTATTCCCGGCTTGGCATCTTCGCCGCGACCGGCGTCCTGATGGCGGGCGTCGTGGTCACCCTCGGCGTCTCCTACGCGATGCTGAGGCGCTTTCCGATCATGCCGCTGGTGACAGCGGCGGTCGTCCTCATCTTCGGTTCGCTGACGCTGGTCTTTCACGACCAGACGCTGATCAAAATCAAGCCGACCGCGCTCTACCTTCTGTTCGGCGCGGCGCTGTTCGCCGGCCTGTGGCTCAAAAAACCGCTGTTGAAAATCCTGTTCGACGGCGCCCTGCATGTGACCGAGGAAGGGTGGCGCAGGCTCACCTGGCGCTGGGCTTTCTTTTTCGTCGCGCTGGCGATCCTCAACGAGATCGTCTGGCGCACCCAGACGACGGACCTCTGGGTCAAGTTCAAGACCTTCGGCTTCATGCCGATCACACTTCTCTTCGCTCTCGCCCAGGCGCCGCTGATCATGCGCTACGAGACGAAAGAGGAAGAGGTTGCGGACAACGATTTTTAGCGGTCAACCGCTTAGGCCGATCCAGCGCACATCGGGTTTCGCCAGCGTCGCTCCGCCTCTCGGCGGATTCGCGCCCGGGCCGGCGCCAAATGGCGCGGCAAGCCATTGATAAGATTGAATTGGCGGCTGGAATGGCGTCCCAGAGCTTTAACCGCCTGCGGCGTCGCCTCTCGTCAGCGCCGCCAGCCGCGCTTCCTCTTCCGCGCTCAGCGCCGGGGTCGCGCCAGCGGCGCGCCGGCGGGCGAACACGATCGCGGCCAGGCCGGCGCAGAGCGTCAGCGGCGCGCTCAGCCATAACAGCAGCGTCGCCGGCTCGAATGGCGGCTTCAGGAGAATGAAATCGCCGTAGCGCGAGACGAGATAGGCGCGCACGGCGTCGTTGCTCTCGCCCTTGGCGATTCGTCGGCGGATCAGGACGCGGATGTCGTGGGCGAGCGGCGCATCGGAATCGTCGATCGACTGGTTCTGGCAGACGAGGCAGCGAAGCTCGGCCGACAGCGCGCGGGCGCGCGCCTCGAGGACCGGGTCCTTCATCACCTCGTCGGGCTGCACGGCCAGGGCGGGCGAGGCAAGCGCGCACAGGACCAGAACGAGCGCAGCCAAAAGCCGGCGCATGGTCATTCCGCCGCCGCTGCGACCGCGGCGGCGGCCGCTCTCGCCCGCGCCCCGACGCCGAACCGCAGCCGCCGATCGGCGAGCGACAGCGCCCCGCCGAGCGCCATGGCGGCGCCGCCAAGCCAAATCAGCGTCACCAGCGGCTTCCAGTAGAGGCGGGCGGGCACGCCGCCGTCTGGATTCGGATCGGCGATCGCCACATAGACCTGGCCGAGGTCGAGCGTCGCCAGGCCGGCCTGGGTCGTCGTCATTTCCCGCACCGAGAATTGCCTTCGCGCCGGCTCGATCGTCGCGACCAGCGCGCCGCCGGAGCGGATGGTCATTGTGGCCACTTTCTCCTTGTAGTTCGGGCCAAGGCGCTCGCCGACCCCGACCAGCGTCACGTCGTAGGGGCCGACGCGCTGCGGAACGTTCTTGCGCAGCGTCACGATCGCCTCGGCGCCGAAGCCGGCGCCGGAAAGCCCGAGCAGCAGGACGCCGATCCCGATATGCGCGAGCGCGCCGCCGAAGAACGACAGCGGCAGTCCGAACGCGCGCTTCAGCGCGACGCCGAACCCGAGCCCGGGCCGCCGCGCGCGCTGGACCACCTCGATCAGCGAGCCAATGATGACGAAGATCGCAAGGCCGGCGGCGATCGGCGCCAAGACCGGTCCGCGGCGCAGCCACGCTTCGCCCACGACCGCGACGATCGCGCCGGCCACCAGCGCGAGACTCAGCCGCTGCATCACCCCCAGCAGATCGCCGCGCTTCCAGGCGAGCGAGAATCCGATCGGCATCGCAAAGCAGGCGGTCAACAGCAGCGCGCCGCTGGTCAGGTTGAAGAAGGGCGCGCCGACGGTGATCTTCTCTCCGGTCAACTGCTCGAGCGCGAGCGGATAGAGGGTGCCGAAGAACACCGTCGCCAATGTGGTCGTCAGCAGCAGATTGTTGAACACCAGCGCGCCCTCGCGCGAAATCGGCGCGAACAGTCCCCCCTGTTTCAGCATTGGCGCGCGCCAGGCGAAGAGGCCGAACGAACCGCAAATGAACAGTACGAGAATGGCGAGAATGAAGACCCCGCGGCGGGGATCGTTGGCGAAGGCGTGCACCGACGTCAGCACGCCCGAACGCACCAGGAACGTGCCGAGCAGCGAAAATGAGAAGGCGAGGATCGCGAGAAAAATCGTCCACACCTTCAACGCGTCGCGCTTCTCCATCACCGCCACCGAATGCACGAAGGCGGTGCCCGCGAGCCACGGCATCAGGGAGGCGTTCTCGACCGGGTCCCAGAACCAGAAGCCGCCCCACCCAAGGGTGTAATAGGCCCAGAACGAGCCGGCGGCGATGCCGAGAGTCAGGAAGCTCCAGGCGACGAGCGCGAACGGCCGCACGAACCGCGCCCAGGCCGCATCAATGCGCCCCTCGATCAAAGCGGCCGCGGCGAAGGAGTAGACGATCGAGAACCCGACATAGCCGAGATAGAGCAGCGGCGGATGGATCGCGAGGCCTGGGTCCTGCAATATCGGATTGAGGTCGCGCCCCTCGAACGGCGCCGGCAAGAGCCGCGTGAACGGGTTCGACGTCAAGAGGATGAAGGCGAGGAACGCGACGCTGATGACGCCTTGAACCGCGAGCGCGTCGGCGCGCAATCGCCTCGGCAGCGAACGTCCGAACAGGGCGAGGAGCGCGCCGAAGATCGCCAGGATCAGGACCCACAGCAGCATCGAGCCTTCGTGGTTTCCCCAGACGCCCGAGATCTTGTAGATCGCCGGCATCTCGCTGTTCGAATTTTCGGCGACGTTGAGGACGGAAAAATCCGACGTCAGATGGGCGTAGACGAGCGCGGCGAAGGCAATTGCGATCAGCCCGAACTGGGTCAGCGCCGCGCTTCGCCCGACGCTCATCAGGTCGCGGTCGCCGATGCGCGCGCCCCAAAACGGCACGATCGTCTGCGCCAGCGCCGCGCAAAAGGCGAGAATAAGGGCGAAGTGGCCGATCTCGACAGTCATGGCTTGGCGACATCCTCCCCTTCCCGCCAGCGGCCCTGTTTCTTCAGCGCCTCCACGACTTCGCGCGGCATATAGCGCTCGTCGTGCTTGGCGAGAATAGTCTGGGCGCGCAGCTGACCCGGTCCCACCAGGACGCCCTCGGCGACGACGCCCTGACCCTCGCGAAAGAGGTCGGGCAGCAGGCCACGATAGGCGACCCTGAGATCGTTCGCCCCGTCGGTCACCACGAAAGCGACAGCCTCGCCGGAAGACTTGACCACTGTGCCCGCCTTGACAAGGCCGCCGACGCGCAGGCGAGCGCCCGGCTGCAGCGCTTTCTGAACGACTTCCGTCGGGCTGTAGAAGAACACGATGCTGTCGCTGAGCGCATAGAGCGCCGTCGCCGTCGCCGCGCCGACAACGGCGACGGCGACCGCGATCAGTGTCAGTCGACGGCCGCGGCGGGTCAATTGGCGCCTCCGAGATCAAGGTCGCGCGCGAGCGCGTTCAGACTGGCGACCGCGCTACTGTCCGGTCCTAGCGCCCTGCGCGCGCTGGCGAGCGCCGCCTTCGCCTTATCCGCCTGATGCAGCACTGTATAGGCGCGAATAAGGCGCGACCACTCTTCGACGCTGCCGCCGCTGCTGGCGAGACGCGTCGCCAACCTGTTCACCATCCCCTCGATCATCGGCATTTGCGCCTTCGGCACGGGGGGCGGCGCCGAGGCGCTGGTCTCCGGCGGCGGCTCGCCTTTGGCCGCGGCCAGGCGCTCCTTCACCATCGCCAGCCACGGGGCGTCCGGCCGAGCGTCGGCGATCAGGGATTCGTAATCGTGAATTGCGTCCGCTGTCCTGCCATCCTGCTCGGCGCTGAGCGCGAGGTAGAAGCGCGCTTGCGGCTGACCCGGCTGATCGGCGAGCGCCTTGTCGAAGGCTTCGCGCGCGTTCTCGGTGACGACGCCGCCCGCGGCCGCGAACAGCGCTTCGCCATAGGCGGCGCGACGCAAAGCGTCCTCGCCCAGAACACGGAGAGCCTCGGAATAGGCGTGCGCCGCTTCATCGTAGCGCCCGAGGCGCATATAGACCGGGGCAATGACCGCCCAGCCCTTGCCGTCGTCGGGGTTGGCTATCAGACGCGCCTCGACGGCCGCCACCGCCTCCTCGATCCCGCTCGCCGTGTTTGTCTCCGGCGCGGCCTTTCGGCTCGCCAGCGGCTGGTCGGGCATGCGCGGCTGGCCGAGCAGGGCGTAAAGCGGAAAGGCGATCGCCGGCAGCCCGACGGCGATCAAGGCCACCGCCGCGAACCGATCGCGGGCCCGGGCCCGCGAAAGCGTCTTCGACCCCTCCCTGCTGACGGCGATAAGCCGGCGGGCGGCTTCAGCGCGCGCGCTGGCTGCTTCGGCCCCAGGCAATTGACCGCGGTCGACGTCGCGCTGGATCTCGTCGAGTTGGGCCCGGTAGAAGACAGCTTCGCCGGACGCCGCCTCGCCGTCCGCGGATGGAGGCGAAGAGCGCAGAACCGGCCAAACTGCGGCGAGGGCGGCGAAAGCGGCCATTCCCGCCATGACAAACCATACCATCGACAAGCCTCTGGGCGGCTCTTGACGCGAGCCGCAAAACGTCAGCGCCGTGTTATCGCAAAATCGCGCTAAGGTCTCGTCAACATTTCAGCTCGTCATTTTCCAGCTTCCGTCCGGCCGCCTGCAGCCGACGCCGTGGCCTCGGTTGGGCCAGCCGCCCACATAAACCGTTTGCGAATAGGCGCGGCAGCCGCCGCCAAGGTCTGCGCCGGCCTCGACAAATCCGAATACGCCGTTGGACCCGCGCCACGACCGCCGTTGGCCGGAACCAAGCGCGGCGACCTGCGCATTCCATGCGGCTTTTCGATCGGCGTCGCTGAGGGATGCGCCGATCGGACCGCCGAAGACGCCCCCGAGGGCCGCGCCCGTCGGGACCGCCGGAGCGACCGGCTGCGTCGACGCCGCAGCGACAGGCGGCTCGGCTCCGCCCGAACAGCCGGCGAGGACAGGCAGGCCCAGCGTCAACGTCACAACAACTGCCCGCCACATGGCCAGATCCCTGTCGGAAAAAAGCATGAGCCCGCCCGGGCGGCAGACCCGGCGAGGCTTCGCCGCCGAGCAAAGGCGAGAACTATGGCGACTTCGCGTCGCCCTTTCGTAGCATGGGACACGCCCGTCGCGCCTCATACGCTCGGCAACCGCAAGATGGCGCGCAGGCCCCCCCGGGGGCCTTCGTCGAGTTGCAGCGAGCCGCCATAAATCGCGGCGAGTTCAGCGACGATAGAAAGGCCGAGGCCGGAGCCCGGCCGCGATTCGTCGAGCCGCTTGCCGCGCTGAAGCGCCGCCGCGCGCGCGCTTTGGTCGAGTCCGCGGCCGTCATCGTCGATCTCGGCGATAAGGAACGGAGAGGCGTCCTGGGCCGCGGCGACTCGCGAGGCGCGAATGGAGACGCGCTCGCGCGCCCACTTGCCGGCATTATCGAGCAGGTTGCCAATCAGATCGGTGAGGTCCTGCGCTTCGCCCCGAAACCTGAGCCCATCCTGCACATCCACGTCGAACAGAAGTCCGCGATCGGAATGCAGCGTCTCGAAGGTGCGCACGAGCCCCTCGACGACCGGCCTGACCTCCGTCGCCGCGCCGACCGTCCCGGCGCGCGCGGCGGCGCGCGCGCGGTTGAGGTAGAAGGCGACCTGACGGCGCATGATCTCCGCCTGCTCGCGCACCTTTTCCGGCAGGCTCTCGCTCTTCGAATCGGCCTCGTTGATGAGGACGCTGAGCGGCGTCTTCAGCGCATGGGCGAGATTGCCGACCTGCGTGCGCGCGCGCTCGACGACCTCCCTATTGGCGTCGAGCAGCTGGTTCACTTCAACCGCGAGCGGAGCGACGTCCTGCGGAAATTGACCGGCGACGCGTTCGGCTTCGCCGCGGCGGATTGCGGCCACCCCTTCCTGCAAGACCCTGAGCGGGCGCAAGCCGAAGCGGACCGCCAGCGCCGTCGAACCCATCAACGCCAGCGCCAGAGTCAGAAACGTCGCCGCCAGCGCCCATTGGAAGCTTCTCTCCTGGGCCTTGATCACGTCGGCGTTCGCGGCGACCTGAACCAGGTAGCGCCCCTCGTCGCCGGCGTCGATCTGGCGTTGGATCATGCGCAGCTCTCGTCCGCCAGGCCCAATCACGTAGCCGCTGAGAATCGCCGCACCATTCTCGGCGGCGGCGAGACGGGGAAGCTGGGTCGCAAACAACGATTTGGAGGCCCGGATTTCCGGCGGTTTGGCGTCGAGGCGCGTGATCTGCCAGTACCAGCCCGAAAAGGCGAGTTCGAATTGCGGCGCGACCGCCGCAACGCCCCCGGGCTTCCCTTCCTCGCCCGGAATCGCGACATTGGCGACCAGCGCCTTAAGATAGACGCCGAGCTGGTCGTCGAAATTCGCCTCGGTCCAACCAGCGTTGAGCGCGCTCAAGCCCAGTCCCGCCAACGCGAGGATCAGGGTGCTCCAGAACGCCGCCGACAGAAAGAGGCGGGAGGCGATCGATCGCGCACTGAGCGCCCTCAGCATGGAGGCCGTTGCTAGGGAACCTCTCGCACCGCGCCGCGCGCCGCGCTGGTGGCGAAGGCCGCGTAGGCGCGCAGCGCCTGCGAGACCTGACGCGCGCGCGGCTTGGCGGGCTTCCAAGCGTCCTTGCCCTTAGCTTCCATCGCCGCCCGGCGCGAGTTGAGCGTCGTCTCGTCGACCAGGAGCGTGATCCTGCGGGCGGGAATGTCGAATTCTATTCGGTCGCCCTCTTCGATCAGCGCGATCGCGCCGCCTTCGGCCGCTTCCGGCGAGACGTGCCCGACCGACAGGCCAGCGGTGCCGCCGGAGAAACGTCCGTCCGTGACCAGGGCGCAGGCCTTGCCGAGCCCGCGCGATTTCAGATAGCTGGTCGGATAGAGCATCTCCTGCATCCCCGGCCCGCCCCGCGGCCCCTCGTAACGAATGACGACGACGTCGCCCGCCACGACTTTGCCGCCGAGAATCCCCTGCACCGCGTCGTCCTGGCTCTCGAAGATGCGCGCGGGACCGGTGAACTTAAGAAGGGCCGCGTCGACGCCCGCCGTCTTCACAATGCAGCCGTCGAGCGCGATATTGCCGGAGAGCACCGCGAGGCCGCCGTCCTTGGAGAAGGCGTGCTCGGCGTCGCGAATGACGCCCCCGGCGCGGTCTTCGTCGAGCGTTTCATAGCGCTCCGATTGGCTGAAGGCGATCTGCGTCGGCACGCCGCCGGGCGCGGCGGAGAAAAATTCGCGCGTCGCCTTGCCGGCGGTCCGCATGATGTCGTTGCGCGACAGCGCGTGCTCGAGCGATTCGGCGTGAACCATCCTCACCTCGCGATGGAGGAGGCCCGCGCGGTCGAGTTCGCCGAGAATTCCCATCACCCCGCCGGCGCGATGGACATCTTCGACATGCACGTCTGGGACCGAAGGCGCGACCTTGCACAGGCAGGGCACGCGGCGCGACAGCCGGTCGATGTCTTCCATGGTGAAATCGACTTCGGCTTCGTGCGCGGCGGCGAGCAGATGCAGGACCGTATTGGTCGACCCGCCCATCGCGATGTCGAGCGTCATCGCGTTCTCGAACGCCTTGAAAGTGGCTATGCCTCGCGGCAGCGCGCCTTCGTCGCCCTCTTCGTACCAGCGGCGGGCGAGATCGACGATGAGATGCCCGGCCTCGACGAAGAGCCGGCGCCGGTCGGCGTGAGTCGCGACCACCGTCCCGTTGCCCGGCAGCGACAGGCCGAGCGCCTCGGTCAGGCAGTTCATCGAATTGGCGGTGAACATGCCTGAACACGAACCGCAGGTCGGACAGGCGGAGCGCTCGAGCACGGCGACGTCGGCGTCGGAAACCTTCGTGTCGCCGGCGGCGACCATCGCGTCGACGAGGTCGACCGTGCGCGCTCCGGTCGAAAGCTTGACCTTGCCTGCCTCCATCGGTCCACCGGAGACGAAGACGGCCGGGATATTGAGGCGCAGCGCCGCCAACAGCATGCCGGGCGTGATCTTGTCGCAGTTGGAGATGCAGACCAGCGCGTCGGCGCAATGGGCGTTGGCCATGAATTCGACGCTGTCGGCGATCACCTCGCGCGAGGGCAGCGAATAGAGCATGCCGTCATGGCCCATCGCAATGCCGTCGTCGACGGCGATGGTGTTGAACTCCTTGGCGACGCCGCCCGCCGCCTCGATCTCGCGCGCGACCAGTTGCCCAAGGTCCTTCAAATGCACGTGCCCGGGCACGAACTGGGTGAAGGAATTGGCGACCGCGATGATCGGCTTGCCAAAATCCCCGTCGCGCATCCCGGTGGCGCGCCAGAGGCCGCGCGCGCCCGCCATGTTGCGGCCGTGCGTGGTGGTGCGGGAACGATAAGCGGGCATTGGACGCCTCTACTACGGACATTGTCGGCGGCGCGATGCGCCGGGAAGCGGGCATTGTCGCAATTCCGACGCTCGCCAGCAAGGGCGGGCGCCACTGGCGTCAGCGCGCCGCCTCTCCCTCGTCGCTCGCCAGATGTCCCAGCGCCTTCTCCCTAGCCATCGCCGCCGCGTGGTCGCGGGCAAGGAAGGTGTAGACCATCGGCGTCACGAACAAGGTGAAAAGGGTGCCGATCGCCATGCCGGAGAAAATCGTCAGCCCGATATTGAAACGCGAGCTCGCGCCGGCGCCCGAGGCGGCGATGAGCGGGACCATGCCGACCACCATCGCCGCCGTCGTCATCAGGATCGGACGAAGCCGCACCGCCGCCGCCTCCTCGATCGCCCCGCGCCGCGAGAAGCCGCGCGTCTCCTGAAGGCGGTTGGCGAAGTCGACCATCAATATGCCGTGCTTGGAGATGAGCCCGATCAGGGTGACGAGTCCGATCTGGGAATAGATGTTGATGCTGGCGAACCCCAGGAAGCCGCCGATGTTGAGCGGCAGCAGCGCGCCGAACAAGGCCGTCGGCAGCGCGATAAGAATGATGAACGGGTCGCGGAAGCTTTCGTACTGGGCGGCGAGCACCAGATAGATGACGAGGAGCGCAAACACGAACACATAGACGAGCGCGTTGCCCTCCTGCTCCAGTTGGCGCGAGTCGCCCTGGAAATCGTAACTGTAGCCTTCGGGGAAAATCTCCTTCGACTTCGCCTTGAGGAAATCGAGCGCCTCGCCGAGGGTGCGGCCAGGAAACGGCACCCCTGAGAGCGTCGCGGAATTGAGCTGCTGAAAGCTTGTCAACGCATTCGGCTCAACCTTTTCCGAGATGCTCGCCACCGCAGAGAGCGGCACGAGTTCGCCGCTGCTCGTGCGCACCCGGTAACGGGTCAGCCAGTCGGGCGACAGGCGGAACACGCGGGGCGCCTGCGGTATCACCTGATAGCTGCGGCCATAAAGGTTGAACAAATTGACGTAATTGCCTCCCAGCATCGTCGACAGGGCGGTTCCAATGTCCAGCATGTTGACGCCGATGCGATTGGCCTTGTCGGCGTCGACCTTGAACACGAATTGCGGGGTGTCGAACTTGAGGTCGACGTCGGTAAAGAGGAAAAGCCCGCTCTCCTTGGCCGCCTGCTGCATCTTCAGCGCGACATCGGCGAGCGTCTGATAGTCGCCGGTGGTGCGGATGACGAACTGCATCGGCGGGCCGCCGGTCGAGCCCGGCAGCGCCGGCGGCGAAAACGCCTGCACCTGAGCCTGCGGCACCGCGAGGAACTTCGGCCTGAGCTCGGTCAGCACCGCCTTCTGATTGCGCTTGCGCTGATCCCACGGCTTGAGCAGGAAGCCGGCGAAGGCGGCGCGCACATTGGGAAAGCCGTTGATCGTGAAGACGTGCGAGACTTCCGGAACTACGTGCGCCTCCTCGTAGAGTTGTTGCGTCGCCTGCTCGGTGTAGTCGAGATTGCCGATCTGCGGAATCTTGATCAACGACAGGAGAATGCCCTGATCCTCTTCCGGGGCGAGCTCGCGCGGGGTGGTGGCGTACATGACGCCGGCCAGCGCCAACACGCCGGCAAGAATCAGCAGCGTCAAGGCGCGGAAATTGAGCGTGCTGTGGAGGCGGCGCAGATAGGCGCCGCGCAGGCGGTTGAAGTTGCGGTCGACAAAATGGCCGAACCTGCCCCGCCCCGCGTCGTCCCGCAACAGCTTCGAACACATCATCGGCGACAGCGTCAGCGCGATGAAGCCGGACACGATGACGGCGCCCGCCAGGGTGAACGCGAATTCGCGAAACAGCGCGCCGGTCACGCCGCTGACGAAGCCGATCGGCGCATAGACCGCGGCAAGGGTGATCGTCATCGCCACGATTGGCAGCGCGATCTCGTGCGCGCCGCGCAGCGCCGCGTCGAACGGCCTCATCCCTTCCTCGATGTGACGGTGAATGTTCTCGACCACGACGATCGCGTCGTCGACGACCAGGCCGATGCCGAGCACCAGCGCCAGCAGGGTCAAAAGGTTGATCGAATAGCCGAGCGCCAGCAGCGCGATCATCACTCCGATCAGCGACAGGGGGATGGTGACGATCGGAATGAAGGTGGAGCGCAGATTGCCGAGGAACAGAAAAATCACCACGATCACGATCGCCGCCGCTTCGGCGAGGGTTTTGGCGACCTCATAAATCGACGCGCGGATGAACGCGGTCGAATCGTATGCGATCGTGGCCTTGAGGCCGGTCGGCAATTGGCTCTGAATGCTGGGGAGGAGTTTGCGCACGCCGTCGATCACCGTCAGCGGATTGGCTTCCGGCGTGCCGTAGATGCCGATGAACACCGCCTTGAGGCCGTCGAACACCGACGAGGAGTCGACGCTCTGCGGCCCGAGTTCGATTTTCGCCACGTCGCCCATGCGCACCAGCGCGTCGCCATGGGCGGCGATCACCAATTTGGCGAATTCCTTGGCGCTGTCGAGCGACGTCAACGCATTGACGCTGATCTGGGTGAAGTTGCTTTTGATCTCGCCGGCTGCGGTGGTGAAGTTGTTGGCCGCGAGCGCGGCGCGCACGTCGTTCGGCGTCACGCCGAGCGCGGCCATCCGGGTCGGATCGAGCCAGATGCGCATGGCGAACTGATGCCCGCCGAGGATTTGCGCATTGGCGACGCCGTCGACGGTCTGAAGGCGCGGCTGAACGACGCGCGTCAGATAGTCGGTGATCTGCGGCGCCGTCATGACGTTCGAATTGAACGACAGATACATCAGGGCGAAGCCCTGCCCGGTTTGCTTGACGATGACCGGATCGTTGGCGTCGCGAGGCAGCAGGCCCCGAACCTGGTTGACCTTGGACAGGGTGTCGGCCATCGCCCGGTCGGGGTTGGCGTCGAGCCGCAGATTGAGCGTGATCGTCGAGACGTTCTGTTGCGAGGTCGAGACCAGCGTGTCGATGCCCTCGCTGCTCGCGACCGCCTGTTCGATCGGGGTGGTGATGAAGCCCTTGATCACGTCGGCCGATGCGCCGGGATAGGTGGTGGTGATGGTGATGGTCGTATTCGAGGTCTGCGGAAACTGACGGATTTGCAGTTTCAGCCCAGCCATGCCGCCGACCAGAAGAATCAGCAGACTGACCACGCTCGCCAGCACCGGCCGGCGGATGAACAGATCGGTGAAGGCGTTCATCGGCGCGTCTTCACGGTCTGGGCGTTTCGGCGGGCGGCGGAAGCGCGACGCTTTCGTCGATCGTGACCGGCGAATTGGGCTGCAGCTTGATCTGGCCCGCGGTCACCACGCGCTCGCCAGCCTTAACTCCTTCTTCGATCGCAATCCGCTCGCCGCGAATAGGACCGACCCGCACGAAGCGCCGCTCGACGACGAGGCCTTTGGCGCCTCCCTGACCCGCCGCGGCCGCCTCGCCGGCCGGTTGGGGCGCCGGCTTCACCACAAAGACGTTGTCGCCATAGAGGCTGTAGACGATCGCGGTGCGCGGAAGCGTCAGCACCTGCGCGCTCGCGCCGGTGGTGACGGTCAGATTGGCGAACATGCCGGGCAGCAGCTTGTGGTCGGGATTGGCGAACTGGGCGCGCACCGTCACGCTGCGCGACTCCGCGCTCACCCGGGCGTCGATCGCCTTGATCGTTCCGGCGAAGCTGCGGCCGGGAAAGGCGTCGACGGTCATGCTGACGTCCTGCCCGACCGCGAGCGAGCGCAAGGTCTCCTGGGGAAGGGGAAAGTCGGCGAAGATCGGATCGAGCTGTTGCAGGGTCACGAGGGTCGCGCCCACCGCGACGTACTGCCCCAGATCGACGTTGCGCAGGCCAAGCCGTCCGGCGAAGGGGGCCCGAATCGATTTCTGCGCGATGATCGCGCGGGTGCGGTCCACCGTCGCCTCCGCCGAATCGCGCGTCGCAAAGGCGGCGTCGACCGTCGATTGAGGGGTATTGCCTCCAGCGACCAGCAATTTTTGCCGCGCAAGCGTCACTTCGGCGTTTCTGAGCTGGGCGAGGCCGTTCTGTAGATCGGCCTTTTCGACCGAATCGTCGATATTGAGCAGGAGCGCGCCCGCCTGAACGTCGTCGCCCGACTGAAAGTGGATCGCGGTCACGTCGCCGGCGGCCTGCGGCGCGATGGAGACGCCCTGGTAGGCGCGCAGGGTGCCGATCGCCGTCAGTTGCGGCGGCCATTTCTCCAGTTTGACCGGCTCGACCGAAACGGCGGTCGGCTTCGGCGCGAAGGCGGCGCTGATGAAGCCCTTGACCATTTTGGGCTTGATGACGAACTGGAAATAGGCGAGCCCGCCGGTCAACGCGACGAGAAGGCCAAGCGCGACCAGGAACACGACTGGCCGGCGAATCCTCAACGGCAGCGCGCGGATGACGAGAAGGGCGGCGAGCGCCGCCGCGGCCACGCCGAAGGCGAGCGGGGGAACCGGGGCTTTGAGAAGCGCCAGTTGCGCCGCCGCGCCGAGCGCCAGCGCGGCGAGCGCCAACACAAACAACAGCCAGTTCGTCACGCGCCTCATCGCTCGCCTTTCGCACGGGCCTGAACCGCGTCGCAGCGTTCGGGAAAGGGTTGGAAGGTTTCGATCTTAGACGGGCGAACCTCCGCGCGCCAGTCGCCGTCCGGTCAGGCTGGTCCGCGCGGGGGCGGTTGCGGCGCATCCGCGAACCGCGTCGGGTCGGGATCGCCCTCTCGCCAGCGCGCGCCGGCGCGGCTAAGGTCCCGCCGGACCGCAAGGGACGGTCTGATACCGGAGGTTGATTCCATGTCCAAGACCCTCACGCTCGCCGCGCTCGCCTTGTGCCTCGCCGGGGCGCCGACCCTCGCCTTCGCCGCCGATTCCTGCTCGACCCAGGCGATGGGCAAGAAACTCGCCGGCGCCGCCAAGACCAGCTTCATGAAGAAATGCGCCAAGGACTCCTGCACGGCGCAGGCGGCCGACAAGAAACTCCATGGCGCGGCGATGACCTCGTTCACCAAGAAATGCGAGAAAGACGCCATGGGCGAATGAGGCGAAAGCGCTAGCTCGAGCGAAGGGGCTGCTCCGGCCAGAAGCCTTCATCCATCGCTTCGGCGAAGGACCAGGCACAATGGCGGGGATGCGGTATTGGCCTGCGCGCCTCGAGCCGACGTCCCGTCGCCGGGGCCTCGGACGCGATGGCCGCTTGTCTCACGCGCCCGCCCCGACTCCTTCAATCCAGCGCCGTCGCGCGTCGGCCCTTGTCAGCGCCGGGACGATTTGTTAGACGACGCGCCTTCGCTTTGCGCCCGCTGGCGCCAGGCGCATGAGCGGTCATGGCGGAAGTGGTAGACGCGCTAGCTTGAGGTGCTAGTTCTTTAACCGGAGTGGAGGTTCGAGTCCTCTTGACCGCACCAAGCCAAATTTAGCGCCCGACCCGCTATTCCTGCGGCGCGGGTTTGACCCGGATCGGCCTGTCGCCGAGCTTGGCCGCCGCCTTTTCGAGGCGCGGCTTCAGGGCGCCGATCACCCGCGCCGTCTCCGAGAACCAGCCTTTCGGCGCGGGCGCGGTCGGGCCGGTTCCGGGGCCCGGAACCATGTGGACGATCCGATAGCCCTTGGCCTTCAGCTCGCGCAGCAGCATCGGAACCATCTCGGCGGTCCATGGGTGGCTGTCGTGCAGCAGCAGCATGCCTTTGCCGGCGCGGTCGAGCCGGCTCATCACCAGCCTGAGTTCGGCCTCGGGCGTCATCTTGATCCAGTCCGAGGCCCAGAGGTCGGTTCCGAAAACGCCGACATTATTGGCCGCGAACCATTGGTCCAGGTCCTCGGTGTCGGCGAAGCCGGGGTAGCGAAAGAACGGCGCGTGCAGCTTGATCTCGCTCAAGTCCTTGGGCTCGCCGGCGCTGAAGTCCTGCCCGTAGGCCGCCTTCTCGACCGCGATCATGCCCCTGAGCACGTCGGCGCGGGCGGCGGCGGCGGACATGAAGCGGAGCGTCGGCTGAGGGTGGGAATAGGTGTGGTAGGCGACGGTATGCCCTTCCCTAACCTCGCGGCGCGCGATTGAAGGCAGGGCTTCCGCATTGCGGCCGATCTCGAAAAAAGTGGCGCGAACGCATTGGTCGGCCAGCGCGTCGAGGATTTTCGGAGTCGTCTTCGCCTCCGGACCGTCGTCGAAGGTCAGGATCACCTCATGGTCGGCGAGCGGGATCGTCCGGGGGTAGGTCTTGAGGCCGACCTCGAGCCCGCCATGGGTCCCGACCGAAGCGATGCGCGAGACGCCGAGCTTGTCGGGCCCGCATTCGCCGGCGATCGCGGCGCTTGCGCCCAGCAACAGCGCCATCAGCGCGCCCGCGATCCGCATTGACAATTTCCGTCACTTGAGTCAAACGCCGCCGTCATTGCAAGCTTCGGACGGCGGCGTCAAGCGACCGAATTGCCGTGGCGGCGCGTTAACGAAGCTTTACCTGGATCGCTTTAGTTTGCCAGATAACCGCGAGGGCCCCATCGTCATTCTGGAGCGATGACTAGGAGCGGACGCGGAGATCATCGACGACGGGCCGATCATGCTGGGCTATAATCGCATCAATTTCGGTATTTTGGGATGGGGCCTCGCGACCATGGTGGCGGCGATGCTGACGGGCTGCGGCGGGCCGCTCGACGTCAGCGACGATTATCCCACGCCGAGGGACTACCCGATCCATGGCATCGACGTCTCGAAGTTCCAGGGAAACATCGACTGGAACGCGGTCGCCGAAAGCGGGGTCAAATTCGCCTGGATCAAGGCGACCGAGGGCGGAGACCACGCCGACGAGCGCTTCCAGGCCAACTGGAACGGCGCGAAGGCGGCGGGCGTTCCTCACGGCGCCTACCATTTCGTCTACTGGTGCCGGCCGCCGCTCGAGGAGATGAGCTTTTTCGAGCAGAACGCGCCGGTGGAGCAAGACGCCCTGCCGCCGGTGCTCGACGTCGAGGCGACGCCGACCTCGAAAACCTGCCACCGGCATCTCGATCAGGCGAGCGCCACCGCCGAGATGAAGGTGATGCTGGACGAGATGGAGCGCCACTACGGCAAGCGGCCGATCATCTACACCACCGTCGATTTTTACGAGGCGATCCTTTCGGACGGTGCCTTTTCCGACTATCCGATCTGGGTCCGCTCGACCAAGTACCACCCGGCGGTCAAATACGGATCGCGCGCCTGGCAGTTCTGGCAATACCAGTCCGACGGCAAATTGCCGGGCATCGGCGGCAACGTCGACCGCGACGTCTTCTACGGCACGCGCGAACAGTGGCAGGCGTTCCTGAACCCGTCGAAACGGACATGAACGAGGCGGCGCCGCGTCGCCGCCCCTGAAATTCGGGACGCGCTCGACGCCCCGTTGATTGACGGGAGGCGCGCAATGGCGATCGAGAGCGAGGCCGATCTCAAGTCGGACGCCCTGCATTTTCACCGCGAGCCCCGGCCTGGCAAGCTCGAGGTCGTCGCCACCAAGCCGCTCGCCAACCAGCGCGACCTGGCGCTCGCCTACTCGCCCGGCGTCGCTTTCGCATGCGAGGCGATCGCGGCCGATCCGAAAGAAGCGGCGACGCTGACTGTACGCCAGAATCTGGTCGCGGTTCTCACCAATGGCACCGCGGTGCTGGGCCTCGGCGCGATCGGTCCGCTGGCGGGCAAGCCGGTAATGGAGGGCAAGGCGGTCCTGTTCAAGAAATTCGCCGGCATCGACGTGTTCGACATCGAGGTCGCGGAAACGAATGTCGATAAGCTGGTCGACATCATCGTCGCGCTCGAGCCG
Organism: uncultured Alphaproteobacteria bacterium; assembly: GCA_963835955.1. Taxonomy (GTDB): domain Bacteria; phylum Pseudomonadota; class Alphaproteobacteria; order Rhizobiales; family Beijerinckiaceae; genus Roseiarcus. Next base: position 69,125 of record CAWIHZ010000004.1, on the reverse strand, counting down.
ACCTTCGGCGGAATCAATCTCGAGGACATCAAGGGTCCGGAATGTTTCGAGGTCGAGGAGAAGGCGAAATCCCGCATGGGCATTCCCGTGTTCCACGACGATCAGCACGGCACCGCGATCATCGTCTCGGCGGCGATCGTCAATGCGCTCGAACTGACCGGCAAGGCGATCGACAAAGTCAAAATCGTGTGCTCCGGGGCCGGCGCGGCGGCGCTCGCCTCCCTCAATCTCATCGTTTCGCTCGGCGCCAGGCGCGAAAACGTCGTCGTCTGCGACATCGAGGGCGTCGTCTACAGGGGCCGCGAGAAGCTGATGGACCGCTGGAAGGCGGTCTACGCCCAGGAAACGAGCGCGCGCACGCTGAGCCAGGTCATCGACGGCGCCGACATCTTCATCGGCCTTTCGGCCGGCGGCGTCCTGAAGCCCGAGATGCTCAAGCGCATGGCGCGCGACCCGCTGGTGATGGCGCTCGCCAATCCGACGCCGGAGATCATGCCGGAGGAGGCGCTTCAAGCGCGGCCGGACGCGATGATCTGCACCGGCCGCTCCGACTATCCCAACCAGGTCAACAATGTCCTGTGCTTTCCCTATATTTTCCGCGGCGCGCTCGACGCCGGCGCGAGCGAGATCAATGAGGCGATGAAAAAGGCCGCCGTCACCGCGATCGCCGCGCTGGCGCGCGAGACGCCTTCGGAAGTCGCCGCGCGCGCCTACGGCGGCGAAACCGCGCTGTTCGGCAAGACTTCGCTGATCCCGAGCCCGTTCGATCCGCGCCTGATGCTGCGCATCGCGCCCGCGGTCGCGCGCGCGGCGATGGAGAGCGGGGTCGCCCGCCGGCCGATCGCCGATTTCAGCGCCTATTCCGATCAGCTCAACCGCTTCGTCTACCGATCCGGCTTCATCATGAGGCCGCTGTTCGCCAAGGCGCGCGCGGCGGAGAAGCGCGTCGTCTACGCCGAGGGCGAGGACGAACGGGTGCTGCGCGCCGCGCAGGTGGTGCTCGAGGAACGCATCGCGCAGCCAGTGCTGATCGGGCGTCCTGACGTCGTCAAGGACCGCATCAAGCGCTTCGGCCTCACCATCAGGCCGGGCGTCGATTTCGAGATCGTCGACCCGGAGGACGATCCGCGCTACCGCGACTACGTCGCGACCTACCTCAACGTCGCCGAGCGCAAGGGCGTGACGCCGGACGCGGCGCGCACGCTGGTGCGCACCTCGCCCAGCATCATCGGCGCGCTGGCGCTCTATCGCGGCGAGGTCGACGCGATGATCTGCGGTCTCGAGGGACGCTTCGCCTCCCGCCTCGATCACATCCGCGACATTGTCGGCCTCGCGCCGGGAGTGAAGGATTTTTCGGCGCTGTCGGTGGTCATCGCCTCGTCGGGCGTCTATTTCCTCGCCGACACCCATGTGCGCTACGATCCGGACGCGGAAGAGATCGCCGAAACGGCGGTCGCCTGCGCCCACCACGTCAGGCGCTTCGGCATCGAGCCGAAGATTGCGCTGATCTCGCATTCCGACTTCGGCTCCGCCGACACGCCCTCGGCGCGCAAGATGCGCAAGGCCCTGCGCTTGATCGGCGAGCGCGCGCCCGAGCTCGAGGTCGACGGCGAGATGCAGGCCGACACAGCTCTGTCGCTCACCGCGCGCCAGCGGGTGATCACCGCCTCGCGCATCGAGGGCGAGGCCAATGTGCTGATCTTCCCCAATCTCGACGCCGCGAGCGCCGCGCTCCAGCTCACCAAAGTCATCGCCGACGCGCTTCCGGTCGGGCCGATTCTGATCGGGCCGGCAAAGCCCGCGCATGTTCTCACCCCCTCGGTGACCGCGCGCGGCATCGTCAACATGACCGCGATCGCGGCGGTCGAGGCGGCGGCCGAATAGGCGCTGCGATGCGCAATGCCCTTGTTGTCCACAATGAAAGAAAATTCATTTGACAGAGGCGATGTTCGGGCCATGATGACGTTACGTCGTCACAAAAGAGGGCAAGCTGAAGTTCGGCGACGCAAACGTCGCGCCCGCAGGGTTTAGGGCGCGGCAGAAAGTCGGGGTAACCATGACTCCGCCGGACAAAAAGGCCTGACCCCAGCGTGTCTGGGGTCGCAGCGCCGTCGCCGCTCAAATGCCAGAGTGGAAGGGCGCTTGACACAAAAACTGAAACGTACATCCGAGGCGGCGGGCGCGAAGGCCAAGCGTTGCCTCCGCCGGGATATCATCTGCAAATTCCCAGAAGTTTCGTGAGATGCGAAACAGGGCCCCGCACCGCCTCAGAGCGTCGGGGCCCACGCTGTTTGGAGGGGCAAAGGGCGGGCGAATTGATCCTCCCCGGCCGCGCCGAGCGAACCCAAAGTCCAGCGGCCCTGATAGGGGCTTAGCTGATACAATCTCGCAAGCAAAAACGGCGCGACGTCGACGCGCCAGAACGATCGGGCTTCGATCGAGAGAACAAACGCCGTCCGGATGAAGGGCGCGTGAGCGATCGCGAGCGTCAGGTCGCGCGACGCCTTCTGACCGTCGAGCCAGGCGTCGGCGCGCTCCATCGAGGCGAGGATGGACTCCCCTCGTGCAGGACCTTCGAAGGATCGCTTTTCCGTTGCGCGAGGGCTTCGGGTTTGCGCTTTTCCGCCTTGCGTAAGCCCGCTTTGCGGGTGGACCAAAACACGGGCCGGACAAGCACGCTCGCCCGCCCTGTTTCCACCGACAAAAACGTCGGAAGCGCAGATTGGATGTGCTACCTGAACGGAGGATTTTTGAAGATGCCGAAACCTCTTGAAGGAGGCGCTCTTGGCGGACGACGCCCGCCCGGATGACCCGCTGGGGGCGGCGGCTCGCCTCCTAGCGCTCAGAGAGTTGATCGCGCGACGGGCGCGCGATTGCGGCCGGGCGCCGGAATTGGTCAAGCTGGTCGCGGTTTCCAAGACATTTTCGGCCGAGGAAGTCTGGCCGACGATCGCCATCGGCGGGCAGCGGCTTTTCGGCGAGAACCGGGTGCAGGAGGCGATCCCTAAGTGGAGAAGTTTGAGGGCCCGCGCCGCCCTCTTGGGCCATCTGATCGAACTTCACCTGATCGGCCCGCTCCAGAGCAATAAGGCGCGCGAGGCGGTGGAGAATTTCGACGTCATCGAGACGGTCGATCGTGAAAGAATTGCCGTCGCGCTCGCCCGCGAAATTCAGAAAATCGGCAAGTCGCCGCGTCTCTTCGTCGAGATCAACACCGGCGCCGAGCCGCGGAAGGCCGGCGTCGCGCCAGAGGCGGCGGACGCTTTTCTGGCGCTCTGCCGGGACCGGTATGACCTCACGATCTCAGGGCTGATGGCCATTCCGCCTCTGGGCGAACAGGCCTCGCCCCATTTCGCCCTGCTCGGCGTGATCGCGGCGCGCAACGGGATCGAGGAATTGTCGATGGGCATGAGCGCCGATTGGCCGCTGGCGGTGCAGCTCGGAGCGACCTACGTGCGCGTCGGCAGCGCGATCTTCGGTTCGCGCCGCTGACTTCGGAACCTCCGGTGCGGCCCCTGCGTTCATAATTGCGCTATAGCCTTCGGGCGGTCGCGGTTTGGTCATATTGTCAGCATTGGTGGGGCGATGGCGATTCTGATTTTTGTCTTGAGTTTGGTTCTTCTGGTCGCCGGCGTGGCGAGCGGTTACGCAAGTCTCAACCTGCTTCCGTTGCCCAATGGACTCCTTTACGCGCTGGCGGGAGCGGTAGGGGTCGGCGCCGCGGTCGTGACCTTCGCGCTCGGTCTGACGATCCGGCGGATCGACGGCCTTGCCAGGCTGATGCGGCCCGCTCCCTCGCCAGGAATCGAAAATTTCCTCGAGACGGCCGCAGGAACGGCTCCCGATGCGGACGCGCCCAAGCCAGCCTTCGCCGCCGGCGCTGAAGAGGCTCTGAGCCTCGACGAGATGGTCTCGGCGGAAGAAGAGACGCCCGCCAACGAAAATCGCGCCGGCCATCTGCCCTCGCTCGAAGAGATCGAGACGGCTCTGGAGACGCCCGAAGCGCCGCCCACCCTGATAGGCCGTTATTCCTCGGGCGGGGCCAGCTACATGATTTTCGCCGACGGTTCGATCGAGGCCGAGACCACGGAAGGGACGTTCCGATTCGCTTCGATGGGCGACTTCAAGCGCTATATCGCCGAGCGCGACAGCGGCAGGGCGGGTTAGCCGAGGCGGCCGAAGGACATTCGCCCGATAAGGCCGTCTCTCAGAACGAATTGGCGATAAAGCGCGGCGAGCGGGCGCAGGACGATCAAAGCCGCGAGGATCGCGGCGAGCAACGGATGGCGGCGGGAAACCTGCTTCATCGGCGAGCGAACCGCTGAACGCCGGACTTAGAACGCGATCCCCTTCTCCTTCGCCAGCGCGCCGAGCCATACATTCGGCCGCGCGCCGAGATGCTGGATGATTTCGGCCGCCGCCAGGCAGCCGAGCCGCCCGCAGGTCGTCATGTCGGCGCCGCGCGCAAGGCCGGCCAGAAAGCCGGCGGCGAACATGTCGCCGGCGCCGGTGGTGTCGACGAGTTTTGCGATCGGGAAGGCGGGAACCTCCCAGGTCGCCTCTCCGTCGACGATGATGCAGCCTTTTTCCGAGCGGGTGACGGCGCCAAGCACGTTTTCGGCCCGCAAGGCGTCGAGCGCCTCGGCGAAGTGCGGCGTTTCGTAGAGCGAAAGCAGTTCTTCGGTGTTGGCGAAGATGGTGTCGACCACGCCTGAGCGCATGAGGTCGATGAATTCGCCGCGGAAGCGATCGACGCAGAACGAATCCGATAAGGTCAGCGCGACCCGATGGCCCGCGTCGCGGGCGATCGTCCCCGCCTTCTGGAACGCCGACTTGGCCTCCGGGCGGTCCCACATATAGCCTTCGAGATAAATGACGCGCGCCGCGCGCACCAGCGCCTCGTCGACGTCCGGCGGCGACAGATGGCTGCTCGCCCCGAGATAGGTGTTCATCGTGCGCTCGCCGTCAGGCGTCACATAGATGAAGCAGCGCCCGGTCGCCGGTCCGTGCGCGGCCGGCGGAGTCGAGAACGCGACGCCGGTCGAGCGGATGTCGGCCGCGAAGGCCTCGCCGAGCGGATCGCGCTTGACCTTGCCGATATAGGCGGCCCTGAGCCCGAACGAGGCGACGCCGACCACGGTGTTGGCGGCCGAGCCGCCGGAGATCACGCGCGGATCGACGCGAGCGGCATAGAGCGCCTCGGCGCGATCCTCGTCGATCAGGTTCATCGCGCCCTTCAGCATGTCCTGGGCGCTCAAATAGCCGTCGTCGGCGTAGGCCAGAATGTCGACCAACGAATTGCCCAGCCCCAGAACTTCGACCTCGTCCGTGCTCATCGCGCCCCTCGGGGTTGCTTCTCGCCCGGCCTCCTCGCATTGGCGGGGGAGGAGGTCAATTGGCGGGGGTCTTCAGTCCCAGCCGGCGCGCGATCAAGTCGTCCACGATTCGCTTCGGCAGCGTGACCGCGATCAGGTTCTGGACCGGATTGGGCGTAACCGTGTACCGGGTCTTCGGCTTGGAGGCAGTCAGCGCTCGCTTCACCGCTTCGGCTATCCTCTCCGGCGGCAGGCCCTGCCTGCCCATGGAAATCATGGCGCGTTTCATCTTGGCGAGCGCGGTCGCGTATGGCGAATTGGCGAAAAGCGCTGCGTCGAGGCCGTCCGCCTTGTCCCAGATCGGCGTCGCCACCGCGCCCGGCGCGACGATGATGACGTCGACGCCGAAGATCATCAATTCGCGCCGCAAGGATTCCGACATGCCTTCGAGCCCGAATTTCGACGCGCTATAGGGGCCGTTGAACGGCATGGCGTTCTTTCCGCCGACGGAAGAGATCATCACGATGCGCCCGGGCGGCCCTTTGCGCGAGCGGTCGACGCCGATCAGCGGCGCGAAAGCCTTCGCGACAATCAGCGGGCCGGCGAGGTTGACGGCGAGCTGGCGCATGAAGTCGTCGAGCCCGAGGTCGAGCAGAGGTCCCGGGACCGCGATCCCGGCGTTGTTGACGAGCCCGAACAGCGTCTCGCCGCCGAGCGCGGCCTCGACCTGGCGCGCGCCCGCGGCCACCGCCGCCTCATCGGTCACATCGAAGATCAGCGGCGTGAAGTCGGCGCCGAATTCCTTCGACAGCCGGTCGGCGTCCGCCTGCTTGCGCACGCTGCCGAAGACGCGGAATCCGCCCGCGATCAGCACTTTTACGCAAGCCCAGCCGATTCCGGTCGAGACGCCCGTGACCACCACCGATTTCATCGAAAGAACCCCTTGTCAGAAAATTACGGCGACCGGGCAGCGCTTTCGCCCATCCTGCCTCAAGCGCCGAGGAGCGCGATACGGGAGATTTTTCGCGCTAAAGCTGAGCTTCGATCGCCGCCTTATCGATAACGGACCACACTTGATCGATCTTTCTTCCCCGAAATTCATAGAATGCGTTTTCGGCGAAGGAAACTCTCTTGCCGTTTACGGGAAGGCCGAGGAACTTTGCCTTCGGCGCACAGTCGAAGCCGAGCCGGCTCGCGATATACGGCGGATCGGAAATCAGCAGTTGAATGTTGAAATGAAGATCTGGAATTTGAGAAAAGTCTCTTTCCAGCATCGCGCGGTAGCCCGATAGCCCGATCCGCCGACCGTTGTGACGCACTTCTTCACCGACGAACTCACCCAGCCTCGGCCAGTCCTGCTTATTCAGGCAGGCGATGTAGGCTCGGTAGACGTCGGAGAGGTCCGTTTTGGTCACCGCGATCGCCCCCTTCCGCTTCCACAAGGCCGCTGCTGCAAACTTGGGCAACGGCTGGAGCTTGCGCATATCGGCCAACCCAGCGGCCCAGGACGTCAGTCCTTGACCTCGGCGTCCGGGCGATCGTCGCCCTTGGCGGTTTCGTCATGCCAGCGGCCCGCCTCGTCCTCATATTCGATCGCCTCGGTGTCGCCCGGGGTTCTTTGCTCGCGCGCGGCCCTGACGGCGGCGGCGTGGGCAAGCTCTTTGGTGGCGAAGCTCTCGGAAATGACGTCGCCGACCCTGTAGGCCCAGCCGTTCTCATGCTGGACGATCCGATAGACGACATGCGCCATGGCTTTGCCTCCTCATCGCCGCGCCTTTCGGCGGCCCATTCCTTCGCCCGATCGAACGGCGGCTAAAGCGGCAATATGCCTTCTCGCGCGGAGATTGACGATATCGACCGGCCGCCGCCGCTCGGCGCGGCTCCGTCGGGGCCGACGACCGGCGATCGCAATAATAAAGGCAAGGCAAATCCTTTCTTAAAATCAGAAGCCGTGGTATGGTCCCTCTCGCCATGGCTTATCGGACCGACAGCGAGAAACGCCCAAGGACGAGGATGGACGCCGCCTCTCGGGCGCTTGAGGACTTATATCGACAGAATGGAAATGTCTTGAATTGGAGCAAATCATATTTTTGCCTGGAATTGCCGTAACCCCTTGAAAAGACCCGATTCGGACGAAGGAATCCAAGTAAATCCAAGCAAATCCAAGCTTTTTTTGCTTGGTTTTGCTTGGATTTGTTTGGTCTGGCTTGGATTTTCTTGGAAAAATTTGGGCTTTGGGCCGAGGATCAGCGTTCCGGGGTGACGAAGCTCTCCATCACCAGCTTTCGGCCGGCCCGGTCGAAATCGACCGTCAGCTTCGGCCCGTCGACCGCGACCACGGCGCCGGGGCCGAACTTCTGGTGAAAGACCCGCGATCCGGCGGCGAAGGCGGACTCGCCCTCGGCGACGCTCCGCGCCCGGCCCTCGAACGTGCGTCCTGAATCGCCGCCGAAGCGGGCGCTGCCGTCGTCCGGACGCCCCGCCCACTCCGCCGCGCGCCGCGCGCCCGGCGTGTCGCGGCGATAAGCGACCCCGCTCTCGCCGACGATGAATCGCGTCTCGCCATAGCCGCCGTAGTTCGCCGCGCCGGCCGCCTCCTCGAACTCGACATGATCGGCGGGCAGCTCCCCGATGAAGCGCGAGGGAAACGAGCTTTGCCAAAAACCGCGCACGCGGCGATTGGCGGCATAGTAGATTTTCACCTCCCGGCGGGCGCGGGTGATTCCGACATAGGCCAGCCGCCGCTCTTCCTCCAGGCCCGCCCGGCCCTTGTCCTCAAGCGAGCGCTGGTGCGGAAACAGCCCCTCCTCCCAGCCTGGGAGGAACACGATCTCGAATTCCAGCCCCTTGGCCGCATGGAGCGTCATGATCGAAACGTGCGCGCCCTCCTGCGCTCCCTCGACCTCCATCACCAGCGACACATGCTCGAGAAAGGCGCCGAGGTCGGGGAATTCGCCCATCGAGCGCACGAGTTCCTTGAGATTGTCGAGACGGCCGGCCGCGTCGGGCGTCCGCTCGGCCTTCCACATGTCGAGATAGCCGCTTTCCTCGAGAATCTGCTGCGCCAGTTCTTCATGCGCGATCTCGCCCGCCCGCTTCCGCCACAGTTCGAACTTTGCGAGCAAGTCCCGCAGAATCCCCCGGGGCCGGGCCTTGAGTTCCTCGGTCTCGACCAGCATGCGCGCGGCGCGCATCAGCGAAACGCCCGCGCGCCGGCCGCACTGGTGCAAAATGGCGAGCGTCGCATCGCCCAGGCCGCGCTTGGGCTGATTGTAGATGCGCTCGAACGCCAGATCGTCATTGGGTTGCGCGACGCAGCGCAGATAGGCGAGCGCGTCGCGAATTTCGGCCCGCTCATAGAAGCGCGGACCGCCTATGACCTTGTAGGGCAGCCCCAAGGCGATGAAGCGCTCTTCGAATTCGCGCATCTGAAACGAGGCGCGCACCAGGATCGCCATGTCGTCGAGCGAAACGCCGGCGCGCTGGGCCTTCTCGATCGCCTCGCCGATGATCCTGGCTTCCTCCTGACCGTCCCAGACCGCAGTCACGGTCGGCCGTTCCCCCGGCGGAGCGTCGGTGAACAGCGTCTTTCCCAGCCGGCCCTGATTATGCGCAATCAGCCCCGAGGCGACGGCGAGAATGTGGCCGCCGGATCGATAGTTCCGCTCGAGCCGAATGACTTTCGCGCCGGGAAAATCCTTCTCGAACCGCAAGATGTTGTCGACGTCGGCGCCCCGCCAGCCGTAGATCGACTGGTCGTCGTCGCCCACGCAGCACAGATTGCCGTTGGCCTGGGCGAGGAGACGCAACCAAAGATATTGCACGACATTCGTGTCCTGGTACTCGTCGACCAGAATGTACCGGAAGCGTTTTTGCAAACTGGCGAGAATATCGCCGTGTCCACGAAACAGCCGCAGCGACTCGAGCAGCAAATCGCCGAAGTCGACGGCGTTCAGCGCCTTCAGACGCGCCTGATAGGCCTGGTAGAGCGCTGCGCCGCGGCCGGCGAAACCCGCCTCTTCGCCGGCTGGCGCGTGCTCCGGGTCCAATCCCCGATTTTTCCAACTGTCGACGAGCATCGCCAACGCTCTTGCCGGCCACCGCTTCTCGTCCAGGTTCTCCGCCTGCAGGATCTGCTTGAACAACCGAAGCTGGTCGTCCGAATCGAGAATGGTGAAATTTGGCCTCAGTCCGACCAGCTCCGCGTGCATGCGCAGGATTTTGGCGCCGATCGAATGGAATGTGCCGAGCCAGGCCATCCCCCGCGCGCCGCCCGTGAACAGGCCGACCCGCTCCCGCATCTCACGCGCGGCTTTGTTGGTGAAGGTCACGGCGAGGATCTCGTCGGCGCGAGCCGTTCCCGATGCAATCAAATGAGCGATGCGCGTGGTGAGCACGCGGGTCTTTCCGACGCCGGCGCCAGCGAGCACGAGGACGGGACCCTGCAACGTTTCAACAGCGATCAGCTGCTCGTCATTCAGCCCTTCGAGATACGATGGAAGCGCCGCGCCAGCGCGGCGTCGAGCCAATGGACGAAGCGCGTTTTCGCGCGCCGCGTCAATCGGCGAACCTACCGCCGGGTCACGTCTTTCGGATCGTCGCTGCACAGACCGAATCATCCGCCGGCACCGTGCAGGGCGCAACCCGAATTGTCGAGCCCCGTGAAAGGTCTCGTGTCAGGAGCGGTAAGGGCTCAGTGCCAGTTGTTGATCTGAATCATGGCCGGGGTCAGGATCGCCGCGAACAGTCCGGGCAGGAAGAACAGAATCATCGGCACGGTGAGGGTCGGCGGCAGCGCGGCGGCTTTCTTTTCCGCGGCGTTCATGCGCTGGTCCCGGCTTTCCTGGCTCAGCACGCGCAGCGCCGCGCCGAGCGGCGTCCCGTAGCGTTCCGACTGAGTGAGAACGGTCGTCAGGGACCGAATGGAGTCCAGACCCGTTCTGGCGGCGAAGTTCTCGAACGCAAGGCGCCGGTCAGCCAGATAGGACATTTCCGCGGTCAGCAACCCAGTTTCCTCGGCCATTGAAATGCTCTCGATCGCAATCTCCTGACTAACCTTTCGCATCGAATGTTCGATCGACATGCCGGACTCGGCGCAGATCAGAAGCAGGTCGAGCGTGTTCGGGAATGCGCGCTCCAACTCTTTCTTCCGCTTGGCGGTCTTGTTGCGCAAGAAGAGTTCGGGAGCCTTGATGCCGAGGTAGCTGGCGGCGATCGCAGCGCCGATCTTGACTACGGCCGGCTGCTTCCAATGCAAAATCAGGAATACGTAGATGATCGTAACCGAAAAGAAGCAGATTGGCGCCAGCAGGCGAAAAGACAGGAACACGTATTCCGCACCCGCTCCGCGAAAGCCCGCCATCGCCAACTGCGACTTGGCCTTTTCCGTGCTGAGCCAGCTTGAAAGATTGAAGGTTTCGACAAATTGCTTGACCAGACCGCTCGGCCTCACCCGCAAAGTCGACTTGTTCTGCGTCGCAAGGAGCCGCTCGCGCTCCCGAGCGCGGATGCGCTCACGCTCGGAGCTGACGGCCTTGATGCGCCGCGAGAGGGTGTCGGGTTGAAGCCAAGGCATCGCCGCGGTCAGAACTGTCGCAGCCGAACCGATGGCCGCAAACAGAATCGCCAGGAAATGGGGATCGGTGAATTTATCGACGATCTGATCCAACATGGCCGGCGCCTCGGTTAGAAGTCGAAGGTGATCATTTTCTTCATCATCGCGACCCCGACGCCCATCCAGCATACTGCGATCGCCGAAATCATTCGTCCGTGGCTGGTCGTCCACAGCAGCGATACGTAATGCGGCGATGAGAAATAAAGCGCGCCGACCACCAGAAACGGGACCGCGCCAATGATCACCGCCGAGGCTTTCGCCTCCATGGACATGGCGCTGATCTTTCCCTTCATTTTCTTGCGCTCGCGCAAAACCCGCGAAAGATTGCCGATAGCCTCGGAGAGGTTGCCTCCAGCCTTCCCCTGGATCGCGATCACGATCGAAAAAAAGTTCGTCTCGGTGATGGGAACCCGTTGAGCCATCCGCTCGACAGCCTCGGGCAGGGTCAAACCAAGCGACATCGCCTCGACAACCTTCCTGAACTCGGACTTGACCGGCTCGACGCTTTCGTTCGCTGCTATCCGGATTGTGTCGCCGAGCGGGAGGCCCGCCCTGATGCCGCGGACGATCACGTCGATCGCATTGGGAAAGTTGGCGATGAATTTGTTGATTCGGCGAACGCGAAGTCGTGCGAGGACCAATTGCGGCAATCCGATCGCGCCGATCACAAAAATCAGCGACGCCAGCAAGACGCTACCCGATTTCAGGTAAGTGGCGGCGCCGAGCGCCAGCCCGACGACGGCGCTTCCAACGAGATATTGCTGGCGCGTGATCGCGAGCCCGGCTTGTTCGATCCTGGTTTGCAGGTTGAAGCGCTTTTGGCCCTTCTTCTCCAAGCCGCGAAGACCGTCCGCGATCTGCTTTTTGCGCGCGGCCCGGTCGGCCTGAGCGGTAGCGTCGGCCGACTTGGCCGCGTTCGCGGCGACTGCCGCGCGACGCTTGTCGGCGCGAGAGTCCCCGGTGAGGAGCCCGAACGCCAGGCTGCCGATTCCGACCGCCAGGCATCCGGCGATGACTAACGGATTGACCATGCGATTCGCGCCTTTCTCAACCGATCCGAGCCGCTTTCAGGGCGAAACTAGAGCGCTCCGGGGATTTCGGACGCGTCCAGAGCCGCGGCGAGGCGCTTTTCCTCGCTGAACATACGCGCCCGGTCCCAGAATCGCGGCCGCCCGATTCCGGTTGAACGGTGCTGCCCTTTCAGTTTGCCCTGGGCGTCCTCGCCAAGGATGTCATACACAAACAGGTCCTGGGTAATAGCAACGTCGCCTTCCATTCCCATGACTTCGGTCACGTGCGTGATCCGACGCGACCCGTCGCGAAGACGAGCCGCCTGAATAATGACGTCGACCGACGTTGTGATCATTTCGCGGATGGTTTTCGGCGGCAGCGCATAGCCGCCCATCGTGATCATGGACTCGATTCGGCTGAGCGCCTCTCGAGGCGAGTTCGCGTGCAGCGTGCCCATAGAACCGTCGTGACCGGTGTTCATCGCTTGCAGCAGGTCAAACGCCTCCGGTCCGCGCACCTCGCCCACTATGATCCGCTCAGGCCGCATACGCAGGCAGTTCTTTACCAAATCGCGCATCGTGATCTGACCGGCGCCTTCGAGATTCGGCGGACGCGTCTCCAGCCGCACCACGTGAGGCTGCTGAAGCTGCAGCTCGGCGGCGTCCTCACAGGTAATGACGCGCTCATCGCCGTCGATGTAATTCGTCATGCAATTCAACAATGTCGTCTTGCCGGAGCCTGTTCCCCCCGAAATGATTACGTTGCAGCGGACGCGGCCGATGATCTTGAGAATCTCCGCCCCCGCCGGCGAGATCGTGCCGAGGCGCACCAACTGGTCAAGCGTGAGTTTGTCCTTCTTGAACTTTCGTATCGTCAGCGCCGCTCCGTCGATGGCCAGAGGCGGAGCGATGACATTGACGCGCGAGCCGTCTAGAAGACGCGCGTCGCAGATCGGCGACGCTTCGTCGACGCGGCGGCCGACCTGGCTCACAATCCGCTGGCAAATGTTCATCAGCTGGGCGTCGTCGCGAAAGCGGACATTGGTTAGCTGAATCTTGCCGCCGACTTCGATAAAGCAGCGCAGCGGACCATTGACCATGATGTCGGAAATGTCATCGCGCGCGAGCAACGGCTCTAGCGGACCGAAGCCCAGGACGTCGTTACAGATGTCATCGAGCAGATCCTCCTGTTCCGCGATCGAGAGCACCAAATTCTTGATCGTGACGATCTCGTGCACGATATCGCGAATTTCATCGCGCGCGCTGTCGGAGTCGAGCTTGGACAGGGCGCCGAGGTCAATCGCCTCGATCAATGCCCCGAAAATCAGGGATTTGGTCTGAAAATAGGTTTCTGACTTTCGTTCGGCCTGAGAGGACGTTGCGGCGGCGGCTTGGGAGCTGACCGGCTCAACGAGCGCGTTTTGCGTGGCCACGCGCGGCGGGGCGAGCTCAGCGCTGAGACCCGGATTGGCGCGTTTGCCGAACATCTCTGATATCCCCCTTCGCCAATGCGAGCCGTTTGGCGCAATCCCCAGGCGCTTCGATTCCGTTCACGCCCGTTTGAGCGCGAACTTCGCCATCAATGGGTCCAGAAGGCCCTTCTTGGGCTTGCGCAACTCGGCGCGACCGGCGACCACCGCGGCGAGATTGGCGAAAATTTCGGCAACCTTCCCGTTCGCCTCGATTTCCGCGATCATCTGACCATTGTTCGCGGCCGAACCGAACAATTTGGCGTCGTTGGGAACAACCGCGATCGGATCGACTTCGACCGTTTTGGCGAATTCGGCCGTCACAATTTCCGGCCGCTTCAACATCCCTACCCCATTGAGAACCAGCCGCGGCGGATGGTCGTGCGGGCGAGCGCTTTTGATGTTGTCGATCAAGTTTTTTGCGTTGCGAAGATTCGCCAAGTCCGGACTTGCGACCACCACCACTTCGTCGGCGGCTACAAGCATCCGACGCGCCCATCCAGACCAAACGTGAGGCAAGTCGAGCACGATCCAGGGCGTCGAGGTCCGCATTGCGTCGACCAAGGAGTTGAAGGATGTCTCGGAAAAATCGAGGACTCGATCGAGGGTCGCCGGAGCAGCCAACAAGCTCAAGTTGTCGCCACATTTTGACAGCAGTCGATCGACAAGGGTTGCGTCTACGCGCTCGGGTGCGAACACAGCTTCCGCGACGCCTTGCGGCGGATCCTGATTGTAGTCGAGCCCCGCGGTGCCGAAGGCGAGATCGAAATCGGCGATGATCGTGGCCATCTCGGTGACGGACGCCAGAGACCAAGCCAGGTTGTGCGCGATTGTCGAAGCGCCTACTCCCCCCTTGGCGCCGACAACTGCAATAACCCGGCCGAGGGGCTTGGCGCCTGGGGTACGGAACAAATTCGACACTGACTGGACGAAATCCACAACTTCGAACGGCGCAACCAAATACTCACTGACACCGTGCGCGATGAGTTGACGATAAAGAAGGATGTCGTTTGTCTTACCCAAGACAATGACTTTGGTTCCCGCATCACAGTATTGCGCAAGTTCCTCGAGTTGCTCTATCAGGGAGTTTTGACCGGACGGCGCCTCCAGGACAATCACATTCGGCGTCGGCGCATTCTTATAGGCTTCGACCGCCGCGGCCGCGCCGCCCATATTTTGCTTGACGTGCGCTTTGGCCATGCGACGATCTGCAATCGCAGCATTGACCAGCGCCGCGATTTCGGGCGTTTCGCAGAACGCCTGGATCGAGACCCGCGGCACCGGATCGATCTGTATGGCGCCGCGATTCACCCGCGGCCCTTCGGCGCTCGCGCGGCCGTCGTCTTCATTGCCCATATTCACTGTCCCCCGCCGACCGTGCCAATTGGAGTCAATCCGGTCGCCCATTTTGTGCCGGGATCCGTGCCGTTGCGAACGTTCTCGATCGCCCTGGTGCGCATGGCCACATCGGACGGAGCCAATGCCCGCGATTGAACAAGGTCGCGCGGGTCGTCGACCTGGGCGGCCAACATCGCCTGGGTCGCGCAGCCGTAATTCGCATAGGGTTCGTTCTTCCATCCCGCCACTGACGAGCCTGAAGCAAGGTCGTCCGGCCAAATGCCGCAGGGCGTCTTGACCTCCGCCTTCAGGCCGGTGAACGCGACGCGAATTCGGGGCCGCGCGATCGGGATCGCGCGGAGCGTACGAGCCGACGCCGACCATGCCGCGTAGTCCGGCGCCCGCAAGGGTCTTGCGAATTTCGTAGACCACCTTCGCGGTCGGCGTGGTCCGGCCCGGAGTAAAGATCATGATTTCCCCAGAGCCCAGGCGTCGATACCGCTCAGCGAATGCGCGCAGGTTCGCAACGGATCGCGCGTCGAGGGCGCCGCCGACCGGATAGACGTCCAAAGTCGTCGGCGCGGAAGCGAGCACGATCGGGTGGCGCGCCTGGAAATCGCCGGGAAAGGCGGGGTCGGAGGAGGCATAGTCGACCCCGCAACCCGTCAGGGCGAACGCCGCGGCGGCGGCAAAGCCCAAACCGAGAATGCTTGTGTTGAGCGCTCGCGGGAGGTCAGGAAGAGCGGCCATTGGTGCTGTCCTTCTCTTTCACGTTCCTAGTCGTGACCAAGTTTCTTCAGAGCTATTGTGTGATGAAGCCAATTTCGCCGCTGTAACCCGGCATTGGTTGGAGCGCGCCGGAAGTCGAATAGATCCGGTTGACGCGACCGAGGAACCAGGCTTGGGGATCGCTGGCTTCTTGAAAATTCTGGTCCGGCCGAACGATTTGGTTCGGATTGATCGCGTGGACGATGTAGGGCGTCACGACAATCAGCAGCTCCGTCTCGTTGCGCTGATAGTCATGCGAACGGAACAGGGCCCCGAGCACCGGAATTTTCATCAATCCGGGCAGCCCATTGACCGCCTGTTGGGTCTGAGTGCCGATCAGACCTGCCGAGGCGATCGAACCGCCGGAAGGCAGTTCGACGGTAGTCACATTGTTGCGGGTTCGGAAACCGGGGATGGTAACGCCGCCAGGGAGCGTAATCTGCGTCGAAGCGTCGATATCGGTGACTTCGGTCGCGATTCGCAATTGAATGCGCCCTTCGGAGAGGACGACGGGGGTAAAATTCAAGGTTACGCCGTAGGGCTGCTGCACGAACCCGATTTGGCAGATTCCGGTGGTGCAAGAACTCGCTGGTGGCGATGGGAATGGTGCCGCCGGCCATGAATTTCGCGCTTTCCCCCGAGACTGCGGTGACCGTCGGCTCGGCGAGAGTGTGCGCGACGCCCTCTCGCTCGAAGGCCTGCAAGGTCGCGCTGAGGCTCTGATTCCCCTTGGCCCAGTTCAATGTCGCCTCGGACGCGGCGAGAACGCCGTTGACGGCGAAAGGATTGTCGAGCGTGAAACTTCCGTTCGGCCCGCTGCCGGTCATGTTGACGCCCAGTTGCTTGACGATCTCGCGACGAATTTCGGCGATCGTGACCCGCAAGCTGACTTGGTCCAGTCCGCGAATCGTCAGCGAATTGATCACTTTTCCGTTGGAGTTGTTGGAGGCGGTGATGCCGGCGGCTCCGAAGGAAAACGAACCCGACGCCTGATTGACAAAGCCCGATGCGATATCGAGCGCCTTCTGGGCTTCCCCGGCCGACGCCACCGATCCGGTGAGAATGATCGAGTCGGCGACCGTGCGAACATGGATGTCGTTGCCCGGAATGGCGGCGTTGAGAAGACTGGACAATTCTCCCACGTCACGCCCGACGGACACGTCAATGATTGCGATTTTGCGGCCGTCCTTGGCCAAGGCGAATATGCTTGTCTGGCCGTTGGCGACCGCGGACACGTAAATCCGTTTGGCCGAGCGCACGATCGCGTTGGCGATCTTGGGGTCGCCGACGTAAATCTCCGCGGCCTCCTCCGGCAAATCGACGATTGTGGATTTGCCGACGCCCATCTGCAAATTCTTGACAACTCCCCTCGTCGTCGCCGTCATGGCTTGGGACGCGCCGGTTTTCGCGGCGGCCGGAGTCGCGGCGATTCCGACTGTCGCGGCGGCCAAGGCGACGCCGGCCAACGCCGCGCTTTTCCGCAAGATCCGAGCAATGGTCATGGGTCGAGCCTCGCTCTCGCTGAAGGAGTCTTGAATGAGATTCGGTTCACCGGACGGCCTGTTGAGCAGCGCCGTAGCGAATGACGGTAAGACGGTCTTTTCCTCCGCTGCTCGACCCAATCACGGTCTTGGTCGGGCCTCCGCTGTCGACGAGACTACGAAGAGCGAGGTGAAGATTTGAATTGCCGGAGTGTTGGGCCAGAACGATGAGATCAACCTGGTCCGGGTTCAACTCCAGCGTTGCATTCGCGCCGGTGACGACCTTTTTGCCGTTCTGCTCTTCCACGTTCTGTCCGATCGCAAGGACGCGCACGTTGGTGAGAATCGTTTCGGCCCTGACGACTTCAACTCCGCGTTCCTTGGTCGCTTCGTCGTCGCGCGCCAAGCGAACGACGTCGACCCGGTCGTTAGGCAAGATGAATCCTCCGGCCGAGGAATCGCCGCCATTGTCGATCTTGATCGCCACCGCTCGCATTCCGCTCGGCAAGATCGCCGACATGAACCCGCCCTCTCCGGCCTTGACTAGTTTGTCGTGCCGGATCGGTTCGCCGCGAAGGAAGGCGACCCGTGTCATCGACCCCTTGATGTCCGCCAAGGGGTCGCCCTGGGACGACTTTGTGATCATGAACTCTGAAATCGCCGCCTTCGGCCACGCCTGCCAACTCACCGAGGAGCTGCTGACGACGGTTCCCATCGGTATGTCTTGACTCGCAACCAGCACCTGCTCGACGGCCAGTTTGGGAGCCGCTTGGACGACAGGGAGCGGCCGCGCGTTCTGACCTTTGGTCATCAAGACATACGTGGCGCCGAACGCGAATATCGCGATCGCTCCTACTATAACGAGTCTTCGGTTCATGAAACCCCAGCCTCTTGTGTGCAGGCGGACAATACGTCGTGATTTAGAACCGGCAATCGTCAAATTACGGTTAATTAGACGTATCCAATTCCTTATAAAATTGCTCACGCGACGCTTTGTTTAGCGTCAAACGGCTTATTTATTAAAGCTGTCCAAAAATGTTATTCCGTATAGTTATTCATTGGCAGCAAATATATTTTATATAAACTTTAATTATAGGCCATTTGTTTTATGACTATCGATAGTAAACCTGTTTTAGACCACACCATTGCCGCTACGGCAGACTAACGATTCGAGATTTTATAGTCGTCGCATTCCGGGTGAGTGCATTGCGGCCTGGGTCGGATGTGCGTTGTGAATGACCCTGCTCGCTTGATCGGACAACCCGCTTTCACTAAAAGCGCCGAACATCGGCGCCGTCGATTGGCCGTAAAACTCTTTTTCCGCGCGGTGTTTGGGCCGAAAGATCAAGGAAGCAACATGCGTGTCTTTTACGATCGGGATTCCGACCTCAATCTCATCAAGGGCAAGAAGGTAGCCGTCGTTGGTTTTGGCAGCCAGGGTCACGCCCATCTGCTCAACATGCGCGACAGCGGCGTAAGGGATGTTGCGGTCGCATTGCGAGTGGACTCGCCATCAGCCAAAAAGGCTGAAGCTGAAGGGATCAGGGTGACGGATGTCGCCGGCGCCGCCAAATGGGCCGACGTCGTCATGATGCTGACGCCAGACGAGCTGCAGGCCGATATCTACCGCAGCGAACTTGCGCCGCACATGAAGCAAGGCGCGGCGCTGATGTTCGCGCACGGCCTGAACATCCATTTCAACCTGATCGAGCCGCGCGCGGATCTCGACGTGCTGATGGTCGCCCCAAAGGGTCCGGGCCATACTGTGCGTTCGGAATATAAACGCGGCGCAGGGGTGCCTTGCCTGATCGCCATCCACCGGGATGCCAGCGGCAACGCGCATGACCTCGGCCTATCTTATGCCTCCGCGATCGGCGGCGGCCGCGCCGGGGTCATCGAAACCTCGTTTCGTGAGGAGTGCGAGACCGATCTGTTCGGCGAGCAGGTGGTGCTATGCGGCGGCCTCGTCGAACTCATCCGCGCCGGCTACGAAACCTTGGTGGAAGCCGGTTATGCGCCGGAAATGGCCTATTTTGAGTGCCTGCATGAGGTGAAGCTGATTGTCGACCTGATTTACGAAGGCGGCATCGCCAACATGAATTATTCGATTTCCAACACCGCCGAATATGGCGAGTACGTCTCTGGCCCGCGGATCATAACGCCCGGCGCCAAGGCCGAGATGAAACGGGTGCTCGAGGACATCCAGTCCGGCAAGTTCACGCGCGACTGGATGCTGGAAAACAAAGTCAATCAAACCTCGTTCAAGGCGACTCGCGCCCGCGTCAACGCCCATCCGATCGAAGAGGTCGGCGAAAAATTGCGCGCAATGATGCCCTGGATCGGCAAGAACAAGCTCGTCGACAAAACCAGGAATTGAGCGGTCGACGCCCAGCCTTCGGGGGGTCGCGAGACGGCGCGCAATTGGTTCCGATTACCGCTGGACAGCGCTTTGCGCCTTTGCTAATTCCCGTGGCCTCCCTGGGCGCTAGGGCTCTGGCGATTTCGATGGGCGCATAGCTCAGTTGGTAGAGCAGCTGACTCTTAATCAGCGGGTCCAAGGTTCGAGCCCTTGTGCGCCCACCATCGAAAAATTAAGCTGAATCAAAGAGCTATACGTTCGCGCCAGCTCAAGAGGCGCTCACCCGGCACTCCCGTCTATCTGCCGTTTTCCAAGTCTTGTTCTCGCCTCGAGTTTCCGTATGGCGTTCCCGCCGACCACGTCTCGCGGCTCAGGTAGTGACGATCCAGGATCTCACTCACCCCCTTAAGGCTGTGATCGGCGATGGCCGCGATCTCGCTTTCTGTGCAACTCGCGATCGCGAATCGCCTGACTGCCGTCTCTCGACAATCATGAAAAGTCAGCTGATCGATGCCGGGCCTTCGCGCACGCCATGCGGAACGAAGCCCGAAAACCGTCGCTCGTCTATGGCCGTCCATCCGACGAAGTCAGCATGATCGGACCTCGTTGAGGCAACGACTCGATCGTTTCGCGCAATGCGGCTGTGATCGATGCTGATGGGGCGAGCTATGGGAAGAACTGACCGATCTGAATACGCGGACTGCGGGTTACGACCGGAAGATCCGAGAGCTCTATCGCAACAGCGAGATCTGCCAGCGTCTCAGCAAGGGCGAAGGGATCGGCCCCCGTGACTGCGGCAGCGCTGGCAGCCGCGGTCGGCGACCGAACTTCATTCAAGAACGGGCGTCAGTTCGCGGCATGGCTGGGCCTCGTGCCCAAACAGCGATCGAGCGAAGGCCGCGCCGGACTTTTCGGCATCGGTAAAGGTGAAGATCGCTATCTGCGCACGTTGCTGATCCACGGCGCTCGCTTCGCGCTCGGGCGGGTTCGAGACAAGCAGGATCCAAGAAGCCTATGGCTCGGCAAGATGCGGCGGCGGCGACACCCCAACGTCGTCGCCGTCGCGCCGGCCAACAAGAATGCGCGGATCGCCTGGAGCTTGCTCACCAGCGACAGAATCTATGCCGCCGGTCTTTCGGTCACGGACGTTCCAACGGCGAGCCTGAACATCCGATAGGAATACGGCGGGAGTTTTGCGTTGAGCACGTTGTGATTGATCGCCGCGTCAGCGCCCTTCTTCGGCGTCACCGAGTTCGGATTCTTCAGCGTGTTGGCGGCTTCGAGGTCGGGGCTGGTCATCGTCTGGATGTCGACGATCCGGGCGTCGGCGAAGCCTTGCAGACTGATCTCGACGTCGAGGCCCTCGACGCCGTGCCGATTGACGGCGAAAAAGGTCAGGGTACCGCCCACCTCGTCATGCACGCCGGATATGTCGAGGTAAGGCACGTTGTCGGCGACCTCAGCGTCGTAGCCGGGCGATTTGACCGCCAGCTGCAGGGCTGTCCCGCGCCCGAACACCGAGGCGAAATAATAGGGGTAGTAGATGGTCTGGCGCCACGCCGCGCCCTTCGGCTCGGTCATGATCGGGGCGATCACGTTCACCAGTTGCGCGATGCAGGCGATCTTCACCACGTCAGAGCGGCGGATGAAGGTGTTGAGGATGCATCCGACCTGCAGGACGTCCTCGAAGTTGTAAATGTCCTCAAGCAGCCGCGGAGCATGCGGCCAACCCTTTGCGCCGCCGAGAATTTCTTGGTCCTGGGCGTTCGAATGATACCAGACGTTCCACTCGTCGAACGAGATCGTCACCTTCTTGCGGCTTCGCTTGGCTGCGCGAACGACCTCGATGGTCGACGCGATCGCGCCAATGTAGGCGTCGAGCTTCGCGTTTAGGGCGAGGTAATTGGCCGCGTCCTCTGTCCGGTTGGCGAAATACATGTGCAGCGAAATGTGGTCGACCGAATCGTAGACGTGCTCGAGGACGATTCTTTCCCATTCCGGATAGGTCTTCATGTCGGAGTTCGACGAACCGCAGACGATCAGCTCGAGCGAGCTGTCGAAGGCGCGCAGGGCCTTTGCCACTTCATTGGCCAATCGGCCGTATTCCTCGGCGGTCTTGTGGCCGATCTGCCAGGGGCCGTCCATCTCGTTGCCGAGGCACCAGTGCCTGACGCCGAACGGTTCGGAGCGCCCGTTCGCCTTGCGCAGATCGCCCCAGTAGCTGCCTGTCGGCCCGTTGACGTATTCGACGAAATTTCGCGCGTCATCCAGGCCGCGCGAGCCGAGATTGATCGCGAGCATCATCTCCGCGCCGACTGCCTCGCACCATTCGGAGAACTCGTGTACGCCGACCGCGTTCGATTCGGACGTGTGCCAGGCGAGATCGAGCCGGGTCGGACGCTTCTTGCGCGGGCCGATTCCGTCTTCCCAGTTGTATGCGGACACGAAATTGCCGCCGGGATAGCGCACGATTGGGACCTTGAGTTCGCGCACCAGATCGATCACGTCGCGCCGCATGCCATTCGCGTCGGCGTTCGGGTGATCCGGCTCGTAGATGCCAGAGTAGATCGCTCGGCCGAGGTGTTCGAGGAAGGCGCCGTAGATGCGGTCGTCGATCGTCGCAATGTGGTAATCCTTGTGCGCGATGACCGTCGCTTTCATGTTTCCTCGCCTCTGTCGAATACCGCATTCATATCAGATTTTCGGATGCAGAGGAGCCGCTTTTCGTCGCCGCAGTCAAGCCCACCGCCTTTTCCTCAGCCTCCTGCCAGCGGAAATTCCGGCTTCGCAGAGGCCGCTTTTCGCTCGGAACCGTCTGACTTCCTTCGTCCTCGACCGGCTACAGACATCGAATTGGCCCGCATCCTGAGCGGCCGGGCGATTCGGTTCCAGACGGGGCGCACCCAGATCAATATCATTTTGCTGGATCGAGAGCGCTTGGCACCCTCGCCATTCCCCGCTAACATTCGATCGCAGGGCTTCCCTCGTCATATGTCGCTGGCGCGCTCTGATAATGCGCGGGCGGCCCGCAAAAAAGCACAATTGGAAGAAGCACTCGGGAGGAACCGAAATGATCCGCAAAGTCTTATGCGCGGCTTTGGCGAGCACGGCGCTCATGGTTGGAGCGGCGCAGGCCACCGAAACCATCGTCTGGTGGGATTTCTTGAGCGGCGGCGACGGCGTCCGCATGAAGGCGATGCTCAATCAGTTCAACAAGGAACATGAAGGCAAGGTTCACATCGACGCGACCACGCTCGAATGGGGCGTGCCCTTCTACACCAAGGTGCAGACCTCGACCGCCGTCGGGCAAGGCCCGGACGTCATGACCTATCATGAATCACGGATGCCGCTGGGGATCTCGACCGGAGTGCTGAGCGTGCTCACCCCAGAGGAACTCGCCGCCGCCGGCATCAAGGCGAGCGACTTTGGCCCGGCCAACTGGAAGGCGGCCCAAGGGGACGATGGCAAGCAATATGCCGTGCCCCTCGATATCCACTCGATCATTCTTTACTACAACAAGGACCTTCTGAAGAAAGCCGGGCTGCTCGGCGATGATGGCAAACCGAAAGGCCTCGACGGCGCGGCGAACTTCGACGCGGCGTTAGCGAAACTCACGACGAACGGCGTTTCGGGGCTTTCGGTGCCTGACGACGGCGCGACCGGGTGGCGCATCTTCTACACCCTGCTCAACCAACAGGACGGAGAGTTCCTCAAGGACGGCAAGTTTCTCGAGGGCGACAACCTAGCCAAGGCGACGACGGCGCTGGCCGAGATGCAGAAATGGATCAAGAAGGGCTGGGCCCCGTCCAACACCGAATATCCGGCCTCGATCGCTCTCTTCACCTCAGGCAAGGCGGCCATGCACATCAACGGCGTCTGGGAGGTGCCGACGATGGTCGACCTCGCCAAGAAGGGCAAGCTCTTCGACTGGGGCGCGATCCAGATCCCGACCTTCTACGCCCATCCGGCGACCTGGGCGGACTCGCATTCCTTCGCCATCCCGGACCGCAAGGGCAATCCGGTGCCCCCGGAGAAGCGCAAGCTCGTGCTCGAGACGATCCATTGGTTCAACGTGCACTCGCTGGAATGGGCAGGCGGCGGCCATATCCCTGCTTATTTGCCGGTGCAGGACAGCACGGCCTTCAAGGACTTGAAGCCGAACTCCGACTATTCGTCGCTGGCCAAGACCGCGGTCTTCGATCCGCGGTCGGTGCTGGCGGGCGTCGCCTCGCCAGTTTATGACGCGTCAGGGAACTACATCATCCCGGCGATGATGGGCGACATGGAGCCGGCCGACGCCGCCAAGAAGATGCGCGACGATCTTCAGAGCCAGGCCAAGTAAGGGCTGAAGCCCGCAACTGCGCCGGTCCGTCCAGGCCGGCGCAGACAGAAAACCGCAGAGAGACGCTCGGGCGATGCTCAAAAGCAAGCGCAACGAGTATTTTACAGCCGCTGTCCTGATGGCGCCGTTCGTCGTCATCTACGGGGTGCTGTTCGTTTACCCGACGATCAAGATGGCGCAGCTCAGCCTGACCAACGCGCCGCTGATCGGACCCGGCAAATGGGTCGGCCTCGACAACTACTTTCGGCTCGCCTCGGACCGGCTGTTCTCGGTGGCGGTCTGGAACACGGTCTATTTCGTTGTCCTTTCGGTCATTCCGAGCACGCTGCTCGCCCTTGTCGTCGCGCTGGGCGTCAACCGCCTGAAGGGCTGGATGCAGAGCGTCGTCCTCGCCGCCTTCTTCCTTCCCTTCATTCTGCCTGTCTCGGTGGTCTTTTACATCTGGAGCTGGATTTTCGACAAGGATTTCGGCGTTGCGCAATATCTGATCGCCCCGTTCAACGACGGGCATCACCTTTCAATCTTTCGAACGATTCCGCTGTTCATGCCCGCGGTCGCCTTCATCACGGTCTGGTGGCTGCTCGGGTTCAACGTCCTTCTGTTCATCGCCGGGCTGCGCAACATTTCGAAAGACATCTACGAAGCTGCCGGGCTCGACGGGGCGAGCCGATGGACGCAGTTCAGACGCATCACCTGGCCGCTGATCTGGCCGGTGACGGTGCTCGTATTCACCATTCAGCTGATCCTGCAGCTCAAGATCTTCGATCAGGTCTATCTGTTCGCCCAGGGCGGCCGCGTCGACGCAACGATGGTCATGGTTCAGTTCATCTACAGGACTGCCTTCCAGACCAACAAGGGCGGCCTCGCGGCGTCCGCCTCGGTCGTTCTCTTCCTCCTCATCGTCGTCTTGTCGGTGCTGCAGTTCCAGCTCTTGCGCGCGCGGGCCGAACGATGAGCGCCTCAGTCGAAAGCGCCGATTTTGTCGCTGCGCGCCGCAGCCGACCGTTGACGCGCTTGCGTCATCTCGATGTCCTCGGCCTCGTGATCACGGTGGCCACGCTCGCCGGCGCGGTCTTTTGGGCGTTTCCGCTCTATTGGGGCCTCGTGACGACCTTCAAGCCGGAATACGAAGTCGTCCGTCCTGGCGTGCACTTGTGGCCCGAGCACTTCACGCTCGAAAATTACGGGCACGTCCTGATGGAGACCAAGATCGGCGTCTGGTACGTCAATTCGCTCATCACGTCCGGCGCCGTGACCATCATCGTCGTGGCCATGGCCGCGGCCGCGGGCTACGCCATCTCGCAGCTCAATTTTCCCGGCCGCCGGTTCTTCTGGTGGCTGATCCTGGCGAGCTTCATGGTTCCGATCCCCGCGCTGATCGTCAATCACTTCATCCTCATGAGCCAGTTCCGCCTCGTCAACACGCTGGCGGGCGTGGTCCTTCCGCAGCTCATCGCCCCGGTCACCGTCATCATCTACAAGCAGTTCTTCGATTCCGTGCCGAAGGATTTTCGGGAGGCGGCGGTGATCGACGGCGCCAGCGAATTTCAGCTCCTGTTCCGGATCTATCTGCCAATGAACTGGGGCATCACCACCGCGCTGGCGATCATCACGTTCATCGGCGCCTGGAATCTATTCCTGTGGCCGTTCCTCGCGATCAGTTCCGAGGACAAGATGAACATCACCGTCGGGATCACGCAGGTCCACGACGCCTTCGGCGTCCAATATGCACGCGATCTGGCGGTAGCGATGCTGGCGGCGTTGCCGGTCGCCTTGGTCTATCTGATCTTCCAACGCAGAGTGACCCAGGCCATCATGCTTTCGGCGGGAATCAAGGGTTGATCCCGCCATCGCCAAAAGTCGGGAAGGCGGAATGCCGCACGTCGAACTGAGACATGTGACCAAGCGCTACGGCGCCGTGACGGCGATCAGCGATCTGAGCCTGGCGGTCGAGAAAGGCTCTTTCACCGCATTGCTCGGTCCGTCGGGATGCGGCAAGTCGACGCTGCTCAGGATGATCGCGGGCCTTGAGGAGATCACCGCCGGACAATGTCTCATCGACGGCGCCGACGTGACCGACACGCCGCCAGCCCAGCGGCGGATCGCGATGGTGTTTCAGTCCTACGCGCTCTATCCGCATATGACAGTGCGGCAGAACATCGCCTTTTCGCTCTCGGTGGCCGGCGCGTCGAAGAGGACGCAGGATGAACGCGCCGCGGAAGTCGCGCGCACTCTCCAACTCGAGCCGCTTCTCGACCGGCGCCCGGCTGAACTGTCCGGCGGTCAGCGTCAAAGGGTCGCGATCGGCCGCGCGTTGGTGCGCAAGCCAGAGGTCTTTCTGTTCGACGAGCCGCTTTCCAATCTCGACGCGAAGCTGCGCGTCCAGATGCGCCTCGAACTCGCCAGACTGCATGCCGATCTCGGCACGACGATGATCTACGTCACCCACGATCAGACCGAGGCGATGACGCTGGCCGACATGATCGTGGTCCTCGACAGGGGACGCATATCGCAGATCGGGTCGCCGCTCGATCTCTACAATGCGCCCGCCAATAAGTTCGTCGCCTCGTTCATCGGCTCGCCCGCCATGAATATCTTCGGCGTGATCATCGGCGGGATGAAGGGCGGAGCAGCCTCGGTTGTATTGCCGGGAGGGAAAAGTGCGCATGTGCGTGTCGGCGCGGATGCGCCAATGGGCGATTCGACCGAACTCGGGGTTCGCCCCGAACATCTCACCCTGGTCGATCCGCGGGACCCGACCGCCGTTTTCAACGGCGCGGTCGCCCTCGTCGAACATCTCGGCAACGCGACGATGCTGTATGTGGACACGCCGGCGGGACAGTTGATCGTCGAAGGCGAGGGCAATCTCGCCATCAAGTCCGGCGAGCCTGTCGGACTTGCGCTCAACGAAAACCATGCCCATCTCTTCGGCGTTTCCGGCGCGACTCTGTAGTCGGTCCCTGGAGGGTTTCTTGCGAGCCAGTCAGGGCGCGGTGGTCAGCCTGAGAACGATGTCCTGATCGTAGTTGCCAAATCCGCGGCCAAAGATGTTGACTCCGCCGGGATGCCGGGCATGAGCCTTGACCTCGATCCTAAGCCGGATCGAATGGTGTTGCGAAATGTCAAGATCGCGAGGCGTGACGGCGGAGATTTTCACTCCGTCGACGAATGCGCCGTCAGGGGTGACGCGCCAGCTTTTGAGCTTGCCGTACTGGCTGCCCTTGAGTTTCCACCAGTTGGGGGTGTAAACGCCCCGCCTGTCGCCGAAATCACCAGGGCTGGTCCACAGGCCGACCTCCTGTCCGTTGATCGCAATGCTGATATCGGAAGGCCAATCGGCCGAGGTTCCCGGGACTTCGGAAGACAGTTCAAACGAGAAATCGAGCGAAACGACAGCCTTGCCGACCAGCCGAGCGTTGTTGGGAAACTGGTATTCGACAAAGCCGCGGGTGAACCACATCAGTCCTGCATTCATTCGATCGGGATTGAGAAAGGTTGCGGGGACGTCGAGCAGGCCGATGATCCCTTCGGGCGAACACAATCCGCAAGGCGCGGTGACTTCGCAGCTGGTGTAAAGTCCAATCGGCATGGCGACTTCGATAACGTTTGCGGACGCATTGGCGATCTCCTCGTCAAACATGACGAGGACCTCGTCAAAAGTGGAAAAGCAGAGCTTCTGACTTCCTTTGCGGCCCTTTTGCGTTTCGGCGCGAATGAGGCCGGCGGTTTCGAGAACGTGCAGATTGGACGATACGGTCGACTGGGGAAGATCGAGCGCGGCGGCTATGTCGTTGACGTTGACCCCCGCGCCCCGATGGAGCAGCTTGAGAATCCGCACCCGGACCGGCGAGGCAAGACCCCGAAGCACCTCCGGCCGCTTCTCAGGATCGATGACCAGGAAATTCCGCGCCATATTGCGTGCCATGCCCGCCGATTGCGCTTTGGCGTCGGATTTATATCAGTTTTTTGGATATTTGAATAATCCGCCGCTTGCGCGCGCGAAGTTCGACCTCACCCCTATCCAACCTTGCGCATCCGGAGGCGCCCGTGCCGATCGACCCGACCTTCGACAACCGGGGAACCGCGCGTCGCCCTATCCTCCCTCTCGACGGCCTATGGGAGTTCTCCTTCGACGGCCGGACCGCAAGGCTCATGGGCGAGGATCGTCGCATCCGTTCGCCGGGCATATGGCAGGCCCAGTTCCCTGAGCTTCGCAACGCTGGCGGAACCGGGCGCTACCGCCGCCGAATCGAGATTCCCCCTGAATGGGCCGGCCAGAGCGTCATGCTCATCATGGAGGGCTCGTTTCACGAGACCAGAATCCTAATCGACGATGAGGCCGTCGCTGTCCATGGCGATGGCTGGACGGAAATCGAGGTCGATCTGACCACGGCCGTCGCCGGAAAAAATGCCTTCGTACTCGGCGTCGAGGCGACGACGCCCGACGATCGCGACCCCGCCCTCGGCCGCTTAAGCCAGTCGCTGATCGGCAAGCAGGATTGGTATGGACTGCACGGCGGGATCTGGAAGCCCGCCCGGCTGGAGGCCCGCAACCCCATTCACTTGCGCGGGGTCGCGATTTGGGCGTCGTTCGACCTGAAAGCCTGCGCCGTGATCGCGAGAGGAACGCTGTCTCGGCCAGCCGAGGCCGCGGCGATTTGCATCACGCTGTCGCGCATGGGCGCGACGGTCGCGCGGCGGGATTTCGAATTGCGCTCGGTAGACTTCGAATTGAGGCTCGAGGTCAACGGCGCCGAAATCTGGTCGCCCGCGGCTCCCAACCTCTACGACGCGGCGATCGAACTGATTTGCGGCGGCGCCGTTGTGGACGCGGTCGAACGGGTCGTCGGATTCCGGAGTTTCGAAGCAAGAGACTCGCGCCTCATCCTTAACGGCCGGCCCTTCTATATGTTCGGCGCCCTGGATCAGGACTGGCATCCTGACGAGGAGTGCCGCCCCCCGAGCGCGGACTTCCTCGAACAGCGGTTCAGGAACGCCAAGGCGATGGGCCTCAACACCCTGCGATGCCACGTCAAGATTCCCGATCGGCTTTATTTCGATTTGGCCGACCGCCTCGGGCTGATCGTCTGGCTCGACATGCCATATTCGGAATTCCTCGCGCCTGTGACTCGAGAGGCCGTTGGCGACGTGTTCGGCAAAGTCGTCGCCGCGCACGGACATCACCCCTCGATCTGCATCTGGACGCTGTTCAACGAGGGATGGGGCATCGACCTCGACGACAATCCGGACGACCGGCGCTGGCTGGTCGAGACGTTCGATGCGGCGAAGGCTCTCGTCCCCAATGGCCTGCTGATCGACAATTCTCCCTGCTTTCCGCGCAACTATCATTGCAAGACCGATGTCGAGGACTTCCACTGGTACAATGCGTTTCCTCATCAGAACGAAGCGTTCGCCGCGATCGCGCGCGCATTCTCGTCCCGGGCCGCGTGGGCATGGTCGCCTCACGGCGACGCCAGGAAGCGCGGGGACGAGCCGCTGATCTGCTCGGAATTCGGGGTCTGGGGCCTGCCGCATCCCCGCGATCTCCTCGACGATAAGGGAAGCGAGCCGTGGTGGTTCGAAAGCGGCCACGACTGGAACCTCGGCGCCGCCTATCCGCATGGCGTCGAAACGCGATTTCGCGACGCGCAGCTCGCGCCGATCTTCGGCGATCTCGACGGGTTCGTCGACGCCGCGCAGGAATTCCAATTCCGGGCGCTGAAATTCCAGATCGAAACCCTGCGCTGGGAAGCTCCGATCTCCGGCTACGTCATCACCGAGCTGAACGACGTGCAATGGGAGGCGAACGGCCTGATGGACGCTCGGAACCGTCCGCGCCGGTTTGCGGATCGTCTGGCCGACTTGCAGCGGCCATGGCTCGTCATCGCGCGCGCCCCTCGCACCGCCATCGGCGTCGGCGAGAGCCTTGACGTTTCCGTTCGGCTCGCCGGCGCCGACAAGGTTCCGGAAGGCGCGAGGCTTGCCTGGCGGTTCGCGGACCAGGCCGGCCTCGAGCCGCTCGGCGCCGGGCCGACCGCGATCAGACTGGTCGGCTGCGCCGGCGAAGCGATCGCCATCCACGATCTCGAACTCGAGGCGCTCGACGCCGGCGGACGGATGCAGTCGCGCAACCGCCTCGAATTCTGCGTCGTTGCTCCCCTTCGCGCTCCCGCGCCGTCATTCCATGCGGTGGACGATGCGGCGCGAAAGATCGTCTCCGCGATCGGCTGGCCGAATCGCGCCGCATCGCCGGAGGAGGCCGACGTCGTTCTGGCGACGCGGCTCACGACGCCGGTCCGCCAGGCGCTCATCGCCGGGCGCAAAGTGCTGTTGATCGCCAATTCGGACGAGGCGCTGGTCGATCCGGAGCGCGATCTGCCGGCGTCCGACCGCCACAATTTTCCGAAGATGGAGCTTCGCCGCCGCGCAGGAACGCCCTGGGACGGGCAATGGATGGGCGCGTTCGCCTGGCGGCGCACCGACGGCCCGTGGGCCGGCCTGCCCAACGGACCGATGCTGGACGAGCATTGGGCCGGACTTCTGCCCGACTACGTTTTGACCGGATTCCTCTCGACCGCTTTCGGCGGGTTGATCGATTTGGGGATTGCGGTCGGATGGCTGCACCTGGCCGCGGCGTTCACCAAGCGAAGCTTCCTCGGCAAGGGCTGGATGACAGTATCGACGTTCGACCTGAGCTCGAAGGCGGCGCTCGAGAACCCGCTGGCGCCGCATCTGCTGCGGGCGTTGGCCGAAAGCTGAGGTCGGGCGGCGGCGGCGGCCAATTCCAGCCGCGGATTCCATTGTTTCAAAGGCTTGCGGCGCCATTTAGGGCCGACTTGATCGCCGCCGCCCTCGTTTGCCGGGTCCGCGCTTTTGTCAGCGACTCAATCTGGGAAATGCCCTGTTTCGGCCTCCAAAAAGAGGAGCGTCTGGGACTTACGTCCCTTTCTCGCCTCCCGATCCGTTCTTTTAAGTTCCGCTAAGGGGCTGGCGCCATTTTCAGCCGCGGATTGCGTCTTTTCAATCGCTTGCGGCGCCATTCGGCGCCGATTCGCCGACCGCGTAGCCATCGCGAGACCCGTGAGCTGCGCTTCGCCCCCGGATCATCCCCTAAAGACGGGGATAAGGACCGGGGGCCGGACTGGGCTTTGCTTAAGACGTCTCGGCATGGGCGTCCGCTCGGAACCGATTCCGGTTTCGAATCCGAGCAGACGAGGCGCCAGCCCCAAATCCATGCCGAAAGCTTAAAGACTTCGCGCCCCTTGCCGTTTTTGAGCGTGTCAACTCGCCCGCAAGGCTTAAAAGCGGCCGCTGCCCTCGGCGCGACAGGCGCGCCTCGATCCAGCGACGAGGAGGACCATAACACGACTTCTGATTTTCTCAAAGCAATTGTCGCGAAAAAATGATTTTCGAAAAATGACGCCTCCTGCCTCCTGTCCCCCGCCGCCCGGCAGGCCGCTCGCCGCCCCGTCGCTCAATTGACCCGCCTCACCCGAGCGGCGTAGTCCGCCACCAAGACAATCAACGAAGTTGGAAAATGCAGGCATAGTTGTCGTATGTGACGACCCTATCCGCCGTCGCCGCGTGTGGCCGCTTTCCGCCGAAAACGGGCGTCCGCTTTGCCCGACTTCCGACCGCCCTTAAGCGAAGCGGAAGTCCGCCTCACCTCGACTTTCCGGCTTCGGGTCGTTTAAGCATCAGGCTTGCGAGACCAGCGATGAAGGCTGTCATGCGATTGCCCCTCCGGTCTGCCATTCTGCGTCCGCACGGCGCCGCATCCGGAACCCGAGGAACGGCCGGACAAGGATTTCGATGACGTGACAGGGCGACTCCTTTCGGCGACGCAAGCCGAGCGTTTCTACGACAGGTTTGGAAAGAAGCTCGATTCGCAGGCTTTCTATGAGGCGCCCGCGCTGAATGACCTCGCGGCGCATCTCGACCTCGAGGCTTGCCGGGCCGTCCTGGAGTTCGGCTGCGGGACCGGCCGCTTCGCCGAGGAACTGTTCGAAACCCGCCTTCCGGCTCACGCGATCTATGTCGGCCGAGACATCAGCAAGGTGATGGTGCGGCTCGCCAAGGAACGCTTGGCCCGCTTTGGGCCGCGCGCGACGGTCGAAAAATCCGACGGCGGCGCCCGGACGGACAGCCCGAACGGCGCCTTCGACAGATTTGTCTGCACCTTCGTTCTGGACCTCCTTCCCGACGCCGAGGCGCAAGCCGCAATAAGAGAAGCGCAGCGCGTGCTGACTCCGGGCGGGCTTGCCGGTCTGGTCAGTCTGACGAACGGCAAGACGCCGATCGCCTGGGCGATCACCACGATGTGGAATGGCCTGCGGGCGGTCTCGCCGATGCTGGTCGGCGGGTGCCGCCCGATCGAAATCCTCGATCTGGTCCCGGCTCCGGACTGGAAGATCGAACATCATAATGTCGTTACGCCCTTCGGCATCCCGTGCGAGATCGTCGTCGCAAGGAAAATGGGCGCGGCTTGAACGGCGCAATTGCGGCCAGCGATGCGTGCTGCGGGTTGCGGAAAGAATTGTGCGGGTCGGGGAAGGTCCGATCACTCGCCGAGCGCCCAACCGAACGCGCGCCGGATCACGGCGCCGCCATTCGCGTCGAAACAGCGCCCATGGCTGAGAATGACGCGCTCCGGCCGCCAGGAAAGGACTTGCTCGTAGGCGCCGAAGCCGGCATCGGCCTCGCCGCCCGTCTCTTCCGCCGTGAGCTCCATGACGATTGCGATCCCGGGCGGCTTCAGCGCGTTCTGGTAGAACGCCTTGAGCTCAGTTCACCTGGCGCGGGGAATAAAGCCAGGCACGCCGGTCCCCACCACAGCGTTGAACCGGACGTTCGTCGTTATGCCGTCCCGCATCTCCCGCATGGCGTCTTCAGGCAGGGTCGTAATCTCAAAGCTCTCCTGGATACGGCGAGGTTTGGTCGAGGTGGTCAGGAAAGCGGTGCCGCGTTGCACGGCCCAGGCGAGCGCAACTTGCGCAGGCGTCTTGCGGATGCGCTGCGCGATACTTGTGATCACGGGGTCATCCAATAGTTTCGGATCCAGGCCGTGACCCAACGCTGCAAACGCCAGCAGGACGATGCCGTGCTGCCGACAGAAGTCGAGCAGCTCCCATTCAGGCAGGTACGGATGGGATTCGACTTGCACCACCGCCGGTTTGATCCGCGCGGCGCCAACGATCTCTCGCAGCTTCTCCAAAGTAATATCGGATAGGCCGATCGACTTGCACCGACCGTCGTCCACAAGGCGTTCGAGCGCTCGCCACGTGTCGACCAACGTCACTCCGGAATCATAGATGACCTGACCGCGCTCGTCCCTCGGGTCCTGCTCGTCGCCTGGTTGAAAGGCGAAAGGGGTATGGATGATGTAGCAATCGACGGTGTCGATTTGCAGCCGCCGGCGGCTGGCGTCAAAGGCGGGCTTGACCCGGTCGGGACGATGATTGGTGTTCCAGAGCTTGGTGGTGACGAAGACGTCCTCCCGCCGAATTGTCCCCGCCCTGAACGCCGCCTGCATCGCATCGCCAACCGCTTCTTCGTTGCGGTAGCGTTCCGCGCAATCGAAATGCCGAAACCCGACTTCCAGTGCGGTCCGAGTCGCTTGTTTGGTCGCAACGGGATCGGGTATCAGCGTGCCAAACCCGACGGCGGGTATGGCGCCAGATCCATTGTTAAGAGGAATCCTCGTATAGCGAAGCGCATCGGACGTCGCCATGCTCACACTCCCTTGTCCGAGTCTGGCCGCCGCATGAGCCGCGGACGGTCTTCTCTCATCGATTGAGCGCCCGCGGACCGCTGACGAACCCATTGCCCCGAACGTAGAATCGCATCGGACTGTCGGCTGCGCGCGTAATGCCGATCCGTTTGCTCTGCCCGATTTCGTCCGACGCCTGACCTTCGGATCCGAGCCACAGCGGGCCGGCCTGACAGAGGTCGATCCCGTCCAGCCGACGATCAATCCCCAACGCTTCGCACAGCCTTCCCGGGCCCCGCGCCAAGTCTCGCACACGCTGGGCGCCGCGATTTCGCTCCATGAGCGTGACGCCAATGGTCGGCTCGATCGCCCTGATCAAGACGCCCGCGCCCACGCCGGCCGTCTCGCTCGAGACGTTCAGCATGAACGAGACGCCATAGGCGAGATAGACATATGCGTGCCCGCGCTCAAGGAAAAGCGCCCGATTGCGTGGGGTGACGCCACGATAGGCGTGACCCGCGGGGTCGCCGACGCCGTATGCCTCGGTCTCGACGATGCGGCCGCCCGCGACGCCTTCGGCCAGGATCCGCACGACCATTTTGCCGATGAGAAATCGAGCGAGCTTAGCGGTGTCGACGGGCATCTCTGCCCGGTCCAGCACGCGCGGGGGCGCCGACGTCGCGCCGATTTCATCCCATTCGCTCAACCCAACGCGCGCGCGAGGGTCCGGGCTCGAACGGGTCGGCAAAGTATTGGGTCTCGCGGGCCACCTTGCCATCCAGGAACTCCATGACGCTCACCGAATAGGACGGCCGGCCGTCATATGCGAGGATGAATTCCGTGACCCAGAGGCCTCCCGCGCCGACGATGCGGCGCACCGTGAAGCGCTTCGAGTTCGGCTGTGCGACGCGAGAGGCGCGGATGTTGCGCCGACCCCTCACACGCTCGCCCGATTGCGGGTACTCGAGCACCGCGTCCTCCCGGTATATTTCGTGTTCAACATCGAAGTCATTTGCGTCCGAGGCGGCCCAGTGGCGATTGAGCGCCGCTCGAATCTCATTCTCGTCCATCTTCCTGCTGCACCCGTCCCTGGTCATTGAGGCCCGGCCAACGACCGGCCCTGAAAGCTTCCGGCGAGCGAGCGCGACGCCGGACGGCGTTCGTGGTATAATGTCTTCGGTCCGGGATATTGGCGAAAAGCGAAGTTTCGCGTCCATGCCGCGCATTTGCGGCGGAAAGGGTCCCGTCGATGAACCCCATTCCTGCGGCGCACAGTCGCGCGGGGCATACGGCCGAAGCGGCGTATGGCCGTTGGGCGCCCGTTTACGACCTCATTTTCGATCTGCCGTTTCATCCGGGCCGGGCGGCGGCCGCGCGGGCGGCGGCGCTGGCCGCGGGGCCGGGCGGAGAGGTCCTGGTCATCGGGGTGGGGACCGGCCTCGAATTGCCGCTGCTGCCGGGAAACGTGCTGGTGACGGGCATCGACATCAGCGCGCCGATGCTGCGCGCGGCGCGCGCGCGGGTCGAGCGCAAGCGCCTCGCCCAGGTCAAGGGCCTGCACATCATGGACGCCGCCGCGCTCGAGTTTCCCGACGCCGCGTTCGACGTCGCGCTCGCGCCCTATGTGATGAGCGTTTTGCCGCGCCCGGCCGCGGCTCTCGACGAGGCGTGGCGGGTGCTGCGGCCCGGCGGCAGCCTGATCGTCATGAATTATTTCGCCGCCTCCGGGGGCCTGCGCGCCACGATCGAAGTCCGGATGGAAACGGCGGCCGCCTGGCTTGGCTGGCGCCCCAACTTCCCCTATGCCGAAATCGGCGATTGGATCGCTGCGCGCCGTGACGCGCGATTGGTCGAGAAAAGCGAACTGCCGCCGATGAAATTGTTCACGTTGCTGCGGATCGAAAAGACCGGCGCACGCTAGAAGAGGCTCCGCGAGCGGCGGCGTCGGGATGCAAAAGATGACGAAGCCGGCGATGAAGCTTGAATCCACGCTTACCTGTCCGCAATGCGCTTGCCAAGCCGTCGAGGCGATGCCGACCGACGCCTGCCAGTTTTTCTATGAGTGCAGGAGCTGCGGCGCAATCCTGAAGCCGCTGGCGGGAGACTGTTGCGTGTTTTGCTCCTATGGTTCTGTTCCCTGTCCGCCGGTCCAAGAGGCGTTGGCGAAGGGCGCGTCGGCGAGCTGTTGCGGAGGGAAGTGAATGCCCCCGCGGACTGCTCGGTCGCGACCGATCGCGCGAGCCATGACGCCGTAAGGCGAGGCCTCATCCCTTGATGAAGGCCAGGAGATCCGCGTTGATCGTTTCGGCCTGGGTCGTGATCATGCCGTGGGGGAAGTCCTTGTAGGTCTTGAGGGTTCCGTTCTTCAGCAGCTTCGCCGACAACGGGCCGGAGGCGACATAGGGCACGATCTGGTCGTCCTCGCTGTGCATGACCAGCACCGGCACGCTGATCTTCTTCAGGTCTTCGGTGAAGTCGGTCTGCGAGAACGCGACGACGCCGTCGTAATGCGCTTTGGCGCCGCCCATCATGCCCTGGCGCCACCAGTTCCAGATCGCCGGCTCCACCGCCTTCACCCCCGGGCGGTTGAAGCCGTAGAAAGGCCCGGCCGGCAAATCCCAATAAAACTTCGACCGGTTGGCGGCGAGCTGCGCCTGCAGGCCGTCGAACGCCTCCTTGGGCAGGCCGGCCGGATTGGCCGCCGTCTTCACCATCAGCGGCGGCACCGCGCTGATCAACGCCGCTTTGGCCGCCCGGCTTTCGCCGTGCCGCGCCAGATAATGCGTCACCTCGCCCCCGCCGGTTGAATGGCCGACATGAATCGCATTCTTGAGGTCGAGACGCTCCGTCAACGCCGCCAGGTCGTCGGCGTAATGGTCCATGTCGTGGCCGCCGCCCGTCTGGGTCGATCGGCCGTGGCCGCGCCGGTCATGCGCGATCACGCGATAGCCCTTGCCCAGAAAGAACAGCATCTGCGGATCCCAATCGTCCCCGGAGAGCGGCCAGCCGTGGCTGAACACGATCGGCTGCCCGCTGCCCCAATCCTTGTAAAAGATCTCAACGCCGTCCCTGGTCGTGATCGTCGGCATTTCCCTTTCCCTTCCCAAACTGGAGACCCAACGCCTCCGCCGCGGAAAGGCTACCACGGTCGCGGATCGATGAAACCGTATCGTTTCGCGCCAAGCCGATAGTGTGGCGCCGGGGGGACTTTCCAGCGAGGATGGACGGGACAGTTGACCATTC
Organism: uncultured Alphaproteobacteria bacterium; assembly: GCA_963835955.1. Lineage (GTDB taxonomy): Bacteria > Pseudomonadota > Alphaproteobacteria > Rhizobiales > Beijerinckiaceae > Roseiarcus. The sequence continues at coordinate 32,477 of CAWIHZ010000004.1, read as the reverse complement.
CGGTTCGGAATAGTTGATATTGACGCCGTCGGCATTGCGGCGAACGCTCCGCTTCGTTAGCGCTCATAACTGATTTCGAACCGGGAGGAGGCCTCGATGGCGCGAATGACGGCGGCCGCGGCCGCGGTTCTGGTGATGGAGAAGGAAGGCGTCAGGAAAGCCTTCGGCGTCCCCGGCGCCGCCATCAATCCGCTTTATGCGGCGCTCAAGCCGCGCAACACGATCGGCCACGTGCTCGCGCGCCACGTGGAGGGAGCCTCGCACATGGCCGAGGGCTATACCCGCGCCAATCCAGGCAATATCGGAGTTTGCATCGGCACCTCCGGTCCGGCCGGAACCGATATGATCACCGGCCTCTATTCCGCCGCCGCCGATTCGATCCCCATTCTCTGCATCACCGGCCAGGCGCCGCGCGCCCGCCTCTATAAGGAGGACTTCCAAGCGGTCGAGATCGCCGAGATCGCGAAGCCCGTCGCCAAATGGGCGGTGATGGCGCGCGAACCGGGGCTGGTGCCCCGCATCTTCCAGCAGGCCTTCCACTTGATGCGGTCAGGGCGTCCCGGGCCGGTTCTGATCGATCTGCCGTTCGACGTCCAGATGGCCGAGATCGAATTCGACATCGAAACTTACGAACCCCTGGCGGTCTACAAGCCGAGGGCGACGCGAGCGCAAATCGACAAGGCGTTGGCGATGATGCAGGAGGCCGAGCGTCCGCTGATCGTCGCCGGCGGCGGAATCATCAACGCCGACGCGTCGGAGCTGCTGGTCGAATTCGCCGAACTGACCGGTGCGCCCGTCATCCCGACGCTGATGGGCTGGGGAACGATTCCCGACGACCACCCGCTAATGGCGGGCATGGTCGGACTGCAGACGGCGCACCGCTACGGCAACGCGACGATGCTGGCGTCCGACTTCGTGCTCGGAATCGGCAATCGATGGGCCAACCGCCACACCGGCTCGATCGAGGTCTACGCCAAGGGCCGCAAATTCGTTCACGTCGACATCGAGCCGACGCAGATCGGCCGCGTCTTCAATCCCGACCTCGGCATTGTCTCGGACGCGAAGGCGGCGCTGGAATTGTTTGTCGAGGCGGCGCGCGAAATGAAAGCTGGAAACGCGCTCAGGGACCGCAGCGCGTGGGTTGGCGCGTGCCGCGAACGCAAGCGGACGATGCTGCGCCGAACGCACTTCGACGAAACGCCGATCAAGCCGCAGCGCGTCTATGAGGAGATGAACAAGGTCTTCGGCAAGGACGTCTGCTATGTTTCGACCATCGGCCTGTCGCAGATCGCCGCCGCTCAATTCCTCCACGTCTACAAGCCGCGGCGCTGGATAAACTGCGGCCAGGCGGGGCCGCTCGGCTGGACGATTCCCGCCGCGCTCGGAGTGAGGGCGGCCGATCCGGACCGCGAGATCGTCGCCATTTCCGGCGACTATGACTTTCAGTTCATGATCGAGGAACTGGCGGCGGGGGCCCAGTTCAGGCTACCCTATATCCATGTGGTCGTGAACAATTCCTATCTTGGACTGATCCGCCAGTCCCAGCGCGGCTTCAACATGGACTACGCGGTCCAGCTGTCGTTCGAGAACGCCAACGCGCCCGAGATCGGCGTCTACGGCGTCGATCACGTCAAGGTCGCCGAAGGCCTCGGCTGCCAGGCGATCCGGGTCACCGATCCGGAACGTATCGCCGATGCGCTCAAGCGGGCGCAGACGATGGTGGGAGAGTTCCGCACGCCGGTGATCGTCGAGATCATCCTGGAGCGGGTGACCAATGTTTCGATGGGCGCCGAGATCGACGCCGTCACCGAGTTCGAGGACCTGGCCAAAGACGCCAGCGACGCGCCGACCGCCATCGCGCTGCTCGATTGAGGCCGCGCCAGCCAAGGAGACCGGCCCATGCCCAAATTCGCCGCCAATCTGACGATGCTGTTCAACGAGGTCGAGTTTCTCGACCGCTTCGCAGCAGCGGCGAAGGCCGGCTTTCGCGGGGTCGAGTATCTGTTTCCCTATGCATATCCCAAGGAGGCGCTGGCCGATCAGCTCGCCAGGCACAGTCTGATCCAAGTCCTGCACAATCTTCCCGCCGGCGATTGGGCGAAGGGCGAGCGCGGCGTCGCTTGCCTCCCCGGGCGGGAAGGCGAGTTCCGCGACGGCGTCGGCGCGGCCGTCTCCTACGCCAGGGCGCTCGGCTGCCGTCAGCTCAACTGTCTTGTCGGCGTAACGCCGAAGGGCGTCGAGGCGGGCGCGGTCCGCGCGGCGCTGGTCGGCAATCTGCGCTTCGCGGCGCGCGAACTGGAAGGCGCAGGAATCAAGCTGCTGGTCGAGCCGATCAACGCCTACGACATTCCCGGCTTTTATCTCAGCCGCACCGATCAGACCTTGGCTTTGTTTGACGAAGTGGGCGAACGCAATCTGTGGCTGCAATACGACATCTACCACATGCAGCGCAGCGAGGGCGAACTCGCGGCGACGATCGCCAAGCATCTCGACCGCATCGCCCACGTCCAGCTCGCCGACAATCCCGGCCGCAACGAGCCGGGAACGGGGGAGATCAACTACGATTACCTGTTCCGCCGCCTCGACGAGCTCGGCTATGACGGATGGATCGGTTGCGAATACAAGCCCAGGACGACCACCCTTGAAGGGCTCGGCTGGCTCGCCCGCGCCGCCGTCCCCGCCTGACCTCCGCAACTCTCAGGGAGAACGCCAATGGCCAAAGTCGGATTCATCGGTCTCGGCATTATGGGGCGGCCAATGGCCGGCCACCTCGCCGACGCGGGGCACGAACTCAGCCTCTACAATCGATCCAAGTTGCCCGCCGAGTTCGCCGCCCGCGGCAAGGCCTGCAAATCGCCGAAGGAAGTCGCGCAGAGCGCCAACGTGATCTTCATCATGGTGCCGGACACGCCTGACGTCGAATCCGTGCTGTTCGGCAAGAACGGGGTCGCAGACGGTCTAAGCCCGAGTAAGATCGTCATCGACATGAGCTCGATTTCGCCGGTCGCGACCAAGGAGTTCGCCAAGCGCGTCAACGCCCTGGGCTGCTCATATCTCGACGCCCCCGTCTCCGGCGGCGAAGTCGGCGCCAAGCAGGCGACGCTTTCGATCATGTGCGGCGGCTCTCCCGAGACTTTCGACAAGGTCAAGCCCCTGCTCGAAAAGCTCGGCAAGAACATCACCCTCATCGGCGGCAACGGCGCCGGCCAGACCTGCAAAGTCGCCAATCAGATCGTGGTGGCGCTCACGATCGAGGCGGTCGGCGAGGCCCTGGTGTTCGCGTCCCGCGCCGGCGCCGATCCAGCCAAGGTGCGCCAGGCCCTGATGGGCGGTCTCGCGACTTCGCGCATCCTCGAATTGCACGGCGAGCGCATGATCAAGCGCGCGTTCGATCCCGGGTTTCGAATTGAACTGCATCAGAAGGACCTCGGCCTCGCGCTCTCCAACGCGCGGGCGCTCGGCGTCTCTTTGCCGAATACGGCGACCGCGCAGGAGCTGTTCAACGCCTGCGCCGCCCATGGCGGCGCAAAGTGGGATCACTCGGCGATTGTGCGCGCGCTCGAAATCATGGCCAATCACGAGATCGGCGCGACGCACAAGGCGTGAACCCGCAAGTGCGCGGGACAATGCCGCCGGCGAAGGATCGCGCGATCGACGACGCGACGGCGCGCGCTCCTGCGACGACTGTTCGGCGCCGCGGTCGCGGCGGCGGACCCGGCGCAAGTCGCGCCGCTGTTCGGCTTCTGCATGAGAAGCCTGCGCGCCCGCCGCGGAGCAGAGCGCTTTAGCGCCAGTCGACCGGCGCCTCGACGGCTACGCGCTGCCGGATATGGTTCCAGCCAAGCTAAACGGGATCCGCACCAAGCAGCGGCGATGGCCTGAAGATCCGTGAGGTTGACTGAACACGCGACGGTTATGCCGGCAAGCCGCGCGGTCTCGGCCCTCCGGTCGCCCAGTCGAGCAATTCCGCGGTGTGGACGACGGGCAGCGCAGTTCCGGCGGCGATCTGGGTGATGCAGCCGATATTGCCTGCGGCGATCAGGTCGGGCGCGGTGCTTTCGATATTGGCCGCCTTGCGGTCGCGCAGTCGGGCGGCGATCTCCGGCTGCAGCAGGTTGTATGTGCCCGCCGAGCCGCAACAAAGGTGTCCCTCGGGCGGCTCGAACACGATAAACCCCGCATCCCTCAGCAGCTGCTTCGGCTCGTTTCGAACCTTTTGTCCGTGCTGCAACGAGCATGCGCTGTGATAGGCCACCCGCCGACCCGTTGGGCTGACCGGCGGCTGGAGGCCAATCTCGCTCATCAATTCCGTGATGTCGCGAGCCAGCGCGGAAACCGCTCGGGCCGGCTCGGCGAGCTCGGGATCGTCACGAAACATGAAGCCGTAATCCTTGACCATGGTGCCGCAGCCGGAGGCGTTGATCACGATCGCGTCCAGCCCACCCGAGGCGATTTCCCGGGTCCACGCGAGAATGTTGGCGCGGGCATGGTCGTTCCCTTCCTGACCGAGATGATGGGTCAAAGCGCCGCAGCAGCCTGCTCCTCGGGACACGACGACCTCGCAGCCGTGGCGCGTCAAGAGCCGGATCGTCGCTTCGTTGATCTCTGGCGCCAGGACCTGCTGGGCGCAGCCGCTGAGCAACGCCACGCGTCGGGCCCGCGTCGGGGACGAGAAAACCTGCGGCCGATCGACAGGGGAAGACGCCGGCACATAACGCGGGGCCAAAGCGAGCGTCGCCCGCAACGGGCCCGGCGCCCATCGGGTGAAGGGTTTGGCGAGGCGCGACGCGCTGAGCGCCGCCCTGAACAGTTTCGGCCGAGGCAGGACGAATGCCAAAAAACGTCGGAATGCGCGGTCCGGCCATGGCCGGCGATAGGTCTTTTCGATGTGATGCCGGGCGTGGTCAACGAGATGCATATAGTTGACGCCCGACGGGCAGGTCGTCATGCACGCCAGGCAGGAGAGGCAGCGATCGACGTGCTTGACGACGTCCTCTGTCGCCGGCCGGTCATTCTCCAGCATGTCCTTGATGAGATAGATCCGCCCTCGGGGACCGTCGAGCTCGTCGCCAAGCAACACATAGGTCGGACAGGTCGCGGTGCAGAAGCCGCAATGCACGCACGATCGGAGGATCTTGTCGGCCTCCCTGATATCGGAATTCGCCAGCTGGACCGCGGTAAAGTTCGTCTGCATATTGGCTAGTGACCCTCGTGCATCCGCCCAGGATTCAAGACGCTGCGCGGATCGAAGCCGCTTTTGATCCGCCTGTTGAGAGCAGCCAGCGCGCCCTGGAGGGGTTCGAACACCGCCGCTGTGGCGCGAACGTCGTCGGACGCGACGACCAGCGTCGCATGGCCGCCCGCCTGATTCATCGCCGCCCGCACGAGAGCGGCGCCGCCATCCGGCCCTGCTTCGTCGGCGTCGAGGCTCAGCCAAACCAGACCGCCGCCCCAATCGTAAAAAGCCTCGGTCGAAGCGAACCGTTTCCGCAGGGCGTTCACCACGGCGGGCGCGGAGGTCGGCGTGGGGCAGAGTCGCCAAACGCACTGGGCGCCGGTCTTTAACAAAGGCCGCACTTGGCCGATCTCCGCCCACAGCAGCCCGGTTTCAGCCGCGTCCAAGCGGAGCCCGCGTCCGAACTGGGACTCGATCGCCTTGCCGCGCGAGGCGACGGAAGGAGCCGGGCCTTCGAGGCGGAGCGCGGTTACGGCGCCGAGGCCCTCCGCCACAGTCGCGACGCTCGAGCGCCGCGCAATCGACGCCGGCAGATGCGCCACCGCCGACACCTCATGAGGCGTGTTGAGAGCTTGCGACAATTCGGGAATGGCGATTTCGTCCGCCATCGACTGAAGGAGTATCGTGCAGGCTGTCTCTGGTTTCGGCATGACTTTCAAGGTCACCTCGGCAAGCACCGACAAGGTGCCGTAGGCGCCGGCCTGCAGCTTGCACATGTCGTAGCCAGTGACATTTTTCACGACCTTGCCGCCGGCTTTCCAGACGTCGCCCCAGCCGTTGATCGCGGCGAAGCCGAGAAAGTAATCGCGTGCCGATCCGGCGCGGACCCGGCGTGGCCCGGCGAGATTGCATGCGAGAACGCCGCCCAGAGTCGGCTCGCCGCCGCCGCCGAGCAAGCCGCGCCAGTCGGGCGGTTCAAAGGCCAGCATCTGCCGCTTCGCGTCGAGCTGCGACTCGATCTCAGCCATTGGCGTGGCCGCGCGTGCGGTGAGAATCAGTTCGGCTAACTCGTAGTCGACGATTCCGGTCAGTCGCGACACGTCAAATCGATGCTCGGCGCGCGGAGGACGACCAAGCCTGCGCTTACTCCCGCCGGCGACGATTTCGAGCGGCTGGCTCTCGGCGGCCGCCCAGGCGACTATTTCCGCGGCCTCCGCGGCGTCCGAGGGTTGGAAATCGGTCATGAAATCTCCCTCGTTCAGAAGCGCGGCAGGTCCGGAAAGCGGAGCTGTCCAGCATGGACATGCATCCGGCCGAGTTCCGCGCAGCGGCAGAGCTGCGGAAACACTTTTCCTGGATTGAGCAGGCTTTCCGGGTCGAAGGCGCATTTCAGGCGCTGCTGCTGGTTGAGGTCGCTCTCGTTGAACATCGTATCCATGAGGTCGCGCTTTTCGACGCCGACCCCATGCTCGCCGGTCAGAACGCCGCCGACCTCGACGCACAGCCGGAGGATGTCGGCGCCGAACGCCTCCGCGCGCTCCAGTTCTCCGGGCTTGTTGGCGTCATAGAGGATCAGGGGATGCAGATTTCCATCGCCGGCATGGAACACATTGCCAACGCGCAGGCCATATCGCGCTTCCATCTGCTTCATGCGCAAGAGGACGTCGCCAATGCGCTTGCGCGGGATCGTGCCATCCATGCAGTAATAGTCGGGAGACAGACGTCCGATCGCCGGGAAAGCGGCCTTGCGCCCAGACCAGAACAGTAGCCGCTCCTCTTCTGACTGGCTGGCGCGGCAAGAGGTTGCGCCGTACCGCGCAGCGATCGCCTCCACCGCGGCGATGAGATGATCCACCTCGGCCTCGCAGCCGTCGATTTCGACGATCAGCAGCGCTTCGGCGTCTAGCGGATAGCCGGCATGGACGAAAGCCTCCGCCGCTTCGACCGCCAGGCGGTCCATGATCTCCATCCCGCCCGGAATGATGCCCTCGCCGATGACTGCAGCGACGCAATCGCCAGCGCGGTCGACGCTGGGAAAGCCGATCATCAGCGCCCGCGCTCCCGGCGGGGTGGGCAAGACCCGCACCGTCACCTCGGTGACGACGCCAAGCATCCCTTCCGAGCCGACCATGACGCCGAGCAGATCGTAGCCCGAGGCGTCGAAATGCTTGCCGCCGAGGCGCAGCGCCTCGCCGTCCATCGTCACGATTTCGACGCCGATGACGTTGTTGGTGGTGAGGCCATATTTCAGGCAGTGCACGCCGCCCGAATTCTCCGCCACATTGCCCCCGATTGTGCAGGCGATCTGGCTGGAGGGATCCGGGGCGTAGTACAATCCATGGGCCTGCACGGCATGGCTGATGCCGAGATTGGTCACCCCCGGCTGGACGACCACGCAGCGATTGGCGATGTCGATCTCGAGGATCCGGTTGAATTTGCTTAAGCCAAGCACAATGCCGTCTTCCAGCGGCAGCGCGCCGCCGGACAGCGAGGTGCCGGCGCCGCGCGGAACGACCTTGACGTTGTTGGCCGAGCAGTAGCGCAGCACCTCGACGATCTGCGCGGTCGTATCCGGGAGCACGACCACCATCGGAAGCTGGCGGTAGGCGGTCAGTCCGTCGCATTCGAAGGCGCGGCGCTCGTGTTCGGCGTCGATCACGCCCTCCCCAGGCACGATCCGGCGCAGAACTGCGACGATCTCCGCGCGGCGGGCAAGCACCGCCTGGTCCGGCTGAGGCATTTTGATCATTGTGGCCCTCCAGTCGTCGGAATGATCCACGGGGATAAGATATTGCTGGACCATGACCGGTTCGAGGTCGAGCTGACGCGTTCGGCGCCGGCCTCGAAGACGGCGGGAATCGCGCCTGCCGAGGGACCGGCGGGCCAGAGCGCCGCGACGATCCTGGTTTTGCGCTCGCGTTTCATGGCGGCCCCCACTATGCGCCAATTAAAATTGCCCGGAAATCATTGACGTTCGTCAGCGTGGGGCCAGTGATCACCTGGTCCCCCAACGCCTCGAAGAACCCATGCCCGTCATTGTCGGCGAGGCTCGCCTTTGCGCTGACGCCGAGAGCCGCCGCGCGGGCGAGCGTGTCGGGCGCGACGATTGCGCCGGCGACCTCCTCGGCGCCGTCGACGCCGTCGGTGTCGGCGGCCAGCCCATAGACATTGGGCAATCCGTTCAGTTCGACCGCCAGAGCCAGCAGAAACTCGACATTGCGGCCCCCGCGCCCATGGCCGCGCACGGTCACCGTCGTTTCGCCGCCGGAGATCAGGACGCAAGGGGGCGGCGCCGGCTGATGGCGCAGCGCGACCTGTCGGGCGATGCCCGCCATGACCCGGCCGACCTCGGCCGCTTCGCCTTCGATGGAATCCCCAAGAATAAGCGGCTCAACTCCTGCTTTGCGGGCGACGAGCGCGGCCGCCTCCAGCGAGGCCTGCGGCGCGGCTATGATGCGGGTCACCGTGCGCTCAAAAACTGGGTCGCCTGGTTTGGGCGTCTCAGCGTTGGGATCGGCGAGCCGAGCCTTTACCGACGGCGGCGGGTCGATGCCGTAGCGCTTGAGCACCGCCATCGCGTCGGCGAGCGTGGCGACGTCCGGCACTGTCGGGCCAGAGGCGATCACCGAGGGATCGTCGCCGGGCACGTCGGAGATGATTAGCGAGACCACCTGCGCGGGCGCAGCCGCCGCGGCGAGACGGCCGGCCTTGATCGCCGAGAGATGTTTGCGGACGCAGTTGATCTCGTGGATGCTCGCGCCGCTCTTGAGAAGGGCGCGATTCAAGGCCTGCTTGTCGGCCAGTTCGATGCCCGGAGCGGGAAGCGACAGCAGCGAAGAGCCGCCGCCGGAGATCAGGCAAAGCGCAAGATCGTCCGACCCCAGCCCGCGCACAAGATCGAGACAGCGGGCCGCCGCGGCCTGGCCCGCCGCGTCCGGCACCGGGTGGCCGGCCTCGACCACCTCAATGCGGGCGAGCGGTCCGACGCCATGGCCGTAACGGGTGACGACCAGACCGCTGAGCGGCCGGTCCGCGGGCCAGTGCGCCTCAACCGCGCGCGCCATCGCCGCAGCGGCCTTACCGGCGCCGACGACAATCGTGCGGCCGGCCGGCGGCGGGGGCAGATTGGGCGGGACAGCCGCGTCCGCGGCGGCCGCTTCCACGGCCGCGTCGAACATCCGCCGCAACAGCGTGCGCTCATCCATCGGCGTTGCGCCCTCCCTTCGCCTTCCGTTCCGACCTTACACCGCGCGGCGCTAAAGACGAGGCAGGGGATGCGCCCCTGGCGGCCGATTGTGTACCAGCGTTGGCGGCCGTGTCTGGAGTTCCCAGTTTTGTTCTGGAGTGGTGGAAAAATGGCGCGCCCGACAGGATGAAACTGGGCACTGTTATGTAGTTGCTTTTCCCGTTGATTTATAATGACACTTTCGACCAAGTCTGTCTCTTAGATCCGCTCTCGACCCGAAATGGACGGTCGCAACGGTGCTCCGGGGGAGAAGACCGCACGTCTTTGCGCTTCGCCGCGAAACTGCTAGTTTGCATGTACCCGCGGATCGCACTGTTTCGCGCGATTTTTCGCTCGGCCATTCGAGGACGTCATGGACGTCGCCACTTGGCTACGAGGCCTGGGTCTTGAACGACACGAGGCCGCGTTTCGCGACAACCTGATCGACATGGATGTCGTTCGTGACTTGACCGAGGCCGACCTCGAAAAGCTCGGCTTGGCGCTCGGCGACCGCAAGCGCCTCCTCAAGGCGATCGGTGGCTTGCCCGCCCTGGGCGCCGCCGCTGCCGCCGCGCCGCGCGCGCGAGACGAAGCGGAGCGGCGGCCCGTAACCATCATGTTCTGCGATTTGGTCGGGTCGACTAGCCTTGCGGCTGCGCTCGACGCCGAGGACTGGCGCGATCTCGTCCAAGCTTATCTCGATGACGCCGCCAAGGCGGTCACTCAATACGGCGGTCATGTCGCCAAGAGGCTCGGCGACGGGCTCATGGCGCTGTTCGGATACCCGAAGGCGCAGGAGAACGACGCCGAGCGCGCGGCCCGCGCGGGCTTGGCGATCCTCCGCGCGATCGCAGACTTGAACGCTGCAAATGCGGCCCGCGAATTGCCAAAGCTCTCCGCTCGCATTGGACTCGATAGCGGGCCGGTGATCGTCGACTCTATGGGCGAGGTGTTCGGGGACGCTCCCAATGTCGCCGCGCGCGTCCAAAGCGCGGCCGAGCCAGGAACGGTGCTCATGACGGCGACCGTGCGACGACAAGTCGCCGGGCTGTTCATCGTCGAAGAAAAAGGTCCGCACGAACTCAAGGGCGTTCCGGGCGCCCCGACCCTGTACCGGATCGCGCGCGCCAGCGGCGGCGGCCGGCGCGCCGGGGCCCGCGCCTATACGCCGCTCATCGGGCGCGACGACGATCTCGCGGTCCTCCTCAAACGCTGGGAGCGCGCGCGGGCCGGCGAGGGGCAGTTCATTCAGATCGTCGGAGAGCCCGGGCTCGGAAAGTCGCGGCTGGTTGAGGAATTCCGCAATCGGCTTGCGGAGGCGCCGCACACCTGGGTCGAGTGGAGCGCCTCGCAATTGTTGCAGAACACCGCGCTCAATCCCTTGACCGAGTGGGGCAAGCAGCGCTTCGGCGCCGACCTCGCGGCGGAGCGGCGGTTCGCCGAGCTCGAGTCCTCGTTGACCCAAGTCAAGCTCAATCCCGCCGAACTTGCGCCGCTGCTCGCGCCGCTGCTCGACATTCCTCTGGAATCGCCGGGAACGCATGAACTTACGCCCGACGAGCTGCGGCGCCGTCAGCTCGCCGCGGTGGTCGCCTGGATGCTCGCCGGGGCGCGCGCGCAGCCGCTCGCGCTCGCCTTCGAAGACCTTCACTGGGCGGACCCCACCTCGCTCGATCTGTTGAAGATGCTCGCCGAGCGCGGCGCGACCGCGCCGCTGATGATCATCGCGACCGCGCGCCCCGAGTTTCGCGCGCCCTGGGCGACGCGGTCACATCATGGCGTCATTTCGCTCATTCCACTCGATCGCGGCCAGGTGGGTCAGATGGTCGGCGCCATCGCCGAGCGCCATGCGCTTTCCGCCGACGCGGTCGAAGGCGTCGCCCTTCGTACGGGCGGCGTGCCACTGTTCGTCGAGGAAGTGACGCGGCTCATGCTGGAAGGCGGCGCGCAGGCGATCCCGCCGACCTTGCAGCAATCGCTGGCCGCGCGGCTCGACCGCCTCGGGGAAGCCCGCGAGGTCGCTCAGATCGGCGCGGTGATCGGGCGCGAGTTCACTTATCGCCTGTTGATCGCGATCGCCGGCCTGGCGGAAGCTGCGCTCAACGCTGCGCTGGATCAGCTCACCGACGCCGACCTCCTGTTCGTCGACGGCGTCGCGCCCGATTCGAGCTACCGCTTCAAGCACGCCCTTATTCAAGAAGCGGCCTATGAGAGCATGCTGAAGAGCAAGCGGCGCGAGATCCACGGCGAAATCGCCTCAAGTCTGGCGCGCCTGCACCCGGCGATCGTCGAGACGGCGCCGGAAACGCTCGCGATGCATCTGGGGCGCGCGGGCGACGCGGCAGGCGCCGCCGAATACTGGCAAAGAGCCGGGCAGCTCGCACAGCGGAACTCCGCCTACCGGGAGGCGATCGGCGCCTACCAGAACGCCTTGCAGTCCATGAGCAAAGAGGATCGCGCCTTTGTCGAGGTCAACCGCGCCATCGCCTCGGCCTATTTCGCCGCCGGCGAGCACGCGTTGAACCTCAAGCACCTCGAAGAGGCCGCCGCGGCCGCCGAAGCAGGCGGCGATCCGGTCACCATGACCGAGATCGCGATGCAACAATGTCATGTGCTCAGCCAATATGGCGGCGATCCGAGGCGGGCGGTTCAGGTCGGCCGGCGCGCTCTCGAAACGGCCAATCGCCTTAAGGATGAGGCGCTCGTCTATGGCGTGCGATTCGCTTTGGGGCACGCCTCATGGATCGGCGGAGACTTCGACAGCGTGGTTGAGCTTTTGTCGGCAAATCTTCCCGAGAACATGCGCGATCCGGCGAAGATCCGCGATTTCGGGACATCGGGCTCGCTGCTTCTAAATTCAATGTTGATCCTTGCGCGTGTGTTCGCCCATCGCGGCCACTTTGACCGAGCGTTCGCGCTCCTCGACCGCGCGCAAGCCCTGCCGCAAAAGAATGCGTGGGATTTCAGCATCCTCAGCAATCATCACGCACGCGCGTATTTGTTTCGCGGTGACGCGGATTCGGCGGAACCGATATTGCGGGCGGCGATCGAGCACGCACTCCGCGTCGGGCTGGAGTTCACTCTGCCCTGGCATCAGGGGTTGCTCGGCTACGCTCACGCGCTCAACGACGAATTCGAGACCGCGGTCCCCCTCCTCGAAACTGCCCTCGAAAGATCGCGGGAGATCCATCTGCCATATCTTGGCGCGTTGACCTGCGCGCTGCTCGGCGCGACGCTCGCGCCGCGCGATCCCGGACGCGCTCTCGACGTCGCCGAGACCGCACGTGGCGTCGCAAGGGCAAGCGGATTTCGCGCTTTGGAAGCCGAGTTGCTCCGCGTCAAGGCCTCGGCGCTGCTCGGGCTCGACGCCGCGGCGGCTGAGGCGGCGGCGAACGAAGGCTATGAGCTTGCGCAGGAACTGGCTCTTGGCCCGGAGCAGGGCCACGGCTTGCGCACACTTGGCGACATCATGGCGGCCAAGGGCAATGCGATGAAAGCCGAAGAGCTCCACGGTCTGGCCCGTGCTCAATTTCGAACCCTGGGCATGAAGCGCTGGGCGGAGGGGCCCGCGTGACGACGAGCCCAATGACTTAAGGTTGCCGCAGGTTCTCGGGTCGCAGTGCGCGATTTTGAAGCCGCCGTGCGCTCAGAATAGCCGCCGCCCTGCGGCCCGGGTGCGCCAAATCAATTCAGCCAAAACGCCGCTACCAGCGCCCAGTTTTGTTCCAGGGCGGTGGAAAAATGGCGCGCCGGGGAAGACGAAAGATGAGAACTTTTCGCGGTGGACCGCGCTTCTAAGAAACCCATTCAAATCAGCGGCGTAGACAAGATGATGGCTTGGTATGCCAACTAGGAGCCTGTCTGAGAATTCGCGGATTTTGCTGGCGGGATTGCGACGAATCGAATTCTTGTTGCTCATGAGCAAGCGCTATCGCCCCTGGAAGATCGACGAGCCGATGCTGTTGCCAGCGACGGTTCAGGAGTTCGTCGACAAGGATCACCTGGCGCGGTTGGTTCTGCATCTGGTGGTCGAGGAGATTGATCTCGAGGCGATCGAGCGGGTCTACCGCGTCGATCGCGGGCAGCCGCCATTCGATCCGGCGATGATGACGGCGCTTTTGCTCTATGGCTATTGCAACGGGGTCTATTCGTCGCGGCGGATCGCCAAGGCCTGTCGTGAACGCGTCGACTTCATGAGCGTCGTCGGCCTCGACGCTCCGGATTTCCGCACGATCTCGGAGTTCCGAAAGCGTCATCTGCAGGCGCTTTCCGCGCTGTTTTCACAGGTGCTGCGGCTGTGCGAGCGAGCCGGGCTGGTCAAGCTGGGGCACGTCGCGCTGGACGGGACGAAGATCAAGGCCAACGCCTCCAAGCACAAAGCCATGAGCTACGCGCGGATGGCCGAGCGCGCGGCGGAACTGGAGGCAGAGGTCGCCGGCTGGATGGACGCCGCGGCGGCGACGGACGCCAGCGAGGACGCCGCCTTGGGGCGCGACAAGAGCGGCGACGAGATGCCGGATTGGGTCGCCGACAAGAAGCGGCGCGCCGAGAAGATCCGCGCCGCCAAGGCCGAACTGGAGGCCGAGGCGAAAGCCGCCGCCGAGGCCGAAAGGCAAGTGCGGGCCGAGGCGGAGAAGAAACGAGAAGCCGAAGGCCGCAAGAAACCCGGAAGACCCGCCGCCCCGCCCTCAGAAGACCCCGACCCGAAAGCGCAGAAGAACTTCACCGATCCCGAGAGCCGCATCATGAAAACCAAGGACGGCTTCATCCAGGGCTACAACGCCCAGGCGGCGGTGGACGCCGAGGCACAGGTGATCGTCGCCCATGGCCTCGACGCCAACGCGAGCCACCAGCATCAGCTGACGCCGATGGTCGACGCGGTCGAAGCCAATATGGGCCGCAAGCCCGAGCAGGTCTCGGCCGACGCCGGCTATTGCTCGCACGCCAATCTCGAGGCGATGGAGAGCCGCAACATCGACGCCTACATCGCCGCCGGACGCGCCAAGCATCCGACCGACGGCGAAGCCGGAGGCAAGCGCGTAGCGGCCATGCGCGAGAAGATCAGGGCCGGCGGCCACGAGACCCCCTATCGACTGCGCAAGCAATTGCCCGAGCCGGTGTTCGGGCAAATCAAGCAGGCCCGCGGCTTCCGTCAGTTCCTGATGCGCGGGCTCGACAAGGTCGCCCACGAATGGGGCCTCGTCTGCCTCGCCCACAATATCCTCAAACTCGCTCAAGGGCGGACTCCGTCCGCCGCCGAGATCGCAACCGCCTGACCCCCGTCAAACGGCCAAACAACCCCGAATCCGCGTCCAGACCCGCTAACACTCTCCAAACCCACCTAACGGCGGACACTATCTGGACAGCCTCCTAGAGCGGGCTGTCTTTGGCTTGAATCGAGGGCGGGGATTCCCGAATCGGGGACCTTGTGATTCAACCTGTTGGCTGGGCGGAGGCCAGCAGGGATGCCGAAGCCGTATTCGCAAGACTTGCGGGACCGCGTGATTGATGCGGTTAAGAAGGGCAAAATGAGCCGTCGCGCAGCGGCGCGACGCTACGAGATCAGCGAATCCGTAGCCATTAAGTGGCTTGAGCGAGTTGAACGGGACGGCTTGCGAGAGCCTGTCGGGCATGGCGGCCATCGCGCCTCCAAGCTGATGCCGCACCGCAAGTTTCTGGAGGCGGCACGGACCGAAAAGTCGGACGTCACGCTTCAGGCGCTTTGCGATCGCCTTTTGTCCGAGCGCGGCGTCAAAGCCGACACCTCGATGATGAGCCGTTTCTTCCGCCGGATCGGCGTCACGCTCAAAAAAAGACCCTCGTCGCGCGCGAGCAGGATCGCCCAGACATAAGCCGCCACCGCAGACGATGGCGAGCCTATCAGGGCCTCATCGATCCCAGTCGATTGGTCTTCATCGACGAGACCTGGACGAAGACCAATATGACCCGCCTGCGCGGCTGGGCGCCGAAGGGCCAGCGGCTCATCGACAAGGTTCCTCACGGCCGATGGAAAACCGCGACCTTCCTCGCCGCCCTGCGCAACGACCGCATCGACGCGCCCTGCCTGTTCGACGGACCGATCAACGGCGAACGCTTCCGCGCCTATGTCGAACAGTTCCTCACGCCCACCCTTAAGCCAGGCGACGTCGTAATCCTGGACAACCTCGGCTCCCACAAGGGAAAGGCCGTGCGACGGGCGATCCGAGACGTCGGCGCGCGCCTCGTGTTTCTGCCGAAATACTCGCCCGACCTCAACCCGATCGAACAGGTCTTCGCCAAGTTCAAAACCCTGCTGCGAAAGGTCGGAGCCCGAAGCTACGAAGCCGTCTCACACGCCTGCGCTCAGATCCTCACCCAATATCCCCCCGAAGAATGCGCCGGATACATCAGGAACGCCGGCTATGCGTAAACCCAAATGCAGAGCGCTCTAAAGACGGCCGTATCCATCGCTGTTATTCGATCGGCGGATCCCTGTTCCTGCGAATTAATTCCCTGTTTTGTTGCGCAGGGAAATTTGTTGCAACCGCCTGATTTGAAGGCGAAAATTGAAGACCAAACCGCTCCCAAACTTCCAATTTCGGATAAATTCCCTGTTCTTTTCCCTGTTATACTCCGACGCATTGAGGATGCGAAAAAGGGTTGACGGGACGGCCGAACGGGATTCGGCTGGAGGCATGATTCGCGGCGGGTTTCTCTCAGCATCAGACCGGCAAGTCCTGATCGGGATTGCGCGGGACGGGCTTGAGGAGCATCGGGTTGCCCGCCGAGCCAACGCCATCGTCCTTCTCGATCGGGGCTGGAGCTGCGAGCGGGTTGCGGCGGCATTGTTGCGGGACGACGATACGGTTCGCGATTGGCATCGGGCCTATGAGCGAGGTGGCGTCGAGGGGCTGAAGAGCTTTGGCCACGAAGGCGGCGGCAGCCACCTCACCGACGAGCAGGCAATCGCTCTGGGCGATTGGATCGGCGCCCATTGCCCCCGCAGCACCCGGAAGATCGGGGCTTGGCTAAAGCGCTCATTTGGGCTGAGCTATAGCCGCTCGGGGCTGATCGCGTTGCTGCATCGCCTGGGCTTTGACTATCGCAAGCCGGAGGCCATGCCGCGCGGCCTCGACGACGCCAAGCAGCAAGCCTTCATCGACAAATACGAGAGCCTGCTCAACACAATGGGCGTCGATGAGGCCGTCGTCTTCGTCGATGCGGTTCATCCGACCCATCAGGTGAGGCCGGCCGGTTGCTGGGCCCGCAAGGACGTCGCCCTTGCGGTGGAGCAGACGACGGGCCGTGACCGGCTCAACATCCACGGCGCCATCAATCTTGAAACCGGCCAGACGCAAATTCTCGCCGTCGAGAAGGTCAACGCGCTGACCTTCATCAAGCTATTGGGCGAGATCGAGGGTACGCATACCGCGATGCGCCTCATCCACGTCTTCGTCGACAACGCCAGCTATCACAAGGCTGACGTCGTCAAACAATGGCTTGCGGCGGTCGGGCGCAAAATCGTGCTGCACTTCCTTCCGCCCTATTGTCCCGATCTCGATCCCATCGAACGGTTGTGGGGCTTGATGCACGAAAACGTCACCCACAACCGGGATTACAAGACCTTCAACGAATTCCGCCTGAAGATCATCATGTTCCTCCGGCATACCGTGCCCAAACAATGGAAGCGGTTCCGCGACCGAATCACGGACAATTTCCGCGTGATCCATCGCGCCGATTTTCGGGTTCTCGCGTAGCCGGCGTATATCGACACCTTCTTTGGCGCCTATTGGCGCCTATTCCAGTCAAGCTGATTCATTTCGGCATCGTGCATCTCCTTTTGGCGTTTGGATCCGAAGCGTGAGCCCGTCTTTGCCATGCAGCCCTGACGACCGCATCACCTCACATCCGGTCGAGCTTGTGGGCTCGGACCATAATCCCTCATGCTCGAGGGCATCGGGCTCGGGTTGGCGGGACCATCCTTTTTCACGGCGTGTTTCAGCCCGGGGGTCGATCCGCGGTCACCGCCCGCCCGGATCCGGCAATGCCGTCGCGTTCGGCTTCGCTGGAATGGGGGTCAAGTCATGGAGCCATCGGCGCCGTGTTGGAGCGGGATTGAGTCATCGGGTCATGCCGCCTTGAACACGGCGCCTTCGGGAACGACGCCTTGGGTGACATAGCGCCACAAGGCGACGAGGAGTTTGCGGGCCAGCGCGACGATGGCGATCCGGCGGATCCGTCCCTTCGCGGCGCCGACCCGCGCCTGAAACCAGCGGCTCAACGCCAAGTCCGGCTGGTGACGCAACCAGAACCAGGCAAGCTCGATCATGGTCTTGCGCAGGCGGCGATTGCCCGACTTCGAGATGCCCGGATCCCGTTCGACGCCGCCGCTCTGCCAGGGACTGTCGAAAGGCGCCAATGGACCGGGATCGCGTGGCGGGCAAGCGCTTCGGCGTCAATTGCCCCTCGGCTCAACTCCAGCCGAGGCGGGACCGTCGCGCATACGGCCGTCAGAGGCAAAAAGGTCACGCCGCGGCGCTCGGCCAGACAGGCGGCCAGTTGCGGGATCGCGTCGCGGGATTCGACTCCCGCGACTCTCGACCTCACGCGGGGTCGAAGTGTTTTAGGACGCAACATTAGGCCCCCGCGTCCAGCGCGTTGAGACGCGCCCATAGATCGCGATTCAACTCATAGCGCGCATCGAAAAGTTCGGAGTAGCGCGCGTAGCGGTCGCGCCATGCGGGATTGGGACGGATCTCATCGGCGAAGGAGACAAAGCGCGTTCGCGCTTCGGCCCAGTCGGCGACAGCGCGAACCGCGAGGGCGGCGATCATCGCACAACCCGCAACGCCCGCTTCCGCTTGGGCCGGCAGGAGGATTGGGCGGTCGTAGACGCTCGCCTTGATCTCCAACCATAGCCCGCGCGCGCCGCCGGCTGCGGCGACTATGCTTTCGATGCGGCCGCTCTTGCGCTCGAGGATCGCGAGATTGCGCTTCGCGGCGAAGGCGACGCCCTCCATCACCGCGCGGTGCATGCGCCCGGCATCGTGGCCGCTTGTCAGGCCGAAGAACTCGCCGCGCGCGTTGGCGTCGCCGCCGAGGCGCTCGCCGTTGAGGTAAGGCAGGAACAACAGTCGGTCCGCGCCGGGCGGCGCCGCTTCGGCCATGGCGACGATGGCGTCATAGCTCGCGTCGGTGCGATGCAGCGCGCGCCGCGCCCAGCGCATCGCGTCGCCGCCGGCGTCGAGGATCGTGAAGGCCGCCCACGCGCCGTCGGCAGTGCGCATGTTGGTGACGATCGGATCCCTGAGGGGTTGCGGCGTATATGCGGCGATAAGCGTCGAAGTGCCAGTGATGTCGGAGCCGCGATGCTCGGCCGAGACGCCCGATCCCAAAAGCGTCGCCGCGAAATCGCTCGTGCCGGCTGCGACCGGAGTGCCGTAGAGGAGCCCGGTCGCCGCGGCGGCCTGGGGTGTCACCGCGCCGATGAGCGTAGACGCGTTGTGAACGGGCGGCAGCAGCGCCGGATCGACGCCGAGCCGTTGGGCGAGAAGCGGGCTCCAGGCGTTGGCCCTCGCATCGAAGAGATAAGTGCAGGAGGCGTCGGATTCGTCCATTCCGCGCCGCCCGGTCAGCCGGAAATTGATGTAGTCTTTCGGCATCAGCAGCGTCGCTGCGCGGGCGAGCTCTCTGGGCTGGTGGCTCGCGATCCATTGCAGCTTGAAGCCGGGCCAGGCGACCGAAGGCGGATTTGCTGTCAGCGGCCAGAGCGCATCGACGTCATTGGCGGCGGCGAAGGCGCTGACCTCCGCGTTCGGCCGCTTGTCGTTCCAGAGCTGTACGGAATCGAGCACGGCTTCGCCCCCGGCATCGATCAGCACGGTTCCGTGCATTTGGCCGCAGGCCGCAATCGCGAGCACCCGGTGCGCGCCGCCCGCCACCGCGTCAAGAACGGCGCGGACGCTGACCACGACGCCTTCCCACCAATCGGCGGGGCGCTGCTCGGCCCGGCCGAAACCAGTGACGACCTGGTCGTGCTCACGGGCGCGAAAGGCGGCGGTCCGACCCCGCAGATCGAGCAACGCCGCGCGAACGCTCCCTGTCCCCACATCTATTGCGAGCACCAAATCCTTAGGTCGCGATGGCGCCACGGCGACACTCACTGCAAGTTGGTATGGCGGCCGAGCATGCGCTGATGGGCGTCCGGAATGCGTTGTGCAAGTTCGAGGATGATGGCGTCGAATAGAATGAGGCTGCCTTGCTCGAACAAGCTGCCGCCGAATTGCTGCGTCGTCTCGACCGGCACAAGAAGTATCGCATCGGCAAGTGCGGCCAGTGTGCTTTTCGGCGCCCGAGTGAACAAAATCAGCTCGGCGCCTTCGGCCTTTGCTATCCTCGCAAAGCTGATGCTGACCGGCGTCTCTCCCGAACCGGAGACGACCACCAACCCGTCGCCCTTGCGGATTGACGGGGCGGTGACTTCGCCAACGAAATGGACATTGCGTCCAACATGCATGAGACGCATCGCCGCCATTTGAGCGGCCAGCCCTGAACGTCCCTGGCCAGAAAAGAACCAGCAGCGCGACTTGTCGTCGAACGCCTGGGCAATCCGGAAGAACGATATGGCGTCGATGCGATTGAGCAGATCGGCTATTTCCTGTCCCACGGCCAGCCACGGCCGGGACTGATTAGCTTGTTCCGTATCCACTTCGCCACCTCTTGGGGATCTCCGGACTCAGTTATCGCGCTGCCTACGATGACAATCTCTGGCTGGAAGGCAAGCACCGAGTCGATGCTGTCCGGACCCAGGCCGCCGGCAAGCGCGACGCGAAAGCCACGCCGGTGCATCTCGGCGACGGCCTCGATATGAGCGGTAGAGCTGTCACCGGCGGCGCGCGCGTCTGATGGCCGGTGAATGCCGACATAGGCGAAACTGTCGGGAAAGGCGGTCTTGGCTGGCAGGAGTTCCTTCCTTCCCGCCTCGGTGATGGTGTCGATTATGACATGGCCGCCGAATTTGGCTGCCACTCGGCCCACCGCCTCATGGGTTGCGCTTGTCGCCGAGGAAAGAACCGTCATGAAGGCCGCGCCTGCGCTGAAAGCCATTTCCGCTTCGAGCTGGCCGCCGTCGACCGTTTTGCTGTCGACAAGCACCGGCGTGTCCCGGCACAGTTCACGCGCGGTGGCGATCGCCCCGATGCCAAAACGCTTCAACAGCGGTGTGCCGATCTCTACGATATCAGCAACGTGCTTTATGTAAGGAAGCAGAGCCAGATGTCCCGGTTTGTCGAGAGCGATTTGCAATAACATGCGGCCTTATCCTTGAGCACTCGATTTGCCAGGCTCGGTCCGGCGGAAACGGCTCGGCGTCTAAGGTTGCTCTACCTGCGATGCAGGCGCCTTCATACGAGAACCGACGGTTCACGTCGAATGACTGCAAAGGGTCGACTTTGCCGTTCGCAGTGTCCGGACATAACCGCTATTGAGCTCGAACGACCAGATTGCCAAACCTCGACTACAAAAGCGGCGAGGTCTTTGAACGACAGAAGGCTGAAAGGCGATAGGGTGAGGGCCGCTTGGCGGTTCCAATCAGAGCCTGGCGTGCTGATCGGGCACGCTCTGCTTTGACGGGAAAGCCCTGGCTAAAGTGGCCGAGCGTCAGCCTCAGCCTACGAGAGGTAATAGGGTCGCGGGCGCCTGACGCTGAACTCGCGTTTGGCCGTTCTGCTTCTGCCGTCGCCCCGCGATCGGAGGCGCGGATTCTGACGGCGGGCGCTGCAACGTTAGAGCCTCCTTCGGCGGGGCCGTAATTCAGACATCGGCCTCACCGCTACAGTACGTGGGCGCCGACGGACCTTCGAGCCACGATTTGACATTCGCGCTGGGAGTGCTGCGGACCGGATTTGGACGCCCAAGCAAGCGGCTAGATTCGGGTCGAAATTGGGGCCAAACTTGATCATTGGTTTTTTAGAGAACTATATCAATAGATTAAGACATTATATTGGTAATCGGGGCAGATTTCCGGGCAAGCTTGGGTCGGCTCAAGCGGGGGCGGGCCTGACGAGGTTTGCGAGGTGTGGGATTTTGGGGCCTGGGATTCCCAGTCGGTCGCCGATGAAGTCGTAGAACGACAATTTCAATTTCATGCAGGTTTTGGCCAGACCGAGCATGATGTCGCGGGCGTCGCGGCCTTGGTCGCTTACGGTTCGGCCGGATATTTTTCGCTTGGTGACGAAGGCGCGGATTGAAATGGCCCCGCGCAGCGGGACCGTTTTTGGCGGCGGCTAAGTTGGAAGTCCATCTGCTGGTTGTCCTTTATCAAGCCGCCAAGGGTTCTGTCTGCTGTTTCTGATCCGCTTGTGGGCATGTGGTCAACGCGTTTGCGTTGTCCACATGTCCATAGGCCGCGAGCGCCGCGCCTTCGCGCCAGACGGTCATCGGCGCGCGATAGCCGAGCGCCTGATGGAGGCGGCGCTCGTTGTAAAAGGCGAAATAGTCGCCGATGCCGACCCTCGCCTCGCGGCCGTCGGCGTAGCCTTTGAGATAGATGTCCTCGTACTTCAGCGAGCGCCAGACGCGCTCAATGAAGACGTTGTCCATCCAGCGACCGCGCCCGTCCATCGAAATGCGCAGGCCAGCTCCGATCAGCACGCCGGTGAAATCCGCGCTGGTGAATTGGCTGCCCTGGTCGGTGTTGAAAATCTCTGGCTTGCCATATCGGGCCAGCGCCTCCTCCAGCGCCGCCACGCAGAACGAGGAGTCCATCGTGTTCGACAGCCGCCAGGACAGAACCGCCCGGCTCGCCCAGTCGATGACCGCGACCAGGTAGAGAAAGCCGCGGCCGATCGGGATATAGGTAATGTCGGCCGCCCAGACCTGGTTCGGCCGTTCGATCGTCAGATCGCGCAGGAGGTAGGGATAGACCTTGTGTCCCGGCGCGGGCGTGGTCGTCCTCGGCTTTGGCCCGAGCGCTTCGATCCCCATTAGCCGCATCAGCCGCCGCACGCGCTTGCGGTCGATCGGGAAACCCTCCTCCGTCAGGGTCCGCGCGAGGCGCCGGGCGCCGAAGAACGGCCGCGCGGTGAACAGCGCGTCGATGCGCCTCATCGCCTCAAGGTCGTTGTCGTTGGCCGGTCGCGGCTTGCGATAGACGCCCGAGCGCGCCACGCCGAGCATCGCGCATTGTCGGCGCACCGATAAATCGGGATGATCGCGATCGAGCTTGGCTCGACGGTTCGACGCGCTCATTTGCCGAACCTCCTGGCGAAAAAATCGTTCTCGATCGTCAGCTGGCCGATCTTGGCGTGAAGCTTCTCGATCTCGCGCGCCGACGCCGCCTCGGCGTCCAGCCCAACCTTCGCATCAAACGCCCGCGCCGCATGCTCCAGCAGTTGCTTCTTCCACGCGTAAATCTGGTTCGGATGAACCTGATGGCGCTGCGCCAGGTCGGTTACCGTCGCTTGCTCCCGCACCGCCTCCAGCGCGATCTTCGCCTTCAGCCCCGCGTCAATCTTCCGTCTCATCTTCGTCATCTTCCGCTCCGTGCTATCCCATTCGGAGCAGACTTCTTCCAACTAAGCCACCGGTCCCAAAACCCGGGGCCACTTCAGATGTCGTTTTCCGAGGCGTTGGCGTTGAGCGGGATTTCCGGCCGCTCGAGCACGCGCAACAGTTCGTCTTTGTGGCGATGGAGGCGTTTGAGCAGGCTGTCGAGCGTGGCGTACCCGGTTCGGGCGCGCTTGAAGATGCGCTCGAAGCGGGCGCGCAAGAGTTC
The DNA here is from genome assembly GCA_963835955.1 of uncultured Alphaproteobacteria bacterium. GTDB lineage: Bacteria > Pseudomonadota > Alphaproteobacteria > Rhizobiales > Beijerinckiaceae > Roseiarcus. Next base: position 9,323 of record CAWIHZ010000004.1, on the reverse strand, counting down.
GGCCTGATCGGGGCTGGGGGAGAGCTTGTCGTCTTTCAAGCAACGATAGAACCACCAGATCATCCGCTTGGCGACCTCGACGGCGTTGCGCTGCTTGTCGTTGGCGGGAATGAGCTTGTGGACCAGCCGTTCGGCGTGAACCCAGCACAGAGCGTGCGCGCCGACGCGGAACTGGCTGGCGTCGTCAGAGACGATCACCGTGTCCTGCAGCAAGCCCTGATGATGGATCGCGCCCCACAGCGCCGCCTCGCTGGCGATCAAGACGGGATCGGGCAAGACTTTCGTCTCGCTCAAGGCCAGCGCCCGCAGATGGCGCTCCCAGTCGCTCGAGGAGGCAAAAACGCGCGCCCGATGCGCGATCAACTTGTCGATCACGATCTGCGACAGATCGCGCCCTTTCATGTAGGCGAGCGCGGCGTCGTTGATCACATAGAGCGACGTTCCGCCGCAAAGCCGCGACAGAAACGCCAGGCGCGACTTGGAGGGTCCAGTGCGAAACGCCGTGAAGTGGGAAGAGCCGATCTGCGTGGTGTAGCCGCTCTTGCCGGCGTGGCGCGCCCCGGTATCGTCGACCGTGACATAAGCGCCGCTCAAGCCCGCCTTCAACACCGCCGCATCCTCGGCGCGGAACGTCTCCAGCTTGACCGTCAGCAGGCGAACCACCTGCCGCTTCGAAATCGCCACGCCCATCCCCTTGAGAAGCGCCACCATCCGCTCGCAGGTCATTTGTCCGGCAAAGTGCAGCGCCAAGACCAAGCGATTCAGGTTGGGGCCGTAGCCTCCGACAATCCCGGAATCGAGTTCGGCGATGATCGTTTCGCCGTCCGGCGTTTCCCACCGCTCGCGCCGATAGCGCGTCACCAGCGGGCGCAGGCTCAGGTCCTGAACCACCATGTCTTGGTAGCCTTTATGGCGCGAGCCCGCCGGAGCCTTCGCCCTCACCACCACCGTTGCGCCAATCGTCAGCTTGTCGAGTTCGACCGCCGCGCCGCCGCGTCGAACGCCCGCCCTTCTCACTGCCGCCGCCCTCCGCCCCTTTCGCGTCCCTCGCCTTGTCCATGCCCGAAGGCATGTGCGGCGGCCGGCGGAAGATGCTTCAGCCGCGCAAGCTCGTCCTTGACCGCCTGATGCTCGATTTTCAACCTGGCCAGGGCGCCGACGAGTTTCTCGTTCTCCGCGCGAAGCCGCGTCACTTCATGGATCAGATCGCGCACCAGGCCGACCAAGTCCGGATGCGAAAGCCGCTCAAGCGAATCAGGGATGCGCGCCGTCTTCCAAAGCTTGAATCACGTTTTGCCGGCCTTGACTCCCCCCTCCGCCCGGAAATCTGCCCCGGTTACATGATGCGCTTCCACGAAATCGCATTATGGGCTAAGGTGCCGTCCGCGAATAGTTAAATCGTTTTAGGTCAGATTTGAGTTCGATGGATTCCGTCGGCGGACGGCATTCTATAGCATGCTGGCATGATTGATAAATCGGCTATTCGGTTGCGGTTTGCGACGCTCGATCCGGTGCTCGATGAGCGCGGTCGGCGACGGTTTGCGGCGGCGGAAGCGCTGAGTGCGGGACGCGGCGGGATCGCCGCCGTTTCGCGGGCCACGGGGCTTGCGCGCAGCACGATTGGGCGGGCGCTGAGCGAGTTGCGCGGCGGCGAGAAGGTTGACGCGGAGCGCGTGCGCCGGGCGGGCGGCGGCCGCAAGCCGGCGAGCGAGACGGACGCGAGCCTGCTGGAGGATCTGCGCTCTCTTCTTGAGCCGACGACGCGCGGCGATCCGCAATCGCCGCTATTGTGGACCTGCAAGAGCCTTCGCAAGCTCAGCCAGAGCTTGCGGGACATGGGCCACACCGTCGGGCGCACGCTTGTGGGCGATCTCCTGCGCAAGCTCGACTACAGCTTGCAGTCCAATCGCAAGACGCGGGAAGGCTCGAACCATCCCGATCGCGACGCGCAGTTCCACTATATCAACGATCGCGTGAAGGAAGCGCTCGCTGCAGGCGAACCAGCAATCTCCGTCGACACAAAGAAGAAGGAGCTGGTCGGCGACTTCAAGAACGCCGGGCGCGAATGGCGGCCGCAGGGCTCGCCTGAGGAAGTCCGCGTTCATGACTTCGTCATCCCGGAACTCGGGCGGGCCGTGCCTTACGGCGTCTACGACATCGCCGGCAACGCCGGCTGGGTCAGTGTCGGCGTCGACCACGACACGGCGGCCTTCGCGGTCAACGCCATTCGCGCCTGGTGGAGGCTCATGGGGCGCGAGCGCTATCCGAACGCCCGCAGTTTGTTGATCACGGCCGACGGCGGCGGCAGCAACGGCTCACGCGTGCGGCTGTGGAAGCTGGAACTGCAGAAGCTCGCCGACGAACTCAGCGTGCCGATCACCGTATGCCACCTGCCGCCCGGCACAAGCAAATGGAACAGGATCGAGCATCGCCTGTTCTCGTTCATCACCGGCAACTGGCGCGGAAAGCCGCTCGTCAGCCATCAGGTCATCGTCCAACTGATCGCCGCAACAACGACGACGACCGGCCTCAAAGTGCGCTGCGAACTCGACCCAAACGCCTATCCCGCCGGCCTCAAAGTGTCGGACGACGAGATCGAAGCCGTCAATCTCACCCGCCACGACTTTCACGGCGAATGGAATTATACGATCACCCCAAACCTGCCCTAGCCGAAGCGATAGTTCGCGGACAACGCCTAAGGGCGCTTCGCTCCCGTGTCGTTTGCGGTCGTCGCTTTGGCCGTCCCGACCGCACGCGTGGCAGCAGCGCCGCCCTCCGGAAGACCTGCAGGGCAGGAATCGCGACCGCAACCGGCCAAGTCCTTGAAAAGGCTCAAAACGGTAATGGGCAGCTATTCAGCTCATACCAGAAGTCATGACGCTTGACCGACGTGGGCCCAATTATGGCGCGACAATCAGGGTGAGAACGGCGCGTCAATCAGGATGAGAAGAAGCGGCCGGGTGTGGGCATGATTGTCGCTGACGGCGAGCTTGGCAAGGCCTGATTGACGCGGAGCGACAAACAGGATGCCAAGAGCGCGTCAATCAGGCGCGTGTTCGAGTTCCTTCGGCGTTGCGTGAGCGGGTGGTCGGCCGCGGCTGCGCTTGCGGTCGAGCGCCTCCTTTCTGCGATAGCTCTCGACGTTCATTTCGAGGATCGTGGCGTGGTGGATGAGGCGGTCGATGGCGGCGAGCGTCATCGCCTGATCGGGAAAAATCCGTCCCCATTCGCCAAATGGTTGATTGGACGTGATGAGCATTGAGCGCCGCTCGTAGCGGGCCGCGATCAGTTCGAACAGGACGCTGGTCTCGGCCTGATCCTTGGTGACGTAGGCGATGTCGTCGAGGATGAGCAGGTCGTAGCGGTCGAGCTTGGCGATCGCGGCTTCGAGCGCCAACTCGCGCCGCGCCGCCTGCAGGCGCTGGACGAGATCAGTGGTGCGGGCGAACAGGACACGCCATCCGTTCTCGACGAGGGCGAGCCCGATCGCTGCACTCAAGTGGCTCTTTCCGCCACCGGGCGGGCCGAAAAGCAGCAAGTTGGCCCCGGTATTAAGCCAGACGTCGCCTGACGCGAGGGCCATGACCTGCGCCTTCGACACCATCGGCACGCTTTCGAAGTCGAAGGCGGCGAGGGTCTTGCCGGCGGGCAAGCGGGCCTCGGCCATGTGCCGCTCGATGCGGCGGCGGGCGCGGTCGGCGCACTCGTGCTCGGCGAGCGCCGCGAGGAATCGCGCCGCCGGCCAGCCCTCCTTGTCGGACTGGACGGCGATTTTTGGCCAGATCGCCTTCACGCCCGGCAGGCGCAGCTCGTTGAGCAGCAGTTCGACGCGCGCGGCGTCGATCGAGGTCACTGAGCCGGTCATGCCGCCGCTCCCTTGTTGGCGTTGGCGAGAGCTCCGACGGCGGCGAGTTCGTCGTAGACGCGAAGGGGCGCGAGCTCGACGACGACATTGGGGATCGCGATCTCTGCAGGGCGAAAGAGGGCGCGCAGGGCGGCGAGGTCGGGCAGGCGCCCAGCGTCGAGATCCGCCGCAATCGCCTCGGCGAGCTCGGCCTCGCAGGCGCGCTCGTGCGCCAGCGCCAGGAGCTCGACCGTGACCTTGCAGGCGTTGCGGAGGTCTCCGCGCTCCTGCAAGGCGTCGAAGACTTGCCTGTAGGCGGGGCGCGGGAACAATTGATCGCGGTAGACGAGATTGGCGAGCGCCATCGGCTTGCGCCGTAGCGAGCGGATGACGTGGCGGTAGTCGACGACATGTCCGCCCTGGCTGCCCGAGACGGGGCGGCCGGCGCCTCAAAGTCGCCACCGGCGTCATGCCGAGGAAACATTCGAGCCGGTCGTCGAAGATACGCACGCGCAGGCGATGCCCGATCAGCCTCGAGGGCACGGTGTAGAACACGCGCCGCAGGATGAATCCGCCCGACGACGTCACCGGGATTACCTTCTCCTCGAAGTCGGTGGTGCGGGCTCTCGGCAGCGGGACCAGCGCCGCCTTTTCGAGCGCAATAGGCTTGGCGAGATTGGCGTTGCGCCGTCCGACGATGGCGTCGACGAAGGCCCGATAGGCGTCGAGATCGGGGAAGTCGCGCGCCCCGCGCAACAACAGGGCGTCCTCGAGCGTCTGCTTGAGATGGCCGTGCGCGCTTTCGATCGAGCCGTTCTCGTGCGCGACGCCGGTGTTGTTGCGCGTCGCGGTCATGCCGTAATGGCCCATCAGCGCCGCGTAGCGCTCGGTGATGTCTTCCCGCGCGTCGGCCGCCAGATTGCGGAACGCCGCCGACAGGCTGTCGCTGCGGTGCTCCTTCGGCGCGCCGCCGAGCGCCCATAGCGCGTTCTGCAGGCCCTCGGCCAGGGCCGCGAAGCTTTCGCCGCCGAGCACGACGTGAGCGTGTTCGAAGCCGGAAAAGACGAGCCGAAAGTGATAGAGCCGGTGATCGAGCGGCTCCCCGGCGATGGAGATGGCGAGACGGCTGGCGTCGGTGAAGTCGGACAGTCCCAGCCGGCCGGGCTCATGCGTCTGGCGGAAGATCACGTCCTGTTCGGGCCCGTGGAGCGCCCGCCAGGCCAGGATGCGTCGCTCCAGCGTGCGGCGGATGTTGGGATTGAGGTCTGGATGGCGCCGGCGCAACTCCTCGAGCACGCCGATCACCCGGACGCCGGGCGCGGCCTTGAGGATCGGCGCGACCTCGGCGTCCCAGTAAGGCTCGAGCGGATCCGGCCGCCGCCGGCCCCTCGGCTCCGTCTTGGCCGACGGCAGGCGCGGATCGGCTTCGCTCCGATAGCCGCTCGCGGTGGAAAATCCCGCCCTGGCCGCGGCGGCCTCGACGGAAAGCCTCTTTCGATACCTCATGTAAAGCCTCATCTGGCGGTCGGTGATGTGGACGCCCGGCAAACCGTCGATTCCCCCTCGTATCGAGACGAATTAACAGTTTGCGCAGGCCGTTCCCGGCCGCCAGCGGGCCTTCGAAAACCGCGCCGCCGATGGGGCCGGCCCTACGGTCGGGCTTCGCCCTCCCTTCGGTCCGGCCCCATCGGCGTTCTCATCCTGATTGTCGCTGGATTCTCATCCTGATTGTCGCGCCAGAGCCCAATGGCGCATCCCGATTGAAGTGATGGGGTCGGGCAAGGCCATGAGCTTCTGCCGGGCCTCGCATGCGGCGTCGATGATGGCGTCGTAGGTTTCGAAGACGCGGTTTGAGAGCCAATTCGAGCGGAGGTACTGCCAGACGTTCTCGACTGGGTTCAGTTCGGGCGCGCGCGAGGGCAGGAAGATTGGCGTGATGTTCTCGGGCACGTTGAGGGCGCCGGTCGTGTGCCATCCGGCGCGGTCGAGGAGGAGCAGGGCGTGTGCGCCCGTTGCGACGTTGCGCGAGATTTCGTCGAGGTGGAGCTGCATCGCCTCGGTGTCGGCGGAGGGCAAGGCGAGCGCTGCGCCGACGCCGCGCGCCGGGCAGATTGCGCCGAACAGGTAGGCGTTGTCGTAGCGCTGGTCGGCCGGCTGGCGAGGCCGCGTCCCGCGTCTCGCCCATTGTCGGACTTGGCCGTGAAACCAGATTTCGACCGGCGTCGTCTCTGGCGCGCCGTCGAGATGGGCGCTCAGCGTGCGCGGGAAGTTTTATGGAATGGCCCGCCCCTCCTTCCGGCGTCGTAGGCTCGCCGGAGCTTCAAGAGGAGGAATGGGTTATGGCTTTGGCGACAGTCTCTGTTCTCGGCGTGGATCTCGGCAAGAACGTGTGCAGCGTGGTCGGCCTCGACGCGACTGGCGCCGTCGTCATGCGGCGCAAGATGAGGCGCGAGACGCTCATCGGGCTGGCGGAGAAGCTGCCTGCTTGCGTTGTCGGAATGGAAGCATGCTGCGGCGCTCATCATCTCGGCCGCGTCTTCGCCGCCCACGGCCACGACGTCCGGTTGATGTCACCCGAATACGTCCGGCCCTATGTCAAAGCGCAGAAGAACGACGATCGTGACGCGGAGGGGATCGCCGAGGCGGCGACGCGACCGACAATGCGCTTTGTCGACCTGAAGAGCCGGGACCAGCTCGACATCCAAACGCTCCATCGATCGCGGGACCGGCTAGTCGGGGAGCGAACGGCCCTGATCAACCAGTTGCGCGCCATTCTTTTGGAGCGCGGAATGGTCGCGCCTCAGGGCAAGCGGAAGCTCGAGCAGTTCCTGATAGTCCTCATGGACGAGCAAGGCGGATCGGGTTTGAGCCCACGCATGATCCTGCTCGTCGCCGACACCCGCGCGCAATGGGCCGAACTCGATCGCCGGATCGCGGCTTTCGACGCCGAGTTCGTCCGATGGGCGAAGGAGAACGAAGACGCCCGCCGGCTGACGACGATCCCCGGCTTTGGCGCGATCGTCGCGTCGGCTCTCCTCGCCGCCGTCGGTCACGCGGAAAGCTTCGACCACGGCCGCGATCTCGCCGCCTGGCTCGGTCTGGTTCCGCGGCAGTTCACCACCGGCGGCAAGCCGAAGCTGCTGGGGATCAGCAAGCGCGGCAACAAATATCTGCGCAAACAAACAGTTGATCCACGGAGCGCGCGCGGCGTTGCCCCATGTGGCTGAGCGCGACACGCCGCTCGGTCGATGGGCGAAAGCGCTGATGATGAGGACCCACCACAATGTCGCGGTCGTCGCCTTCGCCAACAAGCTGGCGAGGATCGCCTGGGCGGTCCTGCGACGTGGAGAAAGGTTTGCCGCCACAGGGATACCGGCGGCGGGTTAGAGTTCAGGCGGTCGGACGCAAAGCGTCGATCGGCTAACGGATGTTTGCGAGAGGGTGACGACGAGATGGCCTGACAGTCGAACGGCGCTCCGGAAGCCTGGTTTAAAAAACGGCGCTCGACGCCGAGAGTTTTATGAGGACCGGAGCGCGCGTATCTCCATCTTGGCCGGGGGGAGGCGCCTTCGAGGCCGGATACGTTGAAGCAGACTGATCAGCCGCCGATCTCAACAAATCCCCTTGCAGACGGGGCGGGCCATACGTTTTTAAACGCCTCGACGATCCGCTCGTCCTGGCCGGGATGCCGGGGACGGGCGCTCATGTGGGAGAAGCCGAGTTTCTTCAAGAGCTTTCCGACGTAGCGCTCGTGGAAGTCGACGCCGAAGCACTCCGCGATGACGCGCTTGAGGTCCACCCGCCGCCAGCGCACGACGCCGTCCTTCTCGCGATCCGGCCCAGTTTCGACGATGGCTGCGACCTCGGCCAGCTGCGCAGCCGAAAGGCGAGGCCTGGGACCTTCGGTCCAGTTGTCGATCAAGCCCTCGGGGCCGGACCCATTGAACCGATGCACCCAATCGCGCGGCGTCTGCCGATCCATGCCGCCGATCTTGGCCGCCGACCCGCGGTCCATCCCGTCGCGCACCGCCGCCAGCGACAGCAGGCGACGGCTCTGGTTCACGTCCTTCGAACGCCGGGCCAGCGCCCGGAGCTCCTCAGCCGAATAGTCCTCTCGCAACTTCACCGCAGACGGCATGGCCAAACCCTCCATGCCACCTTGAATCACCACCCTCGCGATTCGGGAATCCCCCCGTGAGTCAGCCGGTGGGGCCGTTGGTATTAAGCGGCGTTTTTCGCATCTCGGATCGTTCCGTTCTTATCGTAGCGGCCGATGCATCGGGGTCCGTGGAAGACGGCGTGGGAGCCGTCGGCGTAGACGTGGACCTTGACCCGCGCCTTGACGAAGTGCCGGCGCATCGGGCTCTCCGGGATCTGCAGCTTGAGCGTGCGGTAGGAGACGCAATTGTCGTTGCCGACCTGCCGCTCCTCCTCGACGCACAGGATCTCGTCGAGGTCGACGCCCGGGATCGGCGTGAAGGCCGAGCCCTCGCGGGCCGCCTCGACCGCGAAATGGGCGTTGTGGGCTGGCAGATAGACCTCGCGGATGAAGGCGTTCGCCGCCTCGATCTCGGTTATGACGGCGAGCTTGAGCTCCTTGACGAGGCGATCCTGAAGCGTCCCGAAGGCGCGCTCCGATCGCCCGCGCGCCTGCGGCGAATAGGCCCCGATATGCTCGACCCCGAGCTGCTCGAGCGCCCGCCCGACTTGCGTCAGATGGTTCCGGTCGATCTCGCCGCCTGCTTTGGGCGTGTGAAAGTAATGCGCCCCGCGGTCGGTGTAGAGGCTCATCGGCAGGCCGTGCTCGGAAAAGACCTCCTTCAGCGCCCGGAAGGTCGAGGCCGTGCCTTCCTCCTCGACCAGGAACGCCGAGTAGATCGCCCCGGTCGCGTCGTCCATGGTCACGATCAGGTCGAGCGCAGGCCGGCCCTCGAGCCAGGCGTGGCGCGAGCCGTCCTGATGCAGCATCATTCCCGGCAGCGGCCGCCGCTCGCGCTTCCTCCGGTGCGCCCCCTTGCGCGGCGCCTTGGGCGCCAGCCCCGCCCACTGAAGGTGCAGCTTCGTCCACGTGTAGCCCCAGCCAAAGCCATGGTCCTTCACCAGATGCTCGTGGAAGTGCTTGACGGTGAAACCCTGATAGCGCTCGCGATAAAGCCGCTCCACCTCCTCCGCCCGGTCGGACGGGACCCGCCTGCCCGACGCCTTGCCGAGCCTGCGGTCCAAGAGCCCGGCCTCGCCTTCCTCCTCGTAACGGCGCGTCCAGCGCCGGAACGTCCGCTCGCTCACCCCCAAAAGCTCCGCCGCCTCTTCCTGGTTCAGCTCCGCCGATTCCCAGCGGTTGAGAATGTTCAAAAACACCGCCATGCGCACCCCCTGAAGGGCTTCCGTCCAGCGCATCCCCAACCCCCTCCAAAAGGGTCGGACTTACCGGACAGATCGTGCGCTGCCTAAACCGGACATATCGTCTGCTAACGACATC
>CAWIHZ010000003.1:0-40361 GCA_963835955.1 uncultured Alphaproteobacteria bacterium | reverse complement strand
GGCGCCGTTCCGACGCGACGTGTTTCATGCCATGGCCTTCGACGCCGCAAGAAGAAGGAGATGCGTGAATCCGGTAGCCTCGAAAAGAGGGGAGCGACGCCCCTACTTCCGCAGCGCCTCCAGCACCTTGACCGACGCGCGCCCGTTGACCGGCATGCCCTGCTTCTGCTCGAAATCGGCGATCGCCTGTTTGGTCTTGGTTCCGATCGCCCCGTCCGGCGCGCCGATGTCGTAGCCGCGTTGGGCGAAGCAGCGCCTGCAGCGCGCGCCGTCCGGCGCGCGACAGGCCCGGATCGTTGGGTCGGCCAGGGCGCGACGACGCCCGGGCCGCCGGCGAGCCGGTCGGCGAGCACGCAGGCCGCCAGCGAATAGGATTCCGCGGCGTTGTACGAATAGACGACATCGAAATTATGCGTCACCAGGAACGCCGGCCCATGGGGTCCGGCGGGCAGCAGCAGCCCGGCCTCGCCCCCGCCGAGCGGGCGCCCGTCCACGCGGGCGAGCCCCCGCGCCGCCCATGCGGACATCGGCAGCTTGGGCTTGCGGCCCGAGACGCCCGAATATCCCGGCGGCAGCTTGACTTCGAAGCCCCAGGGAACTCCGGCGCGCCATCCCGCCCTGGCGAGGTAATGGGCGGTCGAGCCGAGCGCGTCGGGGCGGCCGAGTTGACGATGTCGCGGCGCCCGTTGCCATCGAAGTCGACCGCCAGCCGCAGAAAGGTCGAGGGCATGAACTGGGTCTGGCCGAACGCTCCCGCCCAGGATCCGGTCAGCTTCCCCGCCGGCACGTCGCCGCGATCGATGATTTTCAGCGCCGCCATCAGCTTGAACGAAAGTAGCCCGCGCGCTCGCCCAGACAGGCGAGCGTCGTCAGCGACTGGACCAGCGGGCGCTTGCCCATCTCCGCGCCGAAATTCGATTCCACCCCCCAGATCGCCGCCATCATATAGCGGCTGACGCCATAGGCCTCTTCGGCGCGTTCGAGCGCCCGGGCGTTCCTCGCCATCGCCGCCTTGCCGTCGGCGACCCGCTCGTCGTCGACGAGCGCGGCCATATAATCCCAGATCGGCGTCTTGAATTCGGGCTGCTGCTTCTGGAACTCGAGACCTTCATGTCGGGCTGCAGGTCCCGGAAGGCCGCATCGAGCGTCCGGCTCGAAATTCCCTCGCTCGCGCCGGCCGCGCGCAGCCTTGCGACGCATTGGGAGAAGCCCGCCCGCGCCGGCGCCGCCGCCAGGAACGCGGCCGCCGAAGCGGCGAGGAGCGTGAGGACAAAGCGATTCATGAACCGATCATCGGCGATTCGCGCCTTCCCGTCGAGATGGCGTCTTGCCCGCCTTCCCGAGTGGGCGCGGGACACCTTCGATGTTTGCAGGCCGCGCGGCGGCGCGCCGGCGATCTAAGGAGACCAGGGCCGGTCTCCGCCGCCGATCCGCGAATCTTGTGAGGCGCCCGAAGCGGGTTGCGCGAGTTGACACATGCGCCGGCGCGACGAATATGGCGCGCGAAACTCGGGATCCGCATTTGGCCGACATTGTCAGAATGGCGTCGCTTTCGACGCTGGTCTTCGCGCTTCTCGCGGCGGGGCCGGCGCGCGCGGATCTGCGCATGTGCAACAACACCGCCAACCGCGTCAGCGTCGCGCTCGCCTATACCGACGGAAAGGGCTGGGTCAGCGAAGGCTGGTGGAACCTCAAGACCCTCGACTGCGTGACGCTGCTGCGCGGCGCGCTGGCGGCGGAATATTATTATGTCTACGCAATGGACGAGCGCGGCGGCGAATGGAAGGGCAAGGCCTTCATGTGCACGTCCGACCGCGAATTCAAGATCGTGGGCCGGCAGGACTGCTACGTGCGCGGCTACGATCGCACCGGTTTCTTCGAAGTCGACACCGGCAAGGACGCCAAAAGCTGGACCGTGCAGCTGACCGACCAGACGAACCCCTGAGGCCTCGAAGCCTGTCATCTTATCGCCGGCAAGAGCGAGCGATAATTCCGAGGGGCGGGCAGCGCCCCCGGGCATGTGGAGGAAACCGATTGCATTCCCATCGCAGCCGCCGCGTCAAAATCGTCGCCACCCTCGGTCCCGCCTCCTCGGATCGCGAGACGATCGCGAGCCTGTTCGCCGCCGGCGCCGATCTCTTCCGCATCAACATGAGCCATGCGTCGCATGACGCGATGCGCGAGCGGGTGGCGATGATTTGCTCGCTCGAGGAGGAGACCGGCAGGCCGATCGGCATTCTGGTCGACCTGCAGGGCCCCAAGCTCCGCCTCGGCACGTTCGTTGACAGCGGCGCGAACCTCCAGAAGGGCGACGCCTTCACGCTCGACAGCGATCCGGCCTCGGGCGGCCCGACTCGCGTCCAGCTGCCGCATCCGGAAATCCTCTCTTCGCTCGCGCCCGGCCATCGCGTTCTGGTCGACGACGGCAAGGTGATGCTGCGCGTCGCCGCCGCGGAGCCCGGACGGGCCTCGACGATCGTCGAAGTCGCCGGCCGGGTCTCCAACAAGAAGGGCGTCAGCCTGCCCGACACCACCATCCCGACCTCGGCGATGACCGGCAAGGATCGCGCCGATCTCGCCGCCGCGCTCGAGGAGAACATCGACTGGATCGCGCTCTCCTTCGTCCAGCGGCCCGAGGACGTCGCCGAAGTGAAGGCGCTGGTTGGCGGCCGCGCGCAGGTAATGGCCAAGATCGAAAAGCCGCAGGCGATCGAGCGCATAGAGGAGATCGTCGCTGTCGCCGACGCCTTCATGGTCGCGCGTGGCGACCTCGGGGTCGAGATGCCGCTGGAGCGCGTGCCCGGAATCCAGAAGAACCTGACCCGGCTCGGGCGCCGGCTCGGCAAGCCGGTGGTGGTGGCGACGCAGATGCTGGAATTGATGATCACCTCCCCGGTGCCGACGCGGGCCGAGGTTTCCGACGTGGCGACCGCCGTGTTCGAGGGCGCGGACGCGGTCATGCTTTCGGCCGAGAGCGCGTCGGGCCAATATCCGTGCGAGGCGGTGGCGACGATGAACCGGATCGCCGAGGCGGTCGAATTGGAAGGCATTTACAAGTCGATCATCGAAGCCCAGCGCGCCGCCCCCGAGGCGACCGGCGCCGACGCGATCGCCGAGGCGACGCGCGACGTCGCCGAGACGCTGGGCCTCAAGGTGATTTGCGCCTGGACCAGTTCCGGCGCGACCGGCCTGCGCATCGCCCGCGAGCGGCCGCGCTCGTCGATCCTGGCGCTGACGCCACACGAATTGGTGGCGCGGCGCCTGGCGCTGGTCTGGGGCGTGCATCCGATCGTGACCGACGACGCCCGTGACGAACGCGACATGGCCGAGCGCGCCTGCCGCCACGCCTTTATCGAAGGCTTCGCCGGGCCAGGCGAACGCATCATCGTCGTCGCCGGCGTGCCCTTCGGCACCTCGGGCGGCACCAACAACCTGCGGATCGCGACGGTGGGGGCGTAGAGGCGCGATCGATTTACATTTCGAGTCTCGGAGCCCTAATCGAGCGGCCTGATCGAGCGGGTTGCGCCGACGCCGCTTCGTGTATAGAAACGCAAATTCGTACACATTATTGGGACCGGTCGCAATCCGGGACCAATATCGAAATCGATGACGAGTTGTTGTCCCAGGCCATGGCGGCGGCTGGCCTGCCGACCAAGCGGGCCACGGTGGAAGCGGGCTTGCGCCTGCTGGTTCGCGTGCGCAGGCAGACCGATGCTTTGCAGGGACTCGAGGGGTTGGGTTGAGAAGGCGACCTCAATCAGATGCGCCGGGGCCTTTTCCCGGGCCGGGCGTGATTCTCGTCGACACCTCCGTCTGGATCGCGCGCCTGCGCGGCCGTCGAAGCCAGGCGACCGCTAAACTCGAAGTTGCGGCCTTGCGCGAACCGCTCCTGATCGGCGACCTCATCTTGCTCGAAGTCCTCCAGGGCGCCCGGAATGAGACCCACGCGGCGCGCATCGAACGCGGATCGCGATCCTATGCGCTCGCGCGGCTACTCGACGCCGAACTGGCTTCGCAGGCCGCCCGAAACTATCGCAAGTTGCGGCAATTGGGCATTACGATCCGCAAGACCGCCGATCTCATCATCGGAACGTTCTGCATCGAACATCGCCATTCATTGCTCCACGAAGACCGCGACTTTGCGCCAATGGAGCAGCACCTGGGGCTCAAGGTCGTATGACGGCGCCAGCGGGCCGCTTTGGGCGTCCTTTGCCCCTTCAACGGTCTGAACTGCTGGGATGGCCGGGAATAGGCGCCCGGAAGGGCTCCCGACTACCAGCGGGCTGTGGCGGCCATGACGTCTACGCCGCGACCCTTTCGCGCTCGCTCGCGCGCGGCTCCGCCGCAATGACGATCTCCACGATCCGGTCGGGGGCGACGTAGTGCGGCGAATGGCCGATACTGGCGAGCGTCGTCAGCCGGGCGCCGGGAATGTCGTGGGCGCAGCCGGCCTTGTGGATGTGGGCGTAGACGATCCGATCGCAATCGCCGGTGTTGATTTCGGTCGGGGCGCGAATGTCGCCGTAGCGCCGCGACCGCGGCTTGCATCGCGACGACGTCCTCGCAGTTGGCGCCAAAATGCAGCGGCCGCAGCAGCAGCGGCAGGCGCGGAGCTTGAATGAAATCCGGCGGCGCCGGATTGGGCTTAAACACGATTCTGACGCCCGGGCGCATCAACGCCAAGGCGGCCGGCGTCGCCAGCAGGCGGCGGAACGGCGGCCCGAAGAGAGGATGGGCGCCAAGCGAATAATAACAGGCGACGCCGCCGGGCCACGGATGGCTGACCGGCGCAACCAGCAAAAGGGCGCGTACGAACTCCGGCGCATTGAGCGCCAACGCCAGACCGGTCACGCCGGCGAGCGAATGGGCGACGATGACCGCTTGGGCGACGCCGAGGCGCTCAGCGGCGCGCCGAAGCATGTCTGCCTGGCGCTCGGGCGATGAGGCGGCGCGCCCGGCGACGCGGTCGCTCCAGCCGTGCCCGGGGCGGTCGACGCTGAGCGTGCGAAAACCCTCCGCCCGCAGCCGTTCGCCGAGCGCGGCCTCCATGTCGGCGGAATTGCCGGAGGCGCCGTGCACGAGCAGGGCCACGCCACGCTCCTCGCCCTCGGCGGCCCGATCGACGACATGAATTGCTCCGCCGTCGATCGCGACCCGCTCGCCGAGCAGGGAAAAGCGCGCTTCGATGCGCCGGCTCGCAATGGCGGTGAACGCCCAGATGGCACCAAGGAGGGCCGACAGAAAAGCTAGCGGCCCGTGTCACGCGAACTGAGGGTATAGCCTCGCGAGTTTGACGCGGGCGTCGGCGGGTGTGAATTGCCAGTCGGCCTTGGCGTGACGTTTGTTGCGGTGTTGTTCCCAGGCGGCGACCTCCGCGGTCAGTTCCGGCTTGTTGGGGATGCGGCGATCGAGGCGCTAGGAGCCTGTCTGAGAAATCGCTGAGAGGCTAGCGTTTTCGCGGCGAATTGGATTTTGCTTGGGCATGAGCAAGCGCTATCGCCCCTGGAAGATCGACGAGCCGATGCTGTTGCCGGCGACGGTTCAGGAGTTCGTCGACAAGGATCACCTGGCGCGGTTGGTTCTGCATCTGGTGGTCGAGGAGATTGATCTCGAGGCGATCGAGCGGGTCTACCGCGTCGATCGCGGGCAGCCGCCATTCGATCCGGCGATGATGACGGCGCTTTTGCTCTATGGCTATTGCAACGGGGTCTATTCGTCGCGGCGGATCGCCAAGGCCTGTCGTGAACGCGTCGACTTCATGAGCGTCGTCGGCCTCGACGCTCCGGATTTCCGCACGATCTCGGAGTTCCGAAAGCGTCATCTGCAGGCGCTTTCCGCGCTGTTTTCACAGGTGCTGCGGCTGTGCGAGCGAGCCGGGCTGGTCAAGCTGGGGCACGTCGCGCTGGACGGGACGAAGATCAAGGCCAACGCCTCCAAGCACAAAGCCATGAGCTACGCGCGGATGGCCGAGCGCGCGGCGGAACTGGAGGCAGAGGTCGCCGGCTGGATGGACGCCGCGGCGGCGACGGACGCCAGCGAGGACGCCGCCTTGGGGCGCGACAAGAGCGGCGACGAGATGCCGGATTGGGTCGCCGACAAGAAGCGGCGCGCCGAGAAGATCCGCGCCGCCAAGGCCGAACTGGAGGCCGAGGCGAAAGCCGCCGCCGAGGCCGAAAGGCAAGCGCGGGCCGAGGCGGAGAAGAAACGAGAAGCCGAAGGCCGCAAGAAACCCGGAAGACCCGCCGCCCCGCCCTCAGAAGACCCCGACCCGAAAGCGCAGAAGAACTTCACCGATCCCGAGAGCCGCATCATGAAAACCAAGGACGGCTTCATCCAGGGCTACAACGCCCAGGCGGCGGTGGACGCCGAGGCACAGGTGATCGTCGCCCATGGCCTCGACGCCAACGCGAGCCACCAGCATCAGCTGACGCCGATGGTCGACGCGGTCGAAGCCAATATGGGCCGCAAGCCCGAGCAGGTCTCGGCCGACGCCGGCTATTGCTCGCACGCCAATCTCGAGGCGATGGAGAGCCGCAACATCGACGCCTACATCGCCGCCGGACGCGCCAAGCATCCGACCGACGGCGAAGCCGGAGGCAAGCGCGTAGCGGCCATGCGCGAGAAGATCAGGGCCGGCGGCCACGAGACCCCCTATCGACTGCGCAAGCAATTGCCCGAGCCGGTGTTCGGGCAAATCAAGCAGGCCCGCGGCTTCCGTCAGTTCCTGATGCGCGGGCTCGACAAGGTCGCCCACGAATGGGGCCTCGTCTGCCTCGCCCACAATATCCTCAAACTCGCTCAAGGGCGGAACTCCGTCCGCCGCCGAGATCGCAACCGCCTGACCCCCGTCAAACGGCCAAACAACCCCGAATCCGCGTCCAGACCCGCTAACACTCTCCAAACCCACCTAACGGCGGACACTATCTGGACAGCCTCCTAGGTCGAGAGGACGGCGAGTTCGGACTCGGCCATGTCGAGCCAGCTTCCGTGCTTGGGCGTGTAATGCCATTCGAACCTTTCGACGAGGCGACGCGCTTCGGCGGCGGGAAAGGCTTCGTAGAGCGAGGCGGTCGTGTGCGTATTGAGGTTGTCCTGGACCAGAACGATTTTGTCCGCATCGGGAAAATGCGTGTCGGACAGATCCTTGAGCGCATGAGCGTAATCGACGGCCGCGCGACGGTCGGTGACTTTCACGTGGCGCCAGCCTTCCAGCGGCGCCAACATCATGAACAGATTGGCCACGCCGTTGCGTTCGTATTCGTAGTCGCCCGCTTCAATCAATTTGAAAGGATTTGATATCCGCCGTCGGCATAGAGCTTCAGAAGGAAGGGATAGGAGCCGAACAATGTCGCCATCAGGAGCACGCCGCCGTCGCGGTCCTGAACATCGGCGCCCTGCACGATGGCGTGCATCAGGAGGCCCTGCGTGTCGACAAGAATATGCCGCTTCTTGCCTTTGATCTTCTTGCCCGCATCGTAGCCATGCGGGTCGTAAGCCCCCCTCACATGGGGTGTTTTCAGTCAAGCTATTCATTTGCACCGGCCGCTGGCGTGTCACCCGCGAAGCGGGGTGGAGCGCATGTGTGGACGGCCCCGGCTATGCAAGGAAAATTTCGGGCTTCGCTTTGGACGGGTCTTGTGCGGTCATGTGTACGGCCTGTGAGTGCGGCGTGTTGGCGAGCCGCTGGCCCTGATGAAATCCGCGGATCGGCTCCCAATCAGCGAAACGCGCTGCGACGCGCCATTCGCTTTGCGGGTTTTGCCTCTCCCCGGTGCGCGACCGGTCCGTCATCATCTCCCGAGCATTTTCCGCTTCCGAAGGGCGCGGGCCCTACGGGAACTGTTGCCGGCTCACGCCGCCGCGGTCGAGGGCCAAGGCGGCCGGTAGCTTTCGCCGCGCGCCAGCATGGCCCAGATGACGCGCGCTGTCTTGGCGGCCATGGCCACGGCCACTACGAGCCGCGGTCGGCGCTTGATCATGCCGGCGAGCCATGGCGAAGCCTTGGCGGGGTTAGCCAGAGCGTACCGCAGCACGGCCAACTGACCCATCACGAGCAAGGTCCGCAACTCGCGATTGCCCGCCTTGCTGATCGCGCCGATGCGTACTTTGTTGCCGCTCGAGTTCTGACGCGGAGTCAGGCCGAGCCAGGCCGCGAAATCGCGGCCGGTTCGGAAACGCGTGACATCGCCAGCAAGCGCGCGAAGGGTCCCCGCCGCCACCGGGCCGACGCCGGGAACCTTCATCAACCGCCGGCTTGCTTCGTCGGCCGCCGCGAGCTGCTTGAGCCTGGCGTCAAAGGCCGCGATGCGCGCCTGCGTCGCCTCGATCATGTCGGTCAGTTCGAGCAACGTCCGCCGAGCCAGCACCGGCAGCGGCTCCTCGGCGGCCCTCACCAGCCCGATCAGCCGGGCCGCGCCCGCCGGCCCGAGCGGCGCGGCAATGCCGAACTCGGTCAAATGCGCGCGCAACGCGTTGACCAACGCCGTTCGCTGCGCCACGAGAAGCCCGCGCGTCTTGTAGGCCTGCGCCAGCGCCTGGTCCTCCCGGCTCTTGACCGGGACAAAACGCATGTGCGGCCGGCTCACGGCCTCGCAGATCGCCGCAGCGTCGGCCGCGTCCGTCTTCGAGCGCTTCACGTAGGGCTTGACATAAATCGGCGAAATCAGGCGAACCGTGTGGCCGAACGCGGCCAGTTCGCGCGCCCAAAAGTGTGCCCCGCCGCAAGTTTCCATGCCGACAAGACATGGCTTCAGCCCGGCAAAGAACTTGAGCGCGCCCTGCCGCGACATCCGCTTGCGAAGCGTAACCGCCCCGGCCGCGTCGACGCCGTGAACTTGAATGACCCCTTTGGCAATGTCGAACCCAATCGTGGTAACGTTCATCGGACGGTTCCTTCTGTGAGCGATAGCGACAACCATCACTCTGGCACACCAGATGCCGTAAGAGGGGCCGTCCACCCCATCAGCGGAGGAGGGAGCGAAGCGACCTTGACGCGCCAGCGGCCGGATACACGGTCACGAGCGAGCGCGTCCCTGCGCGCTCTTGGCTGCCTCTGCGGTCTTTGCGGTCTTTGCCGCGCTCATTCATTTTGCCTTTGTGCATGCTCTTTTGGCGTTTGGATCCGAAGCGGGAGCCCGTCTTTGCCATGCAGTCCTGACGACCGCATCACCTCACATCCGGTCGAGCTTGTGGGCTCGGACCATAATCCCTCATGCTCGAGGGCATCGGGCTCGGGTTGGCGGGACCATCCTTTTTCACGGCGTGTTTCAGTCCGGGGGTCGATCCGCAGTCACCGCCCGCCCGGATCCGGCAAAGCTGTCGCGTTCGGCTTCGCTGGAATGGGGGTCAAGTCATGGAGCCATCGGCGCCGTGTTGGAGCGGGATTGAGTCATCGGGTCATGCCGCCTTGAACACGGCGCCTTCGGGAACGACGCCTTGGGTGACATAGCGCCACAAGGCGACGAGGAGTTTGCGGGCCAGCGCGACGATGGCGATCCGGCGGATCCGTCCCTTCGCGGGCAGCCGGATGCTGCGCGACGTTCTCAACCGCGAGGGCGTCTCGATCGGGCGTCGTCATGTGGCGAGCCTGAAGAAGCGCATGGCGATCGCGGCGATCTACCGTCGTCCGAACACCAGCAAACCCGCGCCCGGCCACAAGATCTACCCGTACCTGCTGCGTGGGGTGAAGATCGAGCGGGCCGACCAGGTCTGGGCGATGGACATCACCTACATCCCGATGGCGCGCGGCTTCGTCTATCTGGCCGCGGTCGTGGACGTCTTCAGCCGGAGGGTTCTCGCCCATCGGGTGTCGATCAGCATGGAGGCCGACTTCTGCGTCGAGGCGCTGGAGCAGGCCCTGGCCAAGCACGGCAAGCCGGATATCTTCAACACCGACCAGGGCAGCCAATTCACCAGCGTCGCCTTCACCGGCGTGCTGCGCGATCGCGGCGTCTCGATCAGCATGGACGGCAAGGGCGCCTGGCGCGACAACGTGTTCGTCGAGCGGCTCTGGCGCAGCGTCAAATACGAGGAGGTCTACCTGAAAGCCTATGACAGCGTGAGCGAGGCGCGCGCTTCGATCGGCCGGTATCTAGGAGCCTGTCCGAATAATCGGATTTTTAAATGAAGTATACTATACACAGTGCACGTTGTGGCTTCCTAATACTATATCTTGTGTCCGAAGCTCAACTTTTACATTACTCGGACAGGCTGCTAGATTTCTACAATCAGCGGCGCCCGCATTCGCGCCTTGACCGGCGCACGCCGGACGAGGCTTACTTCACCCCCTCGCCCCTCGCGGCGGCGGCATGAAATTTCCGCCGCGCGCTGGACGTCCCTCCGGTCGGGCTACACCCTCCCTCCGTCACGCCCAGCGCGCGAAATCGCAAAGGACCAACCCCGGCAGCAGTCCACTCAGCCTTCGCGGAATTCTGTGCAGACAACCGGGACCAGCTCTATGGTCGCGCCTCAGGGCAAGCGGAAGCTCGAGCAGTTCCTGATAGTCCTCATGGACGAGCAAGGCGGATCGGGTTTGAGCCCACGCATGATCCTGCTCGTCGCCGACACCCGCGCGCAATGGGCCGAACTCGATCGCCGGATCGCGGCTTTCGACGCCGAGTTCGTCCGATGGGCGAAGGAGAACGAAGACGCCCGCCGGCTGACGACGATCCCCGGCTTTGGCGCGATCGTCGCGTCGGCTCTCCTCGCCGCCGTCGGTCACGCGGAAAGCTTCGACCACGGCCGCGATCTCGCCGCCTGGCTCGGTCTGGTTCCGCGGCAGTTCACCACCGGCGGCAAGCCGAAGCTGCTGGGGATCAGCAAGCGCGGCAACAAATATCTGCGCAAACAAACAGTTGATCCACGGAGCGCGCGCGGCGTTGCCCCATGTGGCTGAGCGCGACACGCCGCTCGGTCGATGGGCGAAAGCGCTGATGATGAGGACCCACTACAATGTCGCGGTCGTCGCCTTCGCCAACAAGCTGGCGAGGATCGCCTGGGCGGTCCTGCGACGTGGAGAAAGGTTTGCCGCCACAGGGATACCGGCGGCGGGTTAGAGTTCAGGCGGTCGGACGCAAAGCGTCGATCGGCTAACGGATGTTTGCGAGAGGGTGACGACGAGATGGCCTGACAGTCGAACGGCGCTCCGGAAGCCTGGTTTAAAAAACGGCGCTCGACGCCGAGAGTTTTATGAGGACCGGAGCGCGCGTATCTCCATCTTGGCCCGGGGGAGGCGCCTTCGAGGCCGGATACGTTGAAGCAGACTGATCAGCCGCCGATCTCAACAAATCCCCTTGCAGACGGGGCGGGCCATACGTTTTTAAACGCCTCGACGATCCGCTCGTCCTGAGCCGGATGGCGGGGCCGCGCGCTGATATGGGAGAAGCCGAGTTTCTTCAAGAGCTTTCCGACGTAGCGCTCGTGGAACGTAACTCCCAAGCCGGGGTGAGTCTTATTTGTCACAGGGGGTGAGGAATTTCGTGGGTGGCGGCGAAGGGGGGCGACAAGGGGGGAGGATTGTGACTCAAGGGTGGGATGAGTCTTCCGCGGGAAGTCGAAGCCCTGATTGCGGCGCAGGCGCGCGAGATCGAGCGTCTTCGCGCCGAGGTGGCGCAGTTGCGCCGACGGCTGGGTCTGGACAGCACGACGAGTTCCAAGCCGCCTTCGAGCGACGGGCTGAAGAAGAAGCGGCGCCTTCCCGGCGGCCTTCATGGCCGTTCGGGCAAGGCGAGCGGGGGACAGCGGGGCCACAAGGGCGACACGCTGCGGCGAACGGCGACGCCTGACCGGATCGTTGGGCACGAGGCTCAGACCTGTCGCCATTGCCGGGCGGGGTTGACGGCTTCGATGCAAACCGGCGTCGAGGCGCGCCAGGTGTTCGATCTGCCCGAACGGCTGATCGAGGTCACGGAGCACCAGGCCGCCATCTACGCTTGCGCCCATTGCCGCGGCGTGACGCGGGCTTCGTTCCCCGACGGCGTGATCTCGCCGACCCAGTATGGCGAACGCATCAAGGCGGCGGCGGTCTATCTCAACGTGCAGCAGCTTGTGCCCGAGGACCGGACGGCGCAGGCGCTTCAGGACCTCTTCGGCGCGCCGCTCGTCTGCCCGGCGAGCCTGACGGCGTGGGCGCGCCGGAAGGCGGAGGATCTCAAGGGCGTCTATCACGCGATCGGGGCGCGCGTCGGTCAGGCCAGGGTCCGGCATCTCGACGAAACCGGTTTTCGCATCGCGGGCTCGCTGCAATGGCTGCATACGACCTCGAGCCAAAGCCACACCCTCTACCGGGTCGGAGAGGCGCGCGGCGACGTTCCCACGGGGTTGAAGGGCGGCGTTGTCGTGCATGACCATTTTCGCCCCTACGCCGCCCTTGCCAACGTCGATCACGCCTTCTGCAACGCCCATCACCTGCGCGAACTCCAGGCGCTCATCGAGATCGACAAGGAGCCGTGGGCGCAAGCCATGCGCGACCTCCTCCTCGACGCCGCAAAGGCCGTGCGCCAGGCCAAAGAGGCCAACGCCCGGGCGCTCGAACCCGAACGCGTGCAAGGCTTCGTCGACCGCTACTGGCAGGCGGTCCGCGAAGGGCTCGCCTTCCATCGCGCCCTGCCGGCCTTCGATCCTGCGCCCGGCTCGAGAAAACGAAAGAAGCAGCGTCCAGGCCACAATCTCCTCATCCGCCTCAAGACCTTCAAGGACGAGACCTTGCGCTTCCTCGTCGACTTCGACGTCCCGTTCACCAACAATCTGGCCGAACAGGACCTGCGCATGACTAAGGTCAAAATGAAAATCTCGGGCGGCTTTAGGACCTTCCAAGGCGCTCACGTCTTCGTCCGCCTGAGGTCCATCGTCTCCACCGCCCGAAAGCAGGGCCTCAACATCCTCCAAGCCCTGACCGCAAACCCAACCCATCTCCTCGCCGCCATCGCAGCCTGAAATCAGACGGCTTGGGAGTTACCGTGGAAGTCGACGCCGAAGCGCTCCGCGATGACGCGCTTGAGGTCCACCCGCCGCCAGCGCACGACGCCGTCCTTCTCGCGATCCGGCCCAGTTTCGACGATGGCTGCGACCTCGGCCAGCTGCGCAGCCGAAAGGCGAGGCCTGGGACCTTCGGTCCAGTTGTCGATCAAGCCCTCGGGGCCGGACCCATTGAACCGATGCACCCAATCGCGCAGCGTCTGCCGATCCATGCCGCCGATCTTGGCCGCCGACCCGCGGTCCATCCCGTCGCGCACCGCCGCCAGCGACAGCAGGCGACGGCTCTGGTTCACGTCCTTCGAACGCCGGGCCAGCGCCCGGAGCTCCTCAGCCGAATAGTCCTCTCGCAACTTCACCGCAGACGGCATGGCCAAACCCTCCATGCCACCTTAAATCATCACCCTCGCGATTCGGGAATCCCCCGTAAGTCAGCCGGTGGGGCCGTTGGTATAAAACGCTATCGTCAAGCCACCGGGTTCCAGCGACTCCCGGACAACGGGGCAATGAAGGGGATACCAATTTAACGGAAATGCGAGAGTCCGCTCCCAGACTAAACTCATAATCTAGAAGTATTTCGTTACGAATAAAATTGGTTAAATAGCGTTATAATTTCGTTAGGGCATTTTGATATTCACGCGGCACCATGGCGACAGCAAACGGCCGGATTGTGGCAGAAGAGCTCCAAACAGGATTGTCTTAGTGCGTGGCAACTCTGAAATAATTCTTGAGTAGTGTGTTGAAGGTTCTGCAAAAGTCCTGAGAGTCTGTCCGGGAACATCATCTGGAATTGCATAGTTTTCGCGTCATGAGGCGGATAGAAGCGAGCTTGAGGAAGGCGAGCGCCTTGCGATTGAGGCACTCCTAATCCTTGGCGAGCCTTCGGCATCGTCCGAGCCAGGCGAAGGTTCGCTCGACGATCCATCGTTTGGGCAAGACGACGAAGCGTTGAGCTTGATCGGAGCGTTTGACGATCTCGACGTTCACGCGCTTGAGAATGACCCCCAGCGCATCCTGGAACTGCGCCCCTTGATAACCGCCATCGGCGTAGAGCTTCAGAAGGAAGGGATAGAGGCCGAACAAGGTCGCCATCACGAGCACGCCGCCGTCGCGGTCCTGAACATCGGCGCCATGCACGATGGCGTGCATCAGGAGGCCCTGCGTGTCGACGAGAATATGCCGCTTCTTGCCTTTGATCTTCTTGCCCGCATCGTAGCCATGCGGGTCGTGAGCCCCCCTTTTTCAGCGCTTTTCACGCTCTGGCTGTCGATGATGGCCGCTGTCGGAGAAGCCTCGCGCTCTGCTCTTTCGCGGCATTTGACATAGAGGGCGTCATGGATCCGATCGAGCGTGCCGTCCCAACTCCACAGATCAAAATAATCGTACAACGTCGAGCGTGGCGGCAGGTCTTTCGGGATCGCCCGCCACTGGCAACCGGCGCTCAGGATGTACATCAGGCCGTTGACGACCTCGCGCAGCTTGACCGTTCGCTTGTTGCCGCCGCGCTTGGCGGGTGGAATATGCGGCTCGACCAGCGCCCACTCCTCGTCGGTCAGGTCAGAGGGATAGCGCAGGCGGCTGCGATCGTAGCGAGCGCGGTTTTCCTTCGTCCACATCGGCGGCGGCTCCCCAAAGAATCAGGCCGCCTCCCTTAAATCACAAATGACTCAACCAATTCAATATCTTCCCGGACAGACACTGAGGGGGCGAGGTGGTCATGGCAGGCTGGGTGATGTCCAAGCCACCTGATTCTCCTGGGAGAACCGCCGCTATGACCAAGACCGAAGTTAGGCCTGCGATCGCCGGCGTCAACGCTCTGTTCGGGCAGAGCCTGGACGGGTTGCGGGAGATCGTCCGCGCAGTGATGCAGGAGATGATGGAAGCCGAGATGACCGATGCGCTTGGCGCCGGGAAGGGCGAGCGCACCCCGGCTCGGCTGGGCTACCGCTCCGGCTATTACACCCGCACCCTGATCACCCGGGTCGGCAAGCTCGAGCTGCGCGTGCCGCAGGACCGCGACGGCCGCTTCTCGACCGAACTGTTCGAACGCTGCCAGCGCTCCGAACAGGCGCTGGTGGCGACGCTGGCCGAGATGTACGTGCAGGGCGTCTCGACCCGCAAGGTCAAGGCGATCACCGAGGAGCTGTGCGGCCACGCCTTCTCGGCCTCCGCCATCTCCGCCATCAACAAGCGCCTGGACGAAAGCCTCGACGCCTTCGCCAGACGCCCCCTTGCCGAGCCTTTCCCTTACCTCGTCCTCGATGCCCGCTATGAGAAAGTGCGCGAAGGCGGCGTGGTGATGGGCCAGGCGGTGCTGATCGCCATCGGAATGGACTGGGACGGACGCCGCCAGATCCTGGCCGTTGACATCGCCAGCCGCGAAAGCCGCTCGTCCTGGAAAGACTTCCTGCTCGGCCTGCGCCGGCGCGGCCTCAACGGCGTCGAGTTCGTCGTCGCTGACGATCACGTAGGCCTTCGCTCGGCCGTCCGCGAGATCCTTGTCGAAGCCGCCTTCCAGCGCTGCTACGTCCACTTCCTGCGCAACGCCCTCGACCATCTGCCGCGCAAGGCCGACGACGACTGCCTGCAGGAACTGCGCTGGCTCTACGACCGGCGCTCAATCGAGGAGGCGCGCCAGGACCTCGCCGCATGGATCGCCAAATGGGCGGCCCGCTACCCGAAACTCGTCGGATGGGTCGGTTGTCGATTTCCGCTGAGATTTGACCCAGGGTTTCCATTGAGAACTGACCCGGCTTGATGATGGTTTGAGGGTCAGGCGTTCGTCAAGTTCCGGGCTTCTCCTTTGCGGGTTTGCCGACCTTTGCCGAGCTGTTCTTGAAGCGGAAGCTGTCGTTTCCGGTTTCAAGGATGTGGCAGCGGTGGGTGAGACGGTCGAGCAGCGCCGTCGTCATCTTTGCATCGCCGAAGACTCCGGCCCATTCGCCGAAGCTGAGGTTTGTGGTGATGATGACGCTGGTCCGTTCGTAGAGCTTGCTCAAGAGATGGAACAGCAGCGCGCCGCCAGTAGGGCTGAACGGCAGGTATACGCCGGCTAAACGAGAACCCGAAAATCGGCGCGATGGATCACGCGGAAATTGTCCGTGATTCGGTCGCGGAACCGCTTCCATTGTTTGGGCACGGTATGCCGGAGGAACATGATGATCTCCAGGCGGAATTCGTTGAAGGTCTTGTAATCCCGGTTGTGGGTGACGTTTTCGTGCATCAAGCCCCACAACCGTTCGATGGGATCGAGATGGGGACAATAGGGCGGAAGGAAGTGCAGCACGATTTTGCGCCCGACCGCCGCAAGCCATTGTTTGACGACGTCAGCCTTGTGATAGCTGGCGTTGTCGACGAAGACGTGGATGAGGCGCATCGCGGTATGCGTACCCTCGATCTCGCCCAATAGCTTGATGAAGGTCAGCGCGTTGACCTTCTCGACGGCGAGAATCTGCGTCTGGCCGGTTTCAAGATTGATGGCGCCGTGGATGTTGAGCCGGTCACGGCCCGTCGTCTGCTCCACCGCAAGGGCGACGTCCTTGCGGGCCCAGCAACCGGCCGGCCTCACCTGATGGGTCGGATGAACCGCATCGACGAAGACGACGGCCTCATCGACGCCCATTGTGTTGAGCAGGCTCTCGTATTTGTCGATGAAGGCTTGCTGCTTGGCGTCGTCGAGGCCGCGCGGCATGGCCTCCGGCTTGCGATAGTCAAAGCCCAGGCGATGCAGCAACGCGATCAGCCCCGAGCGGCTATAGCTCAGCCCAAATGAGCGCTTTAGCCAAGCCCCGATCTTCCGGGTGCTGCGGGGGCAATGGGCGTCGATCCAATCGCCCAGAGCGATTGCCTGCTCGTCGGTGAGGTGGCTGCCGCCGCCTTCGTGGCCAAAGCTCTTCAGCCCCTCGACGCCACCTCGCTCATAGGCCCGATGCCAATCGCGAACCGTATCGTCGTCCAGCAACAATGCCGCCGCAACCCGCTCACAGCTCCAGCCCCGATCGAGAAGGACGATGGCGTTGGCTCGGCGGGCAACCCGATGCTCCTCAAGCCCGTCCCGCGCA
The DNA here is from genome assembly GCA_963835955.1 of uncultured Alphaproteobacteria bacterium. GTDB lineage: Bacteria > Pseudomonadota > Alphaproteobacteria > Rhizobiales > Beijerinckiaceae > Roseiarcus. The sequence goes on along the minus strand of CAWIHZ010000003.1, from coordinate 23,328 downwards.
ATCCCGATCAGGACTTGCCGGTCTGATGCTGAGAGAAACCCGCCGCGAATCATGCCTCCAGCCGAATCCCGTTCGGCCGTCCCGTCAACCCTTTTTCGCCTCCTCAATGCGTCGGAGTATAGCCAAGTTCGTCGAGGATGACGAGATCGGAGTAGGCGAGCCGGCCCGCGATCTGGCCGGGCTTGCCCTGATGCTTCTCCTGTTCGGTTCGAGGGCGTTGACGAGTTCGCCGGTCGAGAAGAACCGGACGCGCTTGCGGTGATGCTCGATAGCTTGGACGCCGATGGCGGTGGCAAGATGCGTCTTGCCCGTCCCAGGTCCGCCGACCAGGACGGCGTTATGGGCCTCCGCCAGGAACTCGCAGCGATAAAGCTGGCGGACAAGAGCCTCGTTGACCTCGCTTGAGGCGAAGTCGAAGCCGGCGAGATCGCGATAGCTTGGGAAGCGCGCGGCCTTGAGCTGGTAAGCCGTCGACCTGACCTCCCGGTCGGCCATCTCCGCCTTCAGGAGTTGCGACAGGATCGGCAACGCCGCCTCGAAGGCCGGCGAACCCTGCTCGGTCAACTCGCCGACGGCCTGGGCCATGCCGTGCATTTTCAGGCTGCGCAGCATGATGACAACAGCGCCGGCGGCGGGATTATGACGCATGGCACGCCTCCCGCGGTTTGCGCAGGGCGTCATAGCGCTCGACGTTGGCCTGCGGTTCCGTCGTCAGCGTCAGGGCGCCCGGCGGCTTCACCGGCGGCGCATCGAGCGGCTTGCCGTCGACCAAGCGGTGCAAGAGGTTCAGGATGTGCATCTTGGTCGGCGCGCCGGCCTCCAGCGCCAGTTCGACGGCGGTCAGCACGGCCTGCTCGTCATGCTGGAGGACCAGGGCCAGGATCTCGACCATTTCGCGATCTCCGCCCGGCGTCTTGAGCATGCGCTGTTGCAAAGCCCGGAAGGCCGGCGGCATCTCGGCGAAGGGCGCGCCGTTGCGCAGCGCCCCGGGCTTGCGCTGGATGACGGCGAGATAATGCCGCCAGTCGTAGACCGTCGCGCTCTTGCGATCATGTGAGCGGGCGAAGACGCGGGCGTGCTCGGCGACGATCTGCCCCTCGGCGGCGGCGACGATGCGCTCGGGGTGCACCCGCGCACTGACGGGCCGGTTGGCGAAGGACGCCGGCACGCTGTAGCGATTGCGCTCCAGGTGGATGAGGCAGGTCGGCGAGACGCGTTTGGTGTGCTCCACGAAGCCGTCGAACGGGCGCAGAAGCTGCGCCAGGTCCTGCGCTTCCTCGCACCAGACGTCGGCGACCATGCCCGGTTGCGAGCCATGCGGGATCTCGGCCCACAGCTCCCGGCATCGCGCCTCCAGCCAATTGTTCAGCGCCGCCAAGGACGGGAAGCTCGGCATGGGCTGCCAAAGCCGGTAGCGCGCGTCTTGGACGTTCTTCTCGATCTGCCCCTTCTCCCATCCGGCGGCCGGATTGCAGAACTCGGCCTCGAACAGGAAGTGGCTGACCATCGCCGAGAAGCGCGTGTTGACCTTGCGCTCCTTACCCCGCCCGACTTTGTCCACGGCGGTGCGCATATTGTCGTAAATGCCGCACCGCGGCACGCCGCCCAGCACACGAAAGGCGCGGTTGTGGGCGTCGAACAGCATCTCATGGGTCTGCTGCGGATAGGCGCGCAGAATGAAAGCGCGGCTATAGCAGAGCTTGATGTGCGCGACCTGCAACTTGGTGCGCTCGACCGCAATGATCGCCCAGTCTTCCGACCAGTCGAACTGGAACGCTTCGCCGGGCAGGAACGCCAACGGCACAAACGCGCCGCGCCCGCAGGTCTGCTGTTCTCGATGCCGGGCCGCCTTCCACTCGCGAGCGAAGGCCGCGACACGATTGTAGGAGCCGTCGTAGCCGAGGGCGACCGAAGAGGTGGCCTCGAGAATCTGGACAGTCGGTTAAGTGGATTTTCTGCCTGACAACGGCGAGATTGGCCGAGGATCAGGAGATAAGATGACGAAGCGCACCCGTCGGAACCACACACCGGCCTTCAAGGCGAAAGTGGCTTTGGCCGCGATCAAGGGGGAGAAGACGCTGGCCGAGTTGGCGCAGCAGTTCGACGTCCACCCCAATCAAATCACGCAATGGAAGGGTCAGCTTCTCGAAGGCGCGGCCGGCGTTTTCGGGCGTGACAAAGTCGAGGCCGGGCCGGCGCCGGTTGATTTGAAGGCCCTTCACGCGAAGATCGGAGAGCTACCGCTGGAGAACGATTCCTAAGAAACGGCACCACAAACGGCAGCACCGACTTTCGGCTCCAAGGGCTGGAGAACAAAGCCGAATGCCTTGGCGCGCCGATGCAAATTGCTGACAACTCGCGCCCGGTAACGCGTCTCGTAGGACGAGGCGCCGGGATCGACATAGTCCATTCCGTATCGCACGGCATTGTAGAACAGAACCGCGATCTTGCGAGCCGTGGCGGTCACCGCCTTGGCCTTGCCGATGCGTGATGAAAGTCGCCTGTAAAAGGCGCCGAGCGCGGTGTCGGTGCGCCCGACGGTGACCGCGGCAAGGCGCAGAAGTGACGCCGCCCGACCGCCGGATCGGCGCGTTCGAGACGAAAGCATTTTCCCGCCGGAGATCTTGTTGCTCGGCGCCAATCCCAGCCAGGAGGTAAAATGCTTTGCGCTTGGCCACGAGGAAAGGTCGTCGCCGCACTCAGCGATCAGCTTCAGCGAGAGGTAAGGGCCGAGGCCGTCGATCGTGGTGACGTCCTTTCCAAGCAACGCGAACAGCGCCTCGCGGACGTCGAAAGTCAGAGCGTTCGCCTGATCGGTTCGATTCCGACGCCGCGAGACCCGCGGCGCGGATCCATGGCCACGACCGCGATCAATGGACAGTTCCTTCAACACGGCTTCGATCCGGGCGTCAGAGGCGGACGCCTTCTCTTGGTAGGCGTCGTAAAGTGCAAGTGCCTGCTCGAGCGCAAACAGATGTTCGGCGCGGTAGTTTCCGGTGAGCGCCTTCGCGATCGTTTCGGCGCTGGAATGGCAGCTGTAGTGGCGCAAGCGCGCCAGCGCCTCGGGGTCGCGCTCGCCGGCAAGGATCGCGCGTATGATACGCAGGCCGGTCGCGCCGGTGATGTCGGCGACGACGTGGTGGAGCTGAAGATTCATCTCCGTCAGAGCCTTCTGCATATGCTGAATGTGTGAGGCCGCGTACTCCAGCAGACGCTCGCGCTGACGGACGTAGGCTCGCAGCTCGGCAATGTGCCCTTTGGGCCGGAAGCTGGCCCGTAGCAATCCGAATGAGTGGAGCCGCTGCAGCCATTGCGCATCGCTGACATCGGTCTTGCGCCCCGGCACGTGCTTGGCGTCGCGCGCGTTGACGAGAAAGACGATGAACCCGCGGGCATCGAGAAGCTCGAAAATCGGAATCCAGTAGACACTGGTTGATTCCATAACGACGGTCTCGACGCCGCATTCCGTAAACCAGTCGACCAGCCGGTGCAGATCGGCCGTAAAGGTGCCGAAGCCGCGGACAGGCTCCGGTGAGCGATCTGGACTGACGGCCGCCATATGCATGGTAGCGCCAACGTCGATGGCAGCAGCGTTCGGGTGCACAATCGGCATCTTGCCGCCGTCCCTGGACTTCGATCGTTTGAGGTTCATCGGCGATTCCTCCTGCTGACTTCAGCGGAAGGGCTGGGCTGCGCAATTCATTCAGATTCCTAAACGGGATCGCCGGGATGGCGTCACCACTCTCAAGTGCGCAACAGCCCATGGACCAAGTTTTTTTGACGGGGTCACGCGCCACCAAAATCGTATCGGCCGCTCCCTTCCGGCCCCAGTCTAGCGGCTCCCCGTTTCTATCCCACAGGCGGCGCGCCGCGCCCCGCTCAGTTTTTTGGGAGGCGCGCTCACCAAGGCGGGCTTGCTGAGCGCAAAGCGATGATCGACAGAAGGCACGATCTCGCGATTTCCCGCCAGGCGAAGGTTTTGAACATCAGCCGGAGCGCGGTCTATTACAAGCCTCGTCCGATCTCGCCCGAAGACCTGCGCGTCATGCGGCGGATCGACGAACTGCATCTGGAGCGTCCGTTCGCGGGCGCCCGCATGCTGCGCGATTTTCTGGGCCGCGAGGGCATTGCGGTCGGCCGCCGGCATGTCGCAACCCTGATGACGCGCATGGGAATCGAGGCGATCTATCGCCGACCGAGTACGTCGAAACCCGCGCCCGGCCACAAGATCTACCCGTATTTGCTGCGGGGCGTGACGGTCGAGCGGCCGAACCAGGTCTGGGCGACGGACATCACCTATATCCCGATGGCGCGCGGCTTCGTCTATCTGGCCGCGATCGTGGACGTCTTCAGCCGGAGGGTTCTCGCCCATCGGGTGTCGATCACGATGGAGGCCGGCTTCTGCGTCGAGGCTCTTGAGGAGGCCATCGGCAAACATGGCAAGCCCGAGATTTTCAACAGCGACCAGGGCAGTCAGTTCACCAGCGAGGCGTTTACCGGCATCCTCGAGAAGAACGGGATCGCCATCAGCATGGACGGCAAGGGCTCCTGGCGCGACAACGTGTTCGTCGAGCGGCTCTGGAGATCAGTGAAGTACGAGGAGGTCTACCTCAACGCCTACGACACCGTCGCCGAGGCGCGCGCTTCGCTGAGCCGGTATCTCGACTTTTACAATCGTCAACGCCCCCATTCGAGCCTTGACCGGAAGACGCCGGACGAGGCCTACTTCACTCCGTCGCCCCTCGCGGCGGCCGCATGAGTTTTCCGCCGCGCGCTGGACGTGTCTCTGGTCGGGCTACGCCCTCCCTCCGTCACGCCCAGCGCGCGAAATCGCAAAGGACCAACCCGGCAGCAGTCCACTTAACATTCGCGGAAGCCTGTGCAGACAATCGGGACCAGCTCTGATTGCCCTGCAGCCTGACCACGTATTTCTTGACGGCAATCTCTTTGCTGGCCACAGAATCATCTCCATCGCTCGATCGCGACAGCACAGATTCACACATTGCCATCAAACGCAATGACGTGAGCCACTAGGCTTGCGGATCGACGTCGCAGAGTTCGCAGGTTTCGATAAGCGAAGCGTTGACCGCCCAGGTCCGACCGCCGCCGTCGGAGCCGGCGAAGAGGGCGTTCTTGCGATTGAGGGCGATCATCCGTTCATTCAGCCCGTGTCGGGGTGGAAGTCGAGCTCCATTATCGCTGGCACGCTCTGCATGGCCGGCGGGTCCGTCAGCATTACTGCGAGGTGCGAGCCGGCGTCCGAGTGAGCTACGTCGAGGCGTCGCCGGGCGTGGTGATCGTCGTGCCAAGCTGGATGCGTGACCCCGGCGCCGGCGCCGACCTGACGCTCGGGGATCCCCGCGTCGCCGCCGCCGCGCTCCAAGATCTCAACAGGCTCCTCATCGATCGGGGTTTTCGGCGATGCTCTTCGGGCGAAGTCCGAGTCGCCAAGGAGGAGCCCGATGAAGCATCTGCACAAGCCGATCACCGCCACGGCACGAAAACGGCGCCGTCTCCACCCTCAACCACATGCTTGGAAAACCTCTCGCTGCCCGGACCGTTGATCGTCACGACCCATTTCGACTTGCTCAATTCGAGCGAGGCGAACAGCGTGGTATCATTCGCCCGGGCGGTGGTCGCGACAACGGTCGCGGAGGTGATTGGCTGCATCGGTTGCCTCCATGCTGGTGTGGAAGCTCAGCCTGCCAAGTCAGGCCGCCGTTCACCCGCATAGGATCTTTTTCAGCGCTTTTCACGCTCTGGCTGTCGATGATGGCCGCTGTCGGAGAAGCCTCGCGCTCTGCTCTTTGGCGGCATTCGATATAGAGGGCGTCATGGATCCGATCGAGCGTGCCGTCCCAGCTCCACAGATCAAAATAATTGTACAACGTCGAGCGCGGCGGCAGGTCTTTCGGAATCGCCCGCCACTGGCAACCGGCGCTCAGGACGTACATCAGGCCGTTGACGACCTCGCGCAGCTTATTCGTCGCGGCGGATCGCCAAGGCCTGTCGTGAACGCGTCGACTTCATGAGCGTCGTCGGCCTCGACGCTCCGGATTTCCGCACGATCTCGGAGTTCCGAAAGCGTCATCTGCAGGCGCTTTCCGCGCTGTTTTCACAGGTGCTGCGGCTGTGCGAGCGAGCCGGGCTGGTCAAGCTGGGGCACGTCGCGCTGGACGGGACGAAGATCAAGGCCAACGCCTCCAAGCACAAAGCCATGAGCTACGCGCGGATGGCCGAGCGCGCGGCGGAACTGGAGGCAGAGGTCGCCGGCTGGATGGACGCCGCGGCGGCGACGGACGCCAGCGAGGACGCCGCCTTGGGGCGCGACAAGAGCGGCGACGAGATGCCGGATTGGGTCGCCGACAAGAAGCGGCGCGCCGAGAAGATCCGCGCCGCCAAGGCCGAACTGGAGGCCGAGGCGAAAGCCGCCGCCGAGGCCGAAAGGCAAGCGCGGGCCGAGGCGGAGAAGAAACGAGAAGCCGAAGGCCGCAAGAAACCCGGAAGACCCGCCGCCCCGCCCTCAGAAGACCCCGACCCGAAAGCGCAGAAGAACTTCACCGATCCCGAGAGCCGCATCATGAAAACCAAGGACGGCTTCATCCAGGGCTACAACGCCCAGGCGGCGGTGGACGCCGAGGCACAGGTGATCGTCGCCCATGGCCTCGACGCCAACGCGAGCCACCAGCATCAGCTGACGCCGATGGTCGACGCGGTCGAAGCCAATATGGGCCGCAAGCCCGAGCAGGTCTCGGCCGACGCCGGCTATTGCTCGCACGCCAATCTCGAGGCGATGGAGAGCCGCAACATCGACGCCTACATCGCCGCCGGACGCGCCAAGCATCCGACCGACGGCGAAGCCGGAGGCAAGCGCGTAGCGGCCATGCGCGAGAAGATCAGGGCCAGCGGCCACGAGACCCCCTATCGACTGCGCAAGCAATTGCCCGAGCCGGTGTTCGGGCAAATCAAGCAGGCCCGCGGCTTCCGTCAGTTCCTGATGCGCGGGCTCGACAAGGTCGCCCACGAATGGGGCCTCGTCTGCCTCGCCCACAATATCCTCAAACTCGCTCAAGGGCGGACTCCGTCCGCCGCCGAGATCGCAACCGCCTGACCCCCGTCAAACGGCCAAACAACCCCGAATCCGCGTCCAGACCCGCTAACACTCTCCAAACCCACCTAACGGCGGACACTATCTGGACAGCCTCCTAGCGCTGCTACCCGGCGAACACCACGGTCTTTTCGTGGTTCAGCAGCACTCGATCCTCGAGCACATTGGCGATGGCGCGGGCGAGCACCCGCCGCTCGATGTCGCGCCCTTTGCGCACCAGGTCTTCGGGCGTGTCGCGGTGGCTGATGCGCTCGACATCCTGTTCGATGATCGGGCCCTCGTCGAGATCTGAGGTGACGAAATGCGCCGTCGCCCCGATCAGCTTGACGCCGCGCTGATGCGCCTGGTGGTAGGGCCTGGACCCCTTGAAGCCGGGCAGGAAGGAATGGTGGATATTGACGCAGCGTCCCTGCAGCTTGGCGGCGAAGCCGTCCGACAGAATCTGCATGTAGCGCGCCAACACGACGAGATCGGCCCGCGACGATTTGACGACCTCCCACGCCTGGGCCTCCTGCTCCATCCTTGTCTGCCTGGTGACCGGCAAATAGTGGAAGGGAATGTCGCCGAAGTCGATGTGGGCGTAAGTCTCGCGCGGATGGTTGGCGACGATCGCCACGGGGTCCATCCCCAATTCGCCCCCGCGCCAACGGTAGAGCAAATCGACCAGGCAATGATCGAAACGCGACACCATGAGCGCGACCCGCTTGCGCTGGTCGGCCGGACGCATCGACCAGTTCATTGCGAAATCGGCGCCGATCGCCTTGAACGTCTCGCGCAAAACCTCGACATCCGAACCCGCCCCGGCGGCGTTGAATACGACCCGCATGAAGAAGCTGCCGGTCTCGGTGTCGTCGAATTGCTGCGCGTCCAGAATATTGAAGCCGCCGTCGAAAAGCGCGGTCGAAACCCTGGCGACGATCCCGGGGCGGTTGGCGCAGGACAGAGTAAGGATATGGCGCGCCTCCGGCATCCGGACTCCTTATCAAGGCTCGCGCGTCTCGTTGCGAGGCGCCGGCGTCGCCTTGCTAAGGCAGAGTCTGCCTGGAGCGCAAGGGCGAGCCTTCACCGCCGAAAAGCCGCGTCCGAGCGCCCATTCCGCGCCCTTGGCAAGACAGTTCACGCTTACCGCTTGACGCGGCTCAGCAGCTCCTCGACCGCCGGCAAGATCCGGTCGACGATGACGTCCACGCCCCGGGCGGTCGGATGCAAGCCGTCTTTCTGGTTCAGCTTTGGGTCGGCGGCGACGCCGTCGAGGAAGAATGGATAGAGCGCATCGCCGTAGGTCTTGGCCAAATCGGGATAGATGGCGGCGAATTCGCGGCCGTATTCGGCGCCGAGATTGGGGGCGGCGCGCATGCCAGCGATGAGAACCGGCAGATGGGCCACGCGCGCCTTGTCCAAGATCGCCGCAAGCGTCCGCTTCGTCGACTTCGGCGGCACGCCCCGCAGCATGTCGTTGGCGCCGAGCTCGACGACCAGGGCATCCGTGTCTGCCGGAACCGCCCAGTCGTAACGGGCGAACCCGTCCGCTGCGGTGTCGCCGGAAACGCCCGCGTTGACGACGTCGACGTCCAACCCCTTGGCGCGCAGCGCCGCCTGAAGCCGGTCCGGAAACGCCTCGCCAGGCGGCAGGCCGAGCCCCGCCGTGAGGCTGTCTCCCAGCACGACGAGACGCAGCGTGCGCGCGCTGGCCGGCGCGGCCTGCGCCAGGACCGCCATGAGCGCCAGCGCCAGCGCCTGGACGAAGGGGCGCCAATGCCCATATGAGGGCGACCCTGCCCTGAGGAATCCCGACACAATGTCCCTTCCCGCGGTCGCGATGCGCGGCGTCGACCTCAGCCTTGGCCGAGGGGCCGCCCGCGTGCATATCTTGCGCGAGGTCAGTCTGACAATCGCCAAGGGCGAGGCAGTCGGGATCGTCGGGGCTTCCGGCTCCGGTAAATCCACGCTGCTCATGATCATGGCGGGACTGGAGCGGCCCGACCAAGGCGAAATCGAGATTGAGGGAGTCAGGCTCGGGGCAATGAGCGAGGACGCGCTGGCCCGGTTTCGCGGCGCGCGCATCGGCATCGTGTTTCAGTCCTTCCATCTCGTCGCGACCATGACGGCGCTCGAGAATGTGGCCGCGCCGCTGGAGCTCGCCGGCGCGAACGACGCCATGACGCGGGCCAGAATCGAGCTTGCGCAAGTGGGCCTGAGCGGCCGCCTCGGCCACTATCCGGCGCAGCTCTCCGGCGGCGAGCAACAGCGCGTCGCGCTCGCCCGCGCACTTTGCCCGCGCCCCTCGCTGCTGATCGCCGACGAGCCGACCGGCAATCTCGATGAGACGGCGGGACGCGCAATCATGGACCTGATGTTCGATTTGCCGGCGCGGCGCGGCGCGACGCTGGCGCTCGTCACCCACGATCCGGCGCTGGCGTCGCGATGTGACCGTCTGATCCGGATGCGCTCGGGCGCGGTGGAAGGCGCGACGCTTTTTTCCGCGTCGGCATGAACGCGGCGGCGAAATTCCCTCGAGCCGCCCGGCGACCGCCGATCGCGCGTTTCGCCCTGCGTGACTTGCGTGGCGGCGTCAAGGGCTTGCGCATCCTTCTGCTCTGCATTGCGCTGGGCGTCGCGGCGATCGTGGGCGTCGGGAGCCTCGCGCGAGCGCTCGACAATGGTTTGGGGCGACAGGGTCGCGTTATCCTCGGCGGCGACGCCTCGTTCTCGCTGATCCACCGGCGCCTCGCGCCGGACGAGCGGGCTTTCCTCGAAGGTTACGGCGAGCTGTCGACGATTGCGACCATGCGCGCAATGGCCCGCACTGAGAGCGGCGACGCGGCGCTGGTCGAAGTCAAGGCGGTCGAGACGTCCTGGCCGCGCCTCGGCGAGGCGGTCTTCGCCCCGCCCATGTCGCCGGCGCGGGCCCTCGCGCAGAAGGACGGCATTTTCGGCGCGGCGGTGGAACAGGCTCTGCTCGCCCGTCTCAATCTGAAGCTGGGCGACGTCGTCCGGCTTGGTAAGGCGCGATTCCTGCTGCGCGCCGTCGTGACCAGCGAGCCGGATCGTTTGGCGACCGGTGTCGGTCTCGGCCCGCGCATGCTGATATCACAGGCCGGGCTCGAGGCGACTGGGCTGGTGCAGCCGGGCTCGCTGGTGCGCTGGACCACTCGGGTCGTCATGGGCGGGAAAGGCGGCGCGCCGGACGAGGCCGCGGTGAAAGCCCTCCTCAAAAAGGCCAAGCAAACCCTTCCTCAGGCAGGCTGGGAGGCGCGTTCGCGTCTGGCCGTCTCGCCCGAACTCAGTCGCGACCTCGACCGTTTCGCCGAATTCCTGACGCTAGCCAGCCTGTTGTCGCTGATCGTCGGGGGCGTCGGCGTCGCCAACGCGGCGGTGAGCTTCGTCGAGCGCAAGCGGACGACGCTGGCGATCCTTAAGGCGATCGGAGCGACGGGAACAAGCGTCGTCATGCTCGCCCTCGTCGAGTTCCTCATCGTCGCGGCGATCGGCGCAGTCGCCGGCGCGGCGCTGGGCGCGGCGATCCCGTTCGCCGTCGACTGGCTGTTCGGCGCGCTGTCGCCGATTCCGCTCGCGCCTTCGGTCGATCCGGACGTCATATTGCTCGGCCTCGTCTACGGACTTTTGACCGCGCTCGCATTCTCGATTCCCCCTCTCTCGCGCGCGCACGACCTGCCTGTCGCCACCCTCATCCGCGATCTCGCCGAAGAACGCCGCGGCTGGCCTCGCAAGCGCTATTTGGCCGCATCGGGCTTGGCCGGAGTGGCGTTGATTGGGCTCGCAGTCGCGACCAGCCCTCAGCAATCGGTCGCGGCCACGGTTGCGGGAGCGACGCTCGCCGCCTTCGTGGTGTTGCGCATCGTGGCGCTGGCGATCGCATTCCTCGCCCGCAAGGCGCCCGCTTCGCGTTTGATCGAGATGCGGATGGCGCTTGCGGCGATCCACCGGCCCGGCGCGCTCACATCCTCCGTCGTAATGTCGCTTGGGCTCGGACTCGCGGCGCTGGTCGCGCTAACGCTGATCGACTTCAACATGCGCGCCGAGCTTCGGCAGGCCGAGCCGGGCGTGACGCCGAGCTTCTTCTTTCTCGACGTGAGAAGCAAGGACGTTGGCGCTTTTCTCGCTTTCCTCAAGCGCGAGGCGCCGGGGGTCAAGATCTCCGAGACGCCGATGCTGCGCGGCCGCTTCGTCAAGATCGGCGACAAGCCGGTCGAGGCGGTTAAGCCTCGCGACGACGTCGCGTGGGCGCTGGCGGGCGATCGGGGCGTGACCTTCGCCGCCCGACCGCCGCAGGGCTCGGAGGTTGTCGCGGGCCATTGGTGGCCGAGCGACTATTCCGGCCCGCCGCTCGTCTCGATGGAGAAGGAGGTAGCGCAAGGCCTGGGTTTGGCGGTCGGCGACACCGTCGTCGTCAACGTGCTGGGGCGCAACATCGCGGCCAGGATCGCAAACCTGCGCAAGGTCAACTGGCGCAGTTTCGCGATCAATTTCGTGCTGGTCTATTCGCCCGACGCCCTCGCAGGGGCGCCCTATACCGCGCTGGTTTCCGCGTCCCTGCCGGCGGGCGACGGAGTGGACAGCGAAATTGCGCTCCTGCGCGCGACGGCGCGAGCCTTTCCCGACGTCGCCAGTGTCAGCGTGCGCGACGCGCTGGAGAGCGTCGCAGCGCTGGTCGCCAAGCTCGCGCTGGCGGTCCGCGCGGCGACCGCCGTCGCGCTCCTGACCTCGGCGCTGGTGCTCGCCGGCGCGCTCGCCGCCAATCGCAAGGCGCGCCTGGCCGACGCGACGATCCTCAAGATTTCTCGGGGCGGCACGACCCCGGCTGATCGCGATGTTCCTGATCGAATACGCGCTTCTGGGCGCGGCGACCGCGGTCTTTGGAATCGGCGCGGGAGCGCTCACGGCCTACTGGGTCGTCGCGCGCATCATGCAGTTTGATTTCATCTTCAAATGGCCGCCGACGCTCGCCGCGGCCGGCGGAGGCCTTGCGCTCACCGTCGGACTTGGCATGATCGGCGCGTGGCGCGTCCTCAGCCAGAAGCCGGCGGCCTTCCTGCGCGAACTGTGATAGAAGACGCCCAGACAAGATCCACGCCGGCCGCTCGATCTCACGAGGGACCAGGGCCGGGGAGCGAGAACAGGGAGCGAACGCCATGGGCCCTCTGACGCAATCCTACGTTCACGGCGCGAGCTCGACGCCGCTCCTCGGCGAGACGATCGGTACTCTCTTGCGTCGGAAGGTCGAGGAAGGCCCGCGAAGGCCGGCGCTCGTCGTGCGTCATCAAGGCGTGCGTTGGACCTATGCGGAACTCTTGCGCCGTTCCGAGGACCTCGCGGTCGGTCTGCGGGCGCTCGGCCTGATCGCTGGCGACCGGATCGGCATCTGGTCGGCCAACAACAGCGAATGGGTGCTCGCGCAGTTCGGGACCGCTCTGGCGGGACTCATCCTCGTCAACATCAATCCCGCATATCGCGCACATGAATTTGACTACGCGGTCAGGAAATCCGGCTGCAAGGCGCTGATTCTGAGCTCCGGCCACAAGAACAACGACTATTTCGCCTCGCTGCGGGCGAGCGCGCCGGAGATCGACGCCGCCGAGCCGGGCAAGCTAACGTCCACGGGCCTGCGCAAGCTCGAGATCGTCATTCGCCTCGGGGCCGACAGGACGCCGGGCATGTTCAATTTCGACGACGTCGTCAGGCCCGCGACAGACCAGGAGCGCGCCGCACTCGCCACCTTCGGCGCGACGCTCGAGTTCGACGACCCGATCAACATCCAGTTCACCTCCGGCACAACCGGCGCGCCGAAAGGCGCGACCCTGACACATCACAACATCGTCAACAACGGCTATTTCATCGGCGAGGCGATGCGCCTGACGCCGGACGACCGGCTCTGCATCCCTGTCCCCTATTATCACTGTTTCGGCATGGTGCTGGGCAATCTCGCCTGCGTCACCCACGGCTCGTGCATGGTAAGCCCGTCGGAGGGCTTCGACCCGCTCGCGACGCTGGAGGCGGTTCAGGCGGAGCGCTGCACTGGCCTGCACGGCGTACCGATGATGTTCATCGCCATGCTCGATCATCCCGAATTCGCGCGCTTCGACCTGAGGTCGCTGCGGACCGGGATCATGGCCGGCTCGCCCTGCCCGGTCGAGGTCATGCGCCGGGTGGTCGATCGGATGCACATGAGCGAAGTGACCATCGCTTATGGCATGACCGAAACGAGCCCGGTTAGTTTTCAAAGCTCGCCTGACGACCCGCTGGAGCGGCGGGTTTCGACGGTCGGGCGCGTCCAGCCCCACATCGAAGTCAAGATCGTCGATACGGACGGCCGCATTGCGCCGCCCGGTGTTCCGGGCGAGTTGCTGACCCGCGGCTACAGCGTCATGCGCGGCTATTGGGACGATCCGGTCTCGACCGCCGGCGCGATCGACGAGGCCCGCTACATGCACACCGGCGATCTGGCGACAATCGACGCGGACGGCTATTGCAATATTGTCGGGCGGCTCAAGGACATGATCATCCGCGGCGGCGAAAACATCTATCCCCGCGAGATCGAGGAATTCCTCTACACCAACCCGTCGATCGCCGATGTCCAAGCATTCGGCGTCCCCGACCGTCGCTATGGCGAGGAGCTTTGCGTATGGATCCGCCGCCGCGAGGGCGCGGCCTTGCGCGAAGAGGACGTCGTCGCCTTCTGCCGGGCCTCGATCGCCCATTACAAGATTCCGCGTTACGTGCGATTTGTCGAGACTTTCCCGATGACCGTCACCGGAAAGGCGCAGAAGTTCCTGATGCGCCAGGCAATGATGAAGGAACTGGAGCTTGCGGAGGAAAAGACCGCCTGACCGTTCCCGATCGCGGGCGGAGTAGGCGCTCCCGCGCCGCCAAAAGGCTGCAATTATGGTCTTCACTTACAATTCATAGAATTTCGGTTCTCTAGGCTGAATTTCGGTTCTCTTGGCAATTTGGTCGAGCGCGCTTAAATGTGCGGGGAAGACAGGATCGGGAAGGCGGGGAATATCCCATGCGACCGTTCCGTCACAGGAAGGCCATGAACGCGAATTACCGAAATTTCGCCCTTTGGGTGATCATTTTCCTGCTCGTTCTGGCGCTCGTGACTTTGTTCCAGAGCCCGGGCCAGAAGACTCCGTCGAGCGAAATCACATTCAGCCAGCTGCTGACCGACGCCGACGCCGGCAATATCCGCGACGTCACCATAGCCGGCCAGGAAATCACCGGCCATATGAAGGATGGACACGCATTTCAGACCTATGCGCCGAGCGACCCCAGCCTCGTCCAGACGCTTTATAAGAAGGACGTGACGATCACCGCCAAGCCTCCGTCGGACGGCAACAACTGGCTTCTGACGATTATTTCAAGTGTTTTGCCGGTGCTGCTGTTCCTGGGGCTCTGGGTTTACATGACGCGGCAAATGCAGGGCGGCGCCGGCAAGGCGATGGGCTTCGGCAAGTCGAAGGCCAAGCTGCTCACCGAGGCGCAGGGACGAGTGACCTTCGAAGACGTCGCTGGCGTTGACGAGGCCAAGGAAGATTTGCAGGAGATCGTCGAGTTCTTGCGCGACCCGCAGAAGTTCCAGAAGTTGGGCGGACGAATCCCGCGGGGCGTGCTTCTTGTCGGACCGCCTGGCACCGGCAAGACGCTGACCGCCCGCGCCGTGGCGGGCGAGGCCAACGTCCCGTTTTTCACCATTTCAGGTTCCGACTTCGTCGAGATGTTTGTCGGCGTCGGCGCGAGCCGCGTGCGCGACATGTTCGAACAGGCCAAGAAAAACGCGCCCTGCATCATCTTCATCGATGAGATCGACGCCGTCGGCCGCCATCGCGGCGCCGGGCTCGGCGGCGGCAACGACGAGCGCGAACAGACGCTCAACCAGCTGCTGGTTGAGATGGATGGTTTCGAGCAGAACGAAGGCATCATCATCATCGCCGCCACCAACCGGCCCGACGTGCTCGACCCCGCGCTGCTGAGGCCCGGCCGGTTCGACCGTCAGATCGTAATTTCGAACCCCGATTTCATCGGCCGGGAAAAGATCCTCAAGGTTCATGTCCGTAAGGTTCCGCTCGCGCCGGATGTCGACGTCAAGGTGGTTGCGCGCGGCACGCCAGGATTTTCCGGCGCCGACCTCATGAACCTTGTCAACGAGGCGGCGTTGCTCGCCGCCAGGCGCGGCAAGCGGGTCGTGACTCGGCAAGAGTTCGAGGACTCGCGCGACAAGATCATGATGGGCGCTGAGCGGCGCACGCTGATCATGACCGAGGAAGAAAAGCAACTGACGGCCTATCATGAGGCTGGCCACGCGCTGGTTTCGGTCTCGCTTCCGGCGTCGACGCCGATCCACAAGGCGACGATCATCCCGCGCGGCCGCGCGCTCGGCATGGTGCAGTCGCTGCCCGAACGCGACCAGATTTCGCAGAGCTACGAGCAACTCATCGCGATGCTGGCGATGTCGATGGGCGGGCGCGTCGCCGAGGAGCTGGTCTTCGGCAAGGATAAGGTGACCTCGGGGGCCGCCGGCGATATCCAGCAGGTCACCAAGATCGCCCGCGCGATGGTGACCCGACTGGGTTTCTCCGAGAAACTCGGAACGGTCATGTACGGCGAGAACCAGGAAGAGGTGTTCCTCGGGTATTCAATGGGCCGTCAGCAGAACATCTCGGAGGCGACCGCCGAGACGATCGACCAGGAGGTCAGGCGTCTGGTGCAGGAAGCCCACGCGACGGCGACTCGCATACTCACCGAACGGAGGGCAGATCTCGAGACGCTCGCCTCGGGCCTGATGGAGTTCGAGACGCTTACCGGCGACGAGATCGTGGGGCTGCTGCAGGGCGTAAAGCCGGTGCGCGAATCCGCGGCCGACAGGGAGCCTCCGACCGCTCCCCGCGCCGCCGTTCCATCGACTGGCAAGCCCCGCCCGATCGGCCCCGAAACCGGGGGGGGGCTGGAGCCACAGCCGCAGACTTAGGCTCCGTCCGCGAATAGTTGAATTGTTTTAGGTCAGATTTGAGTTGGATGGATTCCGTCGGCGGACGGCATTCTATAGCATGCTGGTATGATTGATGAATTGGCTATTCGCTTGCGGTTTGCGACGCTCGATCCGGTGCTCGATGAGCGCGGTCGGCGACGGTTTGCGGCGGCGGAAGCGCTGAGTGCGGGACGCGGCGGGATCGCCGCCGTTTCGCGGGCCACGGGGCTTGCGCGCAGCACGATTGGGCGGGCGCTGAGCGAGTTGCGCGGCGGCGAGAAGGTTGACGCGGAGCGCGTGCGCCGGGCGGGCGGCGGCCGCAAGCCGGCGAGCGAGACGGACGCGAGCCTGCTGGAGGATCTGCGCTCTCTTCTTGAGCCGACGACGCGCGGCGATCCGCAATCGCCGCTATTGTGGACCTGCAAGAGCCTTCGCAAGCTCAGCCAGAGCTTGCGGGACATGGGCCACACCGTCGGGCGCACGCTTGTGGGCGATCTCCTGCGCAAGCTCGACTACAGCTTGCAGTCCAATCGCAAGACGCGGGAAGGCTCGAACCATCCCGATCGCGACGCGCAGTTCCACTATATCAACGATCGCGTGAAGGAAGCGCTCGCTGCAGGCGAACCAGCAATCTCCGTCGACACAAAGAAGAAGGAGCTGGTCGGCGACTTCAAGAACGCCGGGCGCGAATGGCGGCCGCAGGGCTCGCCTGAGGAAGTCCGCGTTCATGACTTCGTCATCCCGGAACTCGGGCGGGCCGTGCCTTACGGCGTCTACGACATCGCCGGCAACGCCGGCTGGGTCAGTGTCGGCGTCGACCACGACACGGCGGCCTTCGCGGTCAACGCCATTCGCGCCTGGTGGAGGCTCATGGGGCGCGAGCGCTATCCGAACGCCCGCAGTTTGTTGATCACGGCCGACGGCGGCGGCAGCAACGGCTCACGCGTGCGGCTGTGGAAGCTGGAACTGCAGAAGCTCGCCGACGAACTCAGCGTGCCGATCACCGTATGCCACCTGCCGCCCGGCACAAGCAAATGGAACAGGATCGAGCATCGCCTGTTCTCGTTCATCACCGGCAACTGGCGCGGAAAGCCGCTCGTCAGCCATCAGGTCATCGTCCAACTGATCGCCGCAACAACGACGACGACCGGCCTCAAAGTGCGCTGCGAACTCGACCCAAACGCCTATCCCGCCGGCCTCAAAGTGTCGGACGACGAGATCGAAGCCGTCAATCTCACCCGCCACGACTTTCACGGCGAATGGAATTATACGATCACCCCAAACCTGCCCTAGCCGAAGCGATAGTTCGCGGACAACGCCTTAGCCTGCGGATTTTCTTGGCGATGACGTTCGGCGAAAGCAGGCGGAGCAGTCATGGGGGAGAATTCAGCGGCGCGCGCGGATGCGGCGAGGAGAAGCGGCGGATCGAGGCGGGAAGCGCGGCGACGACCATGAGGTGTCGATCCTGGTCCGGATTGGCGATGGGGAGCGCGTGGCGCGCGGACCTTCGAGCATCCCGATGTAGATATCCGGCCGCCGCAACACGGGCCTCGGCGCGCAGACGAAGGTGTTTCGGTCTCGCTGTCGGCCTCGGCGCGCGCGCTCTCGGGCGAGACCTTGGGCGCCGCGAGCAATTGGCAAGCGCGCTCGATGTTGCGCGCTCGAACCGTTCCAGCAAACAATCCGTAAAGGCGGTTGAGTTAGAAGCCGCTCGGCAACGCGTGCAGAAGAAAGCGGCGGATGAACTCGGCGGCGACGAGCGTCATAGTCTTGAGCCTGTCGCGGACTTTGATCCGGTAGTCCCTCCATTTGAAGGTGACCCCCGCCTCGTCAAACGTGATCAGCTAGTCGCCCGATTCAGTCAGATTGACGGGTATAGGTGCTTGAGTTTGATGCGTGCGTCGGGTGTTGTGAAGTGCCAATTGGCCTTGGCGTGATTGGCGTTGCGGTCGTGCTCCCATGCGGCGACTTCCTCGACGAGGGTTTGCTTGTCGGGGATGCGGCGGTCGAGGCATTGGGACGATAGGACGCCGAGTTTCGACTCCGCCAGATCGAGCCAACTGCCGTGCTTTGGCGTGTAATGCCATTCGAATTGCTCGACCAGCCGCCTGGCTTCGGCGGCCGGAAAGGCTTGGTAGAGTGACGCCTTGCTGTGGATGTTGAGATTGTCCTGGACCAGAACGATGATCTGGGCGGCGGAAAAGTGGATATCGGCCAAGTCTTTCAAGACGTGAGCATAATCCACGGCGGTGTGGCGGTCCGTGACTTTGACATGGCGCCAGCCTTCGAGCGGCGCGAACAGCATGAAGAGGTTGGCGGTCCCATTGCGCTCGTACTCGTAATCGCAACGGACCGGGCGCCCGGTTTCATCGGAATCGTCGCCCGCGTTTCGGCGAGGAGTTGCTTCGAGGTCTCGTCCAGGCAAACCAGCGGACGGTCGGGATCGCGTGGCCGCGTGTAGACGGCCAGCACGTCTTCCATCGCCGCTACGAACGCGCCGTTGGCCTTGGGCGGGATGACCCAGCACTGTCGGCGATGGGGCTGGAGAATGTTTTTTTGAGCGCCCGCCCGATCGTCGAGTCGCTGGCGCGATCGACAATGTGGAGTTCCACGACCTTGTTCTCCAACAGCCGCAAGGTCCAGCGCGCGCGTCCCTTGGGTGGTTTGGAACAAGCCAAGGCAATCAGCTTGGCTTCCTTCTCGCCGTCGAAAATCCGCGCAACCGCCGGCCTCGCCCGTTGTTTGCGGCTCAGCACCGCCTCGAAGCCCTCTTCCACCAGTTGCTTGCGCACCCGGTAAACCATCGATGGGCTGGTCTCCAGCGCTTTGACGATCCGGCTGTCGCTCCAGCCTTCCCCGGCTTGCGAGACATCGGCCTTCAACAAGACCCGCGCCTTCAGCAGCCGCTGGGCCGGGCTCTTTCCTTTCCGGATCAGCGCTTCAAGTCGCTCCCGCTCCTCCGCGCTCAACCGCACCACATACTTCTTTACTGAAATCTCCTTCGCAACCATGATCGCCTCCGTCGTCCGCACCGTCGACAAAGCAAATCATCAAATCCTTTCAAATTGATTGAAGCGGGCGACTAGGAGCCTGTCCAGATAGTGTCCGCCGTTAGGTGGGTTTGGAGAGTGTTAGCGGGTCTGGACGCGGATTCGGGGTTGTTTGGCCGTTTGACGGGGGTCAGGCGGTTGCGATCTCGGCGGCGGACGGAGTCCGCCCTTGAGCGAGTTTGAGGATATTGTGGGCGAGGCAGACGAGGCCCCATTCGTGGGCGACCTTGTCGAGCCCGCGCATCAGGAACTGACGGAAGCCGCGGGCCTGCTTGATTTGCCCGAACACCGGCTCGGGCAATTGCTTGCGCAGTCGATAGGGGGTCTCGTGGCCGCCGGCCCTGATCTTCTCGCGCATGGCCGCTACGCGCTTGCCTCCGGCTTCGCCGTCGGTCGGATGCTTGGCGCGTCCGGCGGCGATGTAGGCGTCGATGTTGCGGCTCTCCATCGCCTCGAGATTGGCGTGCGAGCAATAGCCGGCGTCGGCCGAGACCTGCTCGGGCTTGCGGCCCATATTGGCTTCGACCGCGTCGACCATCGGCGTCAGCTGATGCTGGTGGCTCGCGTTGGCGTCGAGGCCATGGGCGACGATCACCTGTGCCTCGGCGTCCACCGCCGCCTGGGCGTTGTAGCCCTGGATGAAGCCGTCCTTGGTTTTCATGATGCGGCTCTCGGGATCGGTGAAGTTCTTCTGCGCTTTCGGGTCGGGGTCTTCTGAGGGCGGGGCGGCGGGTCTTCCGGGTTTCTTGCGGCCTTCGGCTTCTCGTTTCTTCTCCGCCTCGGCCCGCGCTTGCCTTTCGGCCTCGGCGGCGGCTTTCGCCTCGGCCTCCAGTTCGGCCTTGGCGGCGCGGATCTTCTCGGCGCGCCGCTTCTTGTCGGCGACCCAATCCGGCATCTCGTCGCCGCTCTTGTCGCGCCCCAAGGCGGCGTCCTCGCTGGCGTCCGTCGCCGCCGCGGCGTCCATCCAGCCGGCGACCTCTGCCTCCAGTTCCGCCGCGCGCTCGGCCATCCGCGCGTAGCTCATGGCTTTGTGCTTGGAGGCGTTGGCCTTGATCTTCGTCCCGTCCAGCGCGACGTGCCCCAGCTTGACCAGCCCGGCTCGCTCGCACAGCCGCAGCACCTGTGAAAACAGCGCGGAAAGCGCCTGCAGATGACGCTTTCGGAACTCCGAGATCGTGCGGAAATCCGGAGCGTCGAGGCCGACGACGCTCATGAAGTCGACGCGTTCACGACAGGCCTTGGCGATCCGCCGCGACGAATAGACCCCGTTGCAATAGCCATAGAGCAAAAGCGCCGTCATCATCGCCGGATCGAATGGCGGCTGCCCGCGATCGACGCGGTAGACCCGCTCGATCGCCTCGAGATCGATCTCCTCGACCACCAGATGCAGAACCAACCGCGCCAGGTGATCCTTGTCGACGAACTCCTGAACCGTCGCTGGCAACAGCATCGGCTCGTCGATCTTCCAGGGGCGATAGCGCTTGCTCATGCCCAAGCAAGAATCCGATTCGCCGCGAAAACGCTAGCCTCTCAGCGATTTCTCAGACAGGCTCCTAGTCGGGGAGCGAACGGCCCTGATCAACCAGTTGCGGGCCATTCTTTTGGAGCGCGGAATGGTCGCGCCTCAGGGCAAGCGGAAGCTCGAGCAGTTCCTGATAGTCCTCATGGACGAGCAAGGCGGAGCGGGTTTGAGCCCACGCATGATCCTGCTCGTCGCCGACACCCGCGCGCAATGGGCCGAACTCGATCGCCGGATCGCGGCTTTCGACGCCGAGTTCGTCCGATGGGCGAAGGAGAACGAGGACGCCCGCCGGCTGACGACGATCCCCGGCTTTGGCGCGATCGTCGCGTCGGCTCTCCTCGCCGCCGTCGGTCACGCGGAAAGCTTCGACCACGGCCGCGATCTCGCCGCCTGGCTCGGTCTGGTTCCGCGGCAGTTCACCACCGGCGGCAAGCCGAAGCTGCTGGGGATCAGCAAGCGCGGCAACAAATATCTGCGCAAACAGTTGATCCACGGAGCGCGCGCGGCGTTGCCCCATGTGGCTGAGCGCGACACGCCGCTCGGTCGATGGGCGAAAGCGCTGATGATGAGGACCCACCACAATGTCGCGGTCGTCGCCTTCGCCAACAAGCTGGCGAGGATCGCCTGGGCGGTCCTGCGACGTGGAGAAAGGTTTGCCGCCACAGGGATACCGGCGGCGGGTTAGAGTTCAGGCGGTCGGACGCAAAGCGTCGATCGGCTAATACCAAAGGCTCTGCTGGCTGACTCATGGGGGATTCCCGAATCGCGGGGATGCTGATTCAAGGTGGCGTGGAGGATTTGCGCCATGCCGTCAGCAGTGAGATTGCGAGAAGACTATTCGTCGGAGGAACTTCGAGCGTTGGCGCGGCGGTCGAAGACCGTCAACCAGAGCCGGCGGCTGTTGTCGCTGGCTGCGGTCCGCGATGGAATGGAGCGCGGCTCGGCAGCGAAGATCGGCGGCATGGATCGCCAGACGTTGCGCGACTGGGTCCATCGCTTCAACGCCTCGGGTCCTGAGGGCCTCATCGACAACTGGACGGAGGGTCCCAAGCCTCGCCTTTCATCGGAGCAACTGGCTGAGTTCGCGCAGATTGTCGAAGCGGGTCCGGACCGGGAGATCGCCGGCGTGGTGCGCTGGCGACGGATCGACCTCAAGCGGGTCATCGCCGAGAGGTTCGGTGTCGGCTTTCATCCGCGCTATGTCGGGAAGCTTTTGCAAAAACTCGGCTTCTCCCATATCAGCGCGCGGCCCCGCCATCCGGCTCAGGACGAACGGATCGTCGAGGCGTTTAAAAAAAATTCCCGCGCGCGCTGAAGGCTCATCTCGAAGGATTGCCGGAGACGACGCCGGTCGAAATCTGGTTTGAGGACGAGGCCCGCATCGGCCAGAAGAACGGTCAGGTTCGGCAGTGGGCCAGGCGGGGAACCCGGCCCAGGCAGCCCGCCGACCAGCGCTATGACAACGCCTATCTGTTCGGCGCCATCTGTCCGGCGCGGGGCGTCGGCGCCGCGCTCGCGCTGCCCTACGCCGACACCGACATGATGCAGCTCCACCTCGACGAAATCTCGCGCAACGTCGCCGAGGGCGCTCACGCCGTGCTGCTGCTCGACAGGGCCGGATGGCACATCACCGGCAAGCTCGATGTGCCCAAAAACATCACGCCGATCTTCCTGCCTTCCCGCTCCCCGGAGCTCAACCCGGTCGAGAACGTCTGGCAGTATCTGCGCCAGAACTGGCTCTCAAACACCGTCTTCGAAAATTACGACGCGATCATCGACGCCGCTTGCGCCGCTTGGCGAAAGCTCATCGCGCAACCCGAAACGATCACCTCCATCGGAATGCGCGACTGGGCTCACGTCGGTCAGTCGCTATGACCTTTGGTATAACGGATGTTTGCGAGAGGGTGACGACGAGATGGCCTGACAGTCGAACGGCGCTCCGGAAGCCTGGTTTAAAAAACGGCGCTCGACGCCGAGAGTTTTATGAGGACCGGAGCGCGCGTATCTCCATCTTGGCCGGGGGGAGGCGCCTTCGAGGCCGGATACGTTGAAGCAGACTGATCAGCCGCCGATCTCAACAAATCCCCTTGCAGACGGGGCGGGCCATACGTTTTTAAACGCCTCGACGATCCGCTCGTCCTGGCCGGGATGCCGGGGACGGGCGCTCATGTGGGAGAAGCCGAGTTTCTTCAAGAGCTTTCCGACGTAGCGCTCGTGGAAGTCGACGCCGAAGCGCTCCGCGATGACGCGCTTGAGGTCCACCCGCCGCCAGCGCACGACGCCGTCCTTCTCGCGATCCGGCCCAGTTTCGACGATGGCTGCGACCTCGGCCAGCTGCGCAGCCGAAAGGCGAGGCCTGGGACCTTCGGTCCAGTTGTCGATCAAGCCCTCGGGGCCGGACCCATTGAACCGATGCACCCAATCGCGCAGCGTCTGCCGATCCATGCCGCCGATCTTGGCCGCCGACCCGCGGTCCATCCCGTCGCGCACCGCCGCCAGCGACAGCAGGCGACGGCTCTGGTTCACGTCCTTCGAACGCCGGGCCAGCGCCCGGAGCTCCTCAGCCGAATAGTCCTCTCGCAACTTCACCGCAGACGGCATGGCCAAACCCTCCATGCCACCTTGAAATCATCCCCCCCGCAATTCGGGAATCCCCCCGTAA
>CAWIHZ010000002.1:0-46954 GCA_963835955.1 uncultured Alphaproteobacteria bacterium | reverse complement strand
CGAAGCCTGATACAGGGGAACATCCGTTTCAAAACGTCAAAAAACCGCTTGCCAACAGGGGCCGTCCACATATGGCGCCTGGCCGCCGCCCGGCTCGGGTCCGGTCACGCGGCCCGCGGCGGGATCGCAAGCCCGCCCTTGTCGCTGAGGAACGACGCCACCGCCTCGAGGCCCTCGCCGGTCTTCATGTTGGCCATCACGAACGGCCGGCTCTTGCGCATCGCCGCTGCGTCGCGCGCCATCACCTCGAGCGACGCGCCGACATAAGGGGCGAGGTCGATCTTGTTGATGACGAGCAGGTCCGAGCGGGTGATTCCCGGCCCGCCTTTGCGCGGGATTTTCTCGCCGCCCGAGACGTCGATCACGTAGATGGTGATGTCGGCGAGTTCGGGCGAGAAGGTCGCGGCGAGATTGTCGCCGCCCGAATTCGATGAGGATTAGATCGAGGCTCGGAAAGCGCGCGCGCATCTCGGCGACCGCTGCGAGGTTGATCGAGGCGTCCTCGCGGATCGCGGTATGCGGGCAGCCTCCAGTCTCGACGCCCATGATGCGCTCAGGGGGAAGCGCGCCCGCCTCGACCAGGATCCGCGCGTCCTCCTTGGTGTAGATGTCATTGGTGATCGCGGCGATGTCGATGAGAGCGCCAAGCCGCTTGCACAGCTGCTCCATCAGCGCGGTCTTGCCGGAGCCGACCGGCCCGCCGATTCCGACGCGCAAGGGTTGCTTAGGGTTCGTCATGACCGGAACAGCCTCGAATATTGGGTCTCGTGGCGCATCGCGGCGATGTCGGAGCGAAAGGCCGCGCCGCCGAGATCGGCGAGGTTCGCGCAGGAGGCCTCGCGCGCCAGGGCGCGAATTTCGGGAAGAGCCGCGGCGAGGATTTTCTGGCCGCCGGTCTGCACGATCGGGCCGAGCCGCACCGCCGCCGAGACGAGATTGGCGATTAGCGCCAGCGCGAAGGCCTCAACGCTGGCCGTGAGCGCGAGACCGTGGCCGGCGGCGGCGGCGGCGACCGCGATCGGATAGGCGACGGGTTCTTGGGACGCTTCGCCGAGCCGACGCAAGGGTGCGCAATCCCAGGCGGCGCGGGCCGCGGCGATGAAGGCTAAGCCCTGCGCCGTCGTCTCGAGGCGCCGCTCGGCCGAGGGCGACAGAGCCGCGGCCAGGGCGTTGACCTCGAGGAGCGCGGGCCAGTCCTGCGCCGCCGCGAGGCGGTAAGCGACGGCGAATAGGATGGAGTCGTTCCTCGGCGCGCCGAATTGCAGGAGATCGGTCAGCCAGGCTTCGAACGAGGGCGCATCGACCACGTCGCCCGCCTCGACCGCCCATTCGAGCCCGTGCGAATAGGCGAAGGCGCCGACGGGAAACGCGGGCGAGAGCCAGATCAGCAGTGGCAGCGGCGCGCCGCCGCCCGCCTCAATGCCTGTGTCCATGATCGTGGCCGTGGTCGTCATGATGGTCGTGATCCGAACGGCGAGGATAGTCGTGATGTTCGTGTCGCTCATGGTCGTGATGGGCATGATCGTGGTCGTGCGCGTGGCCGCGATGATGATCGTGGCCGTGAGCCTCGCGCGCGCCCGCGTTGGCCTGCACGTAAGCCCCCCCTTCTGGATTGAACGGCGCGTCGAGCGGGATTATGCGCGCGCCGAGGCCCTGGATCATCGCCTCGATCACGGGATCGCGCCGGATGCGCAGCGCCTTCGGCGTCAGCTCGGTCGGCAGATGGCGGTTGCCCAGATGCCAGGCGACGCGGGTCAGCGCCAGCGCGTCGGCGGCCCTGACCTCCGCCAGCGGCTCGGGCGCCGCGACCACTTCGACGATCCGTCCGTCCTCGAGCCTCAGGCCGTCGCCGCCGCGCAGCATCGCGGCTTCGGCGAGGTCGAGCAGGAATTCGAGGCCCGCGACGCCTTTCATCGCCAAGCGCCGGCGATAGCGCTCATCGAAGTCGAGCACCACGCTGTCGGCCGGCGCGCCTGACCATTGTCCGGCGGCGATCACTGTTTCAGCGCGCAGCATGTTCGCCTTTCCGCGGTTTTCAACCGCCCGTGATCGCAGGTCCGCTTCCGCTCGCCCGGCGTTTAGCCGCGCGGCGAAAGGAACGCCAGCCGGCCTGTAAGCCGGGTTCTGTATGGCCGGGGCTGATCGCCCCGACGTGACGGCCATTCCTCTGGGACGCCCGTCGCCGGGCGCCTCGAGCAACCAACCCGAGCAACCAGGCCAACGGATAAAGGCCCCGCCGCGCCCGAGGGCGAAGCGCGTCGCTCCTATTCGGTTTTGCTCCCGGCGGGGCTTGCCGTGCCGCCGACGTTGCCGCCCGCGCGGTGCGCTCTTACCGCACCCTTTCACCCTTGCCGACGGCTTTAAGCCTTGCGGCCCGCCGTCCGGCGGTTTGCTTTCTGTGGCGCTTTCCCTGGGGTCGCCCCCGCCGGACGTTATCCGGCGCCGCATCCGTATGGAGCCCGGACTTTCCTCCGCGATCAGCGGCGGCCGTCCGGCCGACTGGCCAAGACGAGATAGGCCCGGACCGGGCGCGGGGCAAGAACAATCGCGTCGACAAGGATCCCAATCCCCCTCCGGTCGGCGTGACGATCTCGATCGCCTCGCCCGCGCCCGCGCGCGCAGCGCCCGTTCGTGGGCCCCTTTGCTGCAGAGGGGAGGCCGCCCAACGATCCCGTTGTCTCGCCCCTGCGGAAGACGGTAGGGTTCGGGCACGTCGACCAAAGGAGGCGGACTTGCGAATTTTGGGCTCCTCTCTGGTTCTCGTGGCCCTGATCGCATCACATGGGCGGGCGTTCGCCGCCGAGCCCTTGCCGAACAGCGGCGCGGCGAAGCTCGCGGCCTACGCGGTCTGCCGCTCGCTCGCGATCATCGATATGGGGCTCGCAGGCTCGAATTCCTCGGCGGAATGCAACGGCATCGTAAAGACCCGGGACGGATCGAAGCCCCTCGACAACCTCGCGATCCGCTGCCTCGAGGAGGCCAAGGCGCGGCCCGAAGGCTACAAGTTCACGGGGACCTGCGTCCAGACCGACGGCGACGGCGACAAGATCTACATGACCTACGAAGGTCCCGAAAGCGGACCCGTCGAATGGATCGGCGGAACCGGCAAGTACAAGGACGTCACCGGCTCGGGGAGCTGGAGCGTCGCCGACGCGCCGGGCAACACGGCCAATCTGTTCGCGTTCACGCTTACTTATGATGTGAAGTGGATGACGAAGGAGAAGTAAGCCTAAAGGAGACCGATGGATGTCGACCACCCCGAGAACGCCGCAGATCATCCCTTACCTCTTCTACTGCGACGTGCCCGCCGCGCTCGACTTCCTCATCCGCGAGTTGAGCTTCAAGGAGGAGATGCGCGCCGGAACGCCGAGCGGCGGCATGCACGGCGAAGCCTCGTTTCAGGGCCAGCTGGTGATGACTCGGAAGGGGTGCGCGCGGCTGTAGCCGCGCTCGCTGGGGCGCGGTCGGCGGCCGCGCCTACGACTTCCCCCACCCTCCCCCGGTCGGGGTCACGATCTCGATCGCTTCGCCCGCTTCGACATGAGTTCTCGGCGCAGCCGGGCAGGATCTCGACGCGGCCGTCGTTGCGGCGGACCGAATTCAAGCCGAGCTCGCCTTGGCTCCCCCCCATCATGCCGGGATTGGGGACCGCGCGATGGCCGCTTAGGATCGCAGCCCGCATCGGTTCAAGAAACCGGATGCGGCGAAGGGTGCCGTCGCCCGCATTCCAGCGGCCCTTGCCGCCGGAGCCGCGGCGGATGTGAAAGTCCTCGAGCACGACCGGAAACCGGCTTTCCAGCACTTCCGGGTCAGTCAGGCGCGAATTGGTCATGTGGGTTTGGACGGCGCTCGCGCCGTTGAATCCTGGCCCGGCGGGCGCGCCCGAGCAGATGGTCTCGTAATATTGATAGCGCGCGTCGCCGAAGGTGAGGTTGTTCATCGTGCCTTGCGCCGAACCCAGGGCGCCGAGCGCCGCGAACAGCGTATCGGTCACCGCCTGCGAGACCTCGACATTGCCCGCCACCACCGCGGCCGGATAGCGCGGCGATAGCATCGAGCCTTCCGGCAGGATCACGCGGATCGGCCTCAGGCAGCCCGCATTGATCGGGATGTCTTCGTCGACCATGACGCGAAAGACGTAGAGCACGGCCGCGCGCGTGACCGGTTCCGGCGCGTTGAAGTTGGATGGCTGCTGCGGCGACGTGCCGGTGAAATCGACCGTCGCCTCGCGTTTCATCTTGTCGACGCTGATCCTGACCCTGATGACCGCGCCCTGGTCGGAAACGGACGAGGCCTCGCCGTTGGCGAGCTTGTCAATGACCCGCCGCACGCTCTCATCCGCATTGTCCTGCACGTGGCCCATATAGGCCTCGACCGTCCCCAGGCCGAACATTTCGATCATGCGCCGAAGTTCGCGCGCGCCCTTCTCGTTGGCGGCGATCTGGGCCTTGAGGTCGTTGACGTTCTGCAGCGGATTGCGCGCCGGCCAGGGGCCGCTCCCGAGCAAGTCGTAAATCTCGCCTTCGCGGAACCGGCCGCGCTCAACGAGAAGGAAATTGTCGATATAGACGCCCTCTTCGAGGATCGAGGTCGCCAAAGGGCTCATCGATCCCGGCGCGATCCCGCCGATGTCGGCGTGATGGCCGCGCGAGGCGGTCCAGAACAGAATGGTTTTGGCCTCATCGTCGAACACGGGCGTACAGACGGTGATGTCGGGCAGATGCGTCCCGCCGTTGTAGGGCGCGTTGAGAGCGAAAACGTCGCCGGGGCAAATGCGCCCGTCGTTCTGGCGGATGATCGTTTCGACCGAGCGATCCATCGATCCAAGATGCACCGGCATATGGGGGGCGTTGGCGACCAGGCGGCCTTGGCGGTCGAAAACCGCGCAGGAAAAGTCGAGCCGCTCCTTGATGTTGACCGAATAGGCGGTCATCTGCAGCGTCACGCCCATCTGCTCGGCGATCGACATGAAGAGATTGTTGAAAACTTCCAGCATCACCGGGTCGGCCGTGGAGCCGATCGCGCGCCTGAGCGGAGGCGGCTCGACACGGCTCAACAGCACATGGTTCTTCGCCGTGATCTCGGCGCGCCAGCCCTGTTCGACCACGATGGTCTGGTGCGGCTCGATGACCAGCGCCGGGCCGTCGAAAGCGGCGCCGAGCGGCAATTTTTCGCGCAAATAGACGTTCGCCTTCCGCCAAACGCCGTGCGAGAAAAATCGCGTCGCGCGCTCTGGTGCGAAAGTTGAGCCGGGCTCCGCATGGCGCGCCCGCTCAGCAAAGCGCGTCCCGCCCCCGACGGCCTGGGCCGACACCGCCTCGATCACGATCGCCTTGGCGAGATCGACGAAGCCGAAGCGGGCCTTGTGCGCCCGCTCGAACGCGCGCCGCATCGCGGCGGACGAACCGAGCGCGAGCTCGATCGTCGTGTCCGAGCCTGCGTAGCGCAGTTGCGCGCGGCGATGGACCTTGATCGCCGGGCGCGCCACGCCTTGCCCCTCGACTTCCGCCGACGCCACGGCGGCGAGCGCGTCGGCGACGCCGCCAACGCGCGCGAGCGCGCCGGGGGAGAGCGGCTCCTCGACACCTTGCGCGCGATCGGCGCTGATGTCGGCGAGCCCCATGCCGTAGGCCGACAGCAGAGACGACAGCGGATGAACGAGCACGGTCGTGATCCCCAGCGCGTCCGCGACGTCGCAGGCGTGCTGGCCGCCGGCGCCGCCGAAGCAGTTAAGCGCGTAGCGCGTCACGTCGTAGCCGCGGGCGACCGAGATCGTCTTGATCGCCTCGGCCATCCTGGCGATCTCGACGGCGAGAAACCCGTCGGCGACCGCCTCCGGCTCACGCCCGTCGCCGATCGCCCGAGCGAGCGCCTGAAACCGCTCGCGGACGACCTTGTCGTCGAGCGGCTCGCCGCCATCGGGTCCGAACACGTTGGGGAAGAAATCCGGAATCAGTTTGCCGGTCATTACATTGGCGTCGGTGACCGCGAGCGGGCCGCCGCGCCGGTAGCAGGCGGGGCCGGGATCGGCTCCCGCGGAATCGGGTCCGACGCGAAAGCGCGCGCCGTCAAAGCGCAAGATCGAGCCGCCGCCGGCGGCGATGGTCTGGATCTTCAGCATCGGCGCGCGCATGCGTACGCCCGCCATCTCCGTTTCGAATGTGCGCTCGAAGGCGCCGTCGAAATGGGCGACGTCGGTTGAGGTGCCGCCCATGTCGAAGCCGATGACGCGCTTGAACCCGGCGCTCTGAGCGGTGCGGGCCATCGCCACCACGCCGCCGGCAGGACCCGACAGAATCGCGTCCTTGCCGGCGAAGAGACGCGCCGACGTGAGGCCGCCGGACGACATCATGAACATGACGCGGGCTCCGCTGCGCTCGGCGCCCAGCTCGCGCGACGCCTGGCCGACATAGCGGGCGAGGATCGGCGACAGATAGGCGTCGACTACCGTGGTGTCGCCGCGCCCGACGAGCTTGATCAGCGCCGACGCGACATGGCTTTCCGACACCTGCCCGAAGCCGAGCGCACGCGCGATCGCGCCGACGAGGCGCTCATGGGCTGGATAGCGATAGGCGTGCATGAACACGATCGCGACTGCGTCATATCCCTGCCGCCTCGCGTCCGCGAGCGCGGCGCGCACGGCCTGCGGATCGGGCGCGGCCTCGATGGTTCCGTCGGCGAGCACGCGCTCGTCGATTTCGATCACGCCTGAATAAAGCTGCTCAGGCTTCTGGATCGCGCGAGCGAAAATGCGCAGACGTACCTGATAGCCGATCTCGAGCGCATCGCGAAAGCCGCGCGTCGTCACCAGCAGCGTCCGCTCGCCGCGCCGTTCGAGCAACGCGTTGGTCGCGACCGTCGTTCCCATTTTGACGGCTCGAATCGCGCCTCTCGGGAAGGGCTCGCCTCTCTCGACTCCGAGGAGGCGGCGGATCGCCTCCACCGCCGCATCCGGATAGGCGGGACTCTCTGAGAGAAGCTTTAGCGGATGCAGCCGACCGCGCGGATCGCGCCCGATCACGTCGGTGAATGTGCCGCCGCGATCAATCCAGAAGTCCCATCCGCGAGCCTGCGCCGTAATGGAAGAGTTGCGCTTCGCCTTCACAGCCAATTAATTCTCCGCCCTTTCGCCACAATTTGGCGCAAGCCCACGAAGGCTCGTATGTTGGGGACGCATTCGCAAACGAGAGGCTGTATGGCTAGTGTATCGCGGCAATTTGTTGGAGAGGATTTGAGGATTCGTTTCCAGCCTGGTTGGAGGCGAGCATGTCCTGGAACATGGCCGCGGTAAACCAGGCGCCGGGCCGGTCTCCTGTCCTTGACTCCGCGAATGCGAGGTTGCATCCGAGGCGCGTTCGTTTCCTCGGGATGGCGCGGATGAACGCGCGGCGCGCGAGACTGAAGGTTTTCGCCGGCTCGTCGAATCGCCGGCGCCGTGAGCGGGCTCTCGGTTTCTTGCGCCAGGTCATGGTCTTGGCGGCGCTGCTGTTTGCGGTCTTGCCGGCGATTGCGGAAGGCCGCTTTGCGCTGGTCATCGGCGACGGCGGCTACAAGGCTGTTCCGCAGCTCGTCAATCCGCCCAACGACGCCAGAGATGTCGCCGATGCGCTTAAGTCGCTCGGCTTCAAGGTCGAGCTGGGGGTCGACCTCGATCAGGCCGGGATGCGGCGGGCGGTCGCCTCATTCGCGGCCGAAGCGGCCGGCGCGGACGTGTCCTTGTTCTATTATGCCGGACATGGGCTACAGCTCGACGGCCGCAACTATCTGGTTCCGGTCGACGCGCGGCTGCACGATCTCGCCGACATCGAAAAGCGGACAATCCCTCTCGACGACGTGCTCGGCCTGCTGAAGAAGGCAGGCGGAATCCACCTCGTGTTTCTAGACGCATGCCGGAGCAATCCGTTCGCCGGCGCGGGCGTCGCTTTGCCGGCGCAGGGGCTGGCGCGTGTCGGCAAGCTTCCTGGCTTCTTCACCGCCTTTGCGACGCAGCCCGATAACGTCGCCTTCGACGGCGCCGGCCGCAACAGCCCGTTCGCGCGGGCGCTGCTCGGGCATATAGCGACGCCGGGTGTGGACATCTCCAGTATGATGATCGCGGTGCGCAACGACGTCTTCGCCGCAACCGGCGGCCAGCAGGTCCCCACCGACGAGTTGTTGCTGACCCGGCAGTTCTACTTCGCCGGGAAGGCCCCGATCGAAGAAACGGCCGAAACCCAGTTGTGGCGTCTGGCCGGCGGCGAACGCGACCCCAATCTGCTTGCGGCCTACCTCGATCGCTATCCGGAAGGCCCGCACGCCGCGGACGTGAGGGCGCTGCTGGCGGAAGCGAAAAAGTCCGGCAGGGCGATTTCGCCGGCGCAGGGCGCGGTCGAAGACCTGCTGTGGTCGCTCGCCCGAAGTGGTCGACAGGCGCGTTTGGCCGAACTCTACCTGGCGCGCTATCCCGACGGCGCGCATGTCGAGGACGCGAAGGCGCTGATCGCCAGCCTGCGCGCCGCGCAGGAGACCTCGTCGTCGCCCGAATTGACGTGCGAGCGTCTGGCCACCCATCCGCACGACGCCACCGCAAGCGTGAACGGCGTCGAAATGGTCGATTTGCAGAAGCACGCTCGCGCCGCGATCGAGGTCTGCAAGGAGGCGGCGGCCTTGCATCCGAAAATGGCGCACTATACCGCACTGCTCGCGCGCGCGACCGCGGCGGCGGGCATGTACGACGAGGCCTACAAGCTCTACCGGAAAGCCGCGGACGCCAACGACACCCGCGCGATGGTCAGTCTCGGCCTGATGCTCGAAACCGGCGATCACGCGCCCAGGGATCTGAAGGCGGCGTATGCGCTGTATGAAAACGCGGCCGACCGCGGCAGCGCCGACGGCGCGCTTGACCTCGCCGTCGCGCTGACAAGGGGCAAGGGGATCGGCATCGACATTCCCCGCGCCGTCGCATTGCTGCGTAAGGCGTCCGACAGCGGTTCGGCGCGAGCGACCTACGACCTCGCAGCGCTGGTATCGAACGGTGTCGGCGGCAAGCCAGCCGACGCGCTCGAGCTTTTCCGGCGCGCCGGCGACGACGGCTATCCCGAGGGCTATCGCGCCGCCGCGGTCCTACTCGATGAAGGACGGGGCGTTCCCCGCAATCCCGAAGCCGCCGCCCAAGACTTGCTGCGCGCGGTCGACGCCGATGCGGGGGAGGCCATGGGCGAACTCACCGCCAGGACGCAGACTTGGACCGTCGAGACCGTCAAAGCCTTGCAGACGCAGCTGAAATCCGCGCGATATTACGACGGCCCGATTGATGGCCGCAGCGGCCCGGCGCTGGCGCCAGCGCTCAAGCAGTGGCGGCTTCTCGGGCCGCCGCAGAAATCCTGACCGAGCGACGCGGTCACTCGAGCATGTGGGTTTCGACGCGCCGATTTTCTGCGGCGTAGGGGTTGGCGACCAGAGGCTTGGTCTTGCCGAACCCCTTGGGGATCAGCTCGGAAGCGTCGATGCCCTGCGACGCCAAATAGGAAACCACTGCGTCGGCGCGGCGCTCGGAAAGCCCGAGATTGTATTGCTCCGTGCCGGTCGCGTCAGTGTGGCCGTCAATTTCGAACTTCTCTCCCTTGAGCCGCGGATCCCGCAACGCCTTGGCGAACTGGTCGAGATTGTCCTTGGCCGCCTGGGTCAGACTGTCGGAATTGAAGTCGAAGTTGACTAGGAGATCGAAGCGCGCCGGCGCTGGCGCTTTCGGCGCGGGACAGTCGGCGGCCGTGCCGACGCAGATCGAGCGGGTCTTGCTCGCTTCCCTGGCGATTTTGTCCTTGACGAAAACATCGATCACTTTCTGTGCGGAATAGGCCGGATCGGCTTGAACGGGGACGACAAACGCGAAAGGCGCAGCCGCCAGGCAAACCGCCGCGCCGACAACCAGTGTCAATGACGCGCGCATGGTATAACCCCATAATTCTCCGCCCGCGTTCGGCGGGCATGGCGAAATTATGCCGCTCATTCGCGCGACCGTCAAACGTCCCGCGCCTCGTGTTGGCGCGAAGTTGGGGTTGGCGCGTCGCGTGTCGGCGGCCGATTGGCGACGAGGAGGAAGCCCATGACCAAAGCCACTAAGCCCATTCCGGCCGATATCGGCGTCGTCGGCCTGGCGGTCATGGGCGCCAATCTGGCGCGCAACGCCGCGCGCAATGGATTTGGCGTCGCGCTGTACAATCGTCATTTCGAGCGCACCGACGCGCTGATGCGTGAGTACGGCGCCGAAGGACGGTTCACCCCGACCAAGAGTTTGGCCGACTTTGTCGCGGCGCTGGCCAAACCGCGCGTCGCCCTCATCATGGTCAAGGCCGGCGGCGCCGTCGACGACACGATCGCGGAACTGCTCGATCATCTCGAACCCGAGGACATTATCGTCGACGGCGGCAACTCGCTGTTCACCGATACCGGCCGTCGCTTCAAGACCTGCGCGGCCAGGCGCGTGCGCTTCATCGGCATGGGCGTTTCCGGCGGCGAGGAAGGGGCGCTTCTGGGGCCGAGCATGATGCCCGGCGGCGAGCGCGCCGCCTACGAGCGTATCGCCCCGATGACGACGAAGATGGCGGCGCAAGTCGACGGCGAGCCGTGTTGCGTCTACATCGGTCCCGAAGGGGCCGGCCATTACGTCAAGATGGTGCATAACGGCATCGAATATGCCGACATGCAGCTGATCGCCGAGGCGTATGATCTCTTGAAGACGATCTTCGACATGAACGCCGACGAAATTGGCAATGTGTTCGCGAACTGGAAAACGGGCGAACTCGATTCCTACCTGATCGAAATCACCGCCGCGGTCTTGCGCAAACGTGACCGCGCCGGCGGCGCGCTTGTCGACAAAATCGTCGACGAAGCCGAGCAAAAAGGCACCGGCCGCTGGGCCGCGCAATCGGCGCTTGAGCTCGGCGTGCCGGTGACCGCGATAACCGAGGCGGTTTACGCCCGCGCGGTCTCCGCCCGTCGCGATGAGCGCACGCTGGCCGAGCGGCGCTTTCCCCATCGCCCGCTGGACATTCGCAAGGCGGCAGTGGCCGACATCGACGCCGTGCGCGACGCCCTCTACGCCTCCAAGATCGTCGCCTACGCTCAAGGCTTCGAGCAGATGAGCGCCGCCTCCGCGCAATACGGCTGGGACCTCAAGCTCGGCCAGATCGCGTCGATCTGGCGGGGCGGCTGCATCATCCGCGCCCGCTTCCTCGACCGCATCATGGAAGCTTACGCGAGCGACCCGAAGCTCGACAATCTCATTCTCGGCGACTATTTTCGCAATTCAATTGTCAGATGTGAAGGCGCGTGGCGGCGAATCGCGGCGCTGGCCGCGACCAACGGCGTCGCCGCGCCGGCCTTCTCGTCAGCGCTCGCCTATTTCGACGGTTATCGTCGCGCCCGCGGACCGGCCAATCTGTTGCAGGGTCTGCGCGACTATTTCGGCGCCCATGCCTACCGGCGTCTCGACAAGCCGGGCAGGTTCCATACCCGCTGGAGTCAGGATGGGGCCGAGGCCGAGGCGTGAGCCAAACCGGATCTCGCAGCCGCGCGGCGTGCTGGCCTCTTGAAGGATCTCGGCGCTCGCCCGTCGCTCGTCGTCGACGATCAGAGGCCCCAAAAGGCCTTCGCGAGCGGCGGCCGACGCCGGCAGGGCGCCGGGGGCTCCGGAATCTGGCGGTCCGAAGGTTTTGGCACTCTCTTGCATCGAGTGCTAACAAGCTCTATGTAAGCCAGGCTTGAGACCCGAACCGAACGCCGGGGCATGTCGCCCCAAGGCCGGTGTCGCAGGTCGCCTGGGAGCGAGACTTATGAAATTCCGTCCGTTGCATGACCGTGTCGTCGTCCGCCGTGTCGAGGAAGAAGAGAAGACGAAAGGCGGCATCATCATTCCCGACACCGCCAAGGAAAAGCCGCAGGAGGGCGAGGTCATCGCCGTGGGGCCGGGCGCACGCGATGAGAGCGGCAAGCTGGTCCCGCTCGATCTCAAAGCGGGCGACCGGGTGCTGTTCGGCAAGTGGTCCGGCACCGAGGTCAAGATCGATGGCGAGGAGCTTCTGATCATGAAGGAGTCCGACGTCATGGGCGTGGTCGAGGGCGCCCCCGCCGTCAAGAAGAAGGCGGCCTGAAGTCGCCTGTTCCCTAAATCTCAAATTATGGATTGAAAATCATGTCCGCTAAAGACGTACGCTTCTCCACCGACGCCCGCGATAAAATGTTGCGTGGCGTCGATATCCTCAATAACGCCGTCAAGGTGACGCTCGGCCCCAAGGGCCGCAACGTCATCCTCGACAAGTCCTACGGCGCGCCGCGCATCACCAAGGACGGCGTCACCGTCGCCAAGGAGATTGAGCTCGAGGACAAATTCGAGAACATGGGCGCCCAGATGGTTCGCGAGGTCGCCTCGAAGACCAACGATCTTGCCGGCGACGGAACCACCACGGCGACGGTGCTGGCCGCCTCGATCATGAAGGAGGGCCTTAAGCTCGTCGCGGCCGGGATGAATCCGATGGACCTCAAGCGCGGCATCGATATCGCCACAACTGCGGTCGTCAAGGACATCGAACGCCGCGCCAAGAAGGTGCAGTCCTCCGAAGAGATCGCCCAGATCGGCACCATCGCGTCGAACGGCGACAAGGCGATCGGCAAGATGATCGCGGACGCGATGAAGAAGGTCGGAAACGAAGGAGTCATCACGGTCGAGGAGGCCAAGACCGCCGAAACCGAACTCGACGTTGTCGAGGGGATGCAGTTCGATCGCGGCTATCTCTCGCCCTATTTCGTCACCAATGCCGAGAAGATGGTGGCCGAGCTCGAGGACGCCTACATCCTTATCCACGAGAAAAAACTCTCCTCGCTTCAGCCGATGCTCCCGATCCTCGAGGCCATCGTCCAGGCCGGCAAGCCCTTGGTCATTGTCGCCGAAGACATCGAGGGCGAGGCGCTCGCGACGCTGGTCGTCAACAAACTGCGCGGGGGCTTGAAGGTCGCCGCCGTCAAGGCGCCGGGGTTCGGCGATCGCCGCAAGGCGATGCTTGAGGATATCGCGGTCCTCACCGCCGGCACCATGATCGCCGAGGATCTCGGCATCAAGCTCGAGAACGTGACCCTTCAGATGCTCGGCAAGGCCAAACGCGTCAGGATCGAAAAGGAAAATACCACGATCATCGACGGGGCCGGCAAGAAGGCCGACATCGAGGCGCGGATCGCGCAAATCAAGGCGCAGATCGAAGAGACAACCTCCGACTACGACAAGGAGAAACTGCAGGAGCGTCTGGCCAAGCTCGCCGGCGGCGTCGCGGTGATCCGGGTCGGCGGTTCGACCGAGGTCGAGGTCAAGGAAAAGAAGGATCGCGTCGATGACGCGATGCACGCGACCAAGGCGGCCGTTGAAGAAGGCATCGTGTCGGGGGGCGGGGTCGCGCTTTTGCGCGCCAAGGCCGCGATCGGCAAGCTTAGCGACGAGAACGCCGACGTCCAGTCCGGTATCAACATCGTGCTGCGGGCGCTCGAGGCCCCGATCCGCCAGATCGCCGAGAATTCCGGCGTGGAAGGGTCGATCGTCGTCGGCAAGGTTTTGGGCCACAAGTCGCAAACTCATGGCTTCGACGCCCAGACCGAGCAATATGTCGACATGCTCGAAGCCGGCATCGTCGATCCGGCCAAGGTTGTTCGCGTCGCCTTGCAGGACGCGGCCTCCATCGCCGGCCTCATGATCACGACCGAGGCCATGGTGGCTGAAACGCCGAAGAAGAAGGAAGCTGCGGCCATGCCGGGCGGCGGCATGGGCGGCATGGACTATTGATCGTCCGAACGGAAAGAGACGGGCCGCCGCCAGGCGGCCCTTTTTTGTTCGTCACGGCCCTTCGCCGAAACTGGGCGCGGAAGACCGTAGGCGCTGCGCAAACGCCGGCGCGGCGGGCGATCGCCTGATCGGAGAAAGACCTTCAATCGGACGCCGTCAGGCTCTCGCGCTCCGGCGCGAGCTGGGCTATACTGTCGTTCCCCAAGGAGACGACCCAGATGGCTACCGGTACCGTGAAGTGGTTCAACGCGACGAAGGGTTTCGGTTTCATCCAGCCCGACGATGGCGGCAAGGACGTGTTCGTCCATATCAGCGCGGTCGAGCGCGCGGGAATGCGTGATCTTAACGAGGGACAGAAGATCTCCTATGATATTTTGGCCGACCGGCGCACGGGAAAGTCGTCGGCGGATAACCTGAAGCCGGCCTGAAGTCGAGCTTCGCCGGACGTCCCAGACTTCCGGAATTGCGACAAGATGCCGAGGGCGTCCGCGCCGCCGGGGAGCGGCGCTCGAAGCGACGTCGTTGGTCGCGAGAAACCCGATTGGCACCGCGATTTGAAACCGATCCATATCATCTCCAGCGCTTTGTCGACGCTCAAGAGCCGGTGATCGATGCTGTTCGCGCCGAGCTGCGAGCGGGACGGAAGCGAACGCACTGGATTTGGTTCGTCTTTCCTCAAATCGGAGGACTCGGCGAGAGCGCGATGTCGAGGACTTATGCGATCCGTTCGCTGGCGGAGGCCAAGGCCTATCTGGGGCATCCTGTTCTCGGGCCAAGGCTGCGCGAATGCACGGAACTCGTCAATCGGGTCGCGGGGCGTTCGATCGTCGACATTTTCGGGCGCCCGGACTGTGACAAATTCCGGTCGTGCGTGACATTGTTTTCGGCCGCCGCGTCGGACGAAATGGTCTTCGCCGAAGCGATGAAGGGTCCGTGCGGCGGCGAACCGGATCGGCTGACGCTCGCGCGATTGTCCGCCGACCGTCGAGGCGACCAGGCCGGCGACAGCGACGAGTCACTTCTCAAGAGCGAACGGCGCGTCGCTGGAGCGGCGTTGACGGGACGTCGCGACGGTATCATCCTCGTCTGCGCCAAAATGGAGCGCCCGCCCGTACCTGAACGATCGGGGACCAATCCGTCCACGACGACGTCGGGCTCGGGCGCCGGGGCGCTTTCCCAAG
The DNA here is from genome assembly GCA_963835955.1 of uncultured Alphaproteobacteria bacterium. Taxonomy (GTDB): domain Bacteria; phylum Pseudomonadota; class Alphaproteobacteria; order Rhizobiales; family Beijerinckiaceae; genus Roseiarcus. Next base: position 31,966 of record CAWIHZ010000002.1, on the reverse strand, counting down.
AGGGAGGGGACCGAGATGACGTTCGTCAAGCACAGCATTGATGTGGAGACGGCTGAGCGCGCCGTGAAGGCGGCGGCCAAGAAGGCGGCCGAGCTCAAGCTTCGCATGTGCATCGCCATAACGGATGAAAGCGGCGATCTCAAAGCCTTCGCGCGCATGGACGGAGCGCCAAAGCTTTCGATTCAGATCTCGGAGGACAAGGCCTACACTGCCGCCTCCTACAGCATGCCGACCCATGCGTGGTTCGAGTTCATCAAGAACGATCCTCCGTTGCTGCATGGCATCACCCATACGCCCCAACTCGTCGTCTTTGGAGGAGGCTATCCGATCAAACTCGGGGGTGAGGTCGTGGGCGCGATCGGCGTCAGCGGCGGCCATTACAGCCAGGACATGGAGTGCGCCCGGGCAGCGCTCGAGGCCATCGGCGCCGAGGCGACGTGAGCCGGATTGTCGACGCCGGCCCGCATCACGGCCGCTGGGTTAGCATGCCCAAATAAGGCGGCGGACAGCGAGGTTCGACGCCGCTGCTATCGAACCGAAACGCTTGGCCGCGCAGGGCGCGGGCAATTTCCGGGTAGGCGCTGACGGCCGCCGCTGGCCAGATCATGAGGTCCAGGTCGGTGCCGTCCCACATCCCGAGAATGAATTGCTTGCGCCATCCCGCGTAGCGTCCTCTCCGATAGCGGCACGCAGCGGTCACGGTCGCGAGATCCCGCCAGCCGTAGTGCTGGAACCCCGCCCAGGGATACGGCCGATAGACGATGGATTCCGGTTGCAGGCAGAATTGCGACAGTCCGGCGCCGAGGCTCACGGGCGCCGCGACCGCCAACAGCAGCAAGCAGAATTTGATCAGCTGCGGCTGCATTCCACGGTCGTTTCGGGATTGACTGAAGAACTCGGCGCCCTTCGGGATTGACGCGACGATCCCATTGGCGGCCAGGAAGCCGACGCCAAGAGCCGGGAAAAAGAGCGGCACGATTTGCAGCGCGGTGGCGATTTGGCTCGACGCCCAGAAGAATGCGTCAGCGGGACAGCGCGCCGCCTGGAGCCGCTGCGTCGCCCAGGCCATCGCCATCCACGCGAGTCCGGCCAGCGCCAATCCCATCGCGGCGAACAAAAGACTTCGTTCGCGTCGTCTTCCCCTCGCGGAAGTCCGGCGGCCCATGATCGCGGCTCGCTCCCCGGTGTCGCAGCCAGGTCCGCAGCATCGACCCGAGAGCCTAATCCGGCCTTACCGATTCAGGAAGAAGCGCACCATGACCCGCGACGCGTCCAACCCGACGTTTTGGGTGTAGGTTCCGCGACGGTCTCCGCCGAACCACGCGTGGCCGCCACCCTTGACCAACAAGTGCTCGACGACCGGGCGGCCGTCCGCGTCCTTGAGGACGGTGCGATCGACCCGCCCGCCCTCGATCTCCCAGTCGAGGTCGATTCTACGGAGAGGGATGGGGCCGTCTTGGGCCTCATCGACAATGCGTTCGCCGTTGGCCGGGTGGACCGTCGCGTCAGCGCCGCCATGGAAGACGATTTTGCGGCATCGATTGTCGTTTGCGGCGATGGGCCTGGCCTCAGCGGCTGCGGTTCCCTTCATCGCGGCGTAAGCAGACGGGACGTCGACGGCCGACTTATAGGGAAGGCCAGAGTGAATTCCGACGGCGTCGAAGACCTCGGGGTAAGTCGCCGCGAGAACCTCCGCCATCGCTCCGCCCGCCGATAGGCCGGCGGCGAAAATGCGATGCTCGCTGATCCGGAATTCACTCGCCAGGCTTAGCGCCAGGCCAGCAAGTTTGGCCGGTTCTCCAGCCCCCCGGTTTTGATGCCGCCGGTCAAACCAGTTCCAGCAGCCGGAAGCGTTGGCGCTGCGCGGCTGATGCGGATAGGCGACGACGAGGCCGAACTCGTCCGCCAGATCGTTCATCCGCGTTCCCAACGCAAAATCTTCCGGATTTTGTGTGCATCCGTGCAACATGACCACCAACGCGAGATCCTGCCGTTCGTGATCGGCCGGGACATAGAGACGATAGTTCAGGGAGCCGGCAGGGCCGCGATAGGCGCGTTTGACGAATCTTTCGCCGAAATCGTGCGGCGCTGTTTCCGGCGCCTCGGGGCCGCCGGGCGCGACGGCTGGCCGGGCGCGCAATGCGCGCAGAACCTCGCCCAATGGACGACGCGCCGCAGGCGCGAGCGCGAAATCCCGTTGAAGTCGCGGCGGAGCCTCCTGACCGCCGTAGCCCGGCGCGGCCTCGCCGGACAGCGCCGTGCGCAGCGCGGCGGTCGCCTCCGCGAGATTCGACCGTCGCACCAGCTTCAGAGCATCGCCCATGGCGTCAAGCAAACGTGGCTTCATCGCTTCATCCTTGTCTGTCCTATCGGCAATTCATCAGCGCAGGCGATCGGCAAGCGCTGTCTTGACCTCGGCCGGCGCGTGCAGCGCGCCGAGCACGGTGATCGATTCGATTGCCGCCCGGGCGAGCTCGGGCGTGACGTCGTCGGCGATGACCGTCAAACCGAGGACACGGATTCTGAGCCGCTCCCCAGCCGCCTGCACCGCTTCGAGGTCCTTCTTGTCGAAGGTCCGAAGTCCGAGTTCGAGGGTCAGGCGCGAAGTCGCCTGTCTGGCCGCGTCCGCGTGGACCGCCAATTGATTACGGATCGCGGTCCGTATGAAGTCCGACCGGTTCGAATAGAATCCGTCGCGCACCAAAAGATCGATATGGCCGAGATCGACGAATCCGAGGTTGATCGTCAGCTTCTCGCTGTCGGGCGGCTTTGACATCCTATGAACGCTTCAACATCCAAATGTAATCCATATGGATGGTTTATGGATGGTTTATGGAATTTTGTCAAGGCCGTCGAGCCGCAGTCGCTTGATCGCGCGCCACCATTATAGGCCGCGAAGAAATGCTCTCGGGATGATCCGCTCGACGAGGCGAGCGATGAACGACCTGCCGGGCGGAGCGAGCGTTCGCTAACGGGGCCGCGAGTGGGGCTCTTCCATCGCGGCGATCGGCGTGAGTGAACCCCTTTCAGTCGGCGCCGTTAAGCGCGGCCCTGAGTCGCGGCTGGGCAAGCGCGGCGCCGCTCGCCTTGGCGAGTTCGATCAGCCCGCCGAATCGGCGCTGCTTCTTGGCCTCGTGGTTGACGAAAATGTCGGCAATCCGATGGTCGAGGAAGGGATTCATGAAGCGGTCGACGACAGTGGCGCGGTAGCCGCGGGCCTCACCCTCCATTCCGATCGCCGCAAACGCGGGCAGCACTTCTGCTTCATACAGACTGTCGAGCGCGGCGAAGGTCGCCTCGTCCGACATCGCCTCGCGCACCGTGAGCCCTGGAGGCATTCCGCCCCGCGCCCAAAGTTCCACGAGATAGCTGTGGCCGAGATTGAGGATGAACAGCTTCAGGCGCTCGTAGCGCCGCAGATCGTCGGTTACGACAATGTCGTCGTGACGGCAGGGGAGCTCAAGCTGCGCTCGCTGCTCGATCGCCCACTGCGCGTAGGGTTCGGCGACGGCCCCGGCGGGCTCCAGCGGCTTCGACACGATGCGGTCGACCAGCGAATTGACCCAGACGCAGTCCTCCGCGATCCAGCGTCGCGCCTTTTCCGAGCCATTCCACCGGTCGAGCACGTCGAGGACGGCGGCGCGCAGCACACTGCCGTTCGACGGGACCAACTCGCACGGGAACAAAACGATCGGCCCGGCACCCGCGCGGTGGCGGGCGGTGAGGAGTTTGGCGAGCTTGGCGGGGAACGAGCGAGGAGGGTCGGAATTGGGCGCGTCTGCGGGATCGATCTCGTAGCCGCGGTCGCCGGTGTTGGAGATCATGCAGCGCGCTTCGCAAAACCGGGTCTCGACCTCGCTCCATTGCTCGTTGGCGTCGAGGCCGCCGCCAACGCTGCCGACCTCGACCGTCCTGTCGACAATGGCGCCATCGGCGAGGCCCTTAATCTGCACCAGGTAAGGCCGGCCCGCCGCGAATGCGGCCAAGCGCTTCTTGCTTTCGACGCTGCGCGTGGTTTGCACTGCGACGATGGGTCCGAGGGCCTCGCCGCGCGCCATGGCTTCGCTCACGAACAGATCGACATGCGCCTGCAGAAAGCGGCTGGTGCCAAACTGAATGATGGGGAACCTCGACAAGGGGGCTAAATCTCTATCATCGCCTTGATCACGCCGGACTTGGGCGCGATCCAAACCGGAAATCGCTCGGGCGAATCCTCCAGGCTGGCTCGATGGGTCAACAGGGCGTCGGTCGGCACAAGACCTTCGCACATCGCCCGGAAAACCTCAAAAAAATCCTCGGACGTCGCGTTTCTGCTGGCAAGCAGCGTGGTCTCGCGCTTGTGGAATTCCGGATCCTCGAACGAAATCGCCTCACGCACGACGCTGACGAGGACATAGACGCCGCCGTGAGCCACGTAGTTCAAGCCGGCCATCATGGATTTGGCGTTCCCGGTCGCATCGACGACGACGTCGAAGAATTCGCCCCCCGTGAGGTCCGCCAGCGATTGTGCGGCGTCCGGGCCGGCTGCGACGGCGTGGTCGACGCCGAGGATCCGGGCGCAGAAATCCAGTCGGTCCCGCCGCAGATCCAGGACCGTCACCGCGGCGCCGCGCAGCCGCGCGAAGAGAACGCATCCGAGGCCGATCGGACCCGCTCCGACCACGAGGACGCGGTCGGCAGGCCTTGGACTGGCCCGCCGCACGGCGTGGGCGCCAATCGCCAGGAACTCCACCATAGCCGCCTGTTCGAGGGTGACGCCGTCCGCAGTTCCAACGTTGCTCTCGGGCACGCAGATATAGTCGGCCATGCCGCCGTCGATATGCACGCCGAGCACGCCAATGTTCCGGCAGCAGTTGGTCTTGCCGCGCCGGCACGCCACGCATGTCCCGCACGAAAGATAGGGAATCACGTAGACGCGCTGGCCGACCGCCGTCGCGCAGCCCGGACCGGCGCCGGCGACCTCGCCGGACAATTCGTGGCCGATTATGCGCGGATAGTCGAGGAAGGGATGAGACCCCTCATAAATGTGAAAATCCGTCCCGCACACGCCGGCGCGGCGAATTCGGACAAGCAGTTCGCCCGGCCCCGGCCTCGGCGCCGGCCGTTCCACGAGCGCGAGAACTCCTGGCTTCACGCACTGCAAGGCCCGCATTTGTACGCTTCGCCCCCTCAAACATTTGTATATTATCGAAAAAAAGACGAGTAGCTCCGGGAAGTCAACTTGATTCTTGATCGAAAAGGCGCGCTGTAAAATACAAGGTCGACGCCATGTCCGGAAGAAGGCGCGAAGAGCTGTGCCGTCCGCCGCCGGTCTGGACTGTCGAGCCTAAAATCGGACCAGGGCGATTGGTCCGACCCTGTTCCGGTTTACCCCGACGGCGTTTCGCTCAACGCCGCGGCGGCGTCCGCGCGGATGCGCTCGATCATCGCGCGCACCCCGTTTGAACGCTGGGGCGTAAGATGCCGTTCGAGACCAAGCGAGCGAAAGACCGCCAAAGCATCGGTGGCGAGAATCTCCTCCGGCGCCTGATCGGAGAATAGCGCGATCGCGATCGCGATCAATCCGCGCACAAGGTGCGAGTCGCTGTCGCCGCGAAAATGCAGGACCGTTCGACCGCCGGCGCCGTTTCTCGCCTCGCGCTCCAACCAGACCTGGCTGACGCAGCCCTGAACTTTGTTGGCGCTGTTATGGGCCGCCTCGCTCAGCGGCTCGAGCGCATGACCGAGTTCGATCACATAGCGATACCGGTCCTCCCAATCGTCGAGGAAAGCGAAGTCGTCGCGAATGGTCTCGATATCGGCCAGGATAGCCTCGAACAGTGCAAACGTCTGGACCACATATAATGGCGGGAGGGGGCACAGCGCCAGAGCGTCGTCGGCCGGCCTGGCGGGGGACTGCGCCGTCCTTCCTCGCCAGCGTATCCATCGATCGTGACGGCGAGGCTCGCGAGGCGCGCCGGCCGCCCGCCCGATAAGCGGCCGCGGCCCTGGCCGCTGCCCGCCAGGCGTCCGATGTCTGACGGCGCACATCGGTCATTCGATTCCCGCGGGTCCCGAGCCCGCCGGTAGCGGCCGAATGGCCTTCGCCGGGGCGGACGCGCCGAGCGCGGCGCAATCGAGCAGCATCGAGCCATATGCAAGCTCAAGCCAAACACGCTTTTTGCCAAGAACCTCACGGGCGCCTTTACCCACACATTTTGGATTGCGTCGCGGCCATATGCGCAATCATTCAAGGTTTTGTCGAAAATTGTCGTCGAACTGCATGCCAGCCTTACACCTATCGTTAAGGTCAATGAGCGATTATTGACCCTGCGCCAGGTCGGCGATGCGGCCGCGGGAACGCGAGCCAACAGGACAGGCAGGGCGTCGGGCGGTCCCAATTTTCAACGGCCGCGGAGGGCGCTGGACGGGCGACTTTCGCTTGCGCACAGGCGGCAGTTCGTCGCGACTTCGGTCGCAAGTCCGCATCAGCCTCTTGGGCGGCGGTCCGAGCTTCCGCTCAAACGAAGGGAGCGGAAAAAAGCCGCCGGGATCCAGGGAGAATTAAATTGGCGTTGTCTCTTGCGCGGGTGCGAAGCGATTCAGTTTTATCCAGGCTCGCGGGGCCGCCCGAGTCTCGGGGGTTCGCGAGCGCGCTAGCGAGGCGGGCGAAAACGCTGCCAAGCGGCGCTTACGTCGGCGCCGCCTTGCTGGCGGTGTTCGCAGGCATCGGGTTCAACGCCCTCGTCTTGCAGCGTCAGCGCCACCCCGCGCCATTGTTCGCGCCCGCCGCGCGGTCAGTCCCGCCAGTTTCGTCCGGCTCAGCCGCGGCCGTGGCGCGCGCCGCTCCGGCGCCGGTCGTGATTCCCGTCCCGCCATCCGGCCGACCGCCGGCCGCCGGCGAAGCCTCGCCTTCTAAGCGCGCGCCAGACCCGATCGCCGATTTGCTTCGCGGCGAATCGGAGGCCGGGGGGCCGAATTTGATCCTTGCCGCGCAGAATGCGCTCATCCAGCTCGGATATTCGGTGAAGGCGGACGGCGCCGAAGGGAGCGCGACTGAGGAGGCCCTTCGCGCATTCGAACGCGCGCATGGATTGCCCGTCACTAAGGACATCAGTCCGCGCCTCGTGAAGGAGCTTTCGACCGCGGCGCGAAAGGCGTCACGCTGAGCAGGGTTTCGGAAAAGTGGCCACCGGTTTTCCGACAAAACTCCTGCTTCTTCATAGGACTCTAAGCGCGGATTCGTTGGCGAGCCAACGAATCCGCGCTTAGCCCGGGTGCGCCTGCGGTCCGACATATGGGTCGCCGCGTACCTGCGCCGATGCGGTGTGGAAGGGGCGAACGCGGTCCTGCGTCGGCGGGGGGCCGCGGAAGCGGGGGCGATCTTCATCAAGATCGACAGGTTGGACGGCGCTGCCGCGCTGTACGGCCCGGCGCCGCACTCCGCGGCGATGGCGCCGGGGCGGGGCGTCGAGAGGATGTTCGCGCGGGCGCACAAACCGGAATGGATCAGTTCGCTTGAAGCGGACCAGCGGCTCGATCGGGAAATCGCGTTCGACCCGGACCTGTGGATCGTCGAGGTCGAGGATAGGGAGGGCCGGATCTGGTTCGATCTGGCGCGTTAGGGCGGGATGCGAAAAAGTGGACGCCGGTCTTTTTTAAAAAATCCCGCGTTTTCAGGGACTCTAGAGCACGACGCGATTTAACGAAATCGCGTCGTGCTCTAGCCGACTCGCCCTGAGGTCGGGTCGCATCGGGCCGCCATCGGCGGAACAGGTCGATTGCGCCAACCTCCCGCCGCGTCCCCAAGGCCTAGGTTCGATTTCGAGAATGACGCTCGATCTCGCGTATTTCGCGACGTGCGAATGAGGTGTTCGCAAACGACAAATCGGTCGGTATCGAGGCTACAGGGTGAGTTGTTGAGCCAGTTCTTATGCGACACTTAACCAACGGCCCAACATCGGCCAAACATGTGATTCGAGGAGATTCATATTAACTCGGCTGAAAGTGGAGATCGATAGGTTTGCTTGGCGTCGGGCGGCAATAAGACGGAGTTGGCCGCTAGTTAAATGTTGTGGAGCAGGAGCAAACCCATGTTCAAGTCTGTAACGAAGTTCATCGGCAATGAATCAGGTGCAACCGCGATCGAGTACGCTTTGATTGCGTCCCTGATCGCCGTCTTCATCATCACCGCTGTACAGACGGTCGGCACCAAGGTCAGCACCGTCTTCAACGAAATCGGCACCACCCTCAAATAACGCCAATTCCCGCGGGGCGCGACGCGTCGCGCTCCGCGGATTTCGATGATCTGTTCCGAACATCGAGCCGAGACGCGAGCTCCCGAAGCGGATGAGGGGTTTGTCCGCTGGAGGGAGCGTCGCCGCGGGCGCCGTTGCTTCGAGCTGCTGTCGGTAAAGCGTGTTTCGTCGCTGGCGGCGGCCCGGATCAAAAACCGCCGCTTGCGACGTAATGTCGTCTTCAGCCAACGCGGATAGCGAACCCTTCATGGCCCCGACAGTCTTCACGCCTGCTGTTCTCGGATTCTTTCCAGCCGTGATGGCTCTCTCGGCGTCAATGGATCTGTTGACCATGACGATCCCAAATCGGCTTTGCGCAATTCTGGTGCTGGGATACTTCGCCGTGGCGGCCGCGCTAGGCGTTCCGGCAGAGATCATACTCCTCAATCTGTCGTGCGGGCTCGCGATCCTCGCGATCACGTTCGTCATGTTCACTTTTGGCTGGATCGGCGGCGGCGACGCCAAACTGGCCGCGGCCACGGCTCTATGGATGGGGTGGAGCCTGGTTCTCGATTTCGGAGTCACCGCGGCGATTTTCGGCGGCCTCCTCACGCTGGCCATATTGTTCGGGCGGTCGATGCCGCTGCCGGCGATTCTGGAACGCCGCGCCTGGATCGCCCGGCTCCATCACCAGAACACCGGCGTTCCCTACGGAATCGCCCTGGCCGCCGCCGGAATGGCACAATATCCCCATTCCCACATTTGGGCGGCCGCAGTCTCCTAGTCGCCCGATTCAGTCAGATTGACGGGTATAGGTGCTTGAGTTTGATGCGTGCGTCGGGTGTTGTGAAGTGCCAATTGGCATTGGCGTGATTGGCGTTGCGGTCCTGCTCCCAGGCGGCGACTTCCTCGACGAGGGTTTGTTTGTCGGGGATACGGCGGTCGAGGCATTGGGACGATAGGACGCCGAGTTCCGACTCCGCCAGATCGAGCCAACTGCCGTGCTTTGGCGTGTAATGCCATTCGAATCGCTCGACCAGCCGCCTGGCTTCGGCGGCCGGAAAGGCTTCGTAGAGTGACGCCTTGCTGTGGATGTTGAGATTGTCCTGGACCAGAACGATGATCTGGGCGGCGGAAAAGTGGATATCGGCCAAGTCTTTCAAGACGTGAGCATAATCCACGGCGGTGTGGCGGTCCGTGACTTTGACATGGCGCCAGCCTTCGAGCGGCGCGAACAGCATGAAGAGGTTGGCGGTCCCATTGCGCTCGTACTCGTAATCGCAACGGACCGGGTGCCCCGGTTTCATCGGAATCGTCGTCCGCGTCTCGGCGAGCAGTTGCTTCGAGGTCTCGTCCAGGCAAACCAGCGGACGGTCGGGATCGCGTGGCCGCGTGTAGACGGCCAGCACGTCTTCCATCGCCGCTACGAACGCGCCGTTGGCCTTGGGCGGGATGACCCAGCACTGTCGGCGATGGGGCTGGAGAATGTTTTTTTGAGCGCCCGCCCGATCGTCGAGTTGCTGGCGCGATCGACAATGTGGAGTTCCACGACCTTGTTCTCCAACAGCCGCAAGGTCCAGCGCGCGCGTCCCTTGGGTAGTTTGGAACAAGCCAAGGCAATCAGCTTGGCTTCCTTCTCGCCGTCGAAAATCCGCGCAACCGCCGGCCTCGCCCGTTGTTTGCGGCTCAGCACCGCCTCGAAGCCCTCTTCCACCAGTTGCTTGCGCACCCGGTAAACCATCGATGGGCTGGTCTCCAGCGCTTTGACGATCCGGCTGTCGCTCCAGCCTTCCCCGGCTTGCGAGACATCGGCCTTCAACAAGACCCGCGCCTTCAGCAGCCGCTGGGCCGGGCTCTTTCCTTTCCGGATCAGCGCTTCAAGTCGCTCCCGCTCCTCCGCGCTCAACCGCACCACATACTTCTTTACTGAAATCTCCTTCGCAACCATGATCGCCTCCGTCGTCCGCACCGTCGACAAAGCGAATCATCAAATCCTTTCAAATTGATTGAAGCGGGCGACTAGTACAGCTCGCCGGGAGACCGAACCCGATTTGTGGGGTCATGCGGCGAGCGGTTTTCCGGTCATGGTCCACTTGAAGGGCTTGGCTAGGGTGCGATTGAAAATAGGCGCTGAAGGCTCGATGCGCGCCTTCAGCGTTCTTTGGAAGTGAAACTGGCGCGGCGCAGGAGTTTGCGTACGAGGATGGAGAACCAGATCTCGATCCGGTTGAGCCAGGAGGCGTGTTTTGGGCGTGAAGTGAAAGCTGATCGTGTGGCCTTGGTCGGGCAGAAAAGCTTCACGCATGGCCATCGAAGCCAGCACGCCGGACCTTGCCCTTCTCGCCGAGGTCGTCCTCGACATTGCACAAGCGGGCGACCAGACACACCACGCTGTCCGAAACTTGCGTGTTGAGATTGTCGGCGATCACCCGCCCCTTCGTGGTCGGCGCGCCGGCGGCGAACAGGGTGTCCAGGAAGTTGGCGTAGTCCTGCTCGGTGCGGGTCTCGCCGACGCTGGCGGTCACCTGGCCGGTGGCCACATCGAAAGCCGCAATCACCGTCTGCGTGCCATGGCGAATGTATTCGAACTCCCGCCGGGCGACCTTGCCCGGCTGGATCGGCAAGTTGGGGGCGGCGCGCTCCAACGCCTGCACGCCGGTCCTTTCGTCGACCGACACCGTGCGAATGTCCTGCGGCGCCGCCGCGGGCGCCTCATGATAGAGCGTGCAAACCTCGGCGCATTTGTTCTCGTACTCCGGGTCCGGCTTGGGCGCGAGCCAGCCGCGCACGCGATGCGGTTTGAGGCCGGCCTCTCTTTAAAAAGCGCCCGCCCGCGGCGTCCTGAGATTGCTTACTTTGCGATGTAGATCTTGCACCATCCCTGCGGGGAGACGGGGCCTACCACGGTTCGGCACTGATTCGGCGGAATGAACTGCTCGCAATTGTCGCAACTCTCCTTGCCGTGGGGGTGGTCCTGATAGGCAACGTCGGCCTGCGATTTCTTCGCCTTCGCGAAGGCGCTGTTGGCGGTTGATCAAGCGACGGGACTCGATTGCGACACGGAGGAAGCCCCTCTAAGCGCATCCTCGGGCGGCCGCCGTGTGGCGCGCCGTCGACGACGATCAACTCCGGCCTCGGTAATCCGCGCGTGAAGCGATCGTCGAGCGGCGCGCGCCTTGCCGCCCCGCTTTCGCCGCGCCCGGCTCGCGCCGGCCGTAGCGCGGGCGTGACAGCGCCCCGGAGAGTTCCTCCCCAGCATTGTCTCGATGACGCCGCGAACCCAAGTCCGAACCCCCATCCTCGATCGCGTCGAACCAATCGTCGAAAAGCAAAAGGTGGGCGGCGACACATCACCCGGTAATGGACATCGAAAAAGAGGCCGCTTGCCGCGTCAACCGCCACGTCGTCCACAATGTCGTCGAGAGCCGCCATGATCCCGAGCTCTTGGGCACGTCGCAAGCACCGCTTGACCGTTTGACGCGTAACACCAATCGGCGAATTACGGAAAAGTGGAATAGACGCTGCCCAACCTCGACCGAATCCCCCAAAATATACGGATTCAAGGAATCGATGTCCTGGGCAGGCATTAGCCCGGATTTCTCAGTGCGCCCCGACGGCGCGGATCACCAGTGGAGGTAGGTTCCATCCAGATAATTGTCGGTTGGTCTGGTAGCTGGCAAGCGGCGCGACTGGGTAACCGGTCGAGTTGAAGCCTTGCGACAAAGGCCGCCCCTTGGGCGGTTGAGCAATCCAGTGGGCTGTAACGTGAGTGAAGCCTGAGCAGGCCTCGAAAGTGAAGATGCGGACGCCGACCCGCCTGAGATTCGGGGAAGGCCGCACGGGACAGGGAAGCAACCGACACGCGCACCTGTTCCGGTCCGCCGGGGTATGTGGACACGGCACGCTGGAACGGTGGTCCGGGTAATCGGGGGAGACCCGTCCGTTCGGAGGTTGCGGCTTCGACATCGCGATTGGCGGTGGAGCGGGCGGGAGTCGGACAGGGGCGTACGACCGTTGAGGCCGGGTAATGCCGGCGGAGGAAAGGCCCCTGACTTCTGGCGCGCTTTCGACGACGGCGAGGATGAGGGTGATTGGCGATGAGCCTCGAAACGCCCGACAAGATCAGGAGCCTTCAGAGGAAGCTCTATTGCAAGGCGAAGGCGGAGCCCGGCTTCCGCTTCTATCTGCTCTACGACAAGATCTGCCGTGAGGACATTCTCGCCCATGCCTATGCGCTCTCCCGCGCCGATGCGGGCGCGCCGGGGGTGGACGGAAAGACCTTCGATCAGATTGAGACGGCGGGCGTGGAGGAGTGGCTGGCGGGCCTGCGCGAGGACCTCGTCTCGAAGACGTGCCGGCCCGATCCGGTGCGGCGGGCGACGATCCCGAAGCCGGGGGGCGGCGAACGCCCGCTCGGCATCCCGACGATCCGGGATCGGGTGGTTCAGGCCGCCGCCAAGATCGTGCTGGAGCCGATCTTCGAGGCGGACTTCGAGGACAGCGCCTATGGCTATCGCCCGCGTCGCAGCGCGGTCGATGCAGTCAAGGAAGCGCACCGGCTGATCTGCCGGGGCTACACGGACGTCGTCGACGCCGATTTGTCGAAATATTTCGACACGATTCCGCACGCGGACCTTCTCAAATCGGTGGCCCGCCGCATCGTCGACCGGCATGTGCTGCGGCTCATCAAGCTGTGGTTGAAAGCGCCGGTCGAGGAACGGGACGGCGACGGAAAGCGGCGCATGAGCGGCGGCAAGGGCGCAAAGCGCGGCACGCCTCAGGGCGGGGTCGCGAGCCCGCTGCTCGCCAACATCTACATGAACCGTTTTCTGAAGCATTGGCGCACAAGCGGACGTGGCGAGGCTTTTCGCGCTCAGGTCGTCAATTGCGCTGACGGCTTCGTCATCCTCAGCCGCGGCTTCGCGGGAGAGGCGCTGGCGTGGACGAAGGCGGTGATGACCAAGCTCGGGCTGACTCTCAACGAGGCGAAGACCTCGGTGAAGGACGCCCGACGGAAAGGCTTCGACTTTCTTGGCTACACGCTCGGACCGCAACGCTATCGGAAGGATGGCCACTGGTATATGGGCGCATGCCCCTCGAAGAAGAGCGTTCAACGGATCAAGACCAAGATCGGCGACATGCTCGGCTCGACCAGCGCCCACTCCTCGTCGGTCAGGTCAGCGGGATAGCGCAGGCGGCTGCGATCGTAGCGAGCGCTGTTTTCCTACGTCCACATCCGCGGCGGCTCCCCAAAGAATCAGGCCGCCTCCTTGAATCACAAATGACCCAGCCGATTCAATATGTTCCCGGACAGACACTAGTCGCCCGATTCAATCAATTTGAAAGGATTTGATGATTCGCTTTGTCGACGGTGCGGACGACGGAGGCGATCATGGTTGCGAAGGAGATTTCAGTAAAGAAGTATGTGGTGCGGTTGAGCGCGGAGGAGCGGGAGCGACTTGAAGCGCTGATCCGGAAAGGAAAGAGCCCGGCCCAGCGGCTGCTGAAGGCGCGGGTCTTGTTGAAGGCCGATGTCTCGCAAGCCGGGGAAGGCTGGAGCGACAGCCGGATCGTCAAAGCGCTGGAGACCAGCCCATCGATGGTTTACCGGGTGCGCAAGCAACTGGTGGAAGAGGGCTTCGAGGCGGTGCTGAGCCGCAAACAACGGGCGAGGCCGGCGGTTGCGCGGATTTTCGACGGCGAGAAGGAAGCCAAACTGATTGCCTTGGCTTGTTCCAAACCACCCAAGGGACGCGCGCGCTGGACCTTGCGGCTGTTGGAGAACAAGGTCGTGGAACTCCACATTGTCGATCGCGCCAGCGACTCGACGATCGGGCGGGCGCTCAAAAAAACATTCTCCAGCCCCATCGCCGACAGTGCTGGGTCATCCCGCCCAAGGCCAACGGCGCGTTCGTAGCGGCGATGGAAGACGTGCTGGCCGTCTACACGCGGCCACGCGATCCCGACCGTCCGCTGGTTTGCCTGGACGAGACCTCGAAGCAACTGCTCGCCGAGACGCGGACGACGATTCCGATGAAACCGGGACACCCGGTCCGTTGCGATTACGAGTACGAGCGCAATGGGACCGCCAACCTCTTCATGCTGTTCGCGCCGCTCGAAGGCTGGCGCCATGTCAAAGTCACGGACCGCCACACCGCCGTGGATTATGCTCACGTCTTGAAAGACTTGGCCGATATCCACTTTTCCGCCGCCCAGATCATCGTTCTGGTCCAGGACAATCTCAACATCCACAGCAAGGCGTCACTCTACCAAGCCTTTCCGGCCGCCGAAGCCAGGCGGCTGGTCGAGCGATTCGAATGGCATTACACGCCAAAGCACGGCAGTTGGCTCGATCTGGCGGAGTCGGAACTCGGCGTCCTATCGTCCCAATGCCTCGACCGCCGTATCCCCGACAAACAAACCCTCGTCGAGGAAGTCGCCGCCTGGGAGCAGGACCGCAACGCCAATCACGCCAATGCCAATTGGCACTTCACAACACCCGACGCACGCATCAAACTCAAGCACCTATACCCGTCAATCTGACTGAATCGGGCGACTAGGAGGCTTGCAGTCTGCTACGGGAACCGCCAAGTCGCAAAGTTGAGCGCTTGGCGGCTCCGATACTGCCGAGAACTGGCGCGGACGCCGCAATTTCGAGATCGATCGGAAAACGAACGCGTCGATCCAGCATTTCGGCAATGAGCGCAAGAATAAGTCCGAGCGACATGCCCGCGCCGACGCCCACCAAAATGACGACCAGGGGCTTCGGGAAGGCGGGCGCGATCGGCGGGACGGCCTTGTCGAGAACCGCAATGTCCGCGAATGTCAACTTGCTTTGCAACTTGGCCTGCTCCGCCAGCTTTTCCAACGCGTTGAGTTGGTTCAGGCGAAACCCAACGTCGCGCTGAAGCTCGCCCAGTTGATTGCGCTGGGCCTGCACGGCTATCAGCGCCCTCTGCGCCTTCGTCTGCGCGGCTTCGAGCGAGGCGATCAGGTCTTTAGTCTCGGCGAGACGCTCTTTGAGATGGGCACGCATCTTTTCAATCGTCTCGGCCATTTGTTTGCGAATCGCCTCAATATTCGCCAGCCCCGCCACCATTTTCGGATTTTTTGAACCGATCGAACCCTTGACCGCCGCGACCGACGTCTCCATGGACGACAGCTTCTCCCTCAAGGCAGCGAGCACCTGGAGATCCGGGTCCGAGGGATCGACCGCCGGATCCGTGGCGCCGCTCGTCAGACGGCTCTGCAACATGGTTAGGTTGGCCTTGGCGGACGACAAATGTTGGGTGATCGCCATCAGCTCGCTGGTCTCTGTGTCCCCTCCCATGGTCGGCGCCACTAGGTTTGTCCGCATCTGATAAGCTTCTAGCGTGGCTCGCGCCTTCTGGAAGTCCTTGCGCAAGCTGTCGAGCTGTGGGGTAAACCAGCTGGCGGTCTGCTCCGCCGAGCCGGCCTTCATCGCGATCGTGGCGTCAATGGTCGCGGCAAGGAAAGCGTTGGCGATCAACGCCGCTTGGTT
This sequence comes from uncultured Alphaproteobacteria bacterium, assembly GCA_963835955.1. GTDB lineage: Bacteria > Pseudomonadota > Alphaproteobacteria > Rhizobiales > Beijerinckiaceae > Roseiarcus. The sequence goes on along the minus strand of CAWIHZ010000002.1, from coordinate 16,228 downwards.
GGGGTCTCCTGACTTATATTTGATCGACAGGACGTTTGTCCCGAACGTGAAACTCGGGTCGACACTACTGACCAGAATTTCGGCGTACCAATCGTCGATACTTTCACGGCCGAAGGAATCCGATTTTCGATATTGCGCCTGCACGCGCGGATCCGCAGTCAGGTTCAACCGCCTGACGACATCCCGCGCCACGCGATGGCTCTTAACCAACTGAATCAAGTTCCCTTGCATCAGTCCAATGAGCTGCGAACTGGACGCCCCCGTCTCAGTGATGGGATTGCTGTTCCCCGGGTCGAGACTCGCCGTGGCGACAGCGTCGTAGCGCCCCGGGACGAAGAGCAAAACTCCTCCCGCCACCAGCATTGCGGACAGAAACGTCAGCGCAGCGATCCACCCACGACGCCATAGAATCACGAGAACTTGGCTAACCGGCACGACTTCGACTCCCAAGGCTCAGCGCTGAGACCCATACTTCCTGAACCGAAATGGTTATTAGAATATCCGTTCCTTGACCACAATGGTGTCGCTAGGCTGCACCCCGTCGTCCACGGAGGCCGGGATTTCCGTCGTTTGCCCGTCTGCTTGCTTATGCTTGATCTTGATCCGCCAGTCCGACCGGAGCGGGGCAAGCCCCCCGGCGATCGCGATGGCCTCTTGGGCTGTCAGAGGGCGCGTCAGAGGGAACTCGCCGGTATGACCTACGTGACCGCGGCTGCATGGCGCGGCCCCCAGGTCACAGCCCGGGGGTCGCCGACGTCTTTTGAGCCCATGGGGCGACATGGCGCAAGGCCAACGCCGGCCATGTCAGCCTCGGCCAAATGAAGGTCATGTCGGCGATCGAGACCTGCCGCACCGCCGCGCTCGGCGGACGCGTCGAGCGCTGCGAGGACTGCGCGCACACGCGCATCGCCTACACCTGCCGCAACCGCCAATGCCCGAAGCGCCAGGACGCGGCGGCGCGGCAATGGCTCGAAGGACGCGAGGCGGAACTGCTGCCGGTTCCCTGCTATCACGTCGTCTTCGCTCTGCCGGCGGCGATCGGCGCGATCGCGTTCCAGAACAAGGCCATGGTCTACGACCTCCTGTTCAGGACCGCCGCCGAGATGCTGACTGCCATCGCTGCCGAGCCGAAGCATCTCGGCGCGCGTATCGGCCACCGCCATTCTGCGCACCCGAGGCTCGCCGCCAGCCCATCATTCCCATGTCCAGGTCATCGTCCCCGGCGGCGGCCTGTCGCCGGACGGCTCACGCTGGATCGCCTGCAAGAGCCCGGCCGCCTAACCTTGTTCGGCGATCTCGCCCCGCTCGCCGACAAACCCGACTTCGACGCCGCCCCCGCGCGTTTGCGGCGCTCCAACTGGGTCGTCTTCGCCAAGAGAACCTTCGCCGGACCGCAAGCCGTCCTCGCCTATCTCGCGCGCTACACTCACCGCGTCGCGATCTCGAACTCCCAGCTGATCACGTTTGACGAGGCGGGGGTCACCTTCAAATGGAGGGACTACCGGATCAAAGTCCGCGACAGGCTCAAGACTATGACGCTCGTCGCCGCCGAGTTCATCCGCCGCTTTCTTCTGCACGCGTTGCCGAGCGGCTTCTACCTCAACCGCCTTTACGGATTGTTTGCTGGAACGGTTCGAGCGCGCAACATCGAGCGCGCTTGCCAATTGCTCGCGGCGCCCAAGGTCTCGCCCGAGAGCCCGCGCGCCGAGGCCGACAGCGAGACCGAAACACCTTCGTCTGCGCGCCGAGGCCCGTGTTGCGGCGGCCGGATATCTTCATCGGGATGCTCGAAGGTCCGCGCGCCACGCGCTCCCCATCGCCAATCCGGACCAGGATCGACACCTCATGGTCGTCGCCGCGCTTCCCGCCTCGATCCGCCGCTTCTCCTCGCCGCATCCGCGCGCCGCCGCTGAATTCTCCCCCATGACTGCTCCGCCTGCTTTCGCCGAACGTCATCGCCAAGAAAATCCGCAGGCTAAGTCTGCGGCTGTGGCTCCAGCCCCCCCCCGGTTTCGGGGCCGATCGGGCGGGGCTTGCCAGTCGATGGAACGGCGGCGCGGGGAGCGGTCGGAGGCTCCCTGTCGGCCGCGGATTCGCGCACCGGCTTTACGCCCTGCAGCAGCCCCACGATCTCGTCGCCGGTAAGCGTCTCGAACTCCATCAGGCCCGAGGCGAGCGTCTCGAGATCTGCCCTCCGTTCGGTGAGTATGCGAGTCGCCGTCGCGTGGGCTTCCTGCACCAGACGCCTGACCTCCTGGTCGATCGTCTCGGCGGTCGCCTCCGAGATGTTCTGCTGACGGCCCATTGAATACCCGAGGAACACCTCTTCCTGGTTCTCGCCGTACATGACCGTTCCGAGTTTCTCGGAGAAACCCAGTCGGGTCACCATCGCGCGGGCGATCTTGGTGACCTGCTGGATATCGCCGGCGGCCCCCGAGGTCACCTTATCCTTGCCGAAGACCAGCTCCTCGGCGACGCGCCCGCCCATCGACATCGCCAGCATCGCGATGAGTTGCTCGTAGCTCTGCGAAATCTGGTCGCGTTCGGGCAGCGACTGCACCATGCCGAGCGCGCGGCCGCGTGGGATGATCGTCGCCTTGTGGATCGGCGTCGACGCCGGAAGCGAGACCGAAACCAGCGCGTGGCCAGCCTCATGATAGGCCGTCAGTTGCTTTTCTTCCTCGGTCATGATCAGCGTGCGCCGCTCAGCGCCCATCATGATCTTGTCGCGCGAGTCCTCGAACTCTTGCCGAGTCACGACCCGCTTGCCGCGCCTGGCGGCGAGCAACGCCGCCTCGTTGACAAGATTCATGAGGTCGGCGCCGGAAAATCCTGGCGTGCCGCGCGCAACCACCTTGACGTCGACATCCGGCGCGAGCGGAACCTTACGGACATGAACCTTGAGGATCTTTTCCCGGCCGATGAAATCGGGGTTCGAAATTACGATCTGACGGTCGAACCGGCCGGGCCTCAGCAGCGCGGGGTCGAGCACGTCGGGCCGGTTGGTGGCGGCGATGATGATGATGCCTTCGTTCTGCTCGAAACCATCCATCTCAACCAGCAGCTGGTTGAGCGTCTGTTCGCGCTCGTCGTTGCCGCCGCCGAGCCCGGCGCCGCGATGGCGGCCGACGGCGTCGATCTCATCGATGAAGATGATGCAGGGCGCGTTTTTCTTGGCCTGTTCGAACATGTCGCGCACGCGGCTCGCGCCGACGCCGACAAACATCTCGACGAAGTCGGAACCTGAAATGGTGAAAAACGGGACGTTGGCCTCGCCCGCCACGGCGCGGGCGGTCAGCGTCTTGCCGGTGCCAGGCGGTCCGACAAGAAGCACGCCCCGCGGGATTCGTCCGCCCAACTTCTGGAACTTCTGCGGGTCGCGCAAGAACTCGACGATCTCCTGCAAATCTTCCTTGGCCTCGTCAACGCCAGCGACGTCTTCGAAGGTCACTCGTCCCTGCGCCTCGGTGAGCAGCTTGGCCTTCGACTTGCCGAAGCCCATCGCCTTGCCGGCGCCGCCCTGCATTTGCCGCGTCATGTAAACCCAGAGCCCCAGGAACAGCAGCACCGGCAAAACACTTGAAATAATCGTCAGAAGCCAGTTGTTGCCGTCCGACGGAGGCTTGGCGGTGATCGTCACGTCCTTCTTATAAAGCGTCTGGACGAGGCTGGGGTCGCTCGGCGCATAGGTCTGAAATGCGTGTCCATCCTTCATATGGCCGGTGATTTCCTGGCCGGCTATGGTGACGTCGCGGATATTGCCGGCGTCGGCGTCGGTCAGCAGCTGGCTGAATGTGATTTCGCTCGACGGAGTTTCTGGCCCGGGCTCTGGAACAAAGTCACGAGCGCCAGAACGAGCAGGAAAATGATCACCCAAAGGGCGAAATTTCGGTAATTCGCGTTCATGGCCTTCCTGTGACGGAACGGTCGCATGGGATATTCCCCGCCTTCCCGATCCTGTCTTCCCCGCACATTTAAGCGCGCTCGACCGAATTGCCAAGAGAACCGAAATTCAGCCTAGAGAACCGAAATTCTATGAATTGTAAGTGAAGACCATAATTGCAGCCTTTTGGCGGCGCGGGAGCGCCTACTCCGCCCGCGATCGGGAACGGTCAGGCGGTCTTTTCCTCCACAAGCTCCAGTTCCTGCATCATTGCCTGGCGCATCAGGAACTTCTGCGCCTTTCCGGTGACGGTCATCGGGAAAGTCTCGACGAATTGCACGTAACGCGGAATCTTGTAATGGGCGATCGAGGCCCGGCAGAAGGCGACGACGTCCTCTTCGCGCAAGGCCGCGCCCTCGCGGCGGCGGATCCATACGCAAAGCTCCTCGCCATAGCGACGGTCGGGGACGCCGAATGCTTGGACATCGGCGATCGACGGGTTGGTGTAGAGGAATTCCTCGATCTCGCGGGGATAGATGTTTTCGCCGCCGCGGATGATCATGTCCTTGAGCCGCCCGACAATATTGCAATAGCCGTCCGCGTCGATTGTCGCCAGATCGCCGGTGTGCATGTAGCGGGCCTCGTCGATCGCGCCGGCGGTCGAGACCGGATCGTCCCAATAGCCGCGCATGACGCTGTAGCCGCGGGTCAGCAACTCGCCCGGAACACCGGGCGGCGCAATGCGGCCGTCCGTATCGACGATCTTGACTTCGACGTGGGGCTGGACGCGCCCGACCGTCGAAACCCGCCGCTCCAGCGGGTCGTCAGGCGAGCTTTGAAAACTAACCGGGCTCGTTTCGGTCATGCCATAAGCGATGGTCACTTCGCTCATGTGCATCCGATCGACCACCCGGCGCATGACCTCGACCGGGCAGGGCGAGCCGGCCATGATCCCGGTCCGCAGCGACCTCAGGTCGAAGCGCGCGAATTCGGGATGATCGAGCATGGCGATGAACATCATCGGTACGCCGTGCAGGCCAGTGCAGCGCTCCGCCTGAACCGCCTCCAGCGTCGCGAGCGGGTCGAAGCCCTCCGACGGGCTTACCATGCACGAGCCGTGGGTGACGCAGGCGAGATTGCCCAGCACCATGCCGAAACAGTGATAATAGGGGACAGGGATGCAGAGCCGGTCGTCCAGCGTCAGGCGCATCGCCTCGCCGATGAAATAGCCGTTGTTGACGATGTTGTGATGTGTCAGGGTCGCGCCTTTCGGCGCGCCGGTCGTGCCGGAGGTGAACTGGATGTTGATCGGGTCGTCGAACTCGAGCGTCGCGCCGAAGGTGGCGAGAGCGGCGCGCTCCTGGTCTGTCGCGGGCCTGACGACGTCGTCGAAATTGAACATGCCCGGCGTCCTGTCGGCCCCGAGGCGAATGACGATCTCGAGCTTGCGCAGGCCCGTGGACGTTAGCTTGCCCGGCTCGGCGGCGTCGATCTCCGGCGCGCTCGCCCGCAGCGAGGCGAAATAGTCGTTGTTCTTGTGGCCGGAGCTCAGAATCAGCGCCTTGCAGCCGGATTTCCTGACCGCGTAGTCAAATTCATGTGCGCGATATGCGGGATTGATGTTGACGAGGATGAGTCCCGCCAGAGCGGTCCCGAACTGCGCGAGCACCCATTCGCTGTTGTTGGCCGACCAGATGCCGATCCGGTCGCCAGCGATCAGGCCGAGCGCCCGCAGACCGACCGCGAGGTCCTCGGAACGGCGCAAGAGTTCCGCATAGGTCCAACGCACGCCTTGATGACGCACGACGAGCGCCGGCCTTCGCGGGCCTTCCTCGACCTTCCGACGCAAGAGAGTACCGATCGTCTCGCCGAGGAGCGGCGTCGAGCTCGCGCCGTGAACGTAGGATTGCGTCAGAGGGCCCATGGCGTTCGCTCCCTGTTCTCGCTCCCCGGCCCTGGTCCCTCGTGAGATCGAGCGGCCGGCGGGGATCTTGTCTGGGCGTCTTCTATCACAGTTCGCGCAGGAAGGCCGCCGGCTTCTGGCTGAGGACGCGCCACGCGCCGATCATGCCAAGTCCGACGGTGAGCGCAAGGCCTCCGCCGGCCGCGGCGAGCGTCGGCGGCCATTTGAAGATGAAATCAAACTGCATGATGCGCGCGACGACCCAGTAGGCCGTGAGCGCTCCCGCGCCGATTCCAAAGACCGCGGTCGCCGCGCCCAGAAGCGCGTATTCGATCAGGAACATCGCGATCAGCCGGGGTCGCGCCGCCCCGAGAAATCTTGAGGATCGTCGCGTCGGCCAGGCGCGCCTTGCGATTGGCGGCGAGCGCGCCGGCGAGCACCAGCGCCGAGGTCAGGAGCGCGACGGCGGTCGCCGCGCGGACCGCCAGCGCGAGCTTGGCGACCAGCGCTGCGACGTTCTCCAGCGCGTCGCGCACGCTGACACTGGCGACGTCGGGAAAGGCTCGCGCCGTCGCGCGCAGGAGCGCAATTTCGCTGTCCACTCCGTCGCCCGCCGGCAGGGACGCGGAAACCAGCGCGGTATAGGGCGCCCCTGCGAGGGCGTCGGGCGAATAGACCAGCACGAAATTGATCGCGAAACTGCGCCAGTTGACCTTGCGCAGGTTTGCGATCCTGGCCGCGATGTTGCGCCCCAGCACGTTGACGACGACGGTGTCGCCGACCGCCAAACCCAGGCCTTGCGCTACCTCCTTCTCCATCGAGACGAGCGGCGGGCCGGAATAGTCGCTCGGCCACCAATGGCCCGCGACAACCTCCGAGCCCTGCGGCGGTCGGGCGGCGAAGGTCACGCCCCGATCGCCCGCCAGCGCCCACGCGACGTCGTCGCGAGGCTTAACCGCCTCGACCGGCTTGTCGCCGATCTTGACGAAGCGGCCGCGCAGCATCGGCGTCTCGGAGATCTTGACCCCCGGCGCCTCGCGCTTGAGGAAAGCGAGAAAAGCGCCAACGTCCTTGCTTCTCACGTCGAGAAAGAAGAAGCTCGGCGTCACGCCCGGCTCGGCCTGCCGAAGCTCGGCGCGCATGTTGAAGTCGATCAGCGTTAGCGCGACCAGCGCCGCGAGTCCGAGCCCAAGCGACATTACGACGGAGGATGTGAGCGCGCCGGGCCGGTGGATCGCCGCAAGCGCCATCCGCATCTCGATCAAACGCGAAGCGGGCGCCTTGCGGGCGAGGAATGCGATCGCCAGCGCCACGATGCGCAACACCACGAAGGCGGCGAGCGTCGCTCCCGCAACCGTGGCCGCGACCGATTGCTGAGGGCTGGTCGCGACTGCGAGCCCAATCAACGCCACTCCGGCCAAGCCCGATGCGGCCAAATAGCGCTTGCGAGGCCAGCCGCGGCGTTCTTCGGCGAGATCGCGGATGAGGGTGGCGACAGGCAGGTCGTGCGCGCGCGAGAGAGGGGGAATCGAGAATGCGAGCGCGGTCAAAAGTCCGTAGACGAGGCCGAGCAATATGACGTCCGGATCGACCGAAGGCGCGAGCGGAATCGGCGACAGCGCGCCGAACAGCCAGTCGACGGCGAACGGGATCGCCGCGCCCAGCGCCGCGCCGGCGACTGCGCCGATCGCCGCGACGATGAGGAACTCGACGAGGGCGAGCATGACGACGCTTGTTCCCGTCGCTCCGATCGCCTTAAGGATCGCCAGCGTCGTCCGCTTGCGCTCGACGAAGCTCACCGCCGCGTTGGCGACGCCGACGCCCCCGACGATCAGCGACAACAGGCTGGCTAGCGTCAGGAATTCGGCGAAACGGTCGAGGTCGCGACTGAGTTCGGGCGAGACGGCCAGACGCGAACGCGCCTCCCAGCCTGCCTGAGGAAGGGTTTGCTTGGCCTTTTTGAGGAGGGCTTTCACCGCGGCCTCGTCCGGCGCGCCGCCTTTCCCGCCCATGACGACCCGAGTGGTCCAGCGCACCAGCGAGCCCGGCTGCACCAGCCCAGTCGCCTCGAGCGCGGCCTGTGATATCAGCATGCGCGGGCCGAGACCGACACCGGTCGCCAAACGATCCGGCTCGCTGGTCACGACGGCGCGCAGCAGGAATTGCGCCTTACCAAGCCGGACGACGTCGCCCAGCTTCAGATTGAGACGGGCGAGCAGAGCCTGTTCCACCGCCGCGCCGAAAATGCCGTCCTTCTGCGCGAGGGCCCGCGCCGGCGACATGGGCGGGGCGAAGACCGCCTCGCCGAGGCGCGGCCAGGACGTCTCGACCGCCTTGACTTCGACCAGCGCCGCGTCGCCGCTCTCAGTGCGGGCCATTGCGCGCATGGTCGCAATCGTCGACAGCTCGCCGTAACCTTCGAGGAAAGCCCGCTCGTCCGGCGCGAGGCGCCGGTGGATCAGCGAGAACGAGGCGTCGCCGCCGAGGATAACGCGACCCTGTCGCCCCAAACCATTGTCGAGCGCTCGCGCGAGGCTCCCGACGCCCACGATCGCCGCGACGCCCAGCGCAATGCAGAGCAGAAGGATGCGCAAGCCCTTGACGCCGCCACGCAAGTCACGCAGGGCGAAACGCGCGATCGGCGGTCGCCGGGCGGCTCGAGGGAATTTCGCCGCCGCGTTCATGCCGACGCGGAAAAAAGCGTCGCGCCTTCCACCGCGCCCGAGCGCATCCGGATCAGACGGTCACATCGCGACGCCAGCGCCGGATCGTGGGTGACGAGCGCCAGCGTCGCGCCGCGCCGCGCCGGCAAATCGAACATCAGGTCCATGATTGCGCGTCCCGCCGTCTCATCGAGATTGCCGGTCGGCTCGTCGGCGATCAGCAGCGAGGGGCGCGGGCAAAGTGCGCGGGCGAGCGCGACGCGCTGTTGCTCGCCGCCGGAGAGCTGCGCCGGATAGTGGCCGAGGCGGCCGCTCAGGCCCACTTGCGCAAGCTCGATTCTGGCCCGCGTCATGGCGTCGTTCGCGCCGGCGAGCTCCAGCGGCGCGGCCACATTCTCGAGCGCCGTCATGGTCGCGACGAGATGGAAGGACTGAAACACGATGCCGATGCGCGCGCCGCGAAACCGGGCCAGCGCGTCCTCGCTCATTGCCCCGAGCCTGACTCCCTCAATCTCGATTTCGCCTTGGTCGGGCCGCTCCAGTCCCGCCATGATCATGAGCAGCGTGGATTTACCGGAGCCGGAAGCCCCGACGATCCCGACTGCCTCGCCCTTGGCGATTGTCAGACTGACCTCGCGCAAGATATGCACGCGGGCGGCCCCTCGGCCAAGGCTGAGGTCGACGCCGCGCATCGCGACCGCGGGAAGGGACATTGTGTCGGGATTCCTCAGGGCAGGGTCGCCCTCATATGGGCATTGGCGCCCCTTCGTCCAGGCGCTGGCGCTGGCGCTCATGGCGGTCCTGGCGCAGGCCGCGCCGGCCAGCGCGCGCACGCTGCGTCTCGTCGTGCTGGGAGACAGCCTCACGGCGGGCCTCGGCCTGCCGCCTGGCGAGGCGTTTCCGGACCGGCTTCAGGCGGCGCTGCGCGCCAAGGGGTTGGACGTCGACGTCGTCAACGCGGGCGTTTCCGGCGACACCGCAGCGGACGGGTTCGCCCGTTACGACTGGGCGGTTCCGGCAGACACGGATGCCCTGGTCGTCGAGCTCGGCGCCAACGACATGCTGCGGGGCGTGCCGCCGAAGTCGACGAAGCGGACGCTTGCGGCGATCTTGGACAAGGCGCGCGTGGCCCATCTGCCGGTTCTCATCGCTGGCATGCGCGCCGCCCCCAATCTCGGCGCCGAATACGGCCGCGAATTCGCCGCCATCTATCCCGATTTGGCCAAGACCTACGGCGATGCGCTCTATCCATTCTTCCTCGACGGCGTCGCCGCCGACCCAAAGCTGAACCAGAAAGACGGCTTGCATCCGACCGCCCGGGGCGTGGACGTCATCGTCGACCGGATCTTGCCGGCGGTCGAGGAGCTGCTGAGCCGCGTCAAGCGGTAAGCGTGAACTGTCTTGCCAAGGGCGCGGAATGGGCGCTCGGACGCGGCTTTTCGGCGGTGAAGGCTCGCCCTTGCGCTCCAGGCAGACTCTGCCTTAGCAAGGCGACGCCGGCGCCTCGCAACGAGACGCGCGAGCCTTGATAAGGAGTCCGGATGCCGGAGGCGCGCCATATCCTTACTCTGTCCTGCGCCAACCGCCCCGGGATCGTCGCCAGGGTTTCGACCGCGCTTTTCGACGGCGGCTTCAATATTCTGGACGCGCAGCAATTCGACGACACCGAGACCGGCAGCTTCTTCATGCGGGTCGTATTCAACGCCGCCGGGGCGGGTTCGGATGTCGAGGTTTTGCGCGAGACGTTCAAGGCGATCGGCGCCGATTTCGCAATGAACTGGTCGATGCGTCCGGCCGACCAGCGCAAGCGGGTCGCGCTCATGGTGTCGCGTTTCGATCATTGCCTGGTCGATTTGCTCTACCGTTGGCGCGGGGGCGAATTGGCGATGGACCCCGTGGCGATCGTCGCCAACCATCCGCGCGAGACTTACGCCCACATCGACTTCGGCGACATTCCCTTCCACTATTTGCCGGTCACCAGGCAGACAAGGATGGAGCAGGAGGCCCAGGCGTGGGAGGTCGTCAAATCGTCGCGGGCCGATCTCGTCGTGTTGGCGCGCTACATGCAGATTCTGTCGGACGGCTTCGCCGCCAAGCTGCAGGGACGCTGCGTCAATATCCACCATTCCTTCCTGCCCGGCTTCAAGGGGTCCAGGCCCTACCACCAGGCGCATCAGCGCGGCGTCAAGCTGATCGGGGCGACGGCGCATTTCGTCACCTCAGATCTCGACGAGGGCCCGATCATCGAACAGGATGTCGAGCGCATCAGCCACCGCGACACGCCCGAAGACCTGGTGCGCAAAGGGCGCGACATCGAGCGGCGGGTGCTCGCCCGCGCCATCGCCAATGTGCTCGAGGATCGAGTGCTGCTGAACCACCAAAAGACCGTGGTGTTCGCCGGGTAGCACCGCTAGCCCCCCCCCCCCCTCCCTCTCCCCCCTTCCCCCTCCTCCTCCTTTCTTCCCCTTTCCCTTCCCTTTCCCCACCCCTCCCCCCCTCTCTCTCTCCCCCCCCCTCTCGCCTCCCGTCGCCTCGTGTCCTCGCTCCTTCCGCTCGTCCTTCCTCCGCCCCTCCGTCCCCGCCCGCCCCCCCCGCCTCCCCTCGCGTCTCGCCCGTCCCCCCCGCGCTCCGGCCCTGCCCGCGCCTCTCCGCCCCCCGCCGCCGCCGCTCTCTCCGCCCCCCGCCCCCCGCTCTACCCGCATTTCCCACGGATCCTAGCCTTGATTGGGCTCTGAGGCGGGTCGGGAGCGCGAGGTTTGGCGCGGGCGAGCGCGAGCCTTGCGCGGGATGCGCGTTGGTCTTCTGGGGTTGGCTTTTGGTCTCCGGTGGGCCTTGGGTTGATGCCGCAAGGGGCGCGCTGCGGCGTGTGGGCATCAGGCTGGCGAGCCGCGGGCGAGGGCGAGGCGCGCTTGGGCGATCCGCCATTCGTGGGCCGACGGACAGGCGGAGGCGAAGGCGATTTTGACGCGGCGGGCGCTGATCTTGACCCGTGCGCCGAGCTTGAGGAGCTTGAGGCGGATGGTGGCGCAGGTCGCGACGGCGAACTGGGTATGGGCAAGCCCGATGCGGCGCAGCGCGCAGATGAGCGCATAGGCCATCGAGGCGAACCACAGCCGCAGCTGATTGGCGCGCATTGTGGCGGTCGAGGTGCGGTCGGCGAACAGGCCGCGCCTCACATTCCTTGATGCGGTTCTCCATCTCGCCGCGCGCGCAATAGAGCTTTTCGTAGAGCGGCTTGGCCCGCCAGGCGTCGGGTTTGAGCGAGGTGACGAGAAAGCGCGGATTGGCCTCGCCCTGCGCCCATTCGGCCTTGGCGATCACCCGCCGCCGGCGCGACCAGCTGTCCTTGGTCGACCAGTCGAAGTCGCGAAACACCCGCGCCGGCTGGCCGGCGTTCGCCTGCGACAGGAGCCGGGCTTCGTCCAGCGCGTCGGCGATCCGCCCCTCCAACCGTTCATTGCGCGCCAAGCCGAACACGTAATCGACCGTGTTGGCCTCGCACCAGGCCATCAAGGCCTCGCGGGCGAAGCCGGAATTGGCGCGCAGCACGATCTTCACACGAGGCCAGCGGGCGCGGATCTGCCCGACGATGCGCTCCATCTCCTCGACCGACCCGGCGCTGGCGTCGATGTCGGAGCGCCTGAGCTTGGCGGCGATGAGATGTCGGCCGCAGAACACATAGAGCGGCAGGTAGCAGTAGCAGTCATAGTAGCCATGGTGGAACCGGCCTTCCTGATCGCCGTGCAGCGGATCGTCGGTGGCGTCGAGGTCGAGCACGATCTGGCGCGGCGCTTTTTGATGCGCGTCGAGAAACAAGTCGATGAACAGCTTCTCGATCGCCGCCGCGTCGTGGTCGATCTTGTGGTAGCGCGGCGTCTTGCCCGCCCCCGGCACATGCTCCAGACGGTTCAGCGTGCTCTTGCCGGCCAGAAGCCCCGGCGTCGCGCCGGCGCTGTCGAGCTTGCCGAGCAGCACGCCCAGAACCGGATCGCCGCGAAGATCATCGTGGTCGTTGAGGTCCTCATAGCCCAACGCCAGGCCGAACACCCGCTGCGCGACCAGAGCCTTGAGGGCGTGGACGGTCAAAAGCGGGCTGCGGCGGTCGGCGAAGCAAGCGGCGAACCGATCCGTCAACCCGATCGCCTTGTCCGCCTCGCCCAGCAACAACGCTCCGGCGTCCGACGAAACCATTCCGCCGTCGAAATCCGCCGCCACCCGCCGCCCGCCAGCCCTTCCAAAATCCATCTCTGTCGGGCTACACTGCGTCTGCATCGGGGAGCTCCTGCGAATCAGCCTAACTCGTTGATCACAAAACAAGTTTAGCTGATTCTAGGCCCCGATGCGCCTGCCAATGGTAGAGTTGAGGAAGGGCGCGGTGGCGCGCAGGAGCGCGCTCCGTCTCCCCTCCCCGCTCATCAAACCGGACGTGCGGGTTGCCCGCATCCGGCTTTCCGACTGACTTCATCGCAAGGCTCACGGCGGTGACCCAATGTGCATGCGCTTGAGGAGCAGCACGCCCAAGTCGCCGTAGACTTCCTCACGGGCAAATCGGCGCGTGCCGCGTCCTTGCACCTTGTGTCGCCGAACGAGGAAGCATCGCACGCGATCATAGACGTGGTTGTCGACGGCCCGATAGGCCTGCAGTCGCGTGCCGTAGCCGAAGTACGCCGACCAGCCGGCGAGAAGCCGGTTCAGTCTGGCGCGCACGTCCGGCCAGGCGCCCTTGTTGCGGGACCTGAGCATGTCGCCGATCTTGGTCTTGATCCGTTGAACGCTCTTCTTCGAGGGGCATGCGCCCAGATACCAGTGGCCATCCTTCCGATAGCGTTGCGGTCCGAGCGTGTAGCCAAGAAAGTCGAAGCCTTTCCGTCGGGCGTCCTTCACCGAGGTCTTCGCCTCGTTGAGAGTCAGCCCGAGCTTGGTCATCACCGCCTTCGTCCACGCCAGCGCCTCTCCCGCGAAGCCGCGGCTGAGGATGACGAAGTCGTCAGCGTAATTGACGACCTGAGCGCGAAAAGCCTCGCCACGTCCGCTTGTGCGCCAATGCTTCAGAAAACGGTTCATGTAGATGTTGGCGAGCAGCGGGCTCGCGACCCCGCCCTGAGGCGTGCCGCGCTTTGCGCCCTTGCCGCCGCTCATGCGCCGCTTTCCGTCGCCGTCCCGTTCCTCGACCGGCGCTTTCAACCACAGCTTGATGAGCCGCAGCACATGCCGGTCGACGATGCGGCGGGCCACCGATTTGAGAAGGTCCGCGTGCGGAATCGTGTCGAAATATTTCGACAAATCGGCGTCGACGACGTCCGTGTAGCCCCGGCAGATCAGCCGGTGCGCTTCCTTGACTGCATCGACCGCGCTGCGACGCGGGCGATAGCCATAGGCGCTGTCCTCGAAGTCCGCCTCGAAGATCGGCTCCAGCACGATCTTGGCGGCGGCCTGAACCACCCGATCCCGGATCGTCGGGATGCCGAGCGGGCGTTCGCCGCCCCCCGGCTTCGGGATCGTCGCCCGCCGCACCGGATCGGGCCGGTACGTCTTCGAGACGAGGTCCTCGCGCAGGCCCGCCAGCCACTCCTCCACGCCCGCCGTCTCAATCTGATCGAAGGTCTTTCCGTCCACCCCCGGCGCGCCCGCATTGGCGCGGGAGAGCGCATAGGCATGGGCGAGAATGTCCTCACGGCAGATCTTGTCGTAGAGCAGATAGAAGCGGAAGCCGGGCTCCGCCTTCGCCTTGCAATAGAGCTTCCTCTGAAGGCTCCTGATCTTGTCGGGCGTTTCGAGGCTCATCGCCAATCACCCTCATCCTCGCCGTCGTCGAAAGCGCGCCAGAAGTCAGGGGCCTTTCCTCCGCCGGCATTACCCGGCCTCAACGGTCGTACGCCCCTGTCCGACTCCCGCCCGCTCCACCGCCAATCGCGATGTCGAAGCCGCAACCTCCGAACGGACGGGTCTCCCCCGATTACCCGGACCACCGTTCCAGCGTGCCGTGTCCACATACCCCGGCGGACCGGAACAGGTGCGCGTGTCGGTTGCTTCCCTGTCCCGTGCGGCCTTCCCCGAATCTCAGGCGGGTCGGCGTCCGAATCTTCACTTTCGAGGCCTGCTCAGGCTTCACTCACGTTACAGCCCACTGGATTGCTCAACCGCCCAAGGCGGCCTTTGTCGCAAGGATTCAACTCGACCGGTTAGAAATTTGACAAGGGGAAAAACGACAGGGCGCGTCACAAAACGCCAGTAGCAGTCAATTAACCGTTTTGCCCGCAACGTTGCCGACCAACGTTCTCACGGGACAACAGATCCGGGGACAATCCCAGTGACAGACCCGGACAGTCCGGGGGACAGGGACCCAGACATGCCCTCGCTGACCTACGCCGAACTAGCCTAGGCGCTGAAGATCACGCCGGCGAGCGCCAACAAGCTGGCTCGTCGGCGGCGCTGGCCTCGCGTTCCAGGCAATGACGGCAAGGCAAGGGTGTCCGTGCCTGAAGAGGCGCTTGTCCGTCGGGATAGCCCTAGGGACAGCCCCCCGGATGTCCCTCCGCCCAGCCAACTGGACAATCCGGTTCATGCGGAGATCGCGAAGCTGGAGCGCGAACTCGCCGGCGCTCGGAGCGAACTCATCGGAACGCGCGCGGCCTTGGATGAAGCGAGAGCGAGGGCGGGTGCGGCTGAAGCGCGATCGACCGAACTTTCCGCTGACCTGGCAGCTGAGCGGGCGCGGACCGGAAAGGCCATCGCCGCCTTCACCGCTCTCGCGGAACGACTCAACGCGCTGGCGGTCGATCGGCAGTGGCCCTGGTGGCGGCGTTTGGTAGGCTGAGCCTTTTTGGCTGCCGGAAACTGAGACGGCTTGGCGGGATCCTCGCCGACGATGCGAACGGGCGCGCCGCGTCGGCGCCTTTCGGGAACAGCCCTCAGGACGCCGTTACCAGCGCATAATCTTTTGCGCCCTTCCCAAGCTCTGTCGTCTCCTCAAGCCATGCTGAGAAGGCCGATTTTCGGATCGCGAATGTACTTGTATGGCAGAGGGGCATGTCATCGCTCCGATCTAGCGCAGTCCTTCGGCCTTCCGACGCGTGGGATTCGAAAACACTGCATTTAATTGCGTGGGCCTTAAAGGCGGGAAGAAGCGAACGGATAACCTTCGACTCAAAGCCCTCAATGTCAATTTTCACGAGTGTTGGCCAGCCTACTCTGCTATTATCTTTAACCCACTGCGCTGTTTTAATCCTGACTTTTCTTATATCACCGCCTTGTGCGAGCAGAGATGCGCCGCCTTTATTCCCGACAGGAATATGAAGGTCGAGTTCTGCCTCCTCGTCACCCACCCCGACGGAAAGAACGGTGGCATTTGCGTCAAGACCTATTAGGTTCATTTTTGTTGGCGCGTTCAATTCATCTTGCGGCTCGACCGCCACGATCCTGCATCCAGGCAAAGCATGCGCGATCTGATAGGAACAAGCGCCTTTGTTCGCGCCGATATCCCAGAAGACTTCTCCATCCGTACTGGCGAACTTGACCAGGGTTTCAACGACCTCCGGGTCAAAGCTCCGCAGCATGAAAAAGTGCCAGCCCACAAGGTCGGACACATCGAGCGTGAGCGCTTTGCCGTGAAAATCGAAAGCCACAAGCGGATCGCCATCAACCCAAGGCAACGGACATACACGGTCCAATATCCGATGCGCGCCGTGTTTGATCGGCAGATGGCGCAAGGCCCACGATAGCGCGGCCTCTCCGATTGTGGCCTTGCGGGTCATTCCATCACTCCACTAGTCGCCCGCT
>CAWIHZ010000001.1:0-325301 GCA_963835955.1 uncultured Alphaproteobacteria bacterium | reverse complement strand
CATCGGATGGCGATTGCTGATCCGTGTAAAGCGCTTGCGAAGTCGCCATGCCAGCGGAACGCCCTGGGCCAACACCGCGCCGCGCAGACTGTTCGCGGCCTGAACTTGTCCCGCCCCCTATTCCCAGATCGTGAAGATGTTGGTCGACATCGCGGACCCCAGTCCGGCTCGACGACCACCATAGCGGCGCATCGATCCCGGCGGCCAAAGGTCTCTTGCTGTTTCTCCAGCCATTTCATAGCGTCGTCGACGCAGGAAACAACTTCGGAGACGATCGAACCATCGGCCTGAAGCAGCGCCACGCCGAACTTTTTCGCCCCTCGCGGGTCCGCGCCGAACCAAGCCACCCGTCCCTTTGTGGAATTGGAGCCCGGCCCCCACTCGACGACCCGCAGGCGAGGCTCCCCGACCTCAGATATGAATCGCGCGCTTGGCGACCGCCATCGCCGCCTCCTTGACAGCCTCCGACATGGTCGGATGCGCGTGGCAGGTGCGGGCGAGGTCCTCGGCCGAGCCGCCGAACTCCATCAACACTGCAGTTTCGTGGATCATCTCGCCGGCGCCGAAGCCGACGATGTGGGCGCCGAGAACACGATCGGTCGCAGCGTCGGCGAGGATTTTCACAAAACCCTCGGTGTGACGCATCGCCCGCGCGCGCCCGTTCGCGGTGAAGGGAAACCTTCCGACCGCGTAGGCGACGCCTTCGGCTTTCAACTCCTCCTCGGTCTTGCCGACCATGGCGATTTCCGGGCTCGTGTAGACGACATTCGGAATGACGCCGTAATTCACGTGCCCCGCCTGGCCCGCGAGGATTTCGGCCAGCGCGACCCCTTCGTCTTCCGCCTTGTGGGCGAGCATCGGCCCGCGGATCACGTCCCCGATTGCGTATACGCCCGGGACATTGGTGGCGAAATGCGAATCGACCACGACCTGGCCGCGATCCATGGCCACGCCCAGTTCCTTCAGCCCGAGGCCCTCGGCAAAGGGGCGGCGGCCGATCGCGACCAGGACGACATCGGCCTCGATCGCCTGGGCCTCGCCGCCCGCGGCGGGCTCGATCGTCACTTTGGCGCCGGCGCCGGCCTTTTCGACCTTCACGACCTTATGAGCGAGATGAAACGCGAGGCCCTGCTTTTCGAACAAGCGTTGGGCCTGTCTGGCGACCTCGCTGTCCAAACCGGGCAGGATGCGGTCGAAGAACTCCACCACCGTTACTTGCGCGCCAAGGCGGCGCCAAACCGAGCCGAGCTCGAGCCCGATGATTCCGGCGCCGACCACGATCAGCTTTTTCGGAGTTGCAGGCAGGACGAGCGCGCCGGTAGAGGATACGATGGTCTTCTCGTCGATCTCCAACCCGGGCAGGCGCGCGACTTCAGAGCCGGTGGCGATGACGACCGCCTTGGCCTCCAGCGTCGTCTCCTTGCCGTCGGCGCCCTTCACGATCACCTTCCCCGGCGCCGCGATTCGGCCTTCGCCAAATACGGTCTCGATCTTGTTCTTCTTGAACAGAAAGGCGACCCCGTTGACGTTGGCGGCGACGGTGTCGTCCTTGTGCTTCATCATCGCGGCGAGATCGAGCTTCGGCGGGCGGACGACGACGCCGAGGGGGGCGAGGCCATGGGCGGCCTCGTCGAACATCTCGGAAGCGTAGAGGAGCGCCTTCGACGGAATGCAGCCGATGTTGAGGCAGGTTCCCCCGAGCGTCTTCATTTTTTCGACGACCGCCACCTTCATTCCGAGCTGGGCCGCGCGGATCGCGCAGACATAACCGCCGGGCCCGGAGCCGATGACAATCAGATCGTAGGTCAAATTAGTTTCCATTCTTTATCTTGACCCGTCGCCTTGGCGCCGCTCCGACCGGCCGCGTCCTGGTCCATGCGCGCGTTTCCTGCGCTTAAGCCGGCGACAGGGGGGTCTTCGCCGGCCTCCGGCGCGAAGCCGAAGCGCGCCGGGCCGGGAGCCCACTATATCGCCTCCGGCGCCGATCCAGCGGATGGCGTGTTCGAATTCGTGGAGCGCGACGGCCCCGTCGCGGTCGGGCGTGTGCGGCAATATATGTCGGGACTCCTCTTATCGAAAGCTGCGCGAGCGCTAAGAATTCAGCACCCGCTCACGCCATTTCTTGTTGATCGCGTCAAGCTGGGGACTTTATCCCGCCAAGGGAAGCCGGCGCGGCTTTTGATTTTCCCATGTTCGATCGACCAAGCGAAGACGCCCAACAGAATGCACCGGACCGGGTCGATCGCCCAGAAACCGCAGCGCGCCGTTCCCCACAGGGCGCGCGGCTCACCCCGCCTCCAGAAACCTCTCCGCCTCCGCCAGGTCGACCGACACGATCTGGCTCACCCCGCGTTCGGCCATGGTGACGCCGAACAGGCGGTCCATGCGGGCCATGGTGATCGGGTTGTGGGTAATGGTGACGAAGCGGGTGTCGGAGCGCTTGCGCATTTCGTCCATCAGGTCGCAGAAGCGCTCGACGTTGTAGTCGTCGAGCGGCGCGTCGACCTCGTCGAGGACGCAGATCGGCGAGGGGTTGGTCAGGAACACCGCGAAAATCAGCGACAGCGCGGCCAGCGCCTGCTCGCCGCCGGAAAGCAGGGTCAGCGTCTGCGGCCTCTTGCCCGGCGGCTGGACGACGAGCTCCAGGCCCGCCTCCAGCGGATCGTCGGATTCGACCAGCTGAAGCTCGGCCGCGCCGCCCTGGAACAGGGTCGCGAACAATTCCTGAAAATGCCGATTGACGATGTCGAAGGCCGCGATCAGCCGTTCGCGCCCCTCTTGGTTGAGGCTGCCGATCGCGCCGCGCAGCCGCTTGATCGCCTCCGTCAGGTCGTCGCGCTCGGCGACCAGCTTGTCGCGGCTCGCCTCGACTTCGGCCAGCTCCTCCTCGGCGCGCAAATTGACCGCGCCGAGCCGCTCGCGTTCCTGGCGAAGGCTTTCGAGTTTGCGCGCGATCAGCGCCGCCTCGGGCAGGGGCGCGTCGGCCTGAAGGCCCGCGAGCGCGGCCAGATCCGCTGGCTCGCAATCGAGTTCGCTCGCGATCGCGCCGAGCAGGAGCTCTCCGCGCGCGCGGGCTGCTTCCGCGCGCTCCTCGGAGGCCGCGCGCAACTCGCGCGCCGCGCTCATTGCCTCAAGCGCCCGACGCGCCGCCCGATCCGCCTCGGCTAGTGCGGTCTCGCCGCTGACGCGCGCGTCGGCGGCCTCCCTTCGCGCTTGTTCGGCGTGATCGTACTCGTCGGCGAGCGTCCGGCGCCGGCGCGCGAATTCGAGCGGCGCGTCGGAAAGTTCCTCGCGCTCCGCCTCGGCGGCCGCGCGCCGCTCGCCCAATTCGGCGATCTGCGCCTCAGCTCGTTCGCGCCGTTCCTCCCATGAGCAGCGCTCGGACACGATTGCTTGCCGGCGGGCGCCTCGCGCCTGAGCCTCGCGGACGAGACTCTGCGCGGCGGCGCGCGCTTCGGCGAACTCCGACCGTTCCCGCGCGGCGGCGGAGCGGGCGCGCTCGAGCGCAAGCGCGAGATCATCGCCCGGCGCGAGATCGGCGAGCGCGGCTTCGGCTTGCGTCTTGCGTTCGGCCGCCTCGTCGCGCGCGGCTCTGGCGCGCGAGACGGCTTCCTCGACCGCCGAAAGACGGGACATTGTCTGGGCGCGTTTGCGCTCGAAATCGGCGAGCGCGTCGCGAGCGTTGTCGAAGGCGGCTCTCGCCGCGCGCACGCGCTGGCGGCTGTCGGCTTCGGCCGACGCGGCCTGGCGCGCATCCGCCGCTGCGCCGGCGGCGGCGATCCTGACCGCATCGACCGCCTTGCGCGCCGCTTCCGCTTCGCGCCTCAGGTCGCCGAGGCGATTCTTCTCGGCCAGGCGCCGCGCTGCCGGCGTTGGCGCTTCTGCCGCCGAGACAAAGCCGTCCCATCGCCACAGATCGCCCTCGCGCGACACCAGCCGCTGGCCGGGCCGCAAAAGCCGGCTCAGCCATTTTCCATCCGCGCGCGCGACGACGCCGACCTGCGCCAGCCGGCGCGCCAGCGCTTGCGGCGCCGTGACGCGCTGAGCCAGCGGCTCAGCGCCCGGCGGCATTGGCAAGTCCTCGCCCTCAGGCGCGATCAGCGACCAGTGCGCGGGCGCCGATTCGTCGACCGAAGCATCGAGATCGTCGCCGAGCGCCGCGCCGAGCGCCGCCTCGTAACCGTGCTCGACGCTGATCGCGTCGACGACCGACGGCCAGCGGCGGCTCGCGTCGGAGCCCACGAGGCCGGCGAGCGTTTGAGCTTCCGTCTCCAGCATTTGCGCGGCGCGTTCGGCCTCGCCAAGTGGCCCGCGTGAACGCGCTTCGGCTTCGCGGGCGAGCGCGTGGCTCTCCTCAGCCGCAAGCGCTTCGCGTTCGGCCGCCACGAGCGCCCGGCCAAGATCGGCGACGGACCGGGCGCGCGTCTCATGCTCGGCGTCCTCAAAGCCCGCGCCGCGCAGGGCCGCGTGCTCTTGCTCGATCCCGGCGCATTCGGTGTCGAGCCGGACGAGGCGGCGCGCCTCCTCCGCCGCCGCGGCGGCGAGCGCGTGGCGGCGCGCGTTGAGGTCGGATGCGGCCGCCTGCGCTTCGGCGAGATCCGCCTCGGCGCCCGCGAGCCGATGTTCCGCGCTCTCCTGCCGCTCGCGCGCAAGCGCCACCGCTTCGCCCGCCCGGTCCATTTCCTCGGCGAGCGCCGAATCCTCAGCCGCTAGTCTGTCCGCGACCCCTGCCGCGTCGGCGATCAGGGCCTCTTCATGCGCGAGGTCGCCGGCGAATTGCGCAATGCGGCGTCCGAGTTCGGCCTCACGCTCCGTCGCGCGCTTTTCTTCAGCATCGAGCGCCTCGCGCGCCAGCGCGATCCGGTGCAGAGCCGCGCCGCGCCGCGCCTCCTCTTCGCGCAGGGGCGGCAGATCCGCAGCGGCGAGCGCCTGCAGGCGCGCGGCCTCCGCCTGTTCACGGGTGCGATCGGCGACTTCGACGAGGTCCGCATCGAGCCGCCGGCGCGCCTCGGCGAATTGGGTCTCGTGTTCACGCCAGGCGATCAGGTGAGCGAGCGCCTCGTTGCGGCGAATGTCGGCCGCGAGATTGCGGTAGCGGTTCGACTGGCGCGCCTGACGTTTGAGGCCGTCGATCTGAAGGTCGATCTGTTTCAAGACGTCCTCGACACGAAGCAGATTGTCCTCCGCGCCCTTCAGCCTGAGCTCCGCTTCATGCCGGCGCGAGTGGAGGCCGGAGACGCCCGCCGCCTCTTCGAGGATGAGGCGGCGCGCCTGCGGCTTGGCCGATATGATCTCGCCGATCTGGCCTTGGCGCACCATCGCCGGCGAGCGCGCGCCGGTCGAAGCGTCGGCGAACAGAAGCTGCACGTCGCGCGCGCGTACCTCCCTGCCGTTGACGCGATAGGTCGAGCCCGCCTCCCGCTCGATGCGGCGCGTGACTTCAATCGACTCGGAATCGTTGAACGCCGCCGGCGCGCGGCGGTCGGCGTTGTCGAGCACCAGGCCGACCTCCGCGATGTTGCGCGATGCCCGCTTGCCAGACCCGGCGAAGATGACATCCTCCATGCCCGAGCCGCGCATGTTCTTGAACGAACTCTCGCCCATCACCCAGCGCAGGGCTTCGACGAGGTTCGATTTGCCGCAGCCGTTCGGACCGACGACGCCAGTCAGGCCCGGCTCGATCTTGAATTCGGCGGCGTCGCAGAAGCTTTTGAAGCCAGTCAGGCGCAAGCGCTCAAATTTCATCGTCGCGGCCCCGTCGCCCGGCGTTCGGTGGGCGAATCAATGCGCTTTCGCGACGCAATCACGTCCTCGTCCCCTTTTCAAGCAACCGTCTTGCAGGGACGGAATAGCGACTAGCGGCCATATCGGCCGCGCGCTATCAACCCCGGCCGGCCAAAAACCTGTGTGAAACCAAAAACCTGCCGGAAACTGAAGTCAGCGCTGGATCGGCGCCAGAACGTCGTCGAGCTTTTCGAGGCTGACCTCCCCGACCAGTCTGACGCCGTTGACAAAGAAGGTCGGGGTCGAACGGACCGCGAATTTGGTCGCCGCGATCTCCCGCGTCTGATTCACATGGTTCAACAGCTCCTGATTCCCCAAGCAAACCTGGAAATTAGCCTCCGTCATCCCCGCCTCCAGAACCTGCTGCTTGAGCTTGTAGAGCGGATTGGGCGTGAAGGCCCAATCGGCCTGATGATCGAACAGGCGGTCGATGAGGGCGTCGCGTTTTGCCGGCCCCGCGCACCGGGCGAGCATGAAGGCGGCTGTCGCCAGGGGATCGAGCGGGAACTCGCGCAGGATGAACTTCGCCTTGCCGGCATCGACGTATTTCGCCTTGAGCCCCGGCCACGCGGCCTCATGAAAGGCGGCGCAATGGCTGCAGGTCATCGAGGCGTATTCAATAATTGTCGCCGGCGCGTCCGCGGCGCCCTCGACGATGTCGGGCAGCGGACCTGGCGCCATCAGCTGTTCGACCGCGACCGAGGCAGGGGCGCCGCCGGACTGGGCCCCGGCCCCAGTCGCGGCGAGCGCGAGCGCAAGGGCCGCGAAGGCCGACGGACGCGGCGCGAGGCGGGAAACTCGATGAAGGAAGGTCACGAAATCCCCTTGAGGCGAGGCGGCGGCAGAACTCTCGATTGGCCGCGAGGGAATAGCAAGGGGCGAAACCCCGCCGTCTTTTTGGCCCACGCGGGGGATGACCGGCGGCGGCTCTTTGCGAAGCGTCGCCACAAGGCGGCTATCGGCCATTTCGAACACTCGAAAAACGCGATCAATATGGGCGGAATGCGGCCATTCGGGCGCGGATCCGCGACGCCGGGGGAGCACGGCGCGTTAAGAGCCGAGGACACGCTGAGGAAGCAACGCCTTGCTTCTGTCGAATTCGATCGGGGAGTTGCGCATCTGCTTGCGGCGGCTGGCGAAATGTGCCAACATTGCAAGCAAGTATCGGCGTTTTCAAATTGGCCGACAGTATATTTTGGGCCTTTTCGTGAAGACGCGGCGCCTGTTTCAGATTCGCCAGCCTATTCCTCAAGGGAGGGCGCTATGGCCTACATAACGACCGGTCTCACCAACGGCGGCGTGACGACGCATTACAAGTTCTCTTACGATCAGGCCCTCGCCGCGCCCGCCGGGCCTGAGCCAGCGCGCACGAACGCGGTCATCGCCGCCTGCGAGGCCGACTATAACCTGATGCACGGGTGGTTCGGCGGCGGGGTTTCCGTCACCGGCATGTCAGTTCAGGTGACGACGCAGAGCAACGGCGCGAGCTGGAACGGCAGCGCCAGTTCGTCGACCATCCAGCTCAAAGCCCAAGGCGCCGCTTACAATCCGGCCTATCTGCGATACCTGATCATCGCCGAAGTGGTCGAAATCTTCATGATGGCGCAGAACATCGGCTGGTTTCAGGGGTCAAACGAAGGCAGCAAAGGCGAGGGACTGTCGAGGTTCCTGAGTGGACAGTTCCTGGCCGAGAACGGCCTTCTTGGACTTGGAATCGACGCCAGCTACGCGGTCGCGGACCTTTGGCTCAACTCGACCCGCCAAGACTTCGTCAACAACGCGCCCGACGACAATGGCTACAACGCGACCAACGGCTGCACGACCCTCTTCATCTACTATCTGTATACCCAGCTCGGTCATGGGATCAATTAAATCATCTCCGCGGGCGCTTCGACGCTGGCCGGTGTTTACAAGAATCTGACTGGCGACGCAGCCGATCCCTTCCCGCGGTTCAAGGGCATTTTGGACTTGTGGTTCCCTTCGCGGACCTCGTCCGCCGTCGCCGGGCCCAATTTTGACGACCCGTGGCCGCTGCTGGCGGTCGCATACACCGGCCTCTGGCGCTCAGGCAGCGGCCCCTATTATCTGTGGACCGCCGCCGACCAGAGCCACTTCCTGAACAAATGGCAGACCCTGGCGGGCGAGAACCTGCGTTTGAACGACATCGAGGTGAGCACGCTCAACGGTCAACGGCTGTGGTCGGGCATTTGGGAGGAAGGGAGCGACGGCTACTATCTGTGGATCGACGCCGACGAGTCTCATTTTCTCGCCAAATGGAGCGAATTGGGGAGGCGGCATCTGCGGCTGGTCGATTTCGACGTCTACACCGTGAACGGTCGCAGGTTGTGGGCCGGCGTCTGGCGAGAAGGCTCGGACGGCTACTACCTGTGGATCGACGCGGACTGGAATCACTTCGTCGCCAAATGGTCCGAACTCGCCTCGCAAAACCTTCGGCTCGTGGGCGTGCGGACATATGACGGCTTGTGGGCGGGCATCTGGCGCAGCGGCTCGGACGGCTACTACCTGTGGGCGAACGTCAGCGAAGCCAATTTCATCGATAAGTGGCGGGAACTTGCGGGCGAGAATCTGCGTCTGATCGATATGATCGCCGTGCCCCTCGACGAGTTGGGCGCGGCGACGGGCGTGATCGCCTTCGGCGGTGCGGATGCGGGTTCGACCGGCGAGCCGATCGCATCGTCTGAAATGACGGGCCGCGGGGCGCAATCGCGCTCCGGTCCGGCGGCCGAGGACGGCGGGGCGGGGGTGGGTCGCGGCGGCGGTGGTCCTACGAGCGCGGCCGAGACCCGCGAGAGCATGGGCTCGGCGCCCCGCGCGGACCGGCCTTCAGCGGGCTCAGGCAAGGGCGGCGGGTCGGCTTCCGAGACCGCAACCAGGTCGGTGCAGGCAGGCGTCGGCGTGGGCGGCGGGGCGGGGTCCGACATTCGGACGCGCGCCGCGGGACATGGCGGGGGTGAAGCCGAGGTCGCTCGAAGCGTCGGCGCCGCGCCGGCCGCGCGAGGCAGGGGCGGCGGTGAAGGTGGATCGTCGAGATCGACATCCGAACCAACCGGCGCGAGCGAACTCCATGGGCGCGGCGCCGAGCCGATAGCGAAATCCGGTTCGCGTCGGAAGTGACTTGGACCCCGAGGGAGGGCGCCCGTTCGGCCCTGCCTTTGGCGAGAGACCGCCAGCAGCGCGACTCTCACGCCTGCAGCGATCGCGCTGGGAAGGATCGAAGCGGCGGTCGCGTTCATTCCTGGGCCTGCGGGGTTGCGTCAGCGAAGGCGGCCGAAACGCGCATCGGCGGCGCGTCGCCGTGCTTGTCGACCCCAAAATAAAGGGTGCGATGCGGGAACGGAATCTCGATCCCGAGTTCGTCGAAACGCCGCTTCAGACGGCGGTTGAATTCGCGCAGCACGTTCCACTGCTGAATGGGCCTCGTCTTGATCCGGGCCTTGATGATGACGGCCGAGTCGGCGAATTGGTCGAGGCCGAGCACCTCGATCGGTTCGAGAATGCGCCAGCCATAGTCCGGGTCCGCGCGCAACTCGTCCGCGAGCGCGGTCACGACCTCGACCACCTCGTCGACATCCTCGCGATACGAGACGCCGATGTCGAACAGCGCATACGAGAAATCCTTGGTCAGGTTGCGCACCGTGCCGATTTCGCTGAACGGCACGACGATCACGGTGCCGTCGAGGGAGCGCATGCGGATCGAACGGATCGACATTTGTTCGACCAGGCCGGTGCAGCCCGCCACCGTGACGACGTCGCCGACCGCAACCGAGTCCTGCGCCAGAATGAACAGCCCGTTGATGACGTCCTTGACCAACGACTGGGCCCCGAGGCCGATCGTGATGCCTGCGATTCCGGCGCCGGCGAGCAGCGGGGCGATATTGAGGCCGATTTCCGACAACAGCACCATGAACACGACGCCGCTGAGGATGATCGCGAGCGTCCGGCGCGCCAGCGGCAGCAGGGTGCGCATGCGTGCGCTGCGCTCGACCGGCGAGCCGTCGCCTCCGGAGCGCGACAAATAGACCTCGATGAAGACTCCCGCCAGCTCCCAGATCGCGACCGAAATCGCCAGCGACAACGCAATGGTCGCCGCGCCTTCCAGCAGACGCTCTCCTGCCGCCGTCGCAAGCCAGCTGACAGGATCGAGGCCCCACACCTCTATGATGAGCATGAGGGCAACGAGATCGATCGCGCCCCGGACCGCGCCGATGAGGACCGGCGCGTATCGGTTGACCCGCTGCTGCAAGAAGGGCAAGCGCCGCGCCAGGTCCGGGCTGATCGTCAGCTGCCGGTTCACGAGATCGACGCCGCCGAGCGTCACAAGGCTGGCGACGACGACCACGATCGCCGATAGCGCGGCAGCGCGCATCAGGAACGTGAAAGTCCCGGGGCGCCCGAAGCCCACAGGGCATAGCCAGCGAGAATGCAGGCAATCGCCACCCAGTGCCAGATTTGGGCGATGCGCGCACGCACACGGGGCATGATTCGGCGCCCGTCGACGCGGTCTCCGCTCAGAAGCGCTCGGGCGACCGTGGCCCGGTTTTGCAAGACCAGCATGATGATGAGGCTCACGAACGCCAGTGCGGCCACTTTCGTCAGCAGTTCGGCCGCCGCCGGGTCGACGCCCGCCTCCAGAACGAACGCCAGCGCGAAATAACTGTAGGCCGCCAGTCGCGTCAGTCGGGAAACCCAGACCAGCCAATAATTGGCGCTTTCTTCGTCAAGGCCCAGGACGCCCGCGACGCCCGGCGACGGCGCCAGCGCCGCGGCCGCGGCGCCAATGATCGTTCGCGAAACGAGCCACGCCTCGAGGAGAGCCAGGGTCGCGGCGCTCGCCACCGTTTCGACATAACCGAAATCAGTGACCGCGGCCAGCGACCCATAGCCCACCGCGGCGAAGACGAGCAGAGGCGCCCACCTCAGCACGATGTCGCGCGCGAGACCTGCGACGCGGCGCCAGGTTGGCCTCCGGCCCCCGGCGCGCGACCGGCGGCGGGCGGGCCGCATAAGGGCTTCACACACGCCTTCCGCCAACAGCGCTAGCGCGAAGACGCCAAGCACGACGGCGACGCCCTCGGCCCACTCGAGCCGCAGCGCCGAATCCGCCGTAAGCCGCCTTGCCCATTCCGACAGCCTCGACCATGGCGCGAAGCCCGCCAGCGCCGCGGCTCCGGCGACGACCCGGCGCATCTGATTGGACAAGAGCTCAACCA
Source organism: uncultured Alphaproteobacteria bacterium (assembly GCA_963835955.1). Taxonomy (GTDB): domain Bacteria; phylum Pseudomonadota; class Alphaproteobacteria; order Rhizobiales; family Beijerinckiaceae; genus Roseiarcus. Next base: position 314,286 of record CAWIHZ010000001.1, on the reverse strand, counting down.
AGGCGCCCCCCATCGCACGTGGACGCGGCCTGGTTGTCGCCTCGGCGGTCGCGCCGGATTCGGCGGCGCGCGCAGCGACGAGCGCACGCAACTCCCCGATCAGGCGGTCTCGAGCCGCGGGATTCTGGAGAGTGCGCGTGAGCGCCTGAAGCTCATCGGTGGAGGCAGCGGCGGGCGCCACGATCGCCGGCGCGTCGGCGCGCGCGACGGTTGCAAACGCCAACGCGGCAACGACAATGGTCGGCAGCGCGAATCGAATGAGAGCGCATTTCAAGTGGGCCTCCCTTGAGGGCTTCCGTTCGAGAGGCGATCCGGCATGAGAGCGCCAAATCGCCCGCTCAACGCGTGCATGCGGCGGCGAACGACCGCGCAGGGACTTCAGCCCCCGGGGGCGGTCGATCGCGGCGGTGGGCTGGCGACGTCTTGCGGACGACGGACCCCAGCGTTGCGCCGAGGAAGCCGCCGCCCGCGTTCGCGGCTACCAGGAATCACCCGCGCCCGCGCGGGCAGTCCGCGCCAACTGGTCTCGCTCCGCGGCTTTGCAGGACAAAGCCACCCCGAATGTCGATCGGCGCGGCCATAAGACTTTGACGTCCTCGATCGGGATATTAGGCTCAGGCCGACCAGCGTCCGATCCTATCTCGACCGAACCCCAAGCTGATTAGCAGGTTGGGTTCGCGACCTCAACGCGTGGCATCGGGTCAGCAAACGTCGATGTCGGCAGTTCGGACGATTTGGCCGTCCCGCCGCCGCGACCCTACTTCTGACAGAAGACCGCCAGCAGCGCTTCCTTCTCGCGCGCGGCGATGTCGCCGGCGCTGAGCGGCGCGGAGGCCGCCGAGTTGGCTTCACTCGCGCCGAGGAACGCGCTGAGCGCGTCCGGGCCGACGATTCGGCGCCAGGCGGCGAGCGCGACGCCGGCGACGCGCTTCGGCTCGCCGGCGATCGGCGCGACGAGACCGATGAGGCCCCCGCGCCGATCGAACACCGGACCGCCGGAGCCGCTCTTCTCCACCGCCGTCATCACGAGGGGCCGAGCGGCGTCGCCGCCGAGCGAAGCCGGGCTCGCCTCGACGCGCCGGCCGGCGAAGCTCAATACGACGACGTTGGGCGTCAGGGCGCCCAGGCGCGGCGCTTCGCCCTTCGAGCCGAAATCGCCCCCGATGATCGCAAGACCGGTCGCTTCGTCCGCGCGCTCGAAGCGAACCGGCTTGCCGGCGACGCTGGCGCCGGGGCAGTCGTTAGGCCTAATCGCCGTCAGCGCCTGGCCCGGCGCGATCACGAGCGCAGTCGCGGTCAGGACCGGACCGGGCGGCGGAGCGGGCTTTCCGCCTACTTGGGGTAAGTCCGCCGCCGACGCCTTGGCCACCAAGGCCTTGGTGGGCTCGGCGTCGCGGACGGCGAAGGGTCCGAACGAATTGGCGACCGCGATCGCGATCCGGTCGAGCAGCGCCGCTCGCGAGGCCGGATATGAGAAAGTGAAGCCGCGAATTGGCGGGCTCGCGGCCGCGTTCTTCTCGAAGCGGGTATAGAATTTCGTTGCGCCGTCCTGCCCCGAGACGACGAAGAAAGCGTCCGGCTTCATCGCCTTGTAGGCAATCTTGCGGGTCGCCGTTCCAGCCGCAAGCCGCGCGTAGAGCGCGTTCAGGTCAGGGTCGGCGCTCGAGGCGAAATCGAGCTTCACCTGCCCGGTCATGAGCTTGCCCGGCGCCCCGATCCTCGCGCCGGTCCTGGCGTCGTCAATGATGTGAAAGCCGACCGTCTTGCGCGCGGTCTCGCGCGCGGCGAGCAAGGCCTGCAGGGTTCCCGCCGACAGCGCGCCGCTGGCGGGCGCCTTGACGCTCGCCTGGAAGGCCAGGATCGCGTCGCGGGTGCGCTTGCCGAAGTCGCCGTCAACCACGCCGTTGTAAAATCCGAGCCATACGAGCGCGTCCTGCGCCGCCCTTCGCGTCTCTTCCGGCAACGCAAGGAAGGCCGCCTTCTGCTCGGCTATGGCGGCGTCCGCGGTCGTGGACGGAGCAGCGGACGGCGTCTGGGCACGAGCGGGCGGCGGCGCGAGAATGGCCGCCCCCAGTGCGAGCGTCAAAAGGCCCAGCGCTCTTTTCATGGACTTACCCTGCGGCATTCTGGTCGATGGCGCGTCCGGTTATGCTAGAGCATGATCCGAATTGAGGGAAACCTTCGCTCCGCGCAATGACGATTTGTTGGCCGCGCGCGAGCGGCTGTGGCGTCGAATCAGGTCTCGAAATCTCGCGGTATTTAATCTCAGACTGCGGCGCGCCAGCTCTTGCGGTGAGACGCCAAGCTTTGCCGGACAAAGCCTCCGCGGGCCATATCGGCCGCGAAACTGACGACGTTGCTGTGAAGTCGTACCGGCTATCGAGGTCGTCAAAAACGGAGGCCATTTTGGACTCCGAACCTGCGCGCCTGCTGGAGCCCAACAAGGATCGACGGAACTCAGGCATCGCTCGATTGGCCATGGAGAAGCGACCCCAGCGAGGCCGATTTAACAGTGCGTCAAAGTCAGGCATTGAGCGGGTCATCAAACGATGATAGATATGGCGTCAGGCATGGAGGCGGGCAAGTGAGAACGACTTTGTCGCTAGACGACGAACTCGTGGCCAAGGCTCAGGAATTCACTGGCCTGAAGGAGAAGTCGAGTCTGGTCCGGGAGGCGCTCAAGGCCTTGATTGAGCGGGAAAGCGCGCGGCGGCTGGCGCGTCTGGGCGGCAGCGAACCCGACATTAAGACGCCGCCGAGGCGTCGAATAATTTCCGCGTGATCCTGGCCGACACGTCGATCTGGGTTGATCATCTGCGGGCGGGCAACGCGATGCTGGCCTCACTGCTCAACACTGGAATGGTTTTGACGCATCCCTTTGTCATCGGCGAGCTCGCGTTGGGAAACCTGCGGCAACGCAAGGCCGTGCTGGCCTCGCTGTCGGACTTGCCTCTCGCCGTCGTCGCCACGGACGCGGAAGTCCTTGGCTTCATCGATCGCCATGTCTTGTCAGGAAGCGGCGTCGGGTATCTCGACGCGCATCTGCTCGCCGCGGCGCTATTGACTGCCGGAGCGGAGCTGTGGACGAACGACCGAAGGCTGCATGACGTCGCGAACGCGCTGGGCATTTCGATGGCGCGACGCCAAGAATTGTAGGACCGCGGCGCAGATGCCGCGTATCTCGTCGCCGCCCACCGCCCTTCAAGCGATTCTAGTCGGCGGTGCAGCGGCCATGGTAAAGTAAGAGTTGATCGACGGAACCGCGGCCCTGGCTCGCCGCGTCGTTTCGCTCCTCGTGATGGCGAGATGAGCGGCGCTCCCGTCGGGCCGGGGTCGAACCATGCTTCATCATCTGCGCTCAATCGCCTTCCTCGTCTTGCTGATGACAACCGGCGCGGCGAGCGGGGCGGAGGTCAGGCCCTATGCGCGCGAGGACATGGCGAGCGACGTCGTGCGGCTGACCGCGACGCTACGCGGCGAGACGGCGGCGATCGGCGCGCAAGTCAAGGGTAAGACGGCCGATGAGTTGCGCAGGGACGTCGCTTCCGCCATCGCCGCGTCCAAATTCGACTCCGCGCAGAAGCTCGCGGGCGCGGCTGTCACCGCCGCCCCCAAGGACCCGACCAACTGGCTCGTCCTGGCGGAGGTCGCGGTCAAGGCCGACGACGCCAAGTTCAACCGTCGTTACGACCTCGTCACCCGCGGCGCGACCGCGGCCTACGCCGCCTTTCAGCGTTCGGCGACGCCTGACGCCCAGGCAGAGGCTCTCGCCGTTCTCGGCGATCTTCTGGCCCGGCACGAGCTGTGGCGCCCCGCGCTCGATGCGCTTCACGCCTCGCTCGTCCGGCGCGACTCCATCACCCTGCGCAAGACCTATGACGACATGCGCGAACAGCACGGGTTCCGCATTCTCGACTACAAGATCGACAATGAGTTCGACTTCGCCCCGCGTCTGCTTCAACTTCTCCGAGCAGCTCAAGCGCAAGACGGATTTTTCGCCCTATGTCGCCGTCTCCGGCGCGTCGGACACCGCTATCTCCAATGAGGACCAGCAGATTTGCGTCGAGGGCCTCAAGCACGGCGAGCGTTACGCGATTGTGCTCCGCCAGGGCCTGCCGTCGGCGGTCGGCGAATCGCTGCTGAAGTCGGCCGATTACGAAATCTATGTGCGCGACCGCTCGCCGCAAGCGCATTTCGCCGGCAGGGCCTACGTGCTGCCGCGCCAGGGCCAGCAAGGCGCGCCGCTCATCACCGTCAACACGGCGAAGGTCTCGATCGACGTCTACCGCATCGGCGACCGTAATCTCTTGGCGACGGTCAACCGCGACGACTTCCTCAAGCCGATCGATTCCTCGCGCGCGCAGGCGATCGAGCAGCAGGACGGGGCCAAGGTCTGGAGCGGGACGATGGACGTCTCCTCCGAGCTCAACAAAGACGTCGTGACTGAATTTCCCGTGCTTAACGCGGTCGGCAAGTTGGCTCCCGGCGTCTATCTGATCGCCGCGCGCCCCTGGAAAGGCGCGGCCAAGCCCGGCGATTCGGACTCAGGCGAGGCCGTGCAGCTCGCCACCCAATGGATGGTTGTCTCCGACCTTGGGCTGACGACGATTTCGGGCGAAGACGGGTTACATGCGGTCGTGCAGTCGCTCGGCTCCGCCGCGCCGCTCGCCGGCGTCGAACTCAAGCTCGTCGCGCGCAACAACGAAGTGCTGGCGACGAAGACAACAGACGCCGACGGCCGGGTCGATTTCGACCCCGGGCTTTCGCGCGGCAAGGGCGGCTCGGCGCCGGGCCTGCTGGTTGCGACCCGCGGCGACGACTACGGCTTCCTCAACCTCGCTGAGAACGCTTTCGACCTTACCGACCGCGGCGTAGCCGGCCGCGACGCGCCGAAGGGGCTCGACGCATTCCTCTACACCGAACGCGGCGTCTATCGCTCCGGCGAGACCGTATACGTCGTCGCGCTGCTGCGCGACGCCAAAGGCGTAGCCAGGGCGGGCCTGCCGCTGACGCTGGTCGTCAAGCGGCCGGACGGGGTCGAATACAGGCGCGCGACCCTGGCCGACGAGGGGCTTGGCGGACGCGCTTTGGCCATCCCGCTGCTGCCGGGCGCCGCACCTGGCAAGTGGACGATCGAGGCCTACGCCGACCCGAAGGGCGACAGCATCGGCGAGGTCGATTTCCTGCTCGAGGACTATATTCCCGAGCGGCTCGATTTCACCCTGCATCCAGCCCGTCCGGTCATTGTTCCCGGCGAGCCGGTCGAGCTCTCGCTCGACGCGAGGTTCCTGTACGGCGCGCCGGCTAGCGGGCTCGACGTCACCGGCGCCATCCGGCTGCAGGCGATCATGGGCGCGGCGCTCGCAGGCTATCCGGGGTACGTCGGCGGCCTCGCCGACGACGACTTCACCACCATCGAAGCCCAGTTCACCGACAAGGTCCAGACCGACAATAAGGGCCATGCCGATCTTTCGGTCGACCTGCCGGATGGGTCGTCCACCCGGCCGCTGGAGGCCAAGCTGATCGTCGACGTCGCCGAAGCCGGCGGCCGCACGGTCGAGCGCACGGTGACGCTGCCGGTCCGGGCGAAGAGCGTCACGGTCGGGATTAGAAAGGATTTCGACGAGACTTCTGAGCGCCGGCGACACGGCGACCTTCGAGGCGATCGCGGTCGCGCCGGACGGCGCGCGGGTCGCGCGCAAGGGCGCCGAATGGTCGCTCTATCAGGTGACCAACGACTATCAGTGGTTCAGCGCCGACGGCCGCTGGAACTTCGAGCCGGTCAAGTCATCAAAGCGGATCGCGAGCGGAACGATCGATATCGCCGCCGACGCGCCAACGAAGTTTTCCGCCGCCGTCGGCTGGGGCCGGCACCGGCTCGACGTCAAGACGCTGGACGGCGAGGAGACGAGCGTCCTGTTCGATGTCGGCTGGTCAGGAACGGCCAGCGCCGACACTCCCGACAATGTCGTCGTCACCCTCGACAAGACCGACTACGCGCCGGGGGAGGAGGCGAAACTTCGCATCGCCGCGGCCGCCGCTGGCAAGGCGACGATCGCGCTCGTCGGTGAGAGGGTCGAAAGCTTCATCGACGTCGATCTCGCCAAGGGCGACAATGTGGTCCCATTCACGGTCGGCGCCGACTGGGGCCCGGGCGCCTATGCGGTGGCGCTGACCCATCGCCCGCTCGACGTCGGGGCCAGACGCATGCCCGGCCGCGCGATCGGGGTTGCCTGGTTCGCCATCGCCCGCGATTCTCACAAGCTCGGCGTCACGCTCGAAGCGCCCGCGCTGGCGCGGCCGCGCCAGTCGATGACGTTGCCGCTCAAGGTCGCGGGCCTCGCGCCAGGCGAGGAAGCGCGGGTCACGGTTTCCGCGGTCGACGTCGGCATTCTCAACCTGACCGGCTTCAAGACGCCCGATCCGGGCGCCTATTTCTTCGGCCAGCGCAAGCTTCCCGTCGACATCCGCGATCTCTGGGGCATGCTTATCGACGGCATGCAGGGCGCGGCCGGCGCCATCCATACTGGTGGAGACAGTGGCGGCAATCTCGAGGGCAATCTGCCGACGCAGCAGCCGCTGGCGCTGTTTTCCGGCGTCGTCAGGCTTGACGATCAGGGGCGGGCGACGGTTTCATTCGATCTGCCGGCCTTCAACGGCTCGGTCAGGCTGACCGCGGTCGCATGGTCGAAGGGCAAGGTCGGCTCGACCCAGGCGGACGTCACGGTTCGCGACTCGGTTGTCGTCTCCGCGACGCTTCCGCGCTTCCTCGACGTCGGCGACCGCTCGCAGATGCATGTCGAGATCGACAATGTCGAAGGCGATGCGGGCGACTACAGGCTCGATCTCGACATTCACGGACCGCTGACGGCTGACGCCGACGCGATGACCAGGACGGTGCATCTCAACGCCGGTCAGCGCCAGTCGCTGTCGATGCCTATCACCGCCGCCGGCGTCGGGACGGCCGAACTCGATCTGAGGCTGACCGGACCGAAGACCGACCTCGTGCAGCATTTCAAGCTCGGCCTCGCCTCCGGCGCGCCCGACCTCTACCGACGCACGGTTACGCCGCTGCCGAGCGGCGCGACCCAGACGATCTCTGGCGGTCTCGTCGCCGATTTCATTCCTGGAACCGGCTCGATTGCAATTTCCGCCTCGCCTTTCGGCGCGCTCGACGCGCCGGCGCTGCTGCAGGCGCTGCAGCGCTATCCCTACGGATGTTCAGAGCAGACGGTCAGCATCGCGATGCCGCTCCTCTACGCCAACCGGCTCGCGTCGATCGAGAATCTCGGCATCGACCCCGATCTCAACGGACGCGTCAGGCAGGCGATCGAGCGCGAACTGAATCGTCAGAGCGCCAGCGGCGCCTTCGGAATGTGGAGGGCCGACAATGATACGGACGACGTCTGGCTCGACGCCTTCGTCAGCGATTTCCTCACCCGGGCGCGCGAGCGCAATTTCGCTGTGCCGCAGGAGGCGTTCGAGCAGGCGCTCGACCGGCTGCGCAACGAGGTCGTCAATGCGCCCGAGCCGACCAAGGAGAACGCGCCGGCGCTTGCCTATGCGCTCTATGTCCTCGCCCGAAACGGGCGGCCGGTGATTGGGGATCTGCGTTATCTCGGCGACGCCAAGCCCGACATGTTCGCAACCCCGCTCGCCAAGGCGCAGCTCGCGGCGGCGCTGGCGATGCTGGGCGACCGGGCGCGCGCCGGAAAGCTGTTCGATGCAGCGCTCGGTGCGCTCGAAGCCGAGCGCGACGACGGAGTCTCGCGTCCCGACTACGGGTCGCGCCTGCGCGACGCCGCGGCGGTGCTCGCGCTTGTCGCGGAGGCCAATCTCGCGGCCGGCGACATCAAGGGCGACGCCATCGCCCGCGCGGGCGCGGTCCTCGAGGCGGCGCGCGCCGTGCGGTCGCTTACCAGCACTCAGGAAAACAACTGGATGGCGCTCGCGGCGGAAGCGCTCGCGGAGCATTCGACCCTGAGCCGGTTCAGCGTCGACGGAGAGCCGGTGAAGGGCGCCGTCAATCGCCGGTGGAGCGGCGCCGGGCTCCCCGGCAAGACGATCGCGATCGCCAACTCGGGACAGAATACGGCTGAGCTCGTGACCACGATTTCCGGCTCGCCGATCGCGCCCGAACCAGCCGCCTCGAACGGCTATGCGGTCGAGCGCACGTTCTACAAGCTCGACGGAACCGCGGTCGACCTCAAAACCATCGCCCAGAACGAGCGCGTCGTCGTGGCGCTGAAGGTGACGGAGGCGCAAGCGCGCGCCGCCCGCCTGCTGATCGTTGATCGTCTGCCCGCCGGGCTCGAGATCGACAATCCGGCTTTGGTCGACGGCGGTTCGGTCGAGGGCTTCGGATGGCTGACGAAAGACATCGAGCCGACCCATACAGAGTATCGCGACGACCGTTTCGTCGCGGCCTTCGACCGCGAGCCCGGGCAGTCGGCCTTCATCACCATCGCCTATGTCGTGCGCGCCGTCGCGCCCGGCCACTACGTCTATCCGCCGGCGACGGCGGAAGACATGTACAATCCCGAACGCTATGGCCGCACGGCGTTCGGCGAAATCGAGGTGACGGCGAAGTGAGGCGCAGGTCCCTCATCCATCGCTTCGCGCCACCTTCTCCTGCGAGCGGGAGAAGGGACAAGCCTCGCTCGTGGGAGAGGGGTTGGGGCGAGGGCGTCGCCGCCGCCGCGTTCGCGCTCGTCTTCGTCGCCGCCCTGGCGGCGACGATTGGTTGGCCGCGCTATGTCTCGAGCCTTGGGCCGATCGACCTCATGGCCTCACGCGAGGGTTCGACCATCGTTGTCGATCGCGACGGGCGGTTGCTGAGGCCGTTCACTCTGCCCGACGGACGCTGGCGCCTGCCGGCGACAACGCATGACGTCGATCCGCGCTACCTTGCGATGCTCGTCGCCTATGAGGACGGCCGGTTCTATCAGCACCGCGGCGTCGATGCGCGCGCGCTTCTGCGCGCGGCCGCACAATGGTTCATGCGCGGTCGCGTCGTCTCCGGCGGTTCGACGCTGACCATGCAGGTCGCGCGGCTGATCGAGCCGCGGGCCGAGCGCACGCTCGCGGCCAAACTGAGGCAGATCGCGCGCGCGCTTCAGATCGAAGGCCAAGTCGACAAGGTCGGCATTCTCGACCGCTATCTGACGATCGCGCCGTTCGGCGGCAATCTCGAAGGCGTGCGCGCGGCCTCGCTCGCCTATTTTGGCAAGGAGCCGCGGAGACTAACGATCGCCGAGGCCGCGCTTCTGGTCGCGCTGCCGCAAGCGCCCGAGCGACGCCGCCCGGATCGTTTCCCCGAAGCGGCGCGCCGCGCGCGCGACCGCGTTTTGGATCGCGTCGCGGCGCGGGGCGCGATCAGCATGGATGAGGCCGCCGCCGCCAGGCGCGAGCCGGTCCCGCACGGGCGTTCGCCGTTCCCGATGCTCGCCGCCCACGCGGCCGAGGAAGCGGTCGCCGCCGACAAGAAATCAAGGACCATCAAACTCTCTATCGACGCGCGGCTGCAGTCGAGAACTCGAGGCGCTGGTCAAGGAAAGCGTCGCGCGACTGGGGCCGAAGCTCTCCGCCGCGCTGGTTGTCCTCGACAATGCAAGCGGCGAGATCCGCGCCCGAATCGGCGCCGCCGACTACAGCGACGCCGCGCGCGACGGCGCGATCGACATGTCTCGCGCACCGCGCTCGCCGGGCTCGGCGCTGAAGCCCTTCATCTACGCGCTGGCGTTCGAAGAGGGCCTCGCCCATCCGGAAACGGTACTGTTCGACCGGCCGGCGCGCTACGGCGCCTATGCTCCGCGGAATTTCGATCTCGGCTACCAGGGGACGGTGACCGCGCGCAAGGCGCTGCAGATGTCGCTCAATCTGCCGGCGATCGAGCTCCTGGCCGATGTCGGCCCGGCGACCTTCCTCGCGCGCCTGCACGGCGCGGGCGCGGATATCGCGCTGCCGAAAGATGCGCCGGTCGGTCTCGCCATCGGCATTGGCGGGCTCGGAATCTCGCTGACCGACATCGCCCGGCTCTACGCGGGCTTCGCACGCGGCGGCGAAGCGCCGGCGCTGATCGAGCGGCTCGACGGCGCGCCGCCGATCATCGGGCCGCGCCGGGTCACCGACCCTGTCGCCGCCTATTACATCGAGGACATCCTGCGCGGCGCGGCCCCGCCGGCTAATGCCTTGAGCCGGCGCATCGCTTTCAAGACCGGAACCTCCTATGGCTTCCGTGACGCGCTGGCGGTCGGCTTCGACCGGGGGACGACGATTGCGGTCTGGGTCGGGAGGCCCGACAACGGCCCGACGCCGGGCCTGATCGGTCGCGAGGCCGCCGCGCCGATCGTGTTCGACGCCTTCCAGCGGCTCGGGCGCGAGATCGAGATCATCCGGCCGCCGAGGGGCGTGCTGAAGGCGAAGGTCAGCGCCGACCTGCCGCCGCCGTTGCGCCATCTGCGCAAGGACGCGCCCAAGACCATGGCCGCGACCGAGACGGCGGGGCTCAGAATCGCCTTTCCGCCCGACGGGGCGCTGATCGACCTCGGCCTCAAGGAGGGAGAGCGCGATTCCTCGCTGGCGCTGAAGGCGCTGGGCGGCGCGCCGCCGTTCACCTGGTTCGTCAACGGCGAGCCCGTCGGCGAGCCCGACCAGCGCCGGCAATCCGCATGGAAGCCCGACGGCGCGGGCTTTGCCCGCGTCTCCGTTATCGACGCTCGCGGCGCCTCGGATTCGATCGTGGTGCGGCTGGAGTGAGAGCCCACGACCGAGGCCGTGCGATCCGATTGGAACCCGTCAATTCGTTCCAGGCGGGGCCGATCGGTCGCGCCCGGCGTCGAGCAAATGCGCCAGAGCCCTGCGCAAGCCGTGCATCTGATCCAAGAGGTGCAGGATCACGCTCAAGCCCTCGTCGTTGACGCCCATGTTCTGCTTGAGATCCCGGATCAGGTTCGCGCGCGCCAGATCCATCTCGGTGAACGTCAGCTCGCTGGCCGTCCGGGCAGGGAGCAGCCATTCCGCCTCGATCCATATCGTCAACGTTTCGCGATCGAGGCGGGCGCGCTGCAGAAATTCCGGCTCGGTGATGGTCATGAGTGCATCTCCTTGCGGGGATCATAGGCTTCTGGCGGCTTCCAGCCGGAAAGGAACGCCTCCAGCTCTGCGCTGGGCGCCGGCGGCATCATCACCTTCAGCTTGACCAATTCGTCGCCGGCGCCGTCGCGCCGCTTGACGCCCTTGCCCTTCAACCGAAGAACATCTCCGGTGTTCGACCCCTTGGGGACTTTGAGGACGACGCTGCCGCCTGGCGTCGGCGCCCTGACTTCCGCCCCGAGCACGGCTTCCGGCAAAGTGATCGGCAGATCGAGATGGATGTCGTCGCCGTGGCGCGAAAAGAACCGATGCGGATCGACCGAGATCTCCACCAGCGCGTCGCCGGCTTCGCCCTCGCCCGGCGACGGCGCGCCTTTCCCGCGCAGCCTCAGGATTTGCCCGTCTTCGATCCCGGGCGGGATCGTCACATGCAGGGTTCCGCCATGCGGCAGGGTGATAACCTTTTTCGCGCCATTGACGGCGTCGAGAAATCCGATCGAAAGGCCGTAATGCAGATCCGCGCCCGGCGCGCGCCGCGCCTGCTCCGCCCTACGGCGCAGCAGTTCCGCGAACAGATCGTTCGTCTCGGCGAAGTCCGCGTAGCCGGACTGGCTTTCATACCGATGGCCGTCCGGCGCGCCGGCATAGTCCCGATAATATTGCGGATGGGGCGCCTTTTCCGCGCCCGAGGCGTCGATCTCCCCCGCGTCGAACCGCCGCCGCTTTTCCGGATCCGAAAGCAGATCGTTGGCGGCGGCGACCTCCTTGAACTGGTCCTCGGCATGCTTGTTTCCGGGGTTCAGGTCCGGATGCAGCTTCTTCGCCAAGACCCGATAGGCTTTTCTTATCTCTTCGGCCGAGGCAGTCTTGGCGACGCCAAGGATCTGATAGGGGTCTTTCAAAACGCGCCTCCGAAGCGATCGGGTCCGACGGTTGACGTCCTAACAGATTTGACGTCGCCGTCTCCAGTGCGTTCAAAGGCCGGCGAACATGACGATGAAGGCGAAGACAGTTCTCATCACTGGCTCGACCGACGGCGTCGGCCGGCATGTCGCGGAGCGCCTCGCGGCGGAGGGCGCGCGGGTGATCGTGCATGGGCGCGATCGCGCCCGCGGCGAGGCGTTGGCGGCGCGGATCGCCGAGCGGGGAGGGGAAGCGCGCGTGTTGATCGCCGATCTGTCCTCGCTCGCCGGGGTTCGCTCGCTCGGCGAGGCGGTGCTGAGCGAAGGCCGGGGCCTCGACGCGCTCGTCAACAACGCCGGGATCGGCACGAGTGGCGCGGAACGGGAGCTGAGCGGCGACGGGTTCGAACTCAGGTTCGCGGTCAACTATCTCGCCGGCTTTCTGCTGACGCGTCTCCTTCTGCCTTTACTCGAGGAGCGCGGACCGTCGCGGATCGTCAACGTCGCGTCCGCCGGTCAGCAGCCGATCGACTTCTCCGACGTGATGTTGACGCGCGGCTACAGCGGCGCCAGGGCCTATCGGCAAAGCAAGCTGGCGCAGGTGATGTTCACCTTCGATCTCGCGGAGGAGTTGGCAGGACGGAATATCACCGTCAATTGCCTGCACCCGGCCACCTACATGGACACAAACATGGTTCGCCTGAGCGGGGTCCCGCCGATGAGCACGGTTGAAGAGGGCGGCGCCGCGATTCTGCAGCTCGTGAGGTCCCCCGAATTGGAAGGCCGCAGCGGACTTTATTTCGACGGCATGCGCGTCTCGCGCGCCGCCGCGCAGGCCTACGAGCCGAATGCCCGCAAACGATTGCGCGCGCTCAGTTTCGAACTCGCCGGAATGGCCGATCCCGCAGGCGACTAATCGCCGCTTTCCTGGTCGAGACGAGTTGACCCGGTGATGCCCCCGCGCAAAGGTGGCCGGATCGACCGACCGCCCGAATTGGGGCCGCTTTGTTCGATTTCAATTTGTTATTGTCATGAGGAGGTACGAACCATGGGCAAGATCGCACTCGCATTGCTTGCGTCCCTGACCTTGGCCGCTTGCGCGACTCGACAGCAAACGGTGGGCACGACGGCCGGCGCGGTCGGCGGCGCCATCATCGGCGGTCCGGTTGGCGCCGTTGTCGGCGGCGCGACGGGCGCAGTGGTCACGAGGCCTGGCTCTGTCCTCGGAGGACACCATCATCGCTGTCGCTACCACGACCGGTACGGCCACGTTCATTACCGCTACTGCGGATAATTCGGTTTTCCTGCGCAGAACGGGCGACGCCGGAACCTCTGCTTCTGCATTGGGTCCGGTGTCCGCTTGATCAGGACGAATACATAAGAAAACCGCCGTGACCGCCTCGGCGACGATAGGGGGATGCAAAAAGCGGATGCCGGTTTTCGCCAAAAACCCGCGTTTTCAGGGACTCTATAGATGACGCAATTCAACGAAATCGCATCATGCTCTAGGCGAGGTCCGGTTTATAGTGGCCGGCGATGCTGCACCCGTTCCCGCTGCGCGGTCTTCTCTGGCGCGTCATCGCCGGCGTCCTGATCGGCGCGCTCTACAGCGGTCTCCGGTATGGATCGCCGGGGACCGGCGGCGTGGCCGGCGCTTCGATGGCCGCTGGCTACTTCGGGCTTGAACGATTTGTGCTGCGGCGCAACGCTGGCGGCTTTATCCGCACGCTGCCGTTTCTCGCGTATTTTGCGCTGCGCTCGGCTCTTTACGTCGTCGTCATCGTGGTCGCGATCGCGGTCGCCGGTGAGCTGGTTGCCGGCAGGTTCACGGGGATCGGCGACGTTGATCTTCTGTTCTCACTCGTTTTGGTGGTCGCCGCGAACCTCCTCCTCAGCGTCAATGACCTACTCGGTCCGGGCGTGCTGTTCGCCTTCGCCGCGGGGCGCTATTACAAGCCCAGGATCGAGGAGCGCGCGCTGCTCTTCATCGACATGCGCGCTTCGACCGCGATCGCCGAGCGCCTCGGCGAGTTGCGTTATCTGGATCTGCTCAACCGCTTCGTCGCCGACGTGTCGTTCGGCGTCGCGGAAGCTGGCGGCGGCATTCACAAATATGTCGGCGACGAAGTCATCGCGACGTGGCGGCTTGCGCCCGGCGCCAACGAACCGGCCTGCGTGCGCGCGGTTTTCGCCGCGCTCGACCGGCTCGCCGCGCAAGGCTCCTCCTACAAGCGCGCCTTCGGCCTGATTCCCGACTTCCGCGCCGGCCTGCACAGCGGCCCGGTCGCGGTCGGCGAGCTCGGGTCCCTCAGGAAAGAGATCGCGCTGATCGGCGACACGATGAACACGGCCGCCCGCATCCAGCAAGCGTGCCGCGAGACCGACAATCGCGTGCTCGCCTCCGCCTCTCTGCTTGAGCGCGTCGCCGCGCTTCCCCCCGGCGTCACTCGGCGCAGGCTGGGCGAGCTGGCGTTGCGCGGCAAGGAGCGCGCGCTCGAGCTCTATGTGCTGGAGAGCGTCGCTGCCGGCGAATAGGCCGGAAGGCGCTCGATTCTTATCCGCAATTGACCGAGGCGTCGGTCGATGAGTTTCCGCACGCGGCGGGAGGCGCGCGTCACGCCCCCGCGTCCAACCCGTAGAGCGTGTGCAGCGTGCGCACCGCGAGTTCGGTGTAGGGCTCGTCGATCAGCATCGAGAACTTGATCTCCGAGGTCGTGATCGCGCGGATGTTGATGCCCTTCTCGGCCAGAGCCTTGAAGGCGCGGGCGGCGACGCCCGAATGCGAGCGCATGCCGATCCCGATCGCGGAAATCTTCACCACGTCCTCGGCGCCGTGCAGCTTAGCGTAGCCGATTTTCTCCCGCCGCTCCTCGAGAATTTGCTTCGCCCGGTCGAATTCGACGCCGGCGACGGTGAAGGTGATGTCGGTCGTCGTCGTGTCGTCGGAGACGACCTGGATAATCATGTCGACGTTGATGTTGGCGTCGGCGAGCGGCACGAAGATCGCCGCTGCGACGCCCGGCTTGTCGGCGACTTCGCGCAAGGTGATCTGTGCCTCGTCGCGCGAGAAGGCGATGCCGGTGACGACCTGCTGTTCCACGATGTCCTCCTCGCTGCAAATCAACGTGCCGAGCTTCGGGCGGGCGGGATCGTCGAAGGACGAGCGCACGTAGAGCTTGACCTTGTGCAACATGGCCACTTCGACCGAGCGCACCTGCAGAACCTTGGCGCCGAGCGAGGCCATTTCGAGCATTTCCTCGAACGACACCTTGCCGAGCCGGCGCGCCTTGAGCACGACGCGCGGGTCGGTCGTATAGACGCCGTCGACGTCGGTATAGATGTCGCAGCGGTCGGCCCGGATCGCGGCTGCGAGAGCGACCGCGGAAGTATCGGAGCCGCCGCGCCCCAGCGTGGTCACCCGGTTGGTCGGCTTGTGCAGACCCTGGAAGCCGGCGACGACGGCGATCTCGCCCGCTCCGAGACGCTCGATCAATCTCGACCCATCGATGCCGCTGATGCGCGCCGCCCCATGCGCGTCGTCGGTGGTCAGCGGAATCTGCCATCCCTGCCAGGACCGCGCTTCCAGTCCCATGTCCTTGAGCACCAGGGCGAGCAGTCCGGCGGTGACGAGCTCGCCCGAGGCGACGATCGCGTCGTATTCGGGATTGTCGAAATGCGAGCCTGCCTCTCTGCACCAGGCGACCAGCTCGTCGGTCTTGCCGGCCATCGCGGAAACCACGACGGCGACTTCGCTCCCCGCTTGGACTTCGCGTTCCACATGGCGGGCGACGTTCCGGATGCGTTCGACGCCGGCGAGCGACGTCCCGCCGAATTTCATCACCAGACGCGGCATGGACCTTCAAGCCTTGGGGGAGGCGCGCTCGGGCTCGCGCAACGCATGGCGGCGGCGTATAATGGGGGCAGCCGGACGGGTCAACGCCCCGGCTGTTACGGGGGTCGAATGCCGCCGAGGGCCGCGCCGAGCGTCATTTCCGCTGAAGTCGCGCATTTTGACGCGCTGGGCGACGCCTGGTGGGACCCCGTTGGGCCGATGGCGCCCCTGCATCGCCTGGGCCCGATCCGCATCGGCTGGGTCCGCGATGTGATCGCTACGCATTTCAAGCGGGAGGCGACGGCCGGCGCGCCGCTCGCCGGCCTCGGTCTGCTCGACGTCGGCTGCGGGGCGGGGCTGTTCGCCGAGCCCCTGGCGCGGCTCGGCGCAGACGTCATCGGCGTCGATCCTGCGCCGAAATTGATCGAAGCCGCGCGCCGACATGCGGAAGAGACCGGCGCTCGACTGACCTATCGCGCCGCGACGGTCGAGGACATGGCGGCAGAGCCGCGGCGCTTCGACGTGGTGAGCGCGATGGAGGTCGTCGAACATGTCGCCGACCCGGCGCCTTTCGTCGCCGCCGCGGCCTCGCTGATCAGGCCCGGCGGCCTTTTCCTTGCCTCGACGCTCAACCGCACGCTGAAAAGCTTCGCATTCGCGATTCTCGGCGCGGAATATGTGCTGCGCTGGCTGCCTCCGGGAACCCACCGCTGGGACCAATTCGTCACGCCGGCGGAGCTTCTCGCCGCCGCCCGCGCCTCGGGCCTGAAACCGGTCAGGACGAATGGAATGATCTACGATCCGCTGCGCGCCCAATGGCGGCTGTCGCAGGATGTGAGCGTGAATTATCTCTTCGCCGCGCGGAGGCCGGGGGTCTGAGGCGGCGCGCTATTTCTTCTCCGGACATTCCTTCATCAGCCGGTCCATCGCCTGGGAGAAGCCGGTCAGCGAATAAATGTCGGTCGAGACGTGGCCTTTGACAGATGAGGCCTTGACCACCAGTTTCGCCCCCTTGCGCATCTGGGCGATCATTTCGCTTTCCCGAGCCGCATTCTTGACCCAGAGGTCCGAGCCCTTTGGCAGCATTTCGAATGTCGTCTGGTCGACCGCGGCGACCGGCGGCGCGGCGGCCGACGAGGTCTTCGATCTCGAGTGGTGCTTCGCCGCGGTCTTGGCTTCGGGCTTCGATTCGGAATCCTCCGCGCCCGCCGAGACGTCAAAGCCCATAATGAACGAAACTTCGTTGCGCACGCCTTCCGCGGGGCGGTCGGAGATGAAGGCGTAGCCCGGATCGCGGTTGAGGCCGGCGGGCTCGCGCGACTTCGGCTGGGCGAGCGTGTAGCAGATGCGGCCCTTTCCGGCCTGGCCGACGAAGACGTTCCAGTCGCCGAAACTCGCGACCAGCGCTGGCTTGGCGGCTTGCTCCTTGTTGTCCATTTTCTTGTCCGTGGTCTTCTTCCGCGCCGCATGGGCCGGGACGAGAGCGCACGCCAGCGAGATCGCGGCGATCGCGAAGGCGCCGCCGGCGCGTCGACAAGACAAAAACGCAGGGAAAATCATCGAATTCGGTCCTCCGAGCCGCCGGGGCGTCGCGGCGATTGGCTGACTTGGCCAGCTTTCCTTGCCGATGGATCGGGGCAAAATTCCGGCCCTCGGCTTTCCCGGTCGGCGCAAGCCCTGTAAACCTGCCCATGGTTAATGAAAAATGAGTAAAATTCGGAGCCGCGCATGAGAGCCCTGATCTGTCCGACGCTTGGTCCGGTCGAGAACCTGATCGTGGCCGGCGTTGAGCCGCCCAAGGCGGGCGCGGGCGAGGTCGTGGTCGAGGTCGCTTATGCGGCGCTCAATTTCTTCGACACGCTGGTCATCGAGGGCAAATATCAGGTCAAGCCGGCGCCGCCGTTCTCGCCCGGCGGCGAGTTTTCAGGCCGCGTCGTCGCCCTGGGGCCGGAGGCCCGCGGCTTCGCGATCGGCGATCGGGTGCTTGGGCTTCCCAGCGGCTTTGGCGCCTCGCGCGAGCAGATCGCGATCGCGACCAGTCGGCTGGTGCATATTCCCGACGGGCTGGCGCTCGACAAGGCGGCGGGCCTCGCGATTACCTATGGCACGTCTCTGCATGCGCTCGAGCAGCGCGCCGAACTGAAGCCGGGCGAAACCCTCCTGGTGCTCGGCGCCTCGGGAGGAGTCGGGATTTCGGCTGTCGAGATCGGAGCGGCCATGGGGGCGCGGGTCATCGCCTGCGCGTCCTCGGATGAAAAGCTCGAATTCGCCCGCCGCTACGGCGCCGCCGCGACCATCAACTATTCTAAGGACGACTTGCGCGCGCGCCTGAAGGAACTTGCCCCCAAAGGCGTCGATGTCGTCTATGATCCGGTCGGCGGCGCGCTGACCGAGGCGGCTTTGCGCTCGCTCGCCTGGAAGGGGCGGTTGCTGGTGATCGGCTTCGCCTCGGGCGAAATTCCCCGCCCGCCGCTCAATCTCGTCCTCCTGCGGAGCAGCGACATTCGCGGCGTCTACTGGGGCGAATTCGCCGCAAGGGAGCCGGAGGCGCAACGGGCGAACATGTCCAGGCTGCTGGCCTGGGCCGAAAGCGGGACTTTGAGCGTGCACATCCACGCAAAATACGCGCTGGAGGACTTCCGCCAGGCGTTCGAGGCCATCGCCAAGCGCCAGACCCTGGGCAAGACGCTGCTGCGGCTCAACGCGTCGGCGTGAGCGCCGGCCCCTTGCAAACCATGTTGCAGCGCACAACATGCGGCCCGGGACGAGACGCCGAGGCCAAGCCGGCGAGGCGACGATGAGCGAAGGAAAACCAACCCATGTCGAAATCCGGCGCCTGTGGCCGTCGGACTTGGAGGCGTTCCGCGATCACCTGCTGCGGCTCGACCCGCTGAGCCGGCATGAGCGCTTTGGCGGCGGCATGTCGGATGAATTCCTGGTTCAATACGCTGAACATTGCTTCGGCAGGGGCGATCTCCTCTATGGCGCCTTTATCGATGGCCGCCTCATTGGCGCGGCCGAGTTGCGGTCCAATCGTGCGATCTGGAGCGAGCAGGCGCCGTTCGGACGCCATATCCATGCCGAGGCGGCGTTTTCGGTCGAAGAGGGCTGCCGGCGTCGAGGCGTCGGCGAGGAGCTGTTCAAGCGCGTCGAGCGCGCCGCCAGCAACCATGGGGTCGAGACGATCGAGATCGTCTGTCTGGCGGACAACGTCGGGATGCGGCGCCTGGCGGAGAAGTTCAAGACGGCGTTTGCGTTTGAGGAGAATTCGCTCACCGGCCGGCTGACCGCCCGGCGGCCGACCGCCTTCTCGCTGATGCGGGAAGCCTCCGGCGACGCGCTCGATTTCGGCGCTTCGCTGATCGACGCCAATCTGCGGGCTCTCAAGCCCCCGCCGCCCAAGAACGCCTGACGACGCCGGCGGAACGCTTACGCGGCGGTCGGGAGCATCGACGAAATCGCCGTTGAATCCGCGCGGGCGCAACCCAGCGGCGAAGACACAAATCAACGATGTGTTAGCGCGGCGCCGCCGCCAGCCGCGTGCATCGCACGTCGGCGCAATGACGGAGCGGCCGCCGATTCCGGCGTCCTGCGCATTGCCATAGGTGTCGGCGATCTTCGCGCCACTCTCGAACTGCAAGGCGGTGTTCTTCTCATAGAAGGCTGCCATGCGCGGCGCCGCTTCGAGAAAGGCGTTGATCCTGGCCTCAGTGAAGTTGTTTCCGAGCACGTCGCGCAGGTAGGCGCGCGGCGCCCCGGGGTCCTCGTTGATCCCCTCCCGCCTGGAAGGCGGGTTCAGGGTCGCCCAGATCCATCCGCCCGACCACGCCGTCGTGCCCCCGAAGACCGGCTCTTTCTCCTCGACGATCACTTTCAGGCCATGCCAGGCCGCGGTCACCGCAGCCGAAAGGCCGCCGGCCCCCGAGCCTATGACCAGCAAGTCGCACTCAAGTCGCGCGGCGAGCCTCATTTCAGCGGGCATCGCCGTGACTTTCGCGAGCTCGGCGCTGGAAGGGCGCTTGTGCATTGGCTGTCGCAGCCCGGAGACGCCGATCGATCGGCCAGGACGCCTCAACCGCGACCGGCGTTTCGATGACCAGGCGGGTTTCATCGGGCGGCGGCGCGTTCACATCAGCCGACGGCGGAAGCGCGAAATCCAACGCATTGGAGGCGCCGGCTCTGCAGGCATACTCCTATCGCAACATCGTTCTCGCTTCCGTCAAGCTGCGCAATATGGGAGGGGGGTTGCGCTCGCGGTGTCAATACCGCGGCGCGGCCAAAACGTGAACTCGGGGCAGGGGCGCGATGAACCGTCTGGAGCATGCGCCGGGCCGGTCTAAGATGCCGCGCTATCACAAAAGCCGCCTCGAAACCGATGCCTTAGCTACAGTGGCGATGAACGCGGAACCAAGACGAAGTTCGTCAAATCGGAGGTTGATATGGAGAAGGTCCGCATGGCGGTGGCGGGCGCGGGAATAATCGGCCGGCGCCATATCGAGGAAATCCAAAAGAGCGAGGGCGCCACGCTTTCGGCGATCATCGACCCCTCGCCGAAGGCGATCGAAGTCGGAGAGCGGGAAGATGTGCCGCTATACCGGTCGTTGCACGAATGTTTCGCCTTACATCGACCCGACGGCGTCGTGCTGGCGACGCCCAACCAAATGCACGTCGACCAGGGCTTGCAATGCATCGCCGCCGGCATTCCCGCGCCGATCGAAAAGCCGATCAGTCATACGCTTGAAGAGGGCGCGCGCCTCGTGCAGGCTGCGGAACGCGCCTGCGTCAAGTTGCTGGTCGGGCGCCACCGCCGTCATAGTCCAATCCTTCATAAGGCGGTAGAGTTCGCCCGATCGGGAATCCTTGGTCGAATAAGACACCCGCTTCCGCACTCATTGGCCGTCCGGCGCCGATCGATAGGCGCGCGTTGTCGGGCTTTTCGGAAGTATCCGACGACCGAGCCGTCTCTCTGAAGGTGAAGCGGGTGGGCGCCTCACAATAGGACGGACTGCGCGAGTGCATGCGAACTGTTAGGCGGCGCGACATATCCAGCCCTTTGAAAGATGAAGCCGGATGGCCAGCTTCTATCCCCGGAGCTTTCTCGTTGGCCTGATTGGCGCGCCTATCGCCCATTCCGCCTCGCCAGCCATGCATGAGGCCGCGGGCCGCGCGCTTGGGTTCCGCTACGCCTATCACCTGATCGAGGTCGCCGGCGCTGACCAACAGATGCTTCGGGCCATGTTGGAGGGCGTTCGCGCGCTTAAGTTCGCTGGCGTCAACGTAACCTTCCCCTATAAGATCGACGTCCTGCCGCTGCTCGACGAATTGGCGCCGTCCGCCGCCGAGGTCGGCGCCGTCAACACGGTCGCTGTGCGCGATAACCGCTTGGTCGGCTTCAACACCGATTGCAGCGGATTCGCGCGCAGTTGCCGTCGAACGATCGGCGATGTCGCGGGACAGACCGTCGCGCTGATCGGCGCCGGCGGCGTCGGCAGGGCTATCGGCGTCGCGCTGGCCGACAGCCGCGTCGCCAGTATCAATATTCTCGACCGCGATGAGCCGAAGGCTCGAGAACTGGCCCAAGCTCTCGGGAAGCGCTGTGCTGCGCAGGCGTGCCCAAGTCCATCTGAGGCGCTGACCGGGGCGCGCGGTCTCGTCAACGCCACCGCCGTCGGGATGTTGCCGAGCCTCGAATCGCCCGTCGCGTTCGATCTCCTTCGCTCCGACCTCTGGGTCGCCGACGCCGTCTATCAGCCGCTTTGGACGCCGCTTTTGCTAGCCGCCCGCGATAAGGGCGCGCGAGTGATGACAGGCCGCGAGCTCGCGATCGATCAAGCGGTCGACGCTTTTGAGATATTCACCGGTGTCGAGCCTCCGCGCGCGCCGATGGAGGAGGCATTTGAGCGGGTGATCGCTGCACGCGGTTCTTAAATCTTATCGCAGCCGGCCCCGGTGTTCTGCTGAGTCGCTCGCATTTTCCAAATTCGCGTGCCGCTGAGATTTGATATTTTGGCGATTCGTTTCAACGGCACTGTCATGTCTGGCACTGTCGTGTCTGGACAACGCCCGCCGATCAAGGGCTATTTTCGGCTTCGTGCTGGTCTTGGGTGCGGTCATGTCTTCGGCCTTTTGCGCGGAGATTGGCATTCCGATGGCCCTGATGTTGTCCGCTGATCCGTTGCCCCGATCACGCCAGCGCCGCGTCCAAAGATTCCATCGTCCTGCTCCGCCAATCGAGTCAGCGGATATCGACAAATTCAACACTTCTCCCCTTTGTCACGCACTTCCTTCACCCGATTGCCCTGACCGAAAAAGGAGCCACAGCGCCTCATTCGTTCAGCCCCTCCGCCCGCCGCCACTCCCGAAGCAGCGTCCGCCGCGACCTCGGCAGGCGCTGGTCCGAGAGCGCCAGCCCTTCCATCCGGTCGAGGCGGAAATGGCGAAAGGCGGAGCGCGCCTCGCACCAGGCGGCGAGCATCCGGGCGTTGTCGAAGAAGCCGAGGACGACTGGCCAAACGATGCGCGCCGATCGCCGCCCGTCCTTATTCTCGTAGGCAAAGCCGAGCTTGCGCTCCCCGTTGAGCGCCGCTCGAACGAGTCGCAGTTTGGCGGCCTCCCGCTCGCCGGTCGGACTCGGGCCGGCGATGAGCGTCGGCCAGTCCAGAGCGTCCGCGCGCTCGGGCGGCAGGACGGCTGCGATCTTGGCGAGGGCGCCCCGGGCGGCCTTCGACAAGCCCTCGTCGGAGCGGCCATCGACCCAACGCGCGCCCAGCGCTAGCGCCTCGACCTCCTCGAGGCTGAACATCAGCGGCGGCAGCGTGAAACCGGGCTTCAGCACATAGCCGAGCCCCGCCTCGCCCTCGATGTGCGCTCCCTGCGCCTGCAGGGCGGCGATGTCGCGGTAGAGCGTGCGCAGCGAGACGCCAAGCTCGTCCGCCAGCGCCGCGCCGACGACCGGCCGGCGCCGGAGCCGCAGATTCTGCATCAGGTCGAGTAGCCGCTCGGCGCGGGACATCTTCAGCGCAGCGCCGTCAAAACGCGGCTGGATCGGCGGCCTGTCATCGCGCCTGGACGCATCGCTCGACCGGAAACGGACATTCCTGGCCGAGCGGAAGCGCTTCGCCGTTGGCGGCGGCGTAGAAGACCTGACTGACCCGGCCGTTGGTCATGACCACCCTCACCTTACAGGCGGCCTGCGACGCAAAGGGAGGAAGATTCGTGTTGAGGCCGATCGCCCATTGAGGGCCGTAGCCGCGCGTCTGGCCGCCGTCGTAGGTCCAGATTTCGGTCGCTTGGCCCGCCGCCGCGCGCCTGGGCGGCCCGCCCACACAGGCGAGGAGATCCTTGTTCGAAAGGCCGATCATCCGCTGTTGCACGATCTGGTCCGCTTCCGGCCGCGCGCTCTCGCAGCCGCCAAGCAGAAACGCCGAGAACGCGCCGAGCAGGATCGCGACGGATGTCCTCACCAAACTCCCCGGGCGCGAGGTTTTCTATGCCGACGTTGGCGCAAACGCCAAACTTTGACAATGCCGGCTGTTCGAATCCTTCATTGGCGCGCGGCGCCGCGGGCGCTAGCATCCAAAACCCGACCTGGCGAGGGAACCGAAAATGACGATCAACCCGACAAAGGCGCTTCTTCTGGCGGCGACCCTCGCAATCGCGGCGCTCCATGCGGAACAGGCGTCGTTTGCGGCTGACGCGTTCACTCTGTCTTCGACGACCTTCAAGGACGGCGCGATGCTGCCCAAAAAGGTCGGCGACGTCCCGGCGCGGGGGCCGAACTGCAAGGGCGACAACGTCTCGCCCGAGCTCACGTGGTCCAACCCGCCGGAAGGAACGAAGAGCTACGCCTTCGTCGTGTTCGACCCGGACGCGGGCTATGGCGCGGGTTTCGTGCATTGGGTCGCCTACGGCGTCGCGCCTGGCGTCGCCTCGTTCGCCGAGGGGGAGATCAGCCAGCCGAGCGGCAAATACATCGGCGGAACGAGCGGCAAGAAACTGGCGTTCTTCGGCGGCCCTTGCCCGCCAGTCGGCTCGCCTCACCATTATCTGTTTCAGATCGTCGCCACCGATCTCGACCCGAAGGACCTGCCGCCGGGGCTGACGCTTCCCGAACTGCAGGAGAAACTGAAGGGCCATCGGAAGGGTGAATCGAGCCTCGTCGGGGCCTACGTCAATCCCTATCCGAATTGACCCTGCTCGCGTCGCCTCCCGACCCCAGCCCGCGATCCCGTTCACAGAACACGATCCGCGTGTCCCCATAGGTGCGTTCGTCGACCAGAGCGAGGCCTTCCGGCGCGGCGACATCCGCCCTGGCGGCCTCCTCGATGACGCACAGCCCGCCCGGTTCGAGCCAACCGCCTGCGACAAGCGAGGCAAGGGACCGGCCGGCGAGACCCTGGCCGTAGGGCGGATCGAGAAAGGCGAGCGCGAAGGGGCCGCCTGCCGGCGACGAGCCGAGCCGTGTCGCGTCGGCCCGCCATATGCGCGTTGCGCCGCCCAGCCCCATCGCCTCGACATTGGCGCGCAACAGCGCCCGCGCCTCGACCCCATTGTCGACCAGCAACGCGAAGCGCGCGCCGCGTGACAGCGCCTCGATCGCAAGCGCCCCCGATCCGGCGAACAGATCGACCACCCGCGCGCCTTCGATCAGGCCGGGATAGCGGTGTTCGAGGATGTCGAAGATCGACTCCCGCAACCGCTCCGATGTCGGGCGAACGGCGCGCGAAGAGGGCGCCGCGAGCGCGCGGCCCTTCAGGCGTCCGCCAATGATTCGCACGAGTTCAGGGCTTTCGCGGCGGCCGGCGCGGGCCGCGGCCCGGGCCCTTGGACGGCCCCCTGGCCGGCGGTCTGCCGCTCGGGGGACGCCCGGGCCCGCGTGAAGCTTGGCTTGAGCGCGACGGCCCACGACTGTCGCGGCCTTGGCCCCGCGGCCGCCACGCGTCCCTTGCGCCTGGCTCGAACTTGCGCGGGAGAGCGGACGGTTTGCGTCCTGCCCGCGCCGGCGCGCCCTCGGGACGCTTGCCGCCTGGCGCGCCGGCGGACCGATCGAGGCGGCGCTCGCGCGGCCCACGCGCCTTGAATTCGGATCGCGGCTCACGCCCGCGCCCCTCGCCGTCGCGCGCCTGTCGCGGTTCGAATGCTTTCGCCCGCCTCGGCCGGTCGCCCGGTTTGTGGACCGCCGCCGAACTTCGTCCGTGTCGTCCCGCGGACGCCGGCCGGTCCTTGCCGCGCTTGCCGGCGCCTCGGCCAACCGTCTTAGCGGCGCGTTCGCGCCTTGTCGCGGCGGCGCGCCGGCGCGCGTCCTCGTCCGTCGGCCTTAACCGCTCGACCGCGATCTCTCGTCCCTTGCGGTCGCGCGTCGCGCCGCGCTCGATCCGTTTGCGTGGGCCCGAAGCATCGGAGGCGATCTCGGCGCGCAACGCCGAAACGTGTTTTCGGCGGCGCTCGGGCGCGGACGGAGCTGTCGGAGCGCGCCGCGGCGCTTCATCGCGCGCAAGACGTCGCCCAGGCCTCATTTCGATGCGGCCGCGCCGATCCTCAGGGGTCCGCTCGCGCTCCTGTCTCTGGCGCTCTCCCCGTTCGCTCCGGCGTCCTTCCTTGGGACCAGGCTCCGCGCGCGGCGCGGCGCGCTCGATCAGAGGCGCGTCGAAATCGGCGCCGGCTTCCCTCGCGAGCTTGACGCCCAGTTGGTCGCGCAACACCCGCGTGCGCACTTCGGCCGCCTCGCCCTCGGCGAGATCGCCGAGTTCGAAAGGACCGAACGAGATCCGAATCAGGCGGTTGACCGCCAGGCCCAGATGTTCGAGCACCTTCTTGATCTCGCGATTCTTGCCCTCTCTGAGGCCCATTGTGATCCAGGCGTTGGAGCCCTGCTCGCGATCGAGCCTGGCCTCGATTCCCAGGTAGTCGACGCCGTCGACGGTGACGCCATCCCTGAGGCGATCGAGGCTCGCCTGATCGATCGCGCCGTGCGCGCGCACGCGGTAGCGGCGCAGCCAGCCGGTCGCGGGCAACTCCAGGACTCGCGCGAGCCCGCCGTCATTGGTCAGGAGCAGCAGGCCCTCGCTGTTGATGTCGAGCCGGCCGATCGCGACCACGCGCGGCAAGGCCGGCGGCAGGGCGGCGAAAATCGTCGGCCGCCCTTCCGGGTCGCGCGCCGTCGTGACGAGTCCGCGGGGCTTATGAAACAGAAACAGCCGCGTCCGCTCGGGCGGGGCGAGCGAGTCGCCATCGACCCGCACGTCGTCTTCGTCGGTGACGTTGAAGGCCGGGCTGTCGAGAATCTTGCCGTTGACGCTGACGCGGCCCTCGGCGATCCAGGCTTCCGCGTCGCGGCGCGAGCAAAGCCCGGCCCGCGCCATGACCTTGGCGATGCGCTGGCCTTGGCGAACTTCCGAGGCGCCGGAATTCGTCTCGTCGCTCATGCTCTCTTCGCGTCCGTCGAAATCGCGGGGAATGGCGGATTCCCTTCCCCGAAAGCCGTCCGCTTCCCGCATTGCCAGAAGCGAGCGCCTGTCCTAAGCCCGAATCCTCCGGGCCGCCACCCGGAAAACGCTTTGGGGCGTTCCGCGGAAGGCCAATTAGGCAGGCGAGTTTGTCGAAGGGCTCGGACAGGGACGATCCGATGGGCGTCGCCTTCGCCGAGGCGCGGGCGGCCGGATCGCGCGGCGAGGCGCCGATCGGCGCCGCGCTGGTCAGCAACGGCGCCGTCGTCGCGCGCGCGGGAAACCGCACCCGGGAACGCGCCGACCCGACCGCGCACGCCGAGATGCTCGTGATCCGGGAGGCCGCTGAAAGAATAGGATCCGAGCGGCTCGTCGGCTGCGACCTTTACGTCAGCCTCGAGCCGTGCGCGATGTGCGCGGGCGCAATTTCTCACGCCCGCCTGCGTCGGCTTTACTACGCCGCTCCGGACCCCAAGGGCGGCGCAGTCGACAACGGACCGCACTTCTTCAGCCAGCCGACCTGCCACCACGCGCCGCAAGTCTACGGCGGCATTCGCGCAGGCGAGGCAGGCTCGATTCTGCGGGCGTTCTTCGCCGCCAGACGGTGAAGGCGCTTCCCCTCCCGCGCGCCGTTTCCGCGATGCGCCAAAGTCCCCGGTTGCCAAAGCGTCGGACGACGTGAGAGCATTGGGCGCGCGCGATCGTTACGCGCCCGAGGGAGGAGCCGATGTCCCGTCCGCCGTTCCGCGCCGACCATGTCGGCAGTTTTCTTCGGCCCGAGCGGCTCCGGGAGGCGCGCGAGCGGTTCGCCGGCGGCGGACTTGCGGCAAATGATCTTCATGCGATCGAGGACGAGTGCATCCGCGAGGTCGTGCATGCGCAGGAGAATGTGGGCTTGAAGGGGATCACCGACGGCGAGTTCCGCCGCACCTTTTTTCACGTCGATTTCCTCGAGCGCCTGGAAGGCGTCGAGACCCATTACGGCGAATTCGTCGCGACCTTCCGCAAGAACGACGGGACCGAGGTCGGCTTCAAACCGCCGACGATGCATGTCGGGAGCAAGGTCAAGTGGGTCGGGCCGATCCAGGGGCCGGACTTCGATTTTCTGAAGTCGACGACCACCCGGATGCCGAAAGTCTGCATCCCGGCGCCCTCGATGCTGCATTTCCGCGGCGGGCGCGAGGCGATCAGCGAGGCCGTCTATCCGCGCCTCGAGGACTTCTACGACGATCTGACCGCCGCCTATCGGGCCGAGGTCGCAGACCTCGCGGCGCGCGGCTGCCGCTACCTGCAGTTCGACGACACCAACCTCGCCTATCTGTGCGATCCCGCCATTCGCGAACGCACCAAGGCGCGCGGCGACGATCCGGACGCGCTGACGCGTCTCTATTGCAAGCTCATCAACGATTCGATCCGCGACCGGCCGAACGACCTGACGGTCTGCGTCCATCTTTGCCGCGGCAATTTCAAGAGCGCCTGGGTGGCGCAGGGCGGCTATGAGCCGGTCGCCGAAATCCTGCTCAACGAGATGAAGATCGACGGTTTTTTTCTCGAATACGACGACGAGCGCTCGGGCGATTTCGCGCCGCTCCGCTTTGCGCCCAAGGGCGCGACCATCGTGCTCGGCCTCATGAGCTCCAAACGCGCCGAGGCCGAACCGAAGGACGTCGTCAAGCGTCGCATCGAGGAGGCGACAAAATACGTCGCCTTGAGCCAATGCGCGCTCAGCCACCAATGCGGCTTTTCATCCACCGCGCACGGAAACGACCTCGAAGAGGCCGACCAGTGGATCAAGCTCGCGCGCCTGGTCGAGATCGTCGAGGAGGTCTGGGGCAAGGACTGGGGCGGAACGCGAGATCAATGACCTCCAAGCTCGCCTGGTTCGAGGTCGACAAGTGTTTCATCGGCGGGCGCTGGGTCGAGGCGCGATCGGGCGCGCGGCTGCCGGTCGAGGACCCGTCGCGCGGCGTCGAAATCGGTTCGATCGCCCGCGGCGGGAGCGCCGATATCGACGCGGCGGTCGATGCGGCGGAGCGCGCGCTCGCAGGCCCCTGGGGACGCCTCACCGCGACCGAGCGCGGCCGCCTTCTGGCGCGGCTCGCCGAATTGATCCTCGCCCGGGTCGAGGACCTGGCGCGGATTGAAGCGATCGACGTCGGCAAGCCGCTGAAGCAAGGGCGCGCGGATGCGATGGCGATGGCGCGCTACATGGAATTCTACGCCGGCGCGGCCGACAAGGTGATGGGCGAGACCATCCCCTATCTTGACGGCTACACCGTCTACACCTTGCGCGAGCCGCATGGCGTCACCGGCCATATCGTCCCATGGAACTATCCGATGCAGATCGCCGGGCGCACCATCGGCGCGGCGCTCGCGATGGGCAACGCCTGCGTGCTCAAACCGGCGGAGGAAGCCTGCCTCACCTCGCTTGCGCTTGCCGATCTGGCGCGGGAGGCCGGCTTTCCCGACGGGGCGCTCAATGTCGTGCCGGGTCTCGGCGAGGAAGCGGGCGCGGCGCTCGCCAGCTGCCCGGGGGTGCGGCATCTTTCCTTTACCGGTTCGGTCGCGGTCGGCGCGCTGGTTCAGGCGGCCGCGGCGCGCCATGTCGCGCCGGTGACGCTCGAACTTGGCGGCAAGTCGCCGCAGCTCGTCTTCGCTGACGCCGATCTCGAGCGGGCCCTGCCGTTCCTCGTCAACGCGGGCGTCCAGAACGCCGGCCAGACCTGCTCCGCCGCCTCGCGCATTCTGGTCGAGCGTTCGTGCCATGGGCAAGTCGTCGAGCGCATGGCGGAGCGCTATGCGGCCCTGCGCGTCGGCCCGGCGGACCAGGACTTCGATGTCGGCCCGCTGATCTCGGCGCGGCAGAAGGCGATCGTCGGCGGGTTCATCGCCGAGGGCGCCGATCTGACGGTCGCGGCGCGGGGCGCAATCGTCGCGAACGCGCCGGCCGGGGGGCATTATGTCCAGCCGACCCTGTTTTCGAACGTGTCGCGCGATCATCGTCTCGCCCAGGAGGAAATCTTCGGGCCGGTCCAGGTCGTCATTCCTTTCGACGACGAGGCCGATGCGGTCGCGATCGCCAACGGGACCGGTTACGGCCTGGTCGCCGGGGTCTGGACAGCCGACGGCGGACGGCAGATGCGGCTCGCCCGGGCGCTCCGCGCCGGCCAGGTGTTTCTCAACAATTACGGCGCCGGCGGCGGCGTCGAACTGCCCTTCGGCGGCGTCGGCAAGTCGGGACACGGCCGCGAAAAGGGCTTCGAGGCGCTCTACGGCTTCTCGACCCTCAAAACAGTCGCGGCGTGGCACGGGTGACGCCTTGACGAGAACACCTCCTCGCCAGTCTCGAACTGTAGCGCAACTTTGCCGATGGCCGCATGGATCGGCGCCGACCGACGGCTGACCTCAGTCCGGGTCCCCGATCGGCCGCTTCGCGACTGTCGAGAATAACCGCGCGAACCGATCAAGCGGATTTCCTATCATCGCAAAAACGAACGCCCGCCGTCACCGCGTCCATGGCGTCCGCCATCGCCGCTCCAGCTCGGCCGCCAGCTCCTGTTCAGCCTTTGCCCGTCGCGCGTGTTCGGCGGCAAGCTCGGCCGCCATCTGGTCGACCCTCGCCGACATTTTGTCGAACAGGGTCCGCTCGACTTTAAGGTCGGCCGCGAGCCGCGCCTCTCGCGCGGCGAAATCGGCCGCCAGCCTTTCGATCCGATTCTCGGCGGCGCCAAGCTGCGCCTTCAGGGTTTCGACGTGGTCCTCGAGCGCCTCGATGAGGCGCTTCGCGGGCGCCTGTCCGTCCGCGAAACGTACGGCCCGTCTGTTTGGCGCCCGAATGGAGTCCTTCCAATCGTGCGGCAGCCGGACACGTATCCGCTTGTCGTTTCCGATCGTCCTCTGCCAATTTCCCCGCATCGCCCGATGCCGGATCGCCTCGGGCGAGAGGTTCAACATTTCGGCCGCCTGTTTGTACGTGAACCATTCGCCCGTCAAATTGGCCACCTGTCCATGAGGCGTCGAACGAATTCGCGTCGACCATGCCGCGGCGCGCTGCGACATTAGTTCATAGCGGTCTGTCTGCTCAAGGTGGACCCGCTCAGGAAAATGGAGGTACTTCTCGAGGCGTTGAGCGAACTCGATCCTGCCGAGCGCGGCGGCCGAACGCGGGGACCGTGCGCTCTATCGGCGGCGACCAAGCGCCGGCTCCAGCCTCGGCGCTCTTGCGCGATGGCCACAACACGCGTGTGATGGCGGCCGCTGCGGGACTTTGGCCGCGAGACGTCGCGACGGATCGATTAGCTGGCGAGGCTGGCGGGCGCGGCCAAGACAGAGCCATGAAAGGTTGAGCGATGGGCGCCCCAATCCTAGAAAATGTCGCCAAGAGTTCACGTCATTCGACGTTCTATCTCACTTGCGGCGCCCGGACTGCGAGGCCGGTCATATTCATCCACGGCTGGCCGGAGCTGTCGATTTCGTGGCGCCGCCAGTTGCCGGTGTTCGCCGGCCTCGGCTTGCTTGCGGTCGCGCCGGACATGCGCGGTTACGGGCGCTCCAGCGTCTATTCGCGGTGCGAAGACTACGCGTTGGAGAACGCCGTCGCCGACATGATCGAGCTCATCGACGCGCTTGGCGCGGATAAGGCGATCTGGGTCGGCCACGATTGGGGCGCACCGGTGGTCTGGTCGATCGCGCAGCACCATCCTCACCGGTGCAGCGGCGTCGCAAGTCTTTGCGTGCCCTATATCCAGGAAGGGTTCGCGCCGGAGCGCGTCATTCCTCTGGCCGATCGGATCCTCTATCCCGAGGATCGGTTTCCCGCCGCGCAGTGGGACTATCAGCTGTTCTACCGGGAAAATTTCGCTGCGGCGCAGGCGGGGTTCGAGGCGAATGTCCACGCCACGGTCAAGGCGCTTTTTCGAGCCGGAGACGCCACCGGCAAGGGCAGGCCTTCCCCGACCGCCTTCACCCGCGCCAATGGCCGCTGGTTTCGCTCGGGGAATGCAGCGCCGGATTTGCCGCGCGACGCCGCGGTGCTGACCGAGGAAGACGAGCATTGTTACGCGGCCGCGCTCGAGCGCAATGGGTTCTTCGGACCCGACAGCTGGTACATGAACGCGGGCGCCAACGCCGCCTTCGCCGAGCGCGCGAGGGCCAACTGGCGGCTGACAATGCCAACTCTGTTCCTGCACGCAGCCTTTGACTATGTGTGCGAGACCATCGATTCGCGCCTCGCCGAACCGATGCGAGCCCATTGCGCCGATCTGACCGAAGTCGTCGTTTCGTCCGGCCACTGGATGGCGCAGGAGAAGCCGACTGAAGTCAATGCGGCGCTCGCTGGATGGCTTTTCACGCGTTTGCCTGGGCTCGCTCTCGCCGGCTCCGGGAATTGAGCGCCGCCTGGCGTCTCGTCCGAAGTCCGGCTTAAGGAAGCGTCGCTCGAGGTTGGCGACGATCGGGGGCGCAGAGCGCGAGCTGATCGGGCCGCTCTCGGGTCAGTTCTGCCGCGCCGCCCCGGCCGCGCGCTTTTCGACAAGATTCTTCTCCGCCGCCGGGCGAACCGCTGTTAGGCTGAGGCTTGCCGGCCCGGGCCTTGTTTCAGACCAACTCCGCCGGCACACTGTTGACCAAACGTGCGGCTGGAGGAGGACCTACATGCGGGTTTCGGACGTGCTCAAATCGAACCAGCAGGTTCTCGCGACCTGCATTCCCGATGAATCGATCGTGTCGATCAGCAAGCGGCTGAGTTTGCTCAACATCGGCGCCTTCCCGGTCTGCGACGCCAACGGAGCGCTGGTCGGAATCATTTCCGAGCGCGACGTCGTGCGCGCCTTCGCCAAGGACGGCGCCTGGCTGGCCGACCGGCACGTTCGCGATCTGATGACTCGCGAGGTCGTGACCTGCGGGCTCGATCAGCCCATGCTCGAGGCCGAGAAGCTGATGCACAAGCACCGCATTCGCCATTTGCCGGTCGTGGACGGCGCCACGCTCGTTGGCATGCTTTCGATCCGGGACGTCATGGTGTGGCGGTGGCAGCAGTCGCGCGAGGAGGTCAGCGTGCTCCGCGACGCGATGATCGCCGCCCGGAGCCGCTGACGCACGCGACCGCTGCTGGCGCAAAATGTGACTGGGGTTGGGCGGCGTCAGAATAGGGCGGTCCGTCTGATCGCTTGCCTGTCGCGGCGGTCAATCCTTCCTCGAGGCGGGAGCTTCGTGCTGGCCTTCGTCGGAGTCTAACTTCATCATCGTCGATTAGCGGCCCACGCATTCGGCGAGAAACCTCCATGCTCCCCGGCTTTCAGCTCTGGCGCGTCACCTTGGCCGCGCGTTTTTCCAGAAAATCCCTCAGCCGCCCCTTCGCTTCCGGGCTGATCTCGGCGATCGCCGCCATCAGCGACTCGGTCAGGAGCCCGCTCGCCGGATCGCTCTCGAAAATGCGCGGCAGCGCGTGCAGGACCGCGAAATTGGTGGTCGATGTGTTGGCGGCCGCTTTTGCCGCGAGCTCCATCGCCTTTTCGAGCCCCTTGCCGTCGTCGACCAGATATTGGGTCGCGCCGGCGAGATGGCCTTCCTCGGCGCTGAGGGTCCGCCCGGTCAGCATCATGTCCTGCACCCGCGCGACCCCGATCAGGCGCGCGATCCTGACCGATCCGCCGCCGCCGAGAAAAATGCCGCGCTGGCCTTCGGGCAGACCGTAATAGGCCGAGCGCTCGGCGACCCGGATATGGGTCGAGGCCGCAAGCTCGAGGCCGCCGCCGACCACCGCGCCGTGCAGCGCCGCGATCACCGGGGCGCGCCCGAACTGGATCGCCTCGAAGGCGCGGTGCCACATCCGCGAATGAAGCACGCCTTCGAGCGGCTCGTGTTCGCCGGCGACCTCGGAAAGGTCGAGCCCGGCCGAGAAATGCTGGCCTTCGCCGGTCAGGACGACGGCGCCGATGTCCTTCGGCAGAAGGGTGAAGAACGTCTCCAGCCCCAGCACGGTCGTATCGTCGAGGGCGTTGCGCTTCTCCGAGCGGGCGAGGCGCAGATGGGCGACCCGCCCGCGCCGCGTCGCCTTCAGCGACTTCGGCAGATCGATTGCGACCGGCTGCTCCGCGTCCTGCGCCATCACTCCCCTCCCCTCACTGGCCGCCGCGGCGGGCGCATGCGAAGCCCGGAGGCTGTCCTCGGGTTTGACCCTATCATATTCGCGCATCCCCTTCTTCCTGCGGCCTCGTCCGCCTGATCCGTGCTCGGCGTCAAGGCCAGGCCCGCTTCCCGCAGGCGCGCTTTCGCGCGGCCTTGACCCACATAGCCGGTCGAAGTCCACGGCGAGAAACACGGCCGCGCCGTGCGCCGCTGGCGCCCGAAGGGCCGAAGCGAAGGAGGCGCGTCGGAGTTACGATGAGTTACGGACATACGGGGAGTAACGGTGCATGTTTTCAATCAATAGGCTGGTAAGCCGCCCGTCTTAACTTCCCGGGAACCCATGAGGGATTGAGCGCACTGTCCTGTCTGGACAGCGCCCCCTTGTAACCGTAATTCCGCCCACAGCCGTGGATTGAGCCAAGACAAATTCGCCAATCGCGGTTTGGAAGATTCACCGTAGTCGGCGCTGTCACCGAGCCCCGCGCCAGCGCGACGCGCTGCGCAGGGCGGCGCCTTCCTCGCCAGGCGCTTTGCTATTCTGCATGCTTGGGCCCAATTCGGAGTTCAGCGACTTCTGGTAGCGCAAGGCGGTCGCGCCGTCGGCGTAATAGCGGGCGTGCTCGCCGAACAGGCGAAAGCCAAGGCTCTCATAAAGGGCGATGGCGGGCGCATTGTCGTATCGCACTTCCAGCGTGACGGCGGCGCGGCCGTTCCGGCTCGCATAGCGCTCGCAAGCCTGCAGCAGCGCGCGTCCTACGCCGCGGCGGGCGAACCGCGAATCGACCGCGACCGAATAGACGCGCACTCCCCGCGCCCCCTTGCGCAACGAGACGAGCGCATAGCCGGCCAGTTCGTTATGGACGGTCGCGGCGATCACCGGACGATGAGGCGCGCGCAGAAATTCACGCAGCGAGCGGCGTGAGACGCGATCGGCCGCAAAGGACTCGTCCTCGATCCTGACGATCGCGTCGAGATCATCGGGATGAGCCTCGCGAACGATGGGGCCGCTGCGGCGCCAATTGCGCATATCGGATTGTTTAGCTCCGGGTTTGCGCCGCCACGGCGGCGCGGGTTGACGGCTCTTTCTCTCGCTCATAGCGGATGGCGTAGGCTTTGACTCATATCATTGGCGCACGCTGGGTCGATTGCGTTCGAAACGCGGCCAAGCGCCCCGGATCGCACGCCCTATTCCTCGCGGAGACCGGGGAATAGTGTATGAGCGTCCCCGCCAGGCGTCTGGCTCAGATAGGGAACTATGGACATGAATGGGGCCGAATGGCGCCTAGCCTCATTGAAGCGGCTGCTCGCAGAGATTCATCGCCGGCTTCAGCTCGGATTCGGATTTCGCCTTTGGGACGGTTCAACCATCCCCGATGGGTGGCCGAACGACGCGCTTGCGCTCGCCATCGCCGACGAGGGCGCGGTCGCCGGTCTTCTCAGGGCGCCCAATGTGACATCGCTCGCCAATCTCTGGGCCGCGGGGCGGGTCGATTTGAAGAACGGCACACTGTTTGATCTCGTCGCCCGCCGGCCGAAGGGGCGCACGCGCGATCTGCGACGAACGCTGGCCTCGTTTAGCGCAGCGCGCGCGCTAGCGCCATATCTGTTCGTGCCGCGCGGCGGCCCCTGGCCGCTGGAGCACATCGGCCGCGACCGCGAGAGCGACGGCTCGGAGGCGCAGAACAAACGCAACATCGCCTATCACTACGACCTCTCCAACGCGTTCTACGCGCTGTGGCTCGACCGCGAAATGGTCTACACCTGCGCCTATTTCCACGATTGGAGCGATGATCTCGATAATATTCAGCGTCAGAAGCTCGACATCATCTGTCGCAAGCTGCGGCTCAAGGCTGGCGACACGATGCTCGACATCGGCAGCGGGTGGGGCTCACTCGCCTGTCACGCCGCCCAGCATTACGGCGCTCGCGTCACCGGCGTGACCCTGTCGGAGGAGCAGATCGCCTTCGCGCGCGACAAGGTCCACCGCCTCGGCCTCGCCGACAGGGTGACGTTCGAGTTGCGCGACTACGCGCTGATGGAAGGCGAAGCTCGCTTCGACAAGATCACGTCGGTCGGAATGTTCGAAGCCATCGGAGTTTCCCATTTCGAGACCTATTTTCGGACCATCCAGCGCCTGCTCAAACCCGGTGGGCTTTACCTGCATCATGCGATCACCCGTCCGGGAGGCAGCCACGCCGCGCGCACAGGCAAAAAGCGGCCCGAGTTCCAGGCGCTGACCCGCTACATCTTCCCCGGCGGCGAACTGGACTATCTCGGCCGCACAATCACCAATCTCGAGCTTCACGGCTTCGAAATTCGCGACGTCGAGTGCTGGCGCGAGCACTACCAGCGCACCTGCCGCTTCTGGCACGACCGTCTGTTGGCGCGGTACGACGAAGCCGCCGCGACGGTCGGTGAAACGACGACGCGTGTCTGGCTCGCCTATCTCGCTGCCTGCTCGATCACTTTCGAGCGCAACAACGCCGGCCTTTATCAAACGCTGGCGATGAAGCGGGTCAAAGGCCCGAGCGGCCTGCCGCCGACGCGGGCGGACTGGTATTCGTGAAACGCGGCCGCGATTTGCCCCGCGCCGCGGCCGGACGGGCTTTCGAAAGGCAACCAGATCGTTCCAAATTCGAAATGTGCGCCGCTCGCCGCGCGCGCGTTATGGCGGCATTCCGCAGCCAGAGTCTCTTACCCCGCGACGCGCGCCGCTCAAGAGCGCAGAAACGCCTTTGCGGGGTCGCCAACCATGAATGCCCGGGTCTCCGGAGACACTGCGGCAAGCAGATCGCGAATGAACTTATCCTGGAGCTTAAAACTCGCGTCCACAGGTATGCCGACCGTCGAGACTCGGAACAGCGCCCCGTCAGGAATCCATCCTCTGAGACCGTATTCAAGCTTCAATGCCTGACGAGTCCAATTGCTGTTCGAGATGTCGTACCCGACGCGCATCCAGTAGCTGATCGGTTCGAGGCGTTCTTCCCGTCTCGCGATCAGCCGGGTCAGCGGGAGCGGCGGGGCGTCCGGCGAATACTGGAGCCTTGAGGATGTCGTCCGCGACACCCGGAAACCTTGCGCCGTATAGCAGACTTCGGGGTGATGGAGCTGCAATCGGTCGCTCTGGCTCACGCCATACGCGATCAGCAACATCACGACATGACCGTCGCCATCGACATAGGCGCGCGAGACTTCCTGGTTGTAGATTTCGCGCTCGAGCTCGGTCGGCCGGGGCGGCGCGATAGCGCTGAGGCCTGTTAGGGGCTTCCAATCGCCGAACGCATGAGGAATGTGCTTATCGATATCGAACGCGTCATGTGTCCGCGCCATCAAATTATGCGGAGTGAGGACAAAGGCCAGCACCGCCGCCGCCAACATCGCCACGCAACCCAAGACGATATTCGTCGAGCGCGCCATCCGCTCTACCCTCGCTCCGCGCCGGCTTCCGGCCGCGCCGTGTGAATATAGGCGCGCCGACCGCGAACGCAACGCGGACCCGCGCATGCGAAACCGCGCTTGCGAAACGACGAGCGTCTTCGCCAGGCGACATTGGACTTGCCCGGCGGCCGGAATTGCGCTCGAAGAGACGTTTTCACGCGGCGGTCGGCGCCGTCTCGTGAACCAAGACGGCAAAGAGACTGATGACCATCCACCGCGTTCTTAAAGATGCTGGCTTCAGGGCGACCGAGATTTCGGGCGGCCTGCTCGCCGTTCGTTCGCCAATCGACGGCGCGGAAATCGCCCGGGTTTCCGAGACGCCTCCCTCGGACATGCCCGCGGTCATTGCGCGGGCGCAAAGCGCCTTTCGCGTCTGGCGGGACGTTCCGGCGCCGCGTCGCGGCGAACTCGTGCGTCTGCTCGGCGAGGAGCTGCGCGCGTCCAAGGACGCCCTCGGGGCTCTAGTGACTTTGGAAGCGGGCAAGATCGTCTCGGAAGGCCTCGGCGAAGTGCAGGAGATGATCGACATTTGCGATTTCGCCGTTGGCCTGTCGCGCCAAATATACGGCCTCACCATCGCCTCGGAACGTCCCGGCCATCGGATGATGGAGACCTGGCATCCGATGGGGCCTTGCGCGGTGATCTCAGCGTTCAACTTCCCGGTCGCGGTCTGGTCTTGGAACGCGGCGCTGGCGCTCGTCTGCGGCGATCCTGTCATCTGGAAGCCGTCCGAGAAGACGCCGCTAAGCGCGCTCGCGACGATGAAAATCCTCGGTCGCGCGTTGACGCGCTTCGGCGCCGACGCGCCGCAAGGCCTCGCGCAGATCGTCGTCGGCGGGCCCGCGATCGGCGAAGCCTTGGTCGCGTCCAAAGACGTTCCGATCGTCTCGGCGACGGGTTCGACGCGCATGGGCGCGGCCGTCGGCCCGAAGGTCGCGACCCGATTTGGCCGCGCCATACTCGAACTCGGCGGCAACAACGGCATGATCGTCGCCCCTTCGGCCGATCTCGACATGGCCGTCAGGGCGATCCTGTTCTCCGCGGTTGGAACCGCAGGGCAACGGTGCACGTCATTGCGCCGCCTCATCGTCCATCGTTCGATCCGGGCAGACCTAACCCGGCGCCTCGTCAAGGCCTATTCGAGCCTGCCGATCGGCGATCCGCGTGATTCGCGCACGCTGGTTGGCCCGCTCATTGACCACGTCGCGCGCGACAAGATGCAGGCCGCGCTCGCTCGCGCGCGGGCGGAGGGCGGCGTCGTTCACGGCGGCCGCGCGGTTGAGGATGGCGCGGCCAACGCCGGCGCCTATGTCGAGCCGGCGATTGTCGAGATGCCCGGCCAGACCGCGACCGTTCGCGAGGAAACCTTCGCGCCGATCCTCTATGTGCTCGGCTACGACGCCTTCGACGAGGCGATCGCGCTCCACAACGACGTGCCCCAGGGCCTGTCGTCCTGCATCTTCACGCTCGACATGCGCGAGGCCGAGACATTCCTTTCGGCGGTGGGCTCCGACTGCGGCATCGCCAATGTAAATATCGGCCCGTCGGGCGCCGAGATCGGGGGCGCTTTCGGCGGCGAAAAGGAAACGGGAGGCGGACGCGAGAGCGGATCCGACGCTTGGAAGAGCTACATGCGCCGCCAGACGAGCACTGTGAACTATTCCTCGCGGCTGCCGCTGGCCCAAGGCGTGAAGTTCGACTTCTAAGCGGCCAACCAGCGCCTTGGGGGCGCGCCATTATGGATGAAAATGGTCGCGGCGCGTCACCCCCGAAGGCATGCTCATGCCGCATAACGCCAACGCATCCTATGCTATTTTCATGGCAGGATTTCCGAAAAGCGGCCACTGGTCTTGGGGTGGGAATATTGCTTCTTCATAGGACTCTAAGCGGGGATTCGTTGGCGAGCCGACGAATCCCCGCTTAGCGCGGGCGGAAAGCCGATGCGCGACGTCGTCGTCGTCGGGGGAGGCCACAACGGCCTGACGGCGGCGGCCTACCTCGCCGCTGCGGGGCTTAAAGTGACGGTGCTGGAGGGTCGCGCGGTCGTCGGAGGCGCGGCGGTCACCGAGGAATTTTATCCCGGTTTTTACAATTCCGTCGCCGCTTACACGGTCTCGCTGCTCAATCCGAGAATCATCCGCGACCTCGATCTCGCCGACCATGGCTTGCGCATTGTCGAGCGCCCGATTTCCAACTTCCTGCCTCTGCCGGACGGGCGCTATCTCAAAGCCGCGCCGGGACGAACGAAGGCCGAGGTCGCCAAGTTCTCCTCCCGCGACGCTGCGAGGCTCGAGGCCTACGAGTTGCGGCTCGAACGCATGGCCGACGTCCTGCGCGCCGTCGCGCTAGAAACGCCGCCAAACGTGGCGACGGGACGGGGGCTCGTCGCCAGTCTCAGCGGTCTACTCGATACGGCAAGGTTCGCAAACCGACTGCGCCCGCTTGGCCTGGAGGGCCAGCGCGATCTCGTCGAGATTTTCACCCGCTCGGCGGGCGATGTTCTCGACCATTGGTTCGAAAGCGATCCGATCAAGGCGATCCTGGGCTTCGACGGGATCGTCGGAACCTATGCCAGCCCCTACGCCGCGGGCGCCGGCTATGTCTTGCTGCATCATTGCTGGGGCGAGACCAACGGCAAGAGGGGCGTCTGGGGCCACGCGATTGGCGGCATGGGCGCGATTACGCAAGCCATGGCGCGCTCATGCGGCGCGCGCGGGGTCGAGATTCGTACGAATAGCCCGGTTGTCGAAATTCTGGTGGAGAAGGGCCGGGCCGCCGGCGTCGTCACGCGAAAGGGCGAGCGGATCGAGGCGCACGCGGTCGTCTCGAACCTCCATCCGAAACTGACTTTCGAAAAGCTCCTCGACCCCGCGACGCTGCCCGCCGATTTTCGCGCCCGCATCGCCTCCTGGCGCAGCGCTTCGGGGGTCTTCCGGATGAATGTCGCGCTCGCCGAACTGCCAAGCTTTTCCTGCCTGCCAGGGCGCGATGCGGCCGAACATCACGGCGCGGGAATCGTGATCGCGCCGAGCCTGGAGTATATGGAGCAGGCTTGGATGGACGCCCGGCGATTGGGCTGGTCCGGGGCGCCGATCATCGAAATGTTGATCCCCTCGACGCTTGATGACACCCTCGCGCCCGAGGGGCGCCACGTCGCCTCGCTGTTCTGTCAGCATGTCGCGCCGATCCTGCCAGACGGGCGTTCCTGGGACGAGGCGCGGAATACGGTCGCCGACCTGATGATCGACACAGTGGACGCTTACGCGCCGGGCTTCAGGGCCTCTGTCATCGCCAGTCAAATTCTCTCGCCGCTCGACCTGGAGCGGGACTTCGGCCTTGTCGGCGGCGACATCTTTCACGGCTGCCTCAGCCTCGACCAGCTCTATTCAGCGCGACCCGTCCTCGGACATGCCGATTATCGCTCGCCGATTCCCGGACTCTACATGTGCGGCGCCTCGACCCACCCCGGCGGCGGCGTCACGGGCGCTCCCGGCCACAATGCCGCTCGCGAGATGATTACTGATTTTCGCGCGCGTCGACTCGCGCCGCCGGTATCGGCGCGGTGACGAGGCGGCGGGTGCGCCCGAGAACCAACGGCGCGCAAAACCGCGCGGCCCCGCTATGAGCCGGCCAAGGCCAGCCTTGGCGGCCGAGGCTCATATGGCTTGGCTATTCCGCGGGCGTCGCCGAGAGATCGCCAACCGCGAGTTCGATCGGCTTGGCGCGACCCTGGAATCGCCGCCAGGCCATCCTCACATCCCGAAACAACCTGACCAAGGAATTCGGCTTCCGAAAATGCGATGCGAACTCGCGATCCCTTTGCAGCGGTTGCCAATAGGCTTGGCGCCAGGTCTGAAACATCGCGGTCAATTGATCGGCCTGCTCCGGATGAATCGATGCGCCCGCGCATCCGCAAATTGCGTCGATCGTCACCTGTCCCGTCGGCTCGAACTGAAAGCAGTGACGACTCGGAACGTGCCGCAGCCAGCCGTGCGAATATTCGAAATCGTCCGGCTGAAAGCGAAGCGCGGAGATCATCGGCGAGACATCCAAAAAGTGTCGTGTCTGCGGTGAGAACGACCTGAGGACCATGTCCGGCATAATAGCGCTCCTCTCATCAAATACGCCCTCCGTCGTCAGCTGCAACGCCGGCCGCCGCCGCGCGGTTCCGCTGCTTCGACGCCATTTTGACGGGTGGCGCCTGGTTGCTCTATACGAGCGAGAAGAATGATAACGGGCGAAGGGGGAGTTTCTGTGACCGGCCGAGGACGGACCGGCCCCCGTAAAGCCGATCGGATTCGCGTTTTGGGCAATGCTGAAACTTAGGACCTCGCCATTCGCCGCGTCGAATTTATTGGGTTGGGGAGATGTCGGGTCATGTCTACGTTTCACGTCGAGATCATCAAGCCCTCGCATTACGACAAGGACGGCTACGTCATTCAATGGTGGAAGGCTTGGATCCCCTCCAATTCCATGGCTTGTCTGCATGCGATCGCGACCGATTGCGCCGAGAGGCGTGTGCTCGGCGACGACGTTTCGATCGAGGTCAACGCCTACGATGAAATGAACATCAGAATTCCGGTTGAGCGGATTGCAAACCGAATCAAGCGATCCGGCCACGCTGGGCTTGTCTGCCTGGTCGGCGTCCAGTCGAACCAGTTTCCTCGCGCAATGGCGATCGCTCGTCGGTTCCGGGCGCAGGGCGTCGTCGTAGCCATCGGCGGGTTTCACGTCAGCGGCTGCCTCGCCATGCTCAAGGATTTGACGCCGGAACTTCAAGAGGCTGTCGGTCTCGGCGTCATTCTCTACGCCGGGGAAGCGGAGGAGCATTTCGAGGCTTTCCTGCGGGACGTGGACCGCGGCGACGCCAAGCCGATCTACAATTACATGGACGATCTGCCGGGCATGCAGGGCCGCACCATCCCGTTTCTGCCGCGGAAGCTCGTCCAGCGCTATGATGGCGTCTTATCGTCGTTCGATGCCGGGAGGGGCTGTCCGTTTCAGTGTTCCTTCTGCACCATCATCAATGTGCAGGGCCGCAAGTCCCGGTTTCGCGACGCCGACGACATTCAACGCATTATCGAGCGGAGCGCGGCCGAGGGCGTCACGCGATTTTTCATTACCGACGACAACTTCGCCCGTAACCGGAATTGGGAGGCGATTTTCGACCGGATGATTGAGCTGAGGGAACAGCGGGGCCTTCACGCGCGCTTCCTGATCCAGGTCGACACCCTCGCCCACAAGATCCCGAATTTCATCGACAAGGCGGCGCGCGCCGGCTGTCGCTACGCCTTCGTCGGGCTGGAAAGCATCAATCCCGACAATCTGGTCGCGATGAAGAAAAACCAGAACCGGATCACCGAATATCGGACGATGTTCCAGGCTTGGAAAAAGGCCGGCGTCATCACGTACGCCGGTTTCATCATGGGGCTGCCCGGGGACACGCCCGAAACCATCCATCGCGACATCGAGATCATCCAGCGGGAATTGCCGGTCGATCTGTTGGAATTCACGATGCTGACGCCCCTGCCCGGTTCCGAGGATCACAAGAAGCTCCACGAGGGCGGGGTTTGGATGGATCCTGACCTTAACAAATACGATCTCGAAACAGCGACGATCGAGCATCCGCGCATGAGCCGCCAAGAGTGGCAGAAAACATATCAGGACATGTGGAGCTGGTACTACACTGACGAGCACGTCGAACGGTTGATGCGGCGCAATGTTGCTTACGGCGTCAATCCAGTCACGATTTGGCGCGGCGCTCTGCAGGTCTACGGCGCCGCCTATTTTGAGAATGTCCATCCGCAGCAATGTGGCTATTTGCGCCGCAAGGACCGAACCCAGCGGCGCCCGGAATTGCCGGTCGAATCAGCCTTTGTGTTCTACCCACGCCATGTCTGGCAGACGGCGGTCAAACTGGCGCGCTTCGGCGCCTATGCTGTGAAACTGCATCGGATGCGCAAACGCGCGCAGAAGGATCCGAACGCCGCAGCGTACATGGATCTGGCGATTTCGCCGGTCGAGGACGCGCCCGGAGAACATCTGGAAATGTTCGAGCTGAATGATTCGGCGCGCGCCGCGGTCGAGAAGGCGGTCCGCCAAGCCAAGAGGCACAAGGGCGCCGAGGCCCAAACCGAAGCGGCGGGATAAGGGCTGACGATCAGGGCTGGGGCGCTCGGGGAGAGGGGGAGCATGTCGACCATGGGCGGGGGAGACAATTCGACGACCTTGTTTTCCCACCCCGAGGAACGCCCGCCCAGCGCCGTCGAGGCTCGCAGGACCGGAGTGCTGCCGCACCAGCAACTGCGGGAGATGGTGCGCGCCCGCGTCATCGCCAGCACGGTTGAGATTGAGCCCAGTCAATTGCAGCCAGCGAGCCTGGACTTGCGTTTGGGGCGCCGCGCCTATCGCGTAAGCGCCAGCTTCTTGCCCGGCTCCAGCGCGACGGTGATGGAAAAAATCCAGCAGCTCGACGGACTGCCGGCAATCGACCTCGATCGGGAGCCGGTGCTGGAGCGCGGCGCGATCTACGTCATCGAGCTGTTCGAGGCGGTCTCGCTTTCTGCGGAATTGACTGGCATCGCCAATCCCAAGAGCTCCACGGGCAGATTGGACATCCTGACCCGCCTAATCGCCGATCGCGCGACCGCGTTCGATCGGGTGGAGCCCGGCTACAAAGGGCCTCTGTACCTCGAAGTCGCGCCTCTCACGTTCAGCGTCGTCGTGCGGCCCGGGGTGCGTCTGAGCCAGCTTCGCCTGCAGCGCGGCATTGGGCCGATGCCGCAGGTGGAGATCGAAAGGTTCTATAAGAGCGGGCGGCTGATAGGCTCTCCCGGTCCCCCGCTGCCGCTCCGGGACGGCTTGCTGGTCCCCGTCACCGTCGATCTCCAAGGCGCCGGGTCTGGAGCGGCGATCGGCTACAAGGCCAAGAAGAGCGCGAACAAGATCGATGTGGATTTGATTGGTCATTACGACCCGCGCGAATTCTGGGACAGGATCGAGAGCGGCGGGGGCCGGCTCAATCTGGACCAGGGTGATTTTTACATTCTGGCGACGCGTGAAGATGTCGGCGTCCCGCCACAACTCGCGGCCGAAATGGTGCCTTACGACGCGCGATCTGGCGAATTCCGCGTCCATTATGCGGGATTCTTCGATCCGGGGTTTGGATTCGTCGACAACAAGGCGGCGGGCAGCAAGGCCGTGCTCGAGGTTCGCTCCTACGGCGTCTCGTTTTCGCTGGAGGACGGGCAAATCGTCGGCTGGTTGCGCTATTCGCCGCTGGCGGGCGGGCTCACCGAACAATTGTACGGCAGGGACGCAAATTCCAACTACCAGGGACAGGGCGTCGCATTATCGAAACAGTTCAGGCCATGGGGGACATAAGGGCGCGTCGCGTCCTGGAGGAAAGCGCTTTGGACAGGCGGGCGCGGTTCCTCTCGAGGGAGCCGCGCCAACCTCGCGGTCCCTGGTCCTGAGGCGCCGCGAAGCGGCCTCGAACGACGATTCCAGCGCGCGGCCTTAATATGGAAAAGCCGGAGGGGATCAGGGCGGAGGGCTTTAGATGCGGCTTTCGAGGAGCCGGCTTGGGAGCCAACCTGCGCCTGGCGGCGCGCAAATTATGGATGAAAATGGCGGCGGCGCCTCACCCCCGAAGGCATGCTCACGCCGCATAACGCCAACGCATCCCATGCTATTTTCATGTCGGTCGCCCAAACCGCTCGAACCGGTAGGCCAGTTCGGGGCCGCCGCCCCCCTCGTACGCAAGTTGGGCGACCAGCAGGGCGAACGGCTCGGTGTAACGGGCGATCCGCAAGGGGCCGGCGTCGACCGGATCGAAACCCACGTCGCTGATCAGTTCCGCGGCAATTTCTTTGCTGCTC
Organism: uncultured Alphaproteobacteria bacterium; assembly: GCA_963835955.1. GTDB lineage: Bacteria > Pseudomonadota > Alphaproteobacteria > Rhizobiales > Beijerinckiaceae > Roseiarcus. Next base: position 269,567 of record CAWIHZ010000001.1, on the reverse strand, counting down.
GAATCGTCCCCGCAGTAGACGAGGCTGGGCCTCATGGCTTTGCGCCGGTTCTCGAAGACGCCAAATAACACTTCGCTCGGCACGGTGTTGAAGGCGCAGACGACCCGCGCCTTGGGGATCTTTTTTGCGAGTTCCTCCGCGCCCGAGGAGCTGTGGGCGACGACGAGTTCGGTATTGTCGGCGTTCATCGGCAGCGAGCAGGTTACGACAACCTTGCCGGACAAGTCGCCCGCCTGATTCAGCGCGTCGTCGACGCGCAGCCAGTGCACGGCCAATAAGAGAACGTCGGCATCCTGGGCGGCCTCGCGCGGGGCGCCGGCCCGCGCATCGCCATCGGCCTCGTCCGCGAGCCTTCTCAGCGTCTCAAAGCTGCGCGCATAGCTGAAGACGACCTCGTGCCCGGCGCGCGCGAACAGCGTCCCGAGTTTGCCGCCCATCAGCCCAGAACCGAGAACGCCGACGCGCATGGCGATATTCCTCGACTTGCAGCCTCAGCGCCCGGTCGCCCGGACCGTAGAGGACAGCTCCTCGCATCGTAGAACTCCTTCTCAGTTACGCACCCATTTCGTCAAAGACGCGCCTTGCGATTGGCAGGGTCGTGCTTGCGCCGAACAACGCATTGGCAGCGCAATCGGCGAGAGCCGGCGCAATATCCGCAAACGGATTGCACAGGGCGGACGGTTCGCTCGGCATAACGATCTCCTCAAGTTGGTGAAGCGCCCGTCGGCTACCGCCCTGGCGGCGAGACGAGGAGCGCCGTGGCGACGGCGGCCGCACAAAGCACGATCATGGAGCTGGCGAGGAACACCGACCCCAAGCCGGCCCAACCCGCCAACAGTCCCAGCGCCGGAGCGCCCACTCCGAGGGCCACGTCGAGAAACGCCGTGTAGATACCCATCACTAGGCCGCGGCTCTGCGGCGGTGCGCGTTGGACGGCTTCAGCGCCAAGTCCTGGGTAGACCAGCGAGTAGCCGAGGCCCGTGAGCGCGGCTCCGATCGCCGCCACAATCGGGCCATGCGCAAGCCAGATGAGCGCCAGACCGGCTGCTTCGATCAACACGCAGACCAGCGCAACCTTGGCACCGCCCAGCCTGTCGGGCAGATGGCCGAAGACGAAGCGCGCCGCGATCAGGCAAGCCGCGTAGGCGGTGAACGGGAGCCAGACCGGACTCCAGCCGCGTTCAGCGAAGAGCAGCGAGCTGAAGGCGAGGATGGCGCCGAAGCCGATGCTGCTGAGCGCCGCGCCCAGTCCAGGCGCCCAGACGGCGCTGGCCACTCTAACGAGCGCGGGCCGGGCGCCAGACTGCGCCGGGACGGGGGGCAGGGTGACGACGATCAGCAGTGTCGCGAGCGGCGCCGCTGTCGTCGCGAGAGCGATCGCGGCAAAGCCGCCGAAGGCATAGAGGGCGACGCCGATCGGGCCGCCGATCGCAAGGGCGGCGAACATCGCCATCCCCACCCAGGCGATCACCTGTCCCGCATTCCCCGAGCCGAGGAGGACCAGCCCCCAGCTAACCGCAGCGGTAACGATGAAGCTCTCCGCCGCGCCGAGCATTGCGCGGCCGAAAAGGAGGATCGTTACAGAGGTGGCGGGAGAACCAACGAAACCCAGGGACAGAAGGTACAACAGCCCGGACGCCCCGGCGACGAGCAGGCCGGCGAACACCCCGCGCTTGGCGCCGCTTTTGTCGGAAAAGCGCCCCGCCCACATCCGCGAGACGAGCGAAGCCGCAAACTGGCTGCCGGTGACGAGGCCTACAACGAAGGCGCCGAACCCGAGGTCTTGATGCACGTGCAGTGGCAGGACCGGCAGGGCGAGGCCGATCGTCAAGAAGGCGATCAGGACCACCGCCATGATTGGCAGCAGAGGCCCAACGACACTCGCGATTGGTCGGTCGGAAACAGCTACAGGCACAGGACTTCTCGTTGAGTCTGGCCGCCGCACTACCGACCTGACAGCCTCATAAGCTCCTCGGGATACCGGTCTCCCTGCACTCTAATCTTACCGGCGGCGTCCTCGATCTCGCGGAGATCTTCGGGCGCAAGCTCCAACGAGGCGGCGCCGATGTTCTCTTCCAGCCGTGCGAGCTTGGTGGTGCCTGGGATAGGCGCGATCCACGGCTTCTGCGCGAGCAGCCAGGCGAGCGCGACTTGAGCCGGCGTTGCGCGCTTGCGCTCCGCAATCCGGCCGAGAAGACCCACCAGGGCGAGGTTAGACTTGAGGGCTTCCGGCTCGAAGCGGGGAATTCGGCCGCGCAAATCCGAACTGTCAAACTTGGTTGTCTGATCGACCTTGCCGGTCAGGAATCCCTTGCCCAGCGGGCTATAGGGGACGAGCCCGATTCCGAGCTCTTCCAGAATCGGCAGAATCTCGGCCTCGGGTTCCCGCGTCCACAGCGAGTATTCACTCTGAAGCGCGGCGACTGGTTGAACCGCATGGGCGCGGCGGATCGATTGCGCGCCCGCTTCCGACAAGCCGAAGTGTTTGACCTTACCCTGTTGTATAAGCTCCTTGACCGCTCCTGCGACATCCTCCATCGGCACTTCAGGATCGACGCGGTGCTGATAGAGAAGGTCGATAGTATCGGTCCTCAGGCGCTTCAGCATCCCCTCGGTCGCGACCTTGATATGATTGGGGCGGCTGTTAAGTCCGCCGAGCCGCTCGCCCGTGACCGGATCGATGTTCCAGCCGAACTTTGTGGCGATAAACACCTCTCCGCGAAATGGCGCCAAGGCTTCGCCCACCAGTTCCTCGTTCTTGAACGGGCCGTAGGCTTCCGCGGTGTCGAAGAACGTAACCCCGCGCTCGACGGCGGCGCGGACAACGGGAATCATCTCCTCTTTGGCCGGCCTCTGTCCGTAAGCATCGGTCAGGCCCATGCACCCGAGCCCGATGGCCGAGACCTCCAGGCCGCTCTTTCCAAGCTTGCGCTTCTGCATTGACTTTTCTCCTTTGGATCAGGCCCGGTACTGCTCATCACTGACATGCTCCATCCAATCGACGGCCTTGCCGTCGAGCCTCTCCTGGATGGCTATATGGGTCATGGCGGTGGTCGGCGAGGCGCCATGCCAGTGCTTCTCGCCCGGCGCGAACCAGACCACATCCCCTGGACGGATTTCCTCGATCGGCCCGCCCTGGCGCTGAACCCGGCCGCAGCCGGAAGTCACGATCAGCGTCTGACCGAGCGGATGGGTGTGCCACGCCGTGCGCGCGCCGGGTTCGAACGTCACCACGGCGCCGGCGACGCGGGCCGGCTCGGGTGGGCTGAAGAGCGGGTCGATGCGCACCGCGCCGGTGAACCATTCCGCCGGCCCCTTGCCGGAAGGCTGCGAGCCGCTTCGCTTGATTTCCATTGTCGCTCCCTTCGACTGGCTGGGCAGTCTGGCGATCGGCGGTTCTCGCCGACTGCACACTGTCGAGAATCTAGCGGACGCGACCGCGTGCGATTAGATGTTAGAATTCGCATGGACCTATGAATTGGATTCATGAATGCCGCGCGAAAGCCTCAACGACCTCCTCGCCTTCCTCGCGGTGGCGAAGGAGCGGAGTTTCACCAAGGCCGCGGCAAAACTGGGCGTCTCGCAGTCGGCGCTGAGCCATACGATTCGCGGCCTCGAGGAGCGGCTCGGGCTCAGGCTGCTGAGCCGCACCACCCGCAGCGTCGCCCCGACCGAGGCTGGCGAACGCGTGCTTCGTTCCGTAGGCCCCCGGTTCGAGGAGATCGACGCGGAGCTCGCCGCCTTGAGCGAGCTGCGCGAGAAGCCCGCCGGCGCGATCCGCATCACGGCGAGCGAGCACGCGGCCGATGCGATTCTGTGGCCGAAGCTCGCGAGGTTTCTGCCGCAATATCCGGACATCAAGGTCGAGATCGTCATCGACAATCGTCTCGCCGACATCGTCTCCGAGCGTTTCGACGCCGGGGTGCGAAACGGCGAGCAAGTGGCGAAGGATATGATCGCCGTGCGTATCGGGCCGGACATGCGGGTCGCGGTCGTCGCGGCGCCGTCGTATTTCAGGAAGCGCCCGGAACCGAAGAAGCCGCAGGACCTGATCGGCCACGACTGCATCAATTTGCGGCTGTCCACCCATGGCGGGTTGTACGCCTGGGAGTTCGAAAAGGGCGCCCGCGAACTGAAAGTGCGCGTCGAAGGCCAACTCGTCTTCAACGGCACGCACCAGATGCTCAACGCCGCGCTCGACGGATTTGGTCTGGCCTATGTGCCGGAGGACGTGGCTGAGCCCCATCTCGCCAAGGGCCGGCTCAAGCGGGTGCTCGAGGATTGGTGCCCTCCTTACGCGGGCTACCACCTCTACTATCCCAGCCGCCGCCAACCTGTTCCGGCCTTCGCCTTGCTGGTCGAGGCGCTCCGCTACCGCGGCGCCTCGCAACTGCCGCGGAAATCTTGATTTCCAACCGTCAGTCCCACCGGCCCGGCGGCTGGCGGTACGTCACCACTTCGATCCGGCCATTCGGGCCGATCCAGCCCGACATGACCCAGCTCGTCAGGCTGACGACGATCGCGGTCAGGATCGCGGCCCAGAGCCCGTCGACGACAAAGCCGCTGAGGAAATGCGACACCAGCTCGATCATCAGCCCGTTGATGACGAGCAGGAAAAGCCCGAGCGTCAAGAGCGTGATCGGAAAGGTCAGGATGATCAGGATCGGCCGCACGACGGCGTTGACGATGCCGAGCAGCAGCGCCGCCGCGATCAGGCTCTCGGTGGAAAGAATATGGACGCCGGGCACGATTTTCGATGCGAGCCAAAGCCCGATCGCGACCACCGCCGCGCGGATAAGGAACCCGACCATGATCCGAACGCTCCTGCCTGAAAATCAATTTAGCGCAGAAGCCGATATTTGGAAGGACGTGGGCCCCGCCATTCAAAGCCGCCCCGGCGACGGACGCTGGGCGCGTGCGTCGCGCGTCCGGCCTGCCGGTTCCCGTGCGGCCGGCGCGAAGGCGCCGCTGTTTTTTGAAAATCAATTTTCTGCGACAATTTCTTTGAGATAATCAGAAGCCGTGTTATGGTCTTCCTCGTCGCTGGATCGAGGCGCGCCTGGCGCGTCGAGGGCAGCGGCCGCTTTTAAGCCTTGCGGGCGAGTTGACACGCTAAAAAACGGCGAGGGGCACGAAGTCTTTAAGCTTTCGGCATGGTTTGGGGCTGGCGCCACGCCCGATCGGATTCGAAACCGGAATCGGTTCCGAGCGGGCGCCCATGCCGGGACGTCTTAAAGCAACGCCCAGTCCGGCTCCCGGTCCTTAATCCCCGTCTTTAGGGGATGATCGTCGGGGGCGAAGCGCTGCTCACGGGTCTCGCTAAGGGCAACGCGGTCGACGAATTGGCGCCGAATGGCGCCGCAAGCGATTGAAAAGACGCAATCCGCGGCTGAAAATGGCGCCAGCCCCTTAGCGGACCTTAAAAGAACGGTTTCGGGAGACGAGAACGGGAAAAAAAGGGAGCAACTCCCGGGCGCGCCCCCGCTTTTGGTGGCTTAAAACAGCGCGTTTGCCATCGGCAGGGCGGCGATGTCGCCAAAAAAATGAATCTCAATCGCGAACAAAGCCTAATCGACAGCGGCGCACGTTAGTCGCTTTCCTGCTTTCTGTGCTGAGCGGAGGGGCGCTTGGGAGTTGCGGGCGGCGGTAAACGAGGCTCCAAGTCGCTGAAAACATTGAACCGGCGCGGAAAAACGGCGATAAAAGCCAAATCTCGCGTCGACCCCGCCACGGGATTGAAGGCACGATGACTCGCCGGTCCGTATGGGCTAAATGAGCCGCGGAGGTCCGGCATGCCTGACACCGGTCCGAAGCGCCCCCTCGCCCTCGTTGCGGCGGATGCGCCGGCGCGCCTCAAATCCTCGAACTATCCCGAGCGGTTCGCCGCCCGCGTCGCTGGGCGTGTCAAACGCCCGCTCGGCGACCTGTTCGGCCTCGTCAATTTCGGCGTCAATCTGACGCGGCTTCGGCCTGGCGCGGTCTCGGCCTTACGCCATGCGCATATAATGCAGGACGAGTTCGTCTATATTTTCGAAGGGAGGCCGACTCTCGTGACCGACGCCGGCCGCACGCCGCTCGAGCCAGGCATGTGCGCCGGGTTCAAGGGGGGAAGCGGCGACGCGCATCATCTCGTCAATGAGACATCGGCAGACGTGGTCTATCTCGAAATCGGCGACCGCGCGCCCGGCGACGGCGTCGTCTACCCCGACGACGATCTCGCAGCCCAGGCGGTTGAAGGCGGATGGCGTTTCATCCACAAGGATGGGACGCCCTACGATTAAAACGCCTCCCTGCCAGCGCCCTGACATGCCCCCGCGTTATCGCGCCTGACTAGCGATATAGGCGCCGAGGTCCTTGGCTTCATCCCGGGATAGCTGCATGTCGGGCATTTTCGGATGCGGGTCCATCAGGAATTGCGCGATCTTTTCCGGGCTGAACCCAGGCATTTTAGCGATGGTGGCGAAGGTTGGCACGTTGTCCGCGCCCCGTTTCTGGTCGTTGGCGACGATATGGCAAGACGCGCACCATCGCTTCGCCAGCGCCTCGCCGTGAGTTCGCGTCGGCGGGCATGGCCTCGGAGCTCGTGTGCCAAGCACAGAGGCCGAGAGCGACAGCCGCGAGGCGTATATGGCGGCGGGGGCGGCCTGAACCAGGTCGACGGCGGGTTATCGGGTTCGTCACGATAAGCGGCTCCTTGTTGGCCCGCCGGGCGCCGGCGCGCAGAGAATCGAACTCGACGCCGCAGGATATGCCGTCGCCATCGCTCGGCAAGGGGCGCTATTCTTCGCAGGCGTCAATAAGGGGCCCGATCAAAAAAGGGCGGCCTCGAGGCCGCCCTTTCGTTGGTCCGAGGCCGGCGCGCCTTAATAAGAATAGTACATGTCGAACTCGACCGGATGCGGCGTCATCTCGAAGCGCTGGACCTCGCCCATCTTCAGCTCGATATAGCTGTCGATGAAATCGTCCGAGAACACCTCGCCGGCCTTGAGGAAGGCGCGGTCCTTGTCGAGATTGGCGAGCGCCTCGCGCAAGGACCCGCAGACGGTCGGTATCTTCTTGAGCTCCTTCGGCGGCAGGTCATAGAGGTCCTTGTCCACCGCCGAGCCCGGATCGATCTTGTTTTTGATACCGTCGAGGCCCGCCATCAGCATCGCCGAGAAGGCGAGATAGGGGTTGGCGGACGGGTCGGGGAAGCGAACCTCGACCCTTTTGGCCTTGGGATTGGCGGTCCACGGAATGCGGCACGAGGCCGAACGATTGCGCACCGAATAGGCGAGCAGCACCGGCGCCTCGAAGCCCGGGACCAGGCGCTTGTAGCTGTTGGTCGAGGGATTGGTGAAGCCGTTGAGGGCCTTAGCGTGCTTGATGACGCCGCCGATATAGTACAGGCATTCCTGGCTCAGGTCGGCGTATTTGTTGCCCGCCATCACCGGCTTGCCGGCCTTCCAGATCGACTGGTGAACATGCATGCCCGAACCGTTATCGCCATAGACCGGCTTGGGCATGAAGGTCGCCGTCTTGCCGTAGCTCTGGGCGACCATGTGGATGCAGTACTTATAGACCTGCATATGGTCGGCCATCGTCACGAGCGGCCCGAATTTGAGCCCGAGCTCGTGCTGCGCCGAGGCGACCTCATGGTGGTGCTTCTCGACCGCGGCGCCCATCTGAGCCATCGCCGCCAGCATCTCGCCGCGCATGTCCTGCGCCGAATCCTGCGGCGGAACCGGGAAATAACCGGCCTTGGTGCGCACGCGATGGCCGAGATTGCCGCCTTCGTAGGTCGTATCGGAATTGGTCGGCAGTTCAGTCGAGTCAAGCTGAAATCCGGTATTGTAAGGTTCGCAGGCGTAGCGGACGTCGTCGAAAACGAAGAACTCGGCCTCAGGGCCGAAATAGGCGGTGTCGCCGATGCCGGTCGATTTCAGATAGGCCTCCGCCTTCTTGGCGATGCCGCGCGGATCGCGGTTGTAGGGCTGCCCGCTCGCCGGATCGAGGATGTCGCAATTGATGACCATCGTCGACGCCGCGAAGAACGGGTCCATGCAGGCCGAAGTCGGATCGGGCATCAGCGTCATGTCTGATTCGTTGATCGCCCGCCAGCCGGCGATCGAGGAGCCGTCGAACATCAGGCCGTCTGCGAACGCGTCCTCGTCGATTAGAGACCGATCGAAAGTCACATGCTGCCACTTGCCGCGAGGGTCGGTGAAACGCAGGTCGACATATTTGACGTCGTTGTCCTTGATCATCTTCAGGACATCCTTCGCGGTCTTCATGATTTGCCTTGCCTTTCCTCAAAATGGAATCTGGAATGTTCCCCGCCCCGCCGCGGGAGCGGCAGGCAGCCCTTGGATGAAACCGTGCGCCGCTCAGACCGCATCTGCGCCGGTCTCTCCAGTGCGGATGCGGATGGCTTCCTCGATCTGCGATACAAATATCTTGCCATCGCCGATGCGTCCCGTTAGCGCCGCGCCGCGGATCGCCTCGATCGCCGAGGCGAGGTTGTCGTCCGCGACGACGACTTCGATCTTCACCTTCGGCAGAAAGTCAACGACGTATTCGGCGCCGCGATAGAGCTCGGTATGACCCTTCTGGCGGCCGAATCCCTTGGCTTCGAGCACGGTAATGCCTTGGATTCCCGCTTCTTGCAGGGCTTCCTTCACTTCGTCGAGCTTGAAGGGCTTGATGATCGCCTCAATTTTTTTCATGCTGGCGAAACTCCCGTCCTTGGGTTCAGCTGCGGCGATCCGCCCCGACGGCCGGCGCGCCGGCGCTCATAGCATCGGATCATGGATCACGCCATGGGGCGCGCTCGAGGTCGTCATCGCCCGGCCCGCGCCCCGGACCTGCCTTGCTCTTATGCAGAGTGACGAAAAATTAGGCGAGCGATCAAACTGTCGGGCCCCACTCGCCGGAGCCAAAAATCCGCCAAGACGCCAGGCCGGCCTTCGCGACCACCGTGCGCCCTGATTTGGCGACCGCGAGGAGATGGGCGAAGACGCGCGGATGGCGCCAAGCCATCGGCTTCTCTGGCGCGCAGACCGCACGGTATTCATCGCTGTCGGCGTCCTCCATCAGGATCGTTCCGACGAGATCGGGTCTCAACCGCCAGGGAAGATCGCGGCGGGTCAGCCATTCGCACTCGAAGGCCCGGCAGACCTGTGGGCGCGCAGCGTAAATCACGCAGCCGCCGCGAACGCGACAATTGACGCACAGCGGTCCGGCGGGCTTCTCGAGATCCTCAATTTCCAGCGCTGAGCAACACATCGTGCATGCTCCGCAGGTCTTCCCCGGCGCGGCCGCCATCGACCCTCTCCCGCTCCAGTCCGTCAATTCCGAATCGAATGGGCTGGCGGATAACTTCCTATCACCGTTCGAAGGCGAGCGGGAGGCGAGCGGCCGTCAGTTCCGCATCGGAGACGACGCGCCCGGGACCCGCGGCCGGCTTCAGCGCGCGTCTTATCGTAAAGGCGAAGAGCCCGAGGATGGTCAAGGGCGCCAATGGCAGGCCGAACGCGCCCGCCGCGATGCGCGATATCAGCGGCAGCAGAAACGCGAAAGCCAACATCGCCTTCTCGAACGCGAAAAAACCGGAGCGCCGCCCTTCGCGAAAGAGCCAGGCGAGCGGGATGGCCATCAGGGTGAGGTCGTAATCGAGCAGAAAGGGCGTCGCCAGCAAGCCCCCGCATACGACCGCGGCCGCTTCGCAGGGCGCTCGAAACGCCCGCCGCTGAAGATAGAACAGCGCGGCGACCGCGCCGAGCGCCGTCGCGCCCTGAAAACCCCACGCGAGCCCGAGCGGACCATGAAGCAATCGGACAGCCGCGAATGCGCTCTGCATCTTCTCATTCCCGACGAGATTGTTCTCGAGCGCGGAGCGCGCGAACGATGAATCGGCGAGGAACCCGCTCCACGCAGGCGCGCCGAACACGAGCAGCGAGAGAAGGCAGAACCCGCCCGCCGCTATCGCCGCGGTCGCCAGCGTCGTCCAGCGGCGGGCGAAGACAAGCGCGAACGGCAGAATCAGAGCCAAATGCGGCTTGAACGCCATCGCGCCGAAGAGAAGGCCTGCAAGCGCAGGCCTGCGGTCCATGACGAGAAGACCGCCGCCGATCAGAGCAGCGCTCAGGAAGCCGTTCTGGCCGTGGGCGGTGTTGATGAACACGGCGGGGAACGCAAACAGCGTCACTGGATCGAGATCGGGCAGGAAACCGCGCACGACCCGAAAGAACGCGTAGCCGGTCGCCGCCAGCCAGGCCGCGAGCGACAAGAAATAGGGCGCGAGCGCCAACGGCAGACAGATCAGCAGCGCGGGCGGAGGATAGAAGAAGGCGGTGTAGCCGAGTCTGGGCCCAAATAGCGCCTTCTGCGCCGCCCAGTGCGCGCCAACATCATAGGCGAGATTCGGCCGGCCATCCAGCGCCAGACGCGAGGCCGTCCAAAAGCCGACGAAGTCGGCGCCGATCGGCTTACCTTCGCGGTCGAGTTCCGCCTGAGCTTAGCACGATCCAGGATAGCGCGACGACGAGCGTAAGGCCGACAAGGATCCGGCTGTAGGCCCGCGCGCGGCTTTCGTCGAGCCATTCGAAATCGCGCAGCGCCTTCACGCCCGTATTGAAAAATGCGCCCATGTTGGAGGTCTCATGGTTTGATCCTAAGTAGAAAACCTAGGCGCGTCCGGTTAATGGCCAATAAGCGCGCCGTTTGACAGAGATGCGGGTTCGCGCGCTCCCTTTCCGCGGCGTCTTTGACGGGTCGTTCCCTTGACAGCGTGCGCGAACCTGTGTCTTTCCGCGCCCGGCTAATCGGAGTCCGTTATGAAGACCGCCCTCGTGTTTCCGGGTCAGGGGTCGCAGGCGGTCGGCATGGGCAAGGCGCTCGCCGACGAGTTTCCGGTCGCCCGCGACGTGTTCGCCCAAGTCGACGCCACGCTGTCGCTGAGCCTCTCGCGGCTAATGTTCGAGGGACCGGAAGCCGAACTCACGTTGACCGCGAACGCCCAGCCGGCGCTGATGGCCTCCAGTATGGCGGTGCTGAAAGTGCTCGAAACCGAAGCCGGCCTCGACGTAAAGAAGGACGCGGCGTTCGTCGCCGGCCATTCGCTCGGCGAATATTCCGCTCTCTGCGCCGCCCGATCGCTGACGCTCGACGATGCGGCGCGCCTTTTGCGCCTGCGCGGGGAGGCCATGCAGAAGGCCGCCCCTGTGGGGGAGGGCGCCATGGCGGTGATTCTTGGACTCGATTTCGGCGTGGCGACGAGGATCGCCACCCAGGCCGCCAGCGACCTCTACCTGACCGGCGCCATCTGCCAGGCGGCGAACGACAATGGTGGCGGGCAGTCCGTCATTTCGGGAACGACCGCCGCGGTGGAGCGGGCAATGGAGCTCGCGCTGCTCGCTGGCGCCAAGCGTGCGCTGCTTCTGCCGGTCTCCGCTCCTTTCCATTGCGCGCTGATGCAGCCGGCGGCGATGGCGATGGAGGCGGCGCTCAAGGGCGTCGCGATTCATCGCCCCAGACCCGCTCTCGTCGCCAATGTCTCGGCCTCGGCGGTCTCCGACCCGGAGGCGATCCGAACCGGCCTCGTTGCGCAGGTGACCGGAACCGTGCGATGGCGCGAGAGCGTCGCATATATGGCCGCCGAGGGCGTGACGCGATACGTCGAGGTGGGAACGGGAAAGGTGCTCGCCGGACTCATCAAGCGGATGGCCGAAGGCGCGACGGTCATCAGCGTCGGAACACCCGCCGACATCGAGGCCTTCAGGACTTCGGCCAAACACTCGAATCACTGAGCGGGAAGGACTGGGCCCTTGTTCGATTTGACAGGCAGGACCGCGCTGGTCACAGGCGCTTCGGGCGGCTTGGGCGGCGCGATCGCGCGCGCGCTTCACGCGCGCGGCGCGACTGTCGGGCTATCGGGCACCCGCCGGGACAAGCTCGATGCTCTCGCCCACGAGCTGAAGGACCGCGCGCATGTTGCGCCATGCGATCTGGCGCGGCCGGCCTCGGTCGAGACGCTGATTCCGGAGGTCGAGGCGGCGCTCGGGTCGCTCGACATTCTGGTCAACAACGCCGGCGTGACGCGCGACAACCTGTTCATGCGCATGAAAGACGAAGAATGGGATTCGGTTATCGCGATCAATCTGACCGCGGCCTTCCGCCTGTCGCGCGCGTCATTGAAGGGCATGATGCGGCGTCGCTTCGGTCGGATCATCAACATTGCCTCGGTCGTCGCTGTCGACGGCAATCCAGGCCAGGGCAACTACGCAGCCGCCAAGGCCGGCGTGATCGGTATGTCCAAGGCGCTCGCCAAGGAGGTCGCGACGCGCGCCATCACTGTCAACTGCATCGCGCCGGGGTTCATCGCCAGTCCGATGACCGACGGGCTCAATGATAAGCAACGCGATGCGATCGTCGCCTCGATCCCAATGGGGCGTCTGGGCGCGGGTGCGGACATAGGCGCGGCGGCGGTCTATCTGGCGAGTTCCGAAGCGGGCTACGTCACCGGCCAAACGCTTCATGTGAACGGCGGAATGGCAATGATTTGAATGGTTTGAACCACTACGGTCGCGGCCCGACGGCAGCCCGGAAGCCCTCTCGCGTTGTAGGTAAAGATATGCTATCGACCGCATTTGGCGCTGGGCGCTGGAGGGGCGTGTGGAGGGATTTCCAAACGTTTGCGCGACCGGAACTCGTGCGACACTCGAAGCGCCGCCCATGACGCTGGGTGGATGACCGAACGGTTGACGTTCCCAGGCCGCGGTCGATCGGGGATCATTCATAGGTCGGGAGGCGAGGCCCGACAGATAAAGGAAAAAAGACATGAGCGATGTCGCGGAGCGCGTAAAGAAGATCGTCGTCGAGCACCTCGGCGTAGAAGCCGACAAAGTCGTCGACAGCGCGAACTTTATCGACGATCTGGGCGCCGACTCGCTCGACACCGTTGAGTTGGTCATGGCTTTCGAAGAAGAATTCGGGGTCGAGATCCCTGACGACCAGGCCGAGACGATCGTCACCGTCGGCGATGCGGTAAAATTCCTAGAGAAAGCTTCGGCCAATAAATAGCAGCGGCGCGCTTGCCGCCAGCCGTCTTAGCATTGCGCCGTGAGTGCGCGAGGGCCGGCGTCAAGTCCGGCCCTCGGCGCGTTGAGGCCTCTTGACGGGCGGGTGGTTCGGGATGGGCGCGCGACTTACTTAGGTGACCTCGAGGGCTCGGAGCGCATGAGGCGGGTCGTCATCACAGGGCTCGGCATGGTGACGCCGCTGGCCTGCGGCGTTGAGGCGACCTGGCGGCGGCTTCTGGCCGGTGAATCCGGGGCGGGGCGGGTCGAGCATTTCGACGTCTCCGACCTTCCCTGCCAGATCGCCGCGCAGGTGCCGCGGGGAAGCGCTCCCGACGCCTTCAATCCTGACGACTGGATGGAGGCGAAGGAACAACGCCGGGTCGACGACTTCATCGTCTATGGAATGAGCGCCGCGACCCAGGCGTTGCGTGACGCCCGCTGGGCCCCGGGAACCTACGAAGAGGAAATCGAGACCGGCGTGCTGTTCGGCTCCGGGATCGGTGGTCTGGGAGGCATCTACGACGCCTCGGTGACGCTGCACGAGAAGGGGCCGCGGCGGATCTCGCCCTTCTTCATTCCCGGACGGCTGATCAACCTGGTGAGCGGACAAGTCTCCATCGCCAACAATCTCAAGGGCCCCAACCACGCGGTCGTCACCGCCTGCTCCACCGGCGCGCACGCGATTGGCGACGCCGGTCGGCTGATCGCGCTCGGCGACGCCAACGTCATGGTGGCCGGGGGCGCGGAATCGGCGGTCAATCGACTTTCGCTGGCCGGCTTTTGCGCCTGCCGCGCGCTGTCGACGGGGTTCAACGACCGGCCCAAGCAGGCCTCGCGCCCCTACGATCGCGATCGCGACGGCTTCGTCATGGGTGAAGGCGCGGGCTGCGTCGTGCTGGAGGATCTGGAGCATGCGCGAGCGCGCGGCGCGCGCATCTACGCCGAACTCGTCGGTTATGGCCTCTCTGGCGACGCCTACCACATTACTTCGCCCGCGCCGGACGGCGACGGCGCCTATCGTTCGATGAACATGGCGCTCAAGCGGGCGGGGATTTCCGCTTCGGAGATCGACTACGTCAACGCCCACGGCACCTCCACGCCGTTGGGCGATGAGATCGAATTGCACGCGGTCGAGCGCCTGCTCGGAAATTCGGCCGCCCGAACGACGATGTCCTCCACCAAGTCTTCGATCGGTCATCTTCTTGGCGCCGCGGGAGCGGTGGAGGCGATCTTCTCCGTGCTCGCCATCCGCGACGAGATCGCGCCGCCGACCCTCAACCTCGACAACCCCAGCGTCGAGACGGCGATCGACCTCGCGCCCCATGCGGCTCGCAAGCGGCCTATCCGGGCGGCGCTCTCCAATTCGTTTGGATTCGGCGGCACCAACGCCTCGCTGGTCTTTCGCGCGCCTGCGTGATTGCTGCTCCCCATCGACGATTTGTTATTTCGTCAAAGTCCGCCGTCATATAGACTTGCGTTGACGTCGCCATCGCGCGCGAGGCTTTGGTCCCGCGTGCGTCAGGATTTTGTCTCTCAGTGGCGGCGTCCACGCGAAGGACCGGCAGGCGGCATGAGCGGAGACATGAATTCGGGCGATGGACGGGAGCCTCGTCCGCGCATGAGCCTGTTCGGGCGCATGGGCAAGCCTAGGCCGGCGCTGACCGAACCCCCGCCGCCAGAAAAGACGCCGCGCAAGAAGCCGTCCCGTCCATCGCCGTTGTCGATGGTGAGCGGATTTCTGACTTTCGCGCTGTTGGGCGCTTTGCTGACAGTCGGGGCGCTCGCCTGGCTGATGATCAGCTCGCGAAAGCCGGGGCCGCTGACAGCCGACAAGGTGGTCGTGATCGCGCGCGAGGACGACTTCGGCAGCATCGCCGACCAGCTCGAGAAGGCCGGCGTCATCGACAGCGCGATGTGGTTCAACGTGCTGACCCTGCTCGACGGCAATCGGGGCGTGTTGAAACGCGGCGAATACGCCTTCAGGGCAGGCGCCAGCATGAATGAGATCGAGCGCGAACTCGCAGCCCACCGCGTGGTGCAGCACAAGCTCACCCTCCCGGAGGGATTGACGAGCGAACAGATCGTGGAGCGCCTGCGCGACGACGACGTTCTCACCGGCGACATCAGGGAAATCCCGCGCGAGGGCTCGCTGATGCCGGACACCTATTATTTCGAGCGCGGCTACTCCCGCCAATCCATTCTGGCGCGCATGGCCAAGGCGCAGACGAAGCTGGTCGACGAAATCTGGAAGAGCAGGGCGCCGGACCTGCCGATCAAATCGCCGGGGGAGATGGTGACGCTGGCCTCGATTGTCGAGAAGGAGACCGGCAAGGCCGATGAGCGCCCCAAGGTCGCCAGCGTCTTCATCAACCGGCTGAAGAAGCACATGAAGCTCGAATCCGACCCGACGATCGTCTATGGCTTGGTCTACGGCAAGGGCACGCTCGGCCACGCGATCACGCGGGCGGAGCTGACCCAGGTCACTCCCTACAACACCTACATCATCGACGGCCTGCCGCCCGGACCGATCACCAATCCCGGCAAGGCGGCCTTGGAAGCGGCCGCCAATCCCGCGCGCGGCAAGGACCTCTATTTCGTGGCCGACGGAACCGGCGGCCACGTCTTCGCCGAGACGCTCGAACAGCACCTGAAGAACGTCGCGCATTGGCGCCAGATCGAAAAGGACGCCAAGGACCGGCTGGCGCCGGATGTGACGCCGCCGCCAGCCTCGCGCTCGATCCGCGGCTCGATCGAATTCGCCGATCCCGCGCAGTTCGGCGCGCTTGCGCCGCTGGCGCCGTCGCGGCCGGCCCCGGCCGCCGTTCTCGCGCGTCTCGCCAGGATCGGCGCCGGCCGGAACGCGCTGGCCGCGGCGCTGGCCTCGCTCGCCCCCTCCAAGGGCGCCAAGTCGATCGAGGATATCGGCGCCGTCGTCACCGGCGTCAACGACGGGCCGGCCGAAGGCGACGCCTTCGCCGACGGCGAGCCGGCGGGCGCGGGGACCGGGCCTGTCGCCGAGGCGCCGCTCTCGCCCGCCATGCTGGCCGATCAGAAGGCCCGGGAGGCGAAATACGGAACTCCGCAGCTTGCGGCCGCCGGAGGCGGACTGGGCCCCGTCGCGCCGGCGGCGGCCGTCGCGCAGTACGGCACCGCTTCCGGCCGCCCGCGTATCTATGACGCCTCCGAGGGCACGAAACTCGATCCGCTGCTCAACAAGACCTATGATCTCAGCTACGCCAAGGTCGTGCCGACGCTGCAGTGACCTGGGTGGGCGACGCCGGGAGGCCGCGTCGAAAGCAGTGGACGGTCCGTCGCTCGCCGCTACAATGTCGTCGCCATGTATACGGCGGTCACGCACCGGGTCAAAGTCACGGTCGAGCCGACGTTCGATCCGGAGCGCTCCGAGCCGGACGAGCGCCGCTACTTCTGGCGCTATGCGATTGAAATCGCCAATCTCGGCGACAAATCCGTGACGCTGCTGGAGCGCCACTGGCGGATCACCGACGCCGACGGGCGCCAGCAGGAGGTGAGAGGCCCGGGGGTCGTCGGCGAACAGCCCACGATCCGGCCGGGCGAGGCCTTCCGCTACGCCTCGGGCTGCCCGCTGGCGACATCGAGCGGAATGATGGTCGGGGAATATCGCATGGTCGGCGAAGACGGCCAGAGCTTCGAGGTCGCCATCCCAGCCTTCTCACTCGATTCGCCGGACCCCAGGCGGGTATTGAATTAGGGCAGCCGCGCATCCCGGAAAATCGAACGTTCTTCGGGACAAACCGACGCCGGCGAGGACGGCCGCCGCTTTCGGCCGCCAATCTCGTTGGTTCAAAGGCTTGCGGCGCCATATCCAGCCGACCCGAATTCGGCGAAGCCGATGGCGGCCGGAGAGTCGCCGCGCGGCGCGCGCAAGGAGCAGCGGCCCGCTAGGTCGGCGGCCTTTTGCGGGTTTCGAGGAACCCCGGCGGAAGCCGATCCAAGCCAGCGGCAACGGAATCCAAGCCCACGGAAGCCGGAGCAAAGCCAGGGGAAGCCGGAGCAAAGCCAGGGGAAGCGGAATCCAAGCAATTGTCTTCCGCGAATTGAGGCTTTTCAAGGGTTTAGGCCAGAATCCAAATGAGAATTTTTTCTCCGCCGCCTGGCCCTCCTTAGCCCCCGCCGTTGTTCAGCGTGTCAACCCGCCCGCCTGAAGGCTTAAGGCGGCCGCTGCCCTCGGCGCGCCAGGCGCGCCTCGATCCAGCGACGAGGAGGACCATATCACGTCTTCTGATTATCTAAAAGAGATTGTCGCAGAAAATCGATTTTCGAAAATCGGCGCCTCCTGCCTGCTGCCTCCTGCCTGCTGCCTCCTGCCCCGGCAGCCCGGGAGCCCGGCAGGCCGCCCGCGCCGCCCCGCCGCGCAATTGACGCGTCTCACCCGAGGGGCGCAGTCCAAATCAACGAAAATGGCGAAAAATTCATGTGTCGACATAATGCCGCAGCTAATCCGGGAACCGTCATGGCTCTGAAGGATTGAACTCGAACAGAATCAGGCCGAGGGCGAAGCTGATGCGAGTGATGATCGCAGGCGCCACCGGCGCCGTCGGGAGCCGTCTCGTTCCGCTGCTGGCGGCGGCGGGCCACGCCGTTGCGGGCCTCACCCGCTCCCCCTCCAAGGCCGAGGGGCTGCGGCTGGCCGGCGCTGCGCCGCTCGTCGCCGACGCGCTCGACCCCGCGGCGGTGCGCGCGGCGGTGCGCGAGGTTCGGCCGGAGGTCATCGTTCACGAAATGACCGCGCTGACCAGCGCCAGCGATTTGCGCCGGTTCGATCGCACGTTCGCCGTCACCAACCGCTTGCGGACCGAGGGTCTCGACCATCTGCTCGCGGCGGCGCGAGAGGTCGGGACCAGCCGCTTCATCGCTCAGAGTTTCTGCGGCTGGCCGTACGCCCGGGTCGGCGGGCCGGTGAAAACGGAAGAGGACCCTCTGGACCCGGCGCCGCCGCGCCAAATGCGCAACACGCTCGAAGCCATTCGCCATCTCGAGCGCTCGGTCGCGGCCGGGACCGCATTTGACGGCGTCGTCCTTCGCTACGGCGCGTTTTATGGGCCGGGCTCGGGGTTGTTCGACGGGCCGATGATCGATCAGGTGCGGCGGAGATTGGTTCCGCTGATCGGCGACGCCAATGGCTGGTGGTCGTTCCTGCACCTCGACGATGCGGCGGAGGCGACGGCGCTGGCGGTCGAGCGGGGGCCGCCGGGCCTCTACAACGTCGTTGACGACGATCCCGCCCCGGTCCGCGACTGGCTTCCAGCGCTGGCGAAGACGCTTGGGGCCAAGCCGCCGCGCCGCGTTCCGCGCTGGCTGGCGCGGATCGCGGTCGGCGAGCACCTGGCGACGATGATGACCGAGAGCCGGGCCGGGTCGAATCTCAAGGCGCAGCGCGAACTCGGCTGGCGCCCGGCCCATCCCTCGTGGCGGCAAGGTTTCGCCGAGGTTCTCGCGTCAGGGCGATGAGCGCGACGCCATCCTCGCCCGACGCGCGGCAACGGGGTCAGGCGCCGCCAGCCGGGCATCGATGCCTAGCGCGCGTCGGCGCTCGCGGGCGGCTTGGGTCGAAGCCGATGCGCGCCGTCCTCGCCCGCCGCCCGGATCGCGGCGATGTTGCGCGCGTAGGCGATCTGGCCGCCCTCGAACACAGCGGTGCCGGCGACCAGCACGTTGGCGCCGGCGCGGGTCAAGAGCGGCGCGGTCTCCGGCGACACCCCGCCGTCGACCTCGATATGGATGTTGCGTTCGCCGACCATGCGCTTGACCCGCGCCACCTTGTCCACCATCGCCGGAATGAAGGCCTGGCCGCCGAAGCCGGGATTGACCGTCATCACCAGGATCAGATCGAGCCGGTCGAGCACGTATTCGATCGCGCACTCCGGCGTCGCCGGGTTGATCGCGACGCCGGCCTTTTTGCCCAGCGCCCGGATCTCCTGCAGCGAGCGGTCGAGGTGCCTTGTCGCCTCGGCGTGAACGGTGATGTGATCGCAACCGGCCCTGGCGAAGGCCTCCAGATAGGGGTCGCAAGGCTCGATCATGAGATGGCAGTCGAACGGCTTGCCGGCATGCGGGCGCAGCGCCGCGACCACCGGCGGGCCGAAGGTGATGTTGGGCACGAAATGCCCGTCCATCACGTCGAGATGAATCCAGTCGGCGCCGGCGGCGGCGACGGCCTGCGCCTCCTCGCCGAGTTTCGAGAAGTCCGACGACAGGATCGACGGCGACAGGATCACCGGCATGCTCAAGCGCCGCCCTCCCTCAGATGAAACACGCGGCTCTGGCGAATGTCCTCCTCCTCGATCGATGTCAACCGGTCGAGCGTCAATTCCCGGTCGCCCGCCGCCAGCAGCCGGTTGGCCTGGCGCAGGCGGGCGCGGTCGAGGGCGTTGCGGATCGAACGCGCGTTGGCGAACAGCGGCTGCGCGCGGCGCAGCGCGACGTAGTCGGCGAGCGCCTGCTTGGCGCTGGGGCTCAGCCGGTAGTTGAGTGAATCGAGCATCTTCTCGCCGATCGCCTCGAGATCGCCGTCGGTGTAATCGGGAAAGTCGATGTGGTGGGCGACGCGCGAGCGGAAGCCGGGATTGGAATGGAAGAACCGGTCCATCTTGTCGGCGTAGCCGGCGAGGATCACCACCAGATCGTCGCGGTTGTTCTCCATCACCTGCAAGAGAATCTCGATCGACTCCTGCCCGTAGTCGCGCTCGTTCTCCTGCCGGTAGAGATAATAGGCCTCGTCGATGAACAAAACGCCGCCCATCGCCTTCTTCAGCACCTCCTTGGTCTTCGGCGCGGTATGGCCGATATATTGGCCGACGAGATCGTCGCGCGTCACCGCGACCAGGTGGCCGCGCCGCACGTAACCGAGCCGGTGCAGGATCTCCGCCATCCGCATCGCGACCGTGGTCTTGCCGGTGCCGGGATTTCCGGTGAAGCTCATGTGCAGGGTCGGGGCCTGCGCGCTGAGGCCGAATTTCGCCCGCACCCGGTCGATCAGCAGCAGCGCCGCGATCTCGCGAATGCGCTGCTTGACCGGCGCGAGGCCGATCAGTTCGTCGTCGAGCTGTTGCAGCACCGGGCCGACTCCCGACTGCGCGAACTCTTCGGCGAGATTGATCTTCGCCGCCGTCGCCGGCTCAGGCTCTTTGATTGCGCTCATGCGTAGCGCTTCCCCTCAGGCCGGTCGGCGGCGTAGGCGCGCGTCGCGTAGCGCTGGGTGCGGCCGCGGGACTCGGTGCGGTCGAGACGGAAGCCGTCCTCGTTCTTCGGCCGGTTGACGAGGAAGGAAATCCTCACCGATTCCCAACCGTGCGAGGAATTGAAGGCCGACAGGCGGATGTAGCGGTCGCCATAGATCTTGCGGCAGGCGTCGAGCTCCATCATCACGCCCTTGGCGTCGTGCAGATCAAACATCGGCAGGCCCCACATGTCCCAATAGGTGTTGCGGGGATGCGGATCGTCGGTGAACTCCAGATTCACCGCCCAGCCCCGGTCGAGACAATATTGCGCCTGGGTGAGAATCTGGTCGTCGGTGAGATCGGGCAGGAACGAGAAGCAGCCTTGTGTGACGCGCATGGGATTCATCTCCTGAGATTGGCGTGGGCGGCTTGCCCTCACCCCGGCCCTCTCCCGCGAACGGGAGAGGGAGCGAAAGGCCTTCGCCCGTTTACGGGAGAAGGCGGCCGGAAAAGCCGGCCGGATGAGAGTCAGGCGACCTGCGCGGTCGGAACGTAATCGAGCTGATCGGTCGAGGCGTAGTTGAAGGTCACGTCGCCCCAGACGTCGAGCGCCTGGCGCAGCGGCGTGCAAGTTTTCGCGGCCTCGGCGAGGATGGTCGGGCCCTCGTGTACGTAGTCGCGTCCCGCATTGCGGGCGAACACCATCGCCTCGAGCGCCACGCGGTTGGCGGTCGCGCCCGCCTGAATGCCATTCGGATGACCGATCGTGCCGCCGCCGAACTGCAGCACCACATCGTCGCCGAACAGGTTGACGAGCTGGTGCATCTGGCCTGCGTGAATGCCGCCCGAAGCGACCGGCATCAGCTTGTTGAGCGAAGCCCAGTGCTGATCGAAGAAGATTCCATGCTCGAGCTGCAGCGGATTGAAGTCCTCGCGGCAGACGTCGTAGAAGCCCTTCGTCGTCGCCGGATCGCCCTCCAGTTTCCCGACGACCGTGCCGGCGTGGATGTGGTCGACGCCGGCGAGGCGCATCCATTTGGCGATGACGCGGAACGAGACGCCGTGCGACTTCTGCCGCGTGTAGGTGCCGTGGCCGGCGCGGTGCAGGTGCAAGATGGTGTCGTTCCGGCGCGCCCACTTCGCCATCGACTGGATCGCGGTATAGCCGATCACCAGATCGATCATCACCACGACCGAGCCGAGCTCCTTGGCGAATTCGGCGCGCTCGTACATGTCCTCCATCGTGGCGGCGGTGACATTGAGATAGGTTCCCTTGACCTCTCCGGTCGCCGCTTGCGCCTTGTTGACCGCCTCCATGCAATAGAGGAAGCGGTCGCGCCAGTGCATGAAGGGCTGCGAGTTGATGTTCTCATCGTCCTTGGTGAAGTCGAGGCCGCCCTTCAGCGCTTCGTAGACGACGCGGCCGTAATTGCGGCCGGAGAGACCGAGCTTGGGCTTGACGGTCGCGCCGAGCAGAGGCCGGCCGAACTTGTCGAGCCGCTCGCGCTCGACCACGATGCCGGTCGCGGGCCCCTGAAACGTCTTCACGTAAGCGACGGGAAAACGCATGTCCTCGAGCCGCAGCGCCTTCAGCGGCTTGAAGCCGAACACGTTGCCGATGATCGAGGCCGAGAGATTGGCGATCGAACCCGGCTCGAACAGGTCGAGATCATAGGCGATATAGGCGAAATACTGCCCTTCCGTTCCCGGCACCGGATCGACGCGGAAGCACTTGCCGCGATATTTTTCGCTCGCGGTCAGGCGGTCGGTCCACACCACCGTCCAGGTCGCGGTCGAGGATTCGCCGGCGACCGCGGCCGAGGCCTCGACCGGATCGACGCCGTCCTGCGGCGTCACCCGGAAACAGGCGATGATGTCGGTGTCCTTGGGCGCATAGTCCGGCTCCCAATAGCCCATCTTGCGGTATTCCATCACGCCGGACTTGTAGCGGTCCTTGCCCTTCACGGTTTGCGAGATTTGTTTGTTCATCTCTCTTCTCCTTTATGCGGTTCGTCAAAAAGAGCATTGGCCGGAGCTAAGCGCGGAGCGCGCGCCGGCGGCGCTCAACCAGTTTCATGATCATCGGCGTCAGGATGAGCTGCATCGCGATGTCGAGCTTGCCGCCCGGGATGACGATCGAATTGGCGCGGCTCATGAAGCTGTTGTGAATCATCGACAAAAGGTAGGGGAAGTCGATGCCGTGCGGATCGCGGAAGCGGATGACGACCATCGATTCGTCGGGGGTCGGGATCCAGCGGGCGATGAACGGATTGGAGGTGTCGACCGTCGGCACGCGCTGGAAATTGATGTCGGTCTCGGCGAATTGCGGGCAGATGTAGTTGATGTAATCGGGCATGCGCCGCAGGATCGTGTCGGTGACCGCCTCGATGGTGTAGCCGCGCGAGCCGCGGTCGCGATGCAGTTTCTGGATCCACTCCAGATTGATGACCGGCACGACGCCGATCTTCAGATCGACGTATTGAGCGACATTGACCTTGTCGGTGACGAGGGCGCCGTGCAGGCCTTCGTAGAACAGCAGGTCCGACCCCGGCTCGAAGTCGCGCCAGGGCGTAAACGTCCCCGGCGGGCAGCCGTGCTGCTCGGCCTCGGTCTCGTCATGGATATAACCGCGAGACCGGCCTCCTCCGGTCTCGGAATAGGCGGCGAACGTCTTCTCCAGCTCCTCGAACAGGTTGGCCGCGGCGCCGAAGTGGCTGTAGTGATTGTCGCCGTTGGCCGCCGCCGCCTTCATCTGCTCGCGCATCTCCAGCCGGTTCCAGCGATGGAAGGCGTCGCCCTCGATGTAGACCGGGCTGATCTTCTCGCGCCGGAAAATCTGCTCGAACGTTCGCTTGACCGAAGTCGTGCCGGCCCCGGAGGAGCCGGTGATCGCGATGATGGGATGCTTGATCGACATCTGATGAATGTCCGGAAATCTCGAATCACCGGCGCAACAGGCCGCGCTTGCCGAACAGGGGGGAACTGTTCGCCCGGGCGTTGCCCTCGCCGCAATAGCGCGCGATCCGCTCGACCCTGTCCTTCGCGCCGAAGATCAGAGGCGTGCGCATGCTGACGGACCTCGGCGCGATCTCCAAAATCCGATCGAAGCCGTTGATCGCCGCGCCGCCGGCCTGTTCGATCAGGAATGCGATCGGGTTGGCCTGGGAGAGCAGGCGCGCGCTGCCGTTCGCGTGGCCCTCGCGCGAATCTTCCGGATCGAGATAGACGCCGCCGCGGGTCAGGATTCGATAGGCCTCGGCGACCATCGAGCCGACCCACCGCATGTCGAGATTTCGCCCCTCCGACCCGTTCTCGCCCTCCAGGCAATCCTCGACATAGGCGCGCACCGGCCCGGGCCAGTTGCGGGCGTTCGAAGGATCGATCGCCAACGCGCCGCCGCGCTCGGGAATGCGCGCGTCGGCGCGCAAGATGCGAAACGCGTTGGAATCCGGGTCGAGGATCGCGATGTGAACGCCCGCGCCGGTCGTGAAGACGAAGGCGACATGCGCCCCGAAGAGGACGAAGCCCGCGGCGCGTTGCCGGATTCCGGCCTGCAGGAAATGCGCGGGCTTCAGCGGGCCGGCGGGAGCGTCGAGCACCGAGAAGACGGCGCCGACCGGGACATCCGCATCCAGGGTCGAGGCGCCGTCGAGCGGGCCGATCGCGGCCAGCAGCGTCCCGTCGGAATCGAGCGCCGCCGGCTCGTCGCGTTCGCCGGACACGACCCCGCGCACGCCCGACCCCTGGAGGCGGCGGATGAAGGCCTCGTCCACGAATATGGCGGGCGCCGTCCTGACGAAACCGGCAGGACTGGCGGAGATCGCCGCCGCCGGCGCGGCGCTGAGGCCGCCGCGGCGAACGAGAGCCGCAATGGAGACAGAAGCGTCGGCGAGCGCGCCCAGGACGCGCGCCAGGTCGGCGGGGGCGTCGGCGCTCAAAAACGCGCCCAGCCCCTGGCCGGTCAGAAACTCTCGGCCGTTCCATGGTCGGTTCGACACCAGCGCCTCCCGTTCCCGCGCCCGCGCATCGCGGCTTCTCTCTTCATCTCTTGATCTCTTGCGAGCGCGACCAATATCGCCGATTGCGTGCAAAATAAAACTGAATTAATTTTGGTCCCGGATTCAATAACATTGAATGGCGGCGGCGTGCGCAACCTGACGCTTCGACAAATCGAGACCCTGCAAGCGATCGCCGAGGCCGGTTCGCTGGTCCGCGCGGCGAGGTCGCTCAACATGACGCCGGCGGCGCTGACCGCTCGGGTGAAGGGGCTCGAGGACGCGGTCGGCCTGCGGCTGTTCGAGCGCGCCTCGACCGGCATGCGGCTGACCAAGGCGGGCGAGGCGGCGCACGCGGCCTCGCACGGGGTCGCGCGCGCGCTGCGGGACTTCGCCGAAGCAATTGAGGCGATCGGGGCCGGGGAGGGCGGGAGGCTTTCGGTCGGCGCGGTCTCGACGGCGAAATATTTCGCGCCCCGCCTGATCGCGGCGTTCGTCGCCAGCCGACCCAGGCTCGAACTCCGCTTCCAGATCGGCAATCGCGACGCCATGATCGAGTCGCTGCGCGCCGATGAGGTCGAGATCGCCCTCACCGGACGGCCGCCGCGCGACATGGCGGTGGAGAAATCCTCCCTCGGCCCCCACCCTTATGTGCTGATCGCTCCGCCCGAGCACAGGCTCGCCGGAGCGGCAGGCTTGAGGCGCGGGGATCTGGCGGGCGAGGCGTTCCTGTTTCGCGAGATCGGATCCGGCACCCGCGCGCTGTTCGACGATTTCATCGGCGACACCGCGATCAGGCGGGTGCAGATGGGGATGGAGCTGGGCTCGAACGAGACCATCAAACAGGCGGTGATGGCGGGGCTCGGCATCGCGCTCATCTCCGCCCACACGACCGCGGCGGAAGTCGCGAGCGGCCGGATCGTCTGCCTCGACGTCGAGGACCTGCCGATCCGGCGCCAGTGGTATGTCGTCAACCGGACCGATCGGGCCCTTTCGCCCGCCGCCCACGCATTCCGCGACTTCGCGACCGCGCATGGCGCGGCCTACCTTCCCCAGATCCCGGGCGTGACCGACGATTGAAACCGGCCTCAGCGAACCGTAACAGTTCGAGGCCGGGCGATTGTGTCGCCGGGCAAAGGCTGTTAACGGTTCGGCATTAAGCAAAAGGTGACGATAGAGCGTAACCGAGGCCGAGCATATTGTCGCGGGGAGCCAAGCCGCATGTCGGAAAACGTCAAGCGCCGAAGATTTCTTTTGTTCCTGATCAAGCCGTCGCACTACGACGACGACGGCTACGTCATTCAGTGGTTCCGCTCCGCCCTGCCGTCGAATTCTCTCGCATGCCTGTACGGGATCGCGAAAGACGCGATGGAGAACCAGACGCTCGGAGAAGATATCGACGTTGAAATCCTGGCTGTCGACGAGACCAACGCGCGCGTTCGGCCCGACCGAATTGCCCGGCAGATCAAGGAAGCGGGCGGACTGGGACTGGTCGGCCTGGTCGGCGTGCAGTCGAATCAGTTCCCGCGCGCCATGGACATCGCCAGGCCGCTGAGGGCGGCCGGGGTGCAGGTTTGCGTCGGCGGGTTCCATGTTTCAGGCTGCCTGGCGATGCTGCCGGAAGCGCCCGATTCGCTGCGCGAGGCGACCGCGCTCGGAATTTCCCTGTTCGCCGGCGAGGCCGAGGGGCGGTTCGGCGAAGTGCTGCGCGACGCCGCGGCCGGGACGCTGAAGCCGCTCTACAATCATCTCGACAACCTCCCGAACCTCGAAGGCGCGCCCAATCCGATCCTGCCTCCCGAACGGGTGGGGCGGACGATCGGCATGTTTTCGAGCTTCGACGCCGGCCGCGGCTGTCCGTTCCTGTGTTCGTTCTGCACCATCATCAACGTGCAGGGGCGCAAGTCGCGCTACCGCACCGCCGACGACATCGAGCGTCTCGTGCGCTCCAATCACGCCAACGGCATCCGCTATTTTCTCATCACCGACGACAATCTGGCGCGCAACCGCAATTGGGAGTTGATCTTCGACCGGCTGATCGCGCTGCGCGACGAGGGCATCCATTCGCGCTTCGTCATTCAGGTCGACACGATGTGCCACAAGATTCCGCGCTTCATCGAGAAGGCGGCGGCGGCCGGCGTCAGGCGCGTGTTCATCGGCCTCGAGAACATCAATCCCGACAGCCTGAGCGGGGCGAAAAAGAAGCAGAACCACATCGCCGATTACCGCGAGATGCTGCAGGCCTGGCGCAAGGTGCGCTGCATCTCCTATTGCGGCTACATTCTCGGCTTTCCGAACGACACCCAGGAATTGATCGTTCGCGACATCAAGATCATTCAGCGCGAGCTGCCGCTCGACATTCTCGAATTCTCCTGCCTGACCCCGCTGCCCGGCAGCGAGGACCACGCCAAGATGGTCGCGGCCGGGCGATCGATCGACCCGGACCTCAACAAGTTCGATCTCGAGCATGTGGTGTGCGACCATCCGCGCATGTCGCGCGAGGAATGGCAGGAGGCCTATCGCCTGGCCTGGAAGACCTATTACACCGAGGATCACATCAAGACGGTGATCCGCCGGGCGGCAGCGGGGGGCCCGCGCGTCGACACGGTCGCCTATCTCATGGTCTGGTTCTGGGCGAGCTGGGAATTCTATAACATCTATCCGCTCGAGTCCGGCTTCATTCGCCGCAAGAACCGGCTGGACCGACGGCCCGGCATGCCGATCGAGAGCGCCCTCACCTTCTATCCGCGCTATGTGACGGACCTCGTCGTCAAGCACGCCAAGATCGTGAAAATGTTCGCCAAGGTCTATTGGACCGCGCGACGGATCGCGCGCGATCCCGAGGCCCGCAATTACACCGACGCGTCGTTGCGGGAATCGACGGCGGATTTCGATACGCTGGAGATGTTCCAGCTCTCCGATTCGGCGCGCCAGGCCGGCGCCAAGGCGAAGCGGCTCGATGAGCGCCATCACCCCAAGGCTCCGGCGGCGAGCGCGGAGGCTTCGCCCTAGCGCGGGGAATCGCCCGTCGGCGCAACCCGCTGGCTGCAGCGACTTAATGTCGACCGCGCCGCCGGCAGCGCTCCCGGGGCAATGATGAAAAGACTTGAAATTTTCCTTTCGGCGACGCTTGGCTTTGTCAGCCTCGCCCAAGCCGCGGACCTGCCGACCAAGAAGCCGGCGGAGACGCCCGCTGCCAAGCCGAACTGCTGGGCGAGCCTCTGGAACTGGCTCGATTCGTCGCCGGACGACTGCCCCCTGACCTATGGCGGAGTCACGGCCTACGCCAATATCGATTTCGGCTACGGCTACATGACGAACGGCGCGCCGTTCAACCCAAGCGCCCAGAAGCTTGCCTACGGGATTCAGAAGTTCAGCAACAGAGCCCGATGGGCTCCAGTCTACAATGCGTTGAGCACGTCGGTCGCCGGCCTGACGATGAAGGAGGATTTTGGCTGGGGATGGTCGCTGATCGGGAGGGTGGAGGCCGGATTCAATCCGTACTCCGGCATGCTCCTCAACCCGCCGCGGTCGCTGGCCGACAACAACGTCAACACGCTTATCAATCAATCCTCGAACTTCGACTCGGGCAGGAACGGGTCGTGGGACAATTCTCAGGGCTTCCTCGGCCTCAGCAGCAAGATCTACGGCACGCTGACTTTCGGCCGAATGAACTCATTGTCCAATGACGCGATGGGCGACTACGATCCGACGGGCGCCGCCGCCGCGTTCTCGCTGATCGGCTTTTCCAGTTCGTTCCCCGGCTTTGGCGCGACCGAGACCACGAACCCCAACACCGCGTTCGCCTATCGCCTGTCGTACCTGAACTTCCGCGCTGCGGCCCTGGTTCAGGTCGGCGGCTATGGAATCGGCAACCCCTCCAACGGCATGTATCAGGGGCAGCTGGGCGCTGATTTCGGCAATCTGTCGTTCGACGGCATCCTCAGTTTCGCCAGGGACGCGGTCAACCTTTCGACCTTCGGCGGCAGCCCTCCCGCGGGGTACGACGTCAACAGCGTGTTGAAGGCGACGCTGTCGAACAACACCGGCGTCATGATCCTCGCCAAGTACAAGTGGGATCAGGCGACGTTGTACGGCGGCTATATTTACGCCCGCTTCGCCAATCCCTCCGATCTCTATCCTGACGGCTTCGAGACGATTTCCCAGGGCGTCTTCGTTCCGCCGGGCCAGGCGGCCTCCGGCGCCTACAATGTCAACCGGATCCTCAACTCATTCTGGATAGGGGCCAAATACTCCGTGCTCTCCAATCTCGACCTTGCCGCCGCGATCTACTATCAGACCCAGAACGACTACAATTTCACCGTGAACAGTCAGGGCTACACCGTCAGCGCCGCCTGCACCGGGATCAGCACTGGCGTCAGCAGCGGCAAGTGCGCCGGAAGTCAGGGCGCGGTCTCGTTCCTGGCCGATTGGAAGCCCCACAAGCGCGTCGACGTCTACGCCGGTCTGATGGTCTCCAACGTCTGGGGCGGCCTCGCGAGCGGTTTCCTGCATACCCAGAACATCGATCCGACGGTCGGCCTGCGCGTCCAGTTCTGAGCGGCGCCGCTGCAAGCGTTCGTCTCCTGCCGTTCCCTGCTGCGCCCGGCCGCAAATTCGTGCCCGGCGAGCGCAGAGTCGCGACCACGGCAATAGCCACGGATTGCGGCGCGGGTCGTCAATAGCGCGCCTTTCCGCCCAGAATCGGCTCTAAAAGCTGTTGCAAGAAAACCACAGCGCGCCGGGAATTTCGCTTGTCATATCTGAAGCCTACCTTGCGCTGAATGAGCCGCGGACGTCCGGGGGCGGTCGCCAGGGCCAGCCAACTCGCTCGCCTTTCAGATCCTTTCCTGTCACATAGTTGACACAATTTAGCCTGGCCCGATCAAGGCGCGCCGCCGCCGCCGGTAGGCGCCTATTTTCGCGCCAGCCATGCCCCTAGCGGGCGTCATGAAATTGATCTTAGGCTTCGGCGCAGCGCGAGGCGAGTGGGCTTCCGCCAACCACGCCGCGACTGGCTGAAGCGCCGTTTCGTTGGGGGTCAAATGAGGGAAGCGGCTTCGATCCGCCTCGCCAGATCGACCGCGCCGGCGACAGTGACCCAGAGGGGGCAGCAATGAAGAGTTTCTGGAATCTTCCTTTTGACGACGGTCGGCTTTGTCGGCCTGGCCCACGCGGCGGACCTCCCGACCAAGAAGGCCCCGGCGCCGGCGCCGCTGAACTGCTACGCGAGTTTCTGGACCTGGCTCGATTCGACGTCCGTCGATTGCCCTCTGACCTACAGGGGCTTCACCATCTATGCGACGATCGACGCCGGCCTCGGCTATTCTTCGAATGGCGCGGGGTTCAACCGGGCCTATCCCAATGGCGTCGCGAGTTTCGTCAGCAAGCAGAGCAACGGGTCGAGATGGCTGTGGACGCCTAACGGCATCAGCCAGTCGGTCGTCGGCATCAAGATGAGCGAACCGGTAGCCTACGGCTGGTCGGTCGTCGGAACGTTGGAGCTCGGGTTCAATCCCTATTCCGGCTATCTGTCCAACGGGCAGCGTTCGCTGGTCATGAACAACGGCAGGGCGCTCATCTACCAGAATGCGGAGGGCGATTCGAGCCGCAACGGGCAATGGGACAACTCGCAAGGATTCGTCGGCGTCAGCAACAAGACCTACGGCACCCTGACCTGGGGCCGCGTCAACTCCTTGGCGCTGGACGCGACCGTCGCCTACGATCCGATGGGCAGCGCCTATGCGTTCTCGCCCTTCGGCGCGTCCGGCTCCTACGCCGGCTTCGGCGACACCGAACTCTCGCGCTCCAACACCGCCTTCAAGTATCGCCTGGACTACATGAATTTCCGTGCGGCGGCGCTGGTCCAGACCGGCGGCTACAACCTGGGCAACGGCTCGACTGAGATGTACCAGGGCCAGCTCGGGGCGGACTTTGACCTCTCCGGCGGGAAGCTCTCGCTCGACGCAATCGGCAGCTGGGCCAAGAACGCCGTGAACCTCAGCAACTTCACCGGCTCCTGCGCTATCAACAAGTTTGGGGCCTTCACCTGCACGTCCGGTATTCCGAATTTCTATAACGAGGACGACCTGAAGGCGACGCTGTCGAACAACACCGGGCTGTTGCTGCTGGCGAAATACAAATGGGGGCCGGTGACGCTGTCGGGCGGCTACGAGTATTATCGGCAGGCGGACCCCAGCGACAGATTTCCGAACGGTTTCAAGACCTCGGGCGGCTACAGCGTCCCCGGGACCATTCCCTCGACCTTTCACAACGCGGCGAAACTGTTTCCGACCAACTGGATCACCTACAACGCCTACGTCGACAACCGGATCTTCAACTTCGGCTTTGTCGGCGCGAAATACTCTTTCAATCCACAGGTCGATTTGATTGGCGCCTTTTATTACGGCGTCCAGAACAACTATAACACCAAACCCTGCACCGGAACCGGCATTCACACCAGCAGCGGTTCCTGCTCCGGCTCGCTCGACGCCTTCTCCCTCATGATCGATTATCGGCCGGTCAAGCGCGTCGATCTCTATGCCGGCGCGATGCTCTCGAACGTATACGGCGGGCTTGCGAGCGGCTACCAGCAGGCCCAAAACTTCAACCCGACGGTCGGCGTGCGGATCAAGTTCTGACGGCCTGGCTCGCGCCGCCATTGGCGAGGCCGCCGGACGGAACCTTCGAATTCTGCGCGGTCCAGTTCCGGTGAGGCGCGGCTCATCGGGAACTCGACAAAAGGCGAACGCCGCCCGCGGGACGCGGACGGCGTTCAATTGACGGCGTCAGGGAGGAGGGCGCCGCCAAATTGGGAAATCGCGGGTCAGACCGCGATCGTGAACGACTTCGCGACCTGCGCCCGGATCGGCTGGGCGGTCTCGGTCATCGTCTTTTGCGCCAGAGCGCCAATGTCCTTGGCCTGGGCGGTCATCGTTTCCATCTGCTTGCGCGCGAATTCGCTTTGCAAGGCGACCAGGTCGGAGAACGACTTCGCCGCCAAAGACGCCTTCAGATAATCGAAATTGGCGTCCGCGGCGACGCGCAAAGCCTCGAAGGCCTTGGCGTTGATCGCCAGCGCGCCGTCCTTGGCCGCTGTGAAGCTGACTTCGATCGCGCTCGCCGCCTCGTCGGCCGAGGCCTTCGCCTTGGCGAAAGCGGCCCGGGAATCAACGACGCCCTTTTCGAGCGCCGAGCGCACGTTCCGCTGCAATTCCTCAACCGGACGCGAGGCGGCCTCGCTCACTTCCTGTAATTCGGCGGCCAGAGCGGGAATGGGCTCTGGTTGGGCGGCGGCAGACGGGGAGACACTTTTCTTTGGTGCGGTAGCCATGACATTTCCTCGAGTTTTGGCGTTGACAGATGATGGGTGAATTAGGCCTGGCCGATTATTTCGAGCCAGGCTTTGCGCTCTGCTGGACGATCGAGCCGAGTTCCTTGGCCTGGCTCTGAAGCGCGGCCAGTTGAGATTTCAGGAACTCGCTTTGAAGCGCGAGCGCCTCCTGCGGATCTTTCGCCTTCACGAGCTTTTGGGCGAGATCGAACGCTGCGTTCAAGTTCTGCTCCGTATAGGCAAGCACGTGAGAGCCGACCGACTTGGCGCTGGTCTGCGTCGTGGCCGCCGCGTCTCCGGCCGCGCCAGCGGTGCGCTGGGCGACCGTCAGGAAGCCTTCGAAGGCCTTGCGGGCCTGTTCGACGCTGCGTTCAGCCAGATCACGTAACTCGTTTGGCACTTCAAATTGCGGCGTGGACATTTTCTTCCCTTTCAGTTCTCTTCGCGATCGGGCGCTCCCGTCGTTAGAGGCTGCATAGCACGATCTTTGTTGCGGTGCAACATCATTTTTGCATTGCACCAAATTTTTTTAACCCTCTTCCCAGTCGATGATGGCCGGGCCATGGAGAAATTTGAGCGACCGCGTTAAACTTTCACTAACCTTGAAGCGCGACGGAGGGATTCGCCCGCCGTGCGCGACCCTGCCGTGTTCGATCGCGAGCGCCGACTTTGAACCTCTCGCCGCCCAAGCCGCCCCCCGGCCCCCCCGGCTCGACGCCGCGATCCGCCGCGCCCATTTTCGACGCCGCGCAAATGCCGGCTCACTGGCTCGGCGGCGATGCGCGGATCGCGATCCTTTGTCCGGGCGCGCAGGTTGTCGAGGCGACCTCGCCTGCGTTGGCGCTGTTCGGCGCAAAGGACGTCGGCGAGCTCGAGAGCAGACTGCTGCTCGGCGAGGGACCGAGCGCGCGACGCCTGCGTCATCTGGCGGCGACCCTGCCGGTCGGCGCAGCGATGCGGCTCGAGCGCTTGCGCTTTTTCGCCGGACGGCGGCCGACGAACCTCAATTTGCGCTGCGGCCGAATCGCAACTCCCGAAGGGGTGGTGTTTCTGCTTCTGTCGGCAGGCGCCGCGGAACAGGACGTCATTCCGCCCGCCCAATCCGCCTCCGCCGAGACTGCCGAAACGCCGCCGAAGACGCGATTCCTTTGGACTCTCGACGCGCACGGGCGGTTCGGCGATCCACATCCGATTTTGGTCGCGACAGTCGGCGCGAATGCGCCGCAGCAAGGCGAGACCGCCGACGCCTGGGCTCGCCGCATCGGGGCGGAGCGCGGCGGCGAAATCGCACGAGTTCTCGCTGAAGGAACGACGTTTTCGGACCTGATCGTCGACTTGCCGGTTGCTGGCGCCAATCGCCAGGCGCGGCTCGCCCTCTCGGCGGCCCCCGCATTCGACCGCAATCGCAAATTCGCGGGCTACTGCGGTTTCGGCGTTGTCGGCCGAGCCGTCGAGGCGGCGCCGGGAGAAGAGACGCATGTCCACGCGCCTGACCGCGGCGCGGAAGCGGTAGATGATCCCGACACGGCGGACGCCGGCGGGAACGCTGCGGGGCAGGATGCTCCCGGCGCCGATTCGGCCGGCCTGATAGCCGACCCGGCGCGAATTTCGGCCGATGCCGCGACGGCCGGTCCCGTCCGCTCCGCTGTCCCGCCAGATGGCGCCGAGGCCACGAAGTTGTCGAGGCAAATGGACGGCGCCGACGCCGGGCGCGATACGGTCGAGGCCGCAGGCGCGGGCGAGCTCGCTCCGCCTGCCGGCAGCATCGAGGACGCCGTCGCCGGCCCTCCGGAACCGCCGCGTCATGACATCTCCGCGCAGTCTGCGCCCGACGCGACAGAGGAACGCAGCGCCGAAATCTACGTCCTTCGCCAGTCGGCCCCTTTGTCGGCGCCGCAGACGAAAGTCGTTCCAATCCGCCCCGGCGCCCTAGACCCTCCGGCGTCGCGCGACGGGACCCAAGGCGCGCCCAGCGGCAGCGTCGAGCTTAGCACCAGCGAGCGCGACGCCTTTCGGGAAATCGCGCGCGCGCTGGTCGGCAGAACGCCCGCCCAGCAGGTTGACCGGCCGGCAGAAGCCAATCCCGTCGCCGACGCGCGCGATCTGCTGGATCAAGCTTTCAAAGCGCCCTTCGCGCCGCCGCTCGCACGCCCGGCGGCAGCCTCCGCCGCCCTCGACGACGAGGCGGTTCGGCGCAACGCCGGCGCCATGCTCGATCGTTTGCCAATCGGCCTCCTGGTTGCGCGCGACGCGCGGGCGCTCTACCTCAATCGCACCCTGCTCGATCTTCTCGGGTACAAAGATTTGGAGCATTTCCAGGCGGCAGCAGGCCTGGCGGCTATTTTCCGGGGCCGGGACCCGCAGTCGATGCAGCCGCGGGAGGGCGACGCCCTGCGGATCGTCAGGTCTGATGGCCAGTCGCTCGCCGCCGAAGGGCACGCGCAATCGATCGTCTGGGACGACGGGCCGGCGACGCTGTTCACGTTGCGACGCTCCCCGGAAGCAGCGACGGACTCGCTCGGCTCAGAGCGCGGGACGCGCATGGGCAACGCCGCGACCCAAGACCTTCAGGAGATGCTGGACCGCGCGACCGACGGCGCGGCGACGCTCGATTCAGCGGCGCGGATCGTGTCGATGAACTCGCCGGGCGAACGGCTGTTCGGTTACGACCAGAAGGAGATCGCCGGCGAAAGCGTGCTGATGCTGCTTCAGCCGCACAGCCATGCGGAGGTGACGGCTAGGCTCGAAGCCTTGAGTCGCACCGGCGAGGCCGATGCGCCGTCCCTTCCGTTGCAGATCGTCGGACGCGACAGAAACGGCGTTGCGCTGGCTTTGGCGCTGACGCTTGCGCGGATTGGTCCGCCCGAAGCCCAGGGTTTTTGCGCCCTATGGCGCGATCTGACCCGCGACCGCGAGGCTGAACGGCGACTCACGGCCGCTCGCGACGCAGCGGCGGAGGCGAGCGCGCGGAAGACCGATTTTCTCGCCAAGGTCAGCCACGAGATCCGCACGCCGCTGCACGCGCTCCTCGGAATGGCGGAAGTGATGATGGAGGAACGCTTCGGGCCGATCGTCAATGAGCGCTACAAGGACTATCTGAAGGATATCCATGCGTCAGGCCGGTACGTGATGAGCCTCGCCGACGATCTGCTCGACCTGAGCAAGATCGAGTCCGGCAAGCTCGAACTCGCCCTCGCGCCGGTCGACGCCAATAGCCTGATCCGCGAGTGCGTGGCGCTGATGCAGCCTCAAGCCGCGCGCGAGCGCATCATCATGCGCGTCTCCCTCTATGACCGGCTGCCCCCGGTGATGGTCAACGACCGCTCGCTCAAACAGATCATGCTCAATCTGATTTCTAACGCGGTCAAATTCAACGAACCCGGCGGCCAGGTCATTGTCTCGACCGCCATAGACGCCTCCGGGCAGACGGTCATTCGCGTGCGCGACACCGGCGCCGGCATGAACGAAAGCGAAGTCAGCCTGGCGCTCGAGCCGTTCAGCCAGGTCGGCAACGCCGGAAGGAAGGAAGGGACCGGGCTCGGACTGCCGCTGACCAAGGCCCTGGTCGAAGCCAACAAGGCGGAATTCACGATTAAGAGCCGGCGCGAGCACGGCACGTTGATCGAGATCGCGTTCCCGAACATCCAGGCGGCGCAGTAGCGAAAACGCGGCTGGGAGCGAGGCCGCGCCCGCTTGAAGTTCGCGCCAAATCGAGGCGCCGGGAGAGCACCATGCCCAATCCGCGCACCGAATCCGACAGCCTGGGGCCGGTTGAAATCCCGGCCGACAAACTCTGGGGCGCGCAGACGCAGCGCGCGATCGAGCATTTTAGCATCGGCCGCGACCTGATGCCGCGCGAAATGATCGCCGCTTACGCGATCGTCAAGCGGGCGGCGGCGAGCGCCAACCACGCGGGCGGGCGGCTCGGCGACGACCTCTACCGCCTCATTCTGCAAGCCTGCGACGAGATCCTGGCGGGCGGGCACCAGGACATGTTTCCACTGCATGTCTGGATGAGCGGCAGCGGCACCCAGTTCAACATGAACGTCAACGAAGTGATCGCCAATCGCTGCGCTGAACTGGCGGGTCTGCCCCTCGGCGGCAAAGATCCGGCCCACGCCAACGATCACGTCAACATGTCGCAATCGACCAACGACACCTTTCCGACCGCGATGCATATAGCGGCGGCGATGGGAGTCGCGGCCCGCCTCATGCCTTCAATCGCGGCGCTTCGCGACGCGATCGACGTCAAGGCGCGGGAATGGGCCGACATCGTCAAGATTGGCCGAACGCATCTGCAGGACGCGACGCCGCTGACGCTGGGCCAGGAGTGGTCGGGCTACGCCGCCATGCTAACTGACGACATCGAGCGCATCCAATCGGCGCTGACGGGCGTCTACGCGTTGGCGCTCGGCGGCACGGCGGTCGGCACCGGCGTCAATGCGCCGAAGGACTTCGCCGAAGCCGCGATCGCGGAGATCGCGCGGCTGACGTCGCTTCCGTTCGTCGCCGCGCCCAACAAGTTCGCCGCTCAGGGGTCGCATGACGCGCTCGTCCACCTGTCGGGCGCGCTGCGGACGCTCGCCGTTTCGCTGACCAAGATCGCCAACGATATACGGCTCGCAGCCTGCGGCCCGCGCGCCGGCTTGGGCGAACTTATCCTGCCCGAAAACGAGCCCGGTTCGTCGATCATGCCGGGCAAAGTCAATCCGACCCAGGCCGAGGCGCTGACTATGATCGCGGCGCAGGTGATGGCCAACGATGTCGCCGTCGGCCTTGGCGGCGCCGGCGGCCATCTGGAGATGAACGCCTATAAGCCGCTGATAATCTCAAACCTCATGCAGTCAATCGAGCTGCTCTCCGACGGCGCGGCCAACTTCCGCAAGTTCCTGGTCGAGGGCGCGCGGCCGAACGAGCGACGGATCGCGGAACTGGTCGATCGTTCGCTGATGCTGGTGACCGCGCTGTCGCCGTCGATCGGCTACGACAGAGCCGCCGCAATCGCCCACCACGCCGCGAGGCATGATCTGACGCTTAGGGAGGCGGCGATGGAGTTGGGTTACGTGACCGCGGAACAGTTCGACTTAATCGTCGATCCGACGAAGATGACAGGACAGCGATAGGCGCGGCAACGCCCGCGTCGCCGGTCAAGCCCGGGTCTGGCCGTCGCCGCGCACGCGGTACTTGAAGGTGCACAGCTGCTCCAATCCAACCGGCCCGCGCGCGTGCATTCGCCCCGTCGCGATGCCGATTTCCGCGCCGAAGCCGAATTCGCCGCCGTCGGCGAACTGGGTCGAGGCGTTGTGGACCACGATCGCCGAATCGACTTCTTTGAGAAAGCGCTCGGCCGCGGCCCCGTCTTCGGTGACGATGCAGTCGGTATGATGCGAGCCGTAGGTCTCGATATGATCGATCGCAGTCTCGAGACCGTCGACGACCCTGACCGCGATGACCGCGTCGAGATATTCGGTCCGCCAATCCTCTTCGGTCGCTTCCGTCACGCGCGGGTCCGCCTGTCGGGCGGCCGCGTCGCCGCGCACCGCGCAGCCGGCCTCGATCAGCGCCTGAATCAGGGGCTCGAGCATAAGAAGAGCCGCCTCGCGGTGAACGAGCAAGGTTTCGGCGGCGCCGCATACCCCGGTGCGCCGCATCTTGGCGTTGACGACAATGCGGCGCGCCTTGTCGAGATCGGCGGCGCGGTCGACATAGACATGCACGACCCCCTCGAGATGGGCGAAAACTGGCACGCGCGCCTCGCGCTGCACTCTTTCGACCAGGCTCTTGCCGCCGCGCGGCACGATGACGTCAAGCGCACCTCCGAGGCCTTCGAGCATTTCGCCGACCGCCGCGCGCGAGGCGAAGGGAACGCGGGCGATCGCGGCCTCCGGCAGGCCGGCTTCCCTCAGACCGGCGGCGAGACAGGCGTGGATGGCGGCGGAGGAGTGAAAGCTGTCCGACCCGCCGCGCAGCACGACGGCGTTGCCGCTTTTGAGGCAGAGCGCGCCGGCGTCGGCGGTGACGTTCGGGCGGCTTTCATAGATGACGCCGACGACGCCGAGCGGCGTCGCCACCCGCTCGATCGTCAGGCCGTTGGGCCGGGTGAAAGTCGCAAGCACGCGCCCGACCGGATCGGGCAGCGCCGCGACCTCTTCGAGACCGCGCGCGATCGCCTCGAGGCGCGAGGGGTTCAGCGCGAGCCTGTCGAGGAGCGCGGGCGAAAGGCCCTTCGCCTTGGCTTCGGCGCAATCGCGCGCGTTGGCGGCGAGAATGTCGGCCGAGCGTTCGCGCATAATGCGCGCGGCGGCGGTCAGCGCGCGGTTCTTGCGCTCCGGCGGCGCGTTCGCCAGCACCCGCGCGGCGGCGCGCGCCTGGGCGCCGATGGCGCGCATCGCCGTCCGGACGTCGGCTTCGGGTTCGATGATCTGGACGGCGGCGGACATGGCTATCCAATATGTTCCTCAACACGTCCGGTTTAGCCGATGAGGGGCGAAATCGCCACTTTTTTTCTGTTCTCTTATCCCTTCGGACGGAAGGCGACGCAGAATTCCGGGTTGGTCTCCAGCCGGTCGCCGCCGAGCAGGTCGATGCAATAAGGCACGGCGGCGAACACCGCGTCGAGGCAGGTGCGGATTGCGGCGGGCTTGCCAGGCAGGTTGATGATGAGGCTCCTTCCGCGCGTTCCGGCGATCTGGCGCGACAGGATCGCGGTCGGCACTTCAAGAAGGCTCCTCGCGCGCATGAGTTCGCCAAACCCGGGCAATAGCCGGTCGCACACCGCCTCCGTCGCCTCAGGGGTCACGTCGCGTGGGGCGGGGCCAGTGCCGCCGGTGGTCAGGATCAGCGGGCAGCGTTCGACGTCGGCGAGCGCGATCAACGCCGCCTCGATCGTCGGCCGCTCGTCGGCGACGAGCCTGCGGACCGGCCGCCAAGCTGACGCGAGGAGATCCTTCAGCGCCGCCTCGACGCCCGGGCCGCCCTTGTCCTCATAGACGCCCTGCGACGCCCGGTCGGAAATGGTGACGACGCCAATGGAGAGTTCCGGCACGATTGCCCTTTGCGAGTTTGGATTCCAAAGCCGCGGCGAAGGCGGCGCCGCCGGCGTTGATCCTCGCGAGCGGCCTGAAAACCATATCCCGTTTCGGTCCCTTGCGAATACCGATCTCGGCTTCGAGATGGCGCAATCGGCCAAGCTGCGTCATCCGGGGCCGGACGTCGCGTCAACGCCGGAGGTGACGGCGCGGCTCGACGCCCTTACCTTGCGCGGCAGCATCGGCAATTGCTGAATCCCGATGCGTCGGATTACTGAACATCCGCTTCATTGAAGAGAATGTCGCTCGCGCGGGTCGCGCTTCAATGTCGGCGGATACGAGGCTATCGAACGGGACAGTTCATGCTGGCGCGAAGACTTGCACTAGCGTTCGCCTTATTCGCCGGTCTGATCGGCTCGCAAGCGCCCGAATTCGCGCAACAATATCGGCAGCGCCTAGGCGGCGCCGTCGAGGAACTCGAGCGAATGGCGTCGGAGTTCGACGCCGAAACGGCGCGCCAACACCTGACGCCGTCGCAGGGCGTCAGCCAGCTTGAAGCCAACAGCGATCCGTTGGCGCGGCAACGAGGCGAAGCGATGGCGCAAACAATCGATCGCGCGCGGCGGCTCGAAGAACAGCTCGAGGCGATGGCCGCCGCCGGCCCGCTGAAACGGCTCTATGTTATGGTTAAGGATTTTGATCCGCGGATCGCGCGGAGCACGCTCGACAATTTTGAGCCCGCGGCGCCGCTGTCGCTCGAGGCCTTCACGGCCGCGGGTCTCGCGGCGGTCTGGGGCTGGGCGGCGACGCATCTGTGCGCGTGGCCTTTTCGCCGGCGCTCGCGCCTTACTGCGCGCGGATCGTCGGATGCATGAGGTTTGGCGCCGCCGGTTGCCTCGATGGGGCGCGGCGGCGGCTCGTTCACAAGCGCCCGCGGCTGGATATTCCGCAGGCGCGCGCCGACCCCACTCGGCCTGCTGCGCAATGGCTGGCAAAAAGCCCCGCATCCCATCCGGTTCGCCTCTATCGGCGCAAAACAAGTCGCCTTGCAGCGACGTCGACCCTAATATCGAACAATAATATAAGTATATCCTATGCCAGCGGCGATTAATACTATCGCCAATACATTCATTCCGGCATTTCCAACCTGGTTTGCAACTGCGAAAGCGACCGCTGGCAACATAAAATGTGCAAGAATTTTGATCCCGCCTTCAGTGAACATGAAATATGTCAAAACGACGCATATGAAACACACGACGGTCACAGCATCATAGACAGTGAACATTGCCCCCGTCCGCCAATAAATTAAGACCGTTCCCAGCAGACGCCGCTCGGCCTGATCGCGCTATGAACCATGAATCCCATACGACCCCGCCCGCGGGGCGATGAGCGATCGCCGCTTTTTGTGTACACTCACCCCGGCTTCGCCGCTCTGAACAACGACGACCATGCCCTTCGAGCGATCAAATCGGCGCCGATGATCGCGCCGTCGAGGACAAAGAACAGGACAAGCGCGAATATGAAAAGCGCTATGCCGGTCATGTCATGGAACAGACCTTCAACCGCGTCGATGCCGAAATAGTAGGCTCCCAGTACAAGCGCGACGACGCGAAAAAAGTTGGCCAGAACCGTGATCGGGATGATGGACAGAACCAGGAGAGCTTTACGGACCGGATTATTGCGGACGAACTCGTGAATGTAGAAGATCCCGATCGCGGACAGGGCGAAGATCGAATTCATCCCGGAGCAGGCGTCCTTCACCATGAGTTCATAGGGTCCGATCATGATCATGACGCCATTCTGCGCCACCGGATAACCGAGCGCGTAGAGAAAATCCGAGACCACGTCGGACACCCAGGCCTTCAAGGGCACAGTGAAGGCATCCAGAAGCCAGCCCGGAGGCGGCACGGAGAACACCAGGAACGCGAGCGGAAAGGCGAATATTCTCGCCAGGGGCCACCCGCCGAGCAGCAGCAGACATCCGAGCAGAACAGGAATTTGCGTGGCGACCTCGATCATCAGGATGTCCTGCGATCGCGTCAACGCCATCAGCGACAAGGCCAGGAGCAAGATCACCCAACCACTGACCAGCGCCGGCCGGAAATTGACGTTGGCGAGTTTGTCGCGCTGCTGCCAGGCGAGCCAAATCGCCGCAAGCATGATGAGAGGGCCGTGGCCCTCTTGCTCGGATCTCCACGGCCCGTTGGCGAGCTTCACATAAGTCGGCAGATAGGCGACGATAAAGCAGGTCGCCATAGCGCCAAGATACGTCAGGGAGACGCCGCGGCGATCGACGCGCGCGGACGCCGCGGCGGCAGCCGCCGGCTCCGATTTTAGCAACTCAACCGACATCCACGCCTGCATCCCAACTACTGCCATCGCCGAACCGAGCAGCCCGCAACAACGCCTTCAGTGCGCATTCTCCCCCCGGAGAACGACAAAGACCGTCCTAATCATAATCGAAAAGTCGAGCCAGACACTCCAGTTGTTGATGTACCAGAGATCGAGTTCGACACGTCGCTGCATCTTGTCGAGCGTGTCGGTTTCGCCCCGGGCTCCCTGCACTTGAGCCCATCCCGTCAAGCCGGATTTCACATGATGCCGATAGGCATATTTCTCGATGACTGAAGTGAAATAGCGGTCATGGGCGGATGCGTGAGGCCGTGGTCCGACAAGCGCCATGTCGCCAAAAAAAACATTCAGCAGCTGGGGAAGCTCATCGATGCTGAGACGCCGCAGCCAATAGCCGACCCGCGTGACCCGTGCGTCCCCCTTTTGCGCTTGGCGAATGACATCGCCATTTTCCATCACGGTCATTGACCGGAACTTGTAGATGCGGAACGGCCGACCATTAAAACCGTGTCTGATCTGCCGAAAAAGAACGGGTCCAGGCGAATCGAGCCGGATCGCGATCGCGACCGCGACAAAGAACGGGGACAAAAGCACTAACAGCGCTAGCGATAAGAGAATGTCGACGCCACGCTTGATCGCTTGTTCGGCCGGGGAAAGCGCCGCGCGCTGAAGCTCGATCGCGACTGTATCCCCAATGTCGTTGCGCGAACGCTGAAACAGCGGCGCAAGCGCCCCAAACGGCACGAACGTCACCGGAAGCGGGAGCACCCGCAGTCGCCTGGCGATCGATCGGACGTTCGACATCCGTTCAGGATCGACGAACAGCACAACCTCGGCAATTTCCGAGCTTCGGCAAATCGAGATGACTGTGTCGATGATCTCGTCCTCTTGTGATTCGCCGGACGGAACATGGAAATGGGCGGAGGTATGGTAGCCGTAACGTGTGAGATTCTCGACAACTCGAGGCGGAACAGCCCGATCGCAGGACAAACTGACGATTGTTCTCCCCCGCAGGGCGCCGCTCTCGAGGGCGCGCGGCAATATGACGCGCCAGGCGATCCGGTGCGCGAGCAAGCCTACAGCGCCCAGCGCCCAGAACAGCAGAATGTCGCCACGGGAGAAGTCGTGGCTGACGCCCCAGGTGAAGACCCCGGACGCCAGGACCAGGAAGGCGCCGCACCAGGCGCTCGACACACTGCGTATCTGGTCGTCAAGAGCGATCAGGCGCGTCGGGCTGTAGAGGTGTTGCACTCGCATGGCGGCCACGAACAGGACGGCGACAAACATCGCCGAAGCCATCGTGCGAGAGATCTCGCCAGCGAATTGGGTGGGAGCTTTTTGATACATCGTCTCAGCGAGCAACGCACTGGCGCCGATCAAAACGAGGTCAAACGCCAACGCGGTCCCCGCAATGGCGCTATAGGCGATCGGCAACCGCCAGCTTCGCTTTGCGGCCAGGTGCGCTTCGCCCGTCCTTCCAGCGAGCGACGGAGTGGACTCAGGCGCAGCGCGGCTGTCTGTGCTCATCCACGGCGCTCGCGGGTCATCAAGATCGGCTCCCGGACTTTGTCGCAATATTTGGAGTGACCTACACCGTCTTTAATGGATTAAACTCCTTTTATGAACAATTGTGGC
The DNA here is from genome assembly GCA_963835955.1 of uncultured Alphaproteobacteria bacterium. Lineage (GTDB taxonomy): Bacteria > Pseudomonadota > Alphaproteobacteria > Rhizobiales > Beijerinckiaceae > Roseiarcus. Next base: position 226,967 of record CAWIHZ010000001.1, on the reverse strand, counting down.
TTCTATCCGGCGGATCGCGAGCGGACGCCGGAAGTCCGCCACATCCACCGAACAAGGCGCTTACGTTCTCACCAAAGCGATAACCGGCCGCCGCACGGCAATTTATGTGAACCATGACCCAAAGCAAGCCGCCAAGTTTTGTCAATCTGATCAAAAGCGCCCGATCGGTCCGGCTCCGGACTCTGCGCCTCGGGCGTCCGCGCGCATTCGCCGCCCTTTGTTGCTTCAGTCCCGCGAGCGCTCCGGATGGCGGGCGGCTCGCGTTTCCGCACCGTCACGCGGGGCGATTTGAGCCTCTCGCTCTTGCGAGCGAAGCGAGTCGGATCAATCAACCACAAAATCGCGCATTTTCTGCATAGCCCAGAACGGCTCGCAAAATTATTGGCTATGATGGACCTCAAAGACGCGCAGGAAAATATCATCTAAAGGGGGCTTCGGATGTTGAGCGTCATCGTATTTTTATCCAGAATAATTATCGGATTTGTCATGTTATTTGTGATTTGGTTCGTTCTTGACCGGATACATGATCGTAATACCGAAATCATCGTATCGACGATTGGGCTGCTATATGCGTTTATTTTCCTTGTTTCTCGCAGAATGCAATATTTTGGATTGACAATATTTTCATTCTTGGGCCGGACAACTTCTTATATACGAAATGTTTCTTATGACCACATGATACAGGAGGAAACAGGATTTCGTGCGGGTGGCCAACATTTGTATCTTAACGCAATTTTCTCTGTCCTGATTGAGATTCTATGCCTGTTTCGACTTTTCACCTCGCTTGAAGGTCAGGGCTGGGACATGCTTTCTGGGCCGATGAACACTATCCTCCATTCCGCCCGATTCTGAGCGCTTGCTCCGCAACGCTAACGTTTTCCGCTCGCGACCGTTTGACTCTGGCGCTGCGCCCTTCCATCGGACTCCGCAGAGCCGAAGCAGAGTTGTGGGCGGCAAAAGGCAGGAGCCATGGTCTTGGCGAACGTGTTTCTGCGACTGGGATTCCTATTGGCCGTCATTTGTTCGTCACCCGCGCGAGCATCGGCTTTGCCCGCTTCCAATGACGCCGAACTCAAGTCGTTCGCCGTGCACGTCAACCGAACCCCGAAACAATCTTGGCCCGGTTACGGCGTCTATATCGGAAACGGCCTCATTCTCACTGCCGCGCATGTGCCTGGGAACTTCGCTGAAACGAAGCCTCGCGTCGTCATTGCCGGGGAAGATCTGCCAGCCTCCCTTGTCAGGCAAGGTTCATTCGAAGAGGTGGACTTGACGTTGCTTTCGGTCGACGCGACTAAACTCCCGGTTCGCATGCAAATGCGCCGGATGCCGCTTTGCCGAAGAGCGCCTTATGCCGGCGAGCCGGTCGTGGTCGCTATTCCCGAGGGGACCGCCCGGTCGCACGTGCTTCCGCGCAACGCCGTCCCTTACGACCTGCGTGGTCGTTTTGACACCGTCATTGGAGATGTCGCCACCACCGGGAATTCCGGCTCCGGCGTATTCGACGCCCTCAATCAGTGCTTGCTGGGGATCATGAGCCGCAAAATCTCCGTTGTTCTGCCGGGGGCGCGATTCGGAGGGCCCGGGCGCAAGGTGGACATCGCCAAATACTTCGTTCCGGTCGGTCAGATAAAGGCGTTCATTCCCGGAAACGTGTCGTTCTAGCGCCAATACCGACTTTTTCTCCGCCGGCGCCATATGCAGGCAATAACCTCGTCCGGGTTCAGAACCGCCTCTTGTGCGCGGGTTCGGGGCGCGGTCGTGGCGTCAGCGTTTGGCGCGGACCGGTCCGAAGCCGCCTTCGCCAAAACGTAGCCATGCCATTGGAGCCGAAGAGACGAGCGCGACCGTCGGTCAATTTTGGTTGATCTCGCCCCGCGCCTCAAAGAAAGATGATATTGGCCGATATCCGCTAGCGGAACCTGGAGTTCGGCGCGCGTGGTTGTCGGGGGGCAGCCGAATTGAGCCCGGCGACGCGGCCCCAATGCGCAGCGGAGGCGGTTTGACGGCGCCGTTGGACTTGGCGGCGAGCATGGAATTCGACGATGGGCTTTGGCCGTTTTGCTTGGATCGTTGTTCTGGCCTGCGCCGTCGCGGCCGGGTACGGGATTTACTCGCCCGGCGCGGCGGACCGGTGGTCGCCTGCAGCGGGAAAATGGGCCCATCGTTTGCATGATCGGATCTGGACGCCTCCGGTCGCGGGCGCGACAGCCTCCGGGCAAAGCGAGGCCGCCGGACCCGCGCCAATTCGCGTCTCCGTGACGTCGGTCAAGCGAGAGGATTTTCCCCTTGTGCTCGATGGTCTCGGGCAGGTCCAGGCTTTCAATACGGTAACGGTGCGTGCGCGCGTCGACGGCCAGATCGTCAAGATCGGCTTCAAAGAGGGCCAGATGGTCAATGAAGGCGATCTGCTGGCGCAGATCGATCCGCGGCCGTTTCAGGCCGCGCTCGATCAGGCGGTGGCCAAGAGAGCGCAAGACCAGGCCAACCTCGCCAACGCCAAGCTCGATCTGACCCGATACGCGACCCTCGCCAAACAGAACTACGCCACCCAGCAGCAGCTCGACACGCAGAACGCGCTCGTCGCTCAGCTCACCGGCTCGATCGCGGCGGATGCGGCCGCGATCGAGGCCGCCAGGGTCCAGCTGGACTACACGACGATTCGCGCCCCGATCTCCGGCCGGGCGGGCTTCCGGCTCATCGACCGGGGCAACCTCGTCAGCGGCGCGCAGCAGACCGGGATCGTCGCCATCGTCCAACTGCAGCCGATCGCCGTCGTCTTCACCGCTCCGCAGGAAGAGGTCGACCGCATCAATCAGGCGCTTGCCTCCGGGGCGCCGGAAGTGACGGTGATGAACGCCGGCGGCGCCAAGGTCGCGAGCGGCCGGCTGACCATCAGCGACAATCAGGTCGACGCGGCGACCGGCACCATCAAGCTCAAGGCGGAGTTCGAGAACAAGGACAACGCCCTATGGCCGGGTATGGCCGTAACCACGGCGCTGACGCTCGGCGTCGACAAGAACACGCTGGTCGTGCCGGCGGAAGCGGTCCAGCGCGGCGAAAACGGGCTCTATGTCTATGTGGTCGACGATCAGAACCGCGCCGTCGTCCGGCCGGTGAAAGTCGCACATCAGAACGTGGCGATCGCCACGATCGAGGACGGCCTGAAGGAGGGAGAACGCGTCGTGACGGTGGGCCAGTTCCTGCTGCAGCCCGGCGCGCAGGTCGCGATCGACGCCGGACGCGGGAGCTAGCGGCCTATGTTCGGAGGCGTCTCCGCCCCCTTTATCCGGCGCCCTGTCGCCACCACGCTGGTGATGGTCGCCATCCTCCTGGTCGGCCTGGTCGCGTTTCCGTCCCTGCCCGTCGCGCCCCTGCCGCAAGTCGACTTCCCGACGATTTCCATCACCGCGTCGCTGCCGGGCGCCTCGCCCGAGACCATGGCCGCTTCGGTCGCCCAGCCGCTCGAGCGCCAGATCGCCCAGATTCCCGGGGTCTCGCAGATGACGTCGACAAGCTCGCTCGGCGTCACCGGGATTACGGTTCAATTCGATCTCGACCGCAACATCGACGCGGCCGCCAACGACATTCAGGCCGCGATCAACGCCGCCTCGGGGAAATTGCCGAAGGACCTGCCGGGTCCGCCGACCTATCGCAAGGTCAACCCGTCCGACACGCCGATTCTCATTCTGTCGGTGCGCTCGGACGTCGTGCCGATCACCGAGGTCGACGATGCGGCCGAGAACATCCTGGCCCAGCGCATCAGCCAGATCTCCGGGGTGTCGTTGGTGCGCGTCGGCGGACAGCAGCAGCCCGCCATCCGCATCCAGATCGATCCGGCCAAGCTGGTTGAAAAGAACCTGCAGCTCGAGGACGTGCGGGCGCAGATCGGCATTGCGACGGTCGACAGCCCCAAGGGCGCGCTCATCGGTCCCAGGCAGACGTTCACCATCTACGACAACGATCAACTGACCGCGGCCAAGCCCTGGAACGACGTGATCGTCGCTTACCGCAACGGGGCGCCGGTCCGCATCCGCGACATCGGCCGGGCGATCGCGGGACCGGCGGACACCACCCAGGCGGCATGGTCGAACGGCAAGCGCAGCGTCTTTCTGGTCGTGTTCAAGCAGCCGGGCGCCAACGTCATCAAGACAGTCGAGGCGGTCAAACGGATCATGGACGGCCTTCAGGCGTCGATTCCGGCCGGCATCCAGGTCAAGATCCTGTCGGATCGCACGACCACCATTCGCGCCTCAGTGTTCGACGTCGAGCTTACCCTGATGCTCACCATCGCGCTGGTCGTGATGGTGATCTTCGTCTTCTTGCGCAGCCTATGGGCGACGATCATCCCCAGCGTGACGGTGCCGCTGGCGCTGCTGGGCGCGAGCGCGCTGATGTGGGTCGTCGGCTATAGCCTCGACAATTTGTCGCTGATGGCCTTCACCATCGCCGTCGGCTTCGTGGTCGACGACGCGATCGTGATGCTGGAGAACATCACGCGCCACATCGAGAACGGCGAAAGGCCGTTCGAGGCCGCGCTCAAGGGTTCGAGCGAAATCGGCTTCACCATCATTTCGATCTCGGTCTCGCTGATCGCGGTTTTGATCCCGCTGCTGATGATGAGCGGCATCATCGGCCGGCTGTTCCGCGAATTCTCGGTCACGATCGCGATGACGATCGCGGTCTCCGCACTCGTTTCGCTGACGTTGACGCCGATGCTGGCCTCGCGCTTTCTCAAGAGCCGCGATGAGCAGAGGCATGGACGACTCTACAAACTGAGCGAGAGGGGATTCGTCGCTCTCGCAACGGGCTACGAGCGCGGAATCGATTTCGTCCTGCGCCACCGGTTCACGACCTTGCTGACCTTTTTCGCCACCGTGATCGCCACCGTCACCCTGTTCGTCATCATTCCCAAGGGCTTTTTCCCGCAGCAGGACACTGGGATCATCTTTGGAACCACCGAGGCGGCGCAGGACGTCTCGTTTCCCACCATGTATAAGTTGCAAAAGCAGGCCGGGGCGATCGTGATGGCCGATCCCGCGGTCGACACGATGGCGATGGGGCTCGGCGCCGGCGTCGGCAACTCGGCGCAGAACAACGGGCGCATGTTCATCTCGCTCAAGCCGCGAGACGAGCGCGACGTCAGCGTCTTCGACGTCATCGCGCGCCTGCGCTCCGAGCTCGCCGAGGTGAAGGGCCTGCGCACCTATCTTCAGGCGGCCCAGGACGTGACGGTCGGCGCCCACTTCACGAAGACGCAGTTTCAATACACGCTTCAGGACGCCAATCTCGCGGAGCTCAATGCCTGGGCGCCCAAGATCTTGAACAAGCTGAAGGCGCTGCCGGAGCTGCGCGACGTCGCCACCGACCAGCAGAACGCCGGGACCACGCTGACCCTGACCATCGACCGAGACATGGCGTCGCGCTTCGGCATCCAGCCGCAACTGATCGACGACACCCTCTACGACGCCTTCGGCCAGCGGCAGGTGACGCAATATTTCACCCAGGTGAATACCTACGAGGTGATCGAAGAGGTGCTGCCGAGCTTGCAGGGCGATCCCGCGACGCTCGGCAAGATCTACATCCGTTCGCCGACCACGGGGCAGATGGTCCCCTTGAGCGCGTTCGCGAAATGGACGACCAATCCGGTCGCTCCGCTGTCGATCAGCCACCAGGGCCAATTCCCGGCGATCACCATCAGTTTCAATCTCGCGCAAGGGGTGGCGCTGGGGACGGCGACGGCGGCGGTCCAGCGGGCGCGGGACGAACTGCAATTGCCGCGCGGGCTCACGACCACGTTTGAGGGCAACGCCCAGGCGTTCCAGGATTCGCTGACGACCGTGCCGCTGTTGATTCTCGCGGCGCTGGTCTGCGTCTATCTGATCCTGGGGGTGCTGTACGAGAGTTTCATTCACCCGCTGACCATTCTGTCGACCCTGCCTTCGGCGGGGTTGGGCGCGCTCGCGACCCTGATGCTGGTCGGCTACGAGTTCAGCCTGGTGGCGCTGATCGGCGCCATCCTTCTGATCGGGATCGTGAAGAAGAACGGCATCATGATGGTCGACTTCGCCATCACCGCCGAGCGCGAGGAGGGGCTGTCGACGACCGAGGCGATCCGCAAGGCGGCGCAGTTGCGCTTCCGGCCGATCATGATGACGACGATGGCGGCGATGCTCGGCTCGGTGCCGCTGATGCTGAGCCATGGCACCGGTTCGGAAATGCGCCAGCCGCTCGGCTTCACGATGTTCGGCGGCCTCCTGGTCAGCCAGGCGCTGACGCTGTTCACGACCCCGGTCATCTATCTCTATCTCGACCGCCTGTCGCGCTGGCTGACCGGCGGGTCGGGACGAGCCGCCCCGCCCGCCCCGCCGCGCGAGCGCCCGCCCGCGTGGACCCGCGAACGCCCGGAAGCGGCGGAGTAAAGGCGATCCAGAAGATTCGCGTCGGCCGGGAACCTGCGCGACGGCCCTGGCGATGGCGCCGATGGCAAGTCCGAGCGCCGCCAAGACGAAGCGGACGCAGCGCCGCCACGTCATTCATGCCGACTTAGCGCCTGACCCAAAGGTCTAGCGGTTCGTCTGACATTTGGCGCCCGAACGCGCGTTGCACCCGGACGCCCGAAACCCTTCACCAAAGGCGACATTCTTGCCTTACCTGTGCTATCTTTGGCGTCGTCGGAGGGAGCGATGACCCAGGCGCGCCGTCTTGCCGCGATAATGGCCGTGACGTCCTGGGTTATTCCCGGGCTCCGGTGACAGTGCATTAAACTACGCCGGCGAAGCGTTGTCGTAAATAAAGTGCACTGTCACCTGAACCCGCCTGAGCCCGCCGGGGGCAGGAGCCGCCGATTTTCGAAAATCAATTTTCTGCGACAATCTCTTTTAGATAATCAGAAGCCATGATATGGTCCTCCTCGTCGCTGGATCGAAGCGCGCCTGGCGCGCCGAGGGCAGCGGCCGCCTTAAGCCTTCAGGCGGGCGGGTTGACACGCTGAACAACGGCGGGGGCTAAGGAGGGCCAAGCGGCGGAGAAAAAATTCTCATTTGGATTCTGGCCTAAACCCTTGAAAAGCCTCGATTCGCGGAAGACAATTGCTTGGATTCCGCTTCCCCTGGCTTTGCTCCGGCTTCCCCTGGCTTTGCTCCGGCTTCCGTGGGCTTGGATTCCATTGCCGCTGGCTTGGATCGGCTTCCGCCGGGGTTCCTCGAAACCCGCAAAAGGCCGCCGACCTCATCCTGAGGCGCTCTTTGCGAGAGCAAGAGCCTCGAAGGATGCTCCAGCGGGGCGAAGCGTCCGACGCTGCTTTCGCCAAGGGGCGCGCGCTGAATTCGTCCTTCGAGGCCGCTTCGCGGCGCCTCAGGACGAGGTCGTCGGGGGCTAAGCGCGGGTCACGGGTCTCGCGAGGGCCACGCGGTCGACGAATCGGCGCCAGCCCCTTAGCGGAACTCAAGAGAACGGTTTCGGGCGCCTCGGGAGGACGAAAGGACGGGGGAGAGACGTAAAAAAGACGCCAGAGTTGCAGAATTTGGCGCCCAAGCGATTGAAAACATTGGATCGCCTACAAAAGCGCCGGTCTTTTCGAGCGCCCCGCGCCCGGGCCGAGCGCGGCTGCATTGCGGCGGCGCCGAAAGGCGCGCCGGGCGCGCTTTCCCTGCTAAGCGGAGGCGGCGACGGCGACAAGCAAGCCCATCGCCGCAAGCGGGTCCTATTCCGCCGCCTCGGCGAGCGCGGGATAATCGACATAGCCTTCCGCGCCTTGAGAATAGAAGGTCGCGGAGTTCCAGCGGTTCAGCGGCGCCTTGAGCTTAAGACGGCGCGGCAGATCGGGATTGGCGATGAACAATTTGCCGAACGCGATCGCGTCCGCCTCGCCCGCCGCCAGCGTCTGAGCCGCGCTTTCGGGGGTGAAGCCCTCATTGGCGACATAGGCGCCGCCAAACGCCTTTTTGAGTTTTGGGCCGAGCCGCGGCTCCTTGAGCGATTCCCGGGCGCAGATGAAGGCGATCTTCCTTTTCCCGAGTTCCCGCGCGACGTAGCCAAAGGTGCCGGAAAGGTCGCTGTCGCCCATGTCGTACGAATTGGCGCGCGGCGCCAGATGCATGCCGATGCGGCCTGGGCCCCAGACCGAAATCACGGCGTCCGTCACTTCGAGCATCAGGCGGGCGCGATTCTCGATTCCTCCGCCGTACCGATCGGTTCGCTTGTTGCTGCCGTCCTGCAGGAACTGGTCGAGCAGATAGCCGTTCGCGCCGTGGATTTCGACGCCGTCAAAGCCGGCGGCCTTGGCGTTGCGGGCGCCCTGGCGGAACGCTTCGACGACGCCCTCGACCTCTGCGGTCTCGAGCGCCCGCGGGACTGCGTATGGCCGTTCAGGACGCAGCAGGCTCACATGACCCTTGGGCGCTATGGCGCTGGGGGCGACCGGAAGCGCCCCGTCATGATAGCTCGGATCGGAGATCCGGCCGACGTGCCAGAGCTGCATCAGCATCCGGCCGCCGGCCGCATGGACGGCCTCGGCGATCCGGCGCCAGCCGTCGACCTGCTCCTGCGACCAGATGCCCGGCGTGTGCGGATAGCCGACGCCCATCGGCGTCACCGACGTCGCCTCGGAAGTGATCAGCCCCGCGCCGGCGCGCTGGACGTAATAGTCGCGCATCAGGGCGTTGGGGACCCGGCCGGGTCCGCTCGACCGGTTGCGCGTCAACGGCGCCATGAGGATCCGGTTCGGAAGATGAAGGTCGCCGATGTCGATCGGATCGAAAAGCGTTGGCATGTGCGGGACCGTCCTTGCTGGACCATGAGGAATGAGGCCGAGATAGGCGATATGCTGCACCGCGGCAAGGCGGCACGGTCCCGAAGCCAGATCCTGTGGCGGGCGAGCAGCGGCCTGGAATCGGGCGCAGAGACGCCAGCGACCGCGCAATTTGCGCCAGCGCCATGATTCCGGATAAGAACAGCGCCGAACGACCTAACAAGGCTGCAATTGTCGCCTCACTGGGCCGGCAATGAACATCGTGCGACGCGCGAATTGCGCGCCCGCCAAGCTGGAGAACGGCATGAAACTGACCTTCGCCCTCGGCCTCGCCGCCGCGCTCGCGGGCGCCGCGGCCTGTCTCGGGGCCCCCGCGCGGGCCGACGAATTCACGCCTGCCCAGAAGCAGGAGATGGGCGCGTTCATCCACGACTATCTCGTCAACAACCCCGAGGTTCTGCGCGAGGCGATCGAAGCGCTCGACAAGCGCGACAAAGCCGCCGCCGACGACCAGCGTCAGAAGGTCGTCGCCAGCCAGGCGGGGCCGTTGTTCAGCTCGAAGTATCAGGCGACGATCGGCAATCCGAAAGCTTCGGCGACCCTGGTCGAGTTCTTCGACTACAATTGCCACTTCTGCAAGGGGGCGCTGCCCGACATCGCCAGACTGAAGAAGGACGACCCGAACCTCAAGATCGTCCTGAAGGACTATCCGGTCCTGGGGCCGGGATCGGTCGAGGCGGCCAAAGTCGCCAGCGCCGCCCGCAACCAGCTGCCGGGAGACAAGTTCTGGGCCTTTCACTCCAAACTGCTCGCAATGCGCGGGCCGATCGGCGAGGACCAGGCGCTCGCCGTCGCCCGCGAGCTCGGGCTCGACATGGACAGGCTCAAGAAGGATATGGAGAGCCCCGAAATCAACGCCGGGTTGAAACAAGTCATGCAACTGGCCGACGAGCTGCAAATCAATGGCACGCCGACCTTTGTCGTCGGACAGGACGTGGTCGTCGGCGCGGTCGGCTACGATCAGCTCAAGAACAAGATCGATTCCGTACATAAATGCGGGCGCGCCGCCTGCTGAAAAGTTCGTGACGCCGCTCGCGGCGGGGGAAACTCATGAACGCGCCTGTCCGGCGTATGTTTAAGCTGACAGGCGAGGCTCCCCTGTGACCGCATTTCAAGCGATCGTCATGGCCGTGCTGCAAGGCGTGACGGAACTGTTTCCGATCAGCAGTCTCGGTCACGCGGTGGTCCTGCCTCGCCTGCTCGGCTGGCCGATCAATCTTAAAGCGCCGGACTGGCTGGCCTATCTGGTGGTGATGCACCTGGGCACGGCGATCGCGCTGTTCGCCTATTTCTGGCGCGACTGGTTCGCCTTCGGGATGTCGCTTCTCCGCCGGGGCGGAGCGCGATCGATCGCGGATAGAAGAATTTTCCTGCTTGTCGTCCTGGCGACGATCCCTGCGGTCATCGTTGGCTTCGTGTTCCGCAAGGCGCTCGGCGACATTTTCGCGACGCCGGTGATCGCGGCGATCTTTCTGCTCGTCAACGGATTGATCTTGTATTTCGGCGACAAGATCGGCGGCGAAACGGTCGGCGAGCTCATTCAACTCAATTGGAAGGGCGCGTTGGCGGTCGGCTTTGCGCAATGTCTGGCGCTGATTCCAGGCATCTCCCGCTCCGGCGTCACCATCGTCGCCGGGGTTGTCGCGGGCCTGCGGCATGAGGAATTGGCCCGCTTTTCGTTCCTGATGGGCACGCCCATCATTCTCGGCGCCAATGTGCTCGAGGCTCCGAAGCTATTGAAGGCCGGAGCGACGCTTGGGCCGATGGCGGTTCTCTCCGGCGTGGTGGCGGGGATCGTCGCTTACGCGAGCCTCGTCTTCCTCATGCGCTATTTCCACCGGCACGAATTCGAGGCCATGAGCCCGTTCGCATATTATTGCTGGGCAGCCGGCCTCGCCAGCCTGGCGATTTTCTCCTTCCTCTGACGGTCGAAGGAGAAGGCGGGACTTGGCGCGGGGCCCTTGCGGCTTATATCTCGCCGCAGGATGCGGAAAACGCAGCCGATCCCGCAAGAGGGCGTCATGTCGACCATCGAGCTCATGCCGGCGCGGCTGACGAACGATGAGACCGAAGACTTGAGGCGGGCGGTCGCATGCCTCGAAGGGAAGAGCTTTGCCCAGCGCATGACCGACGCGATCGGGCGGCCGGTCGGGGCGCTGGGTCGAACTCTCCCGGAAGCGGCTCGGCAGATTGTCGCGCGCGCGAGCGAGACCGCTCTCGTTGGCGCGCTCAAACTCGCGCTTCGCACCATCGACCTCAACGCGCCGGCAAAGGCCGCCAGTCGCGCCCATAAGATCGCGACCGCGGTCTCCGGCGCCCTTGGCGGCGCGTTCGGCCTGCCGGCGCTGCCCTTGGAGCTTCCGGTTTCGACCGCCATTCTCTTGCGCTCGATCGCCCAGATCGCGCGTGAGGAAGGCGAGGATCTCGAGGACGCTGGCGTCAGGCTTGCCTGCATCGAGGTGTTTGCGCTCGGCGGCAAGCAAGCCGAAGAGACCGCTTTCGAGAGCGGTTACTTCGCCGTTCGCGCCGCGCTGGCCAAGTCGGTTACCGACAGCGCGCGCTATATCGCGCAGCAGGGGCTTCGAGCGCAAACGGCGCCGGTCCTCACCCGGCTCATCGCGCAGATCGCCTCCCGTTTCGGCGTGGCGGTCAGCGAGAAACTCGTCGCCCAAACGGCGCCGATTCTCGGCGCGATCGGCGGGGCCGCGGTCAACGCCCTGTTCGCCGAGCATTTTCAGACGATCGCGCGCGGCCACTTCATCGTGCGGCGTCTCGAGCGCAGGCATGGCGCGAGTTTGATCGCGTTCGAATTTCAGCGTCTGCGCGGCGAAGCGCCGCGAATGCGCGCTTGAACTCGCGGCCGGCGCGCTTCGATGATCTGGACGGCCGCGCCGTAATTCGGACAATCCGTCCGAAGAAGAGATTGCGGTCTCCGACCGGCAAGGTCCGGTCCATCCGCCGTTGGATCGGCCTCGCCGCCACGTCGATCCTATCGCTTATTTGCATCGCGGCGGCGGGTGCGAGCGCGTTCGCCGATCTGAAGCTGCCTCCGCGGCGCCGCGGCGACCCGCCGATGCGCATCCTCCGTGTCGCGAGTTCGGACCCGTCATGCGGGGCCAACTGTCCCGAATGGATTTCAGCCGAAGGCCAGATCATGGTCGGCACGGCGAAGGCTTTCGCCGGAATGGTCAAAAGTCTCGAAGGGCGTCGGCTTCCGGTTCTCATTCATTCGCACGGCGGTTCGGTCGTCGACGCCGTGAAGATGGGCGCTCTCATTCGAGCCAAGGGCCTTGCCGTCGCCGTCGCCAGGACGCTGTTGTCGAACTGCCCCGAGACCGCTTCGAAATGTGCGAGCGGCCGAGGTCACGCGATCACTGGCGGAGCGGCATGCGCGTCTGCCTGCGTATTGGTTCTCGCGGGCGGCGTCGAGCGTCTCGTCGGCCCCGTTCCATTGGTCGGAGTACACCAGATCACCGCGGTGCAGAAGCTAACCGAGGGCGTGGACCACTTGACCTCGATACGGAAGTTCTATGAGCCGCCGAACGTCGACGCCTCCGTCGAAACCTACCTGACCGAGATGGGCGTCGGCGAGCCGGTGATGACCCTGTTGCGCAAGACCCCGGCGGCGAGAATTCGCTGGCTGAGCGATCGCGAGTTGCGCGCTTCGCGTTTGGCGACGCTGAGGCTCGACAGCGCGGCGCCGATCCTCGCCGAAGGCGCCAACGGCCTCAACGGGCACGCATTCGAAGGCGATCCGCCCCGGCCCGATCTCCTGTCGGCGAGCGGAACCGCAGCGTTCGCGCCGGCAACGCACGACCACGCTCTCACCCTGGTCGCCACCTTCGCTTACCGCCGCGGCGGCGGTGTGGTCGAAGCGACGATTTCGGCGCGCGACGCCGGCACGAAGCCGGAGGGAGCGCCGCCGGATACCGACCTGAAACCGACGGCGGCGCCGAACGGCGGCGAATTTCCGCTGACAAAGCCGGTCGACGGCGCGCCGATGCGCGTGACCTTGCCGCTCGCCAGCTTCTGCCGCCTCGCCCATGGCGGCAAGCTCATTGGCGCGCCGGTCAAGCGCCCGGGGGCGCAATCATCCGATCAAGCCAACATAGACCCGCGCAAGCCGACGATTGTGATCGACGTCGATGGGGTGGAGGGCGTCAAACGCCTATTCGATGAGGCCTGCCCTGAGCCGCCCATCCAACCCTCGCGCACAGGGATCCGGAGTCACTGAGCCGTCATGCCGCCGTCGATAACGATTTCCGCGCCGGTGGTGAAGGTCGATTCGTCGCTGGCGAGGTAGAGGATCGCCGCGGCGACTTCCTCGGGCCGGCCCATGCGGCCCATCGGCGCCGCGCGCGAGAGCCCCTCGCGCACGCGCTCGGGATTCTTCGACCGGGCGATGCCTTCCAGCACCATCGGCGTCTCCGCGAATGAGGGATGCACCGAATTGCAGCGGATCTTGTAGCCGGCCCGCGCGCAATAGAGCGCGGCGGACTTGGTCAGCATCCTGACCGCGCCCTTGCTCGCGCAATAGGCCGCCGACTGCGCGTCGCCGATGATGCCGGCGACCGAGGAGAGATTGACGATCGAGCCGCCGCCCGTCTCCTTCATCGCCCGCACTGCTTCGCGGCACCCCAGAAAGGTGCCCTCGACATTGACCGCGTTGACCTTGCGCCAGTCGGCGAGGGTCGCGGTCTCGATATTGCCGAGAACGCCGATGCCGGCGCTGTTGACGAGAATGTCGAGGCGCCCGAAAGCGGCGACAACCGCATCGACCACCGCACGCCATCTTGCTTCGTCGGTCACGTCCTGCGGCAGCAGGAGGTCGGCGTCCGGCCCAAGCCGGGCGAGGCCCGCCTCATTGCGGTCGGCGGCGGCAACTTTCGCACCTTCCGCGTGAAACAGCGCCGCCGTCGCCCGGCCAATGCCCGAGGCCGCGCCCGTGATCAGCGCGGCCTTGCCAGCCAGGCGCCCCGCTCTCTCTCCCTGCATCGCGCTCTCTCCCTGGACCGAACCGGAACGCAACCGCCCTACCGTGGCGCCATTCGCAAGGCGCCGTCGATCCGGATCGTCTCTCCATTGATATAAAGGTTCTCGGCGATATGCACGGCGAGCGCCGCGAATTCGGATGGCGCGCCCAGGCGTGCGGGGAACGGCACCGAGGCGCCAAGCGAATCCTGCGCCTCCTGCGGCAGGCCCAACAGCATGGGCGTCAGGAAGATGCCGGGCGCAATGGTGTTGACGCGCACGCCGATCTGCGCGAACTCGCGCGCGATCGGCAGCGTCATCGCCACCACTCCGCCCTTTGAGGCGGAATAGGCGGCCTGCCCGATCTGCCCGTCATAGGCGGCGATCGACGCAGTCGAAACGATGACCCCGCGTTCCCCCTCCAGCGGTTCGAGCGTGGCCATCGAAGCCGCGGCGAGGCGGATCATGTTGAACGTGCCGATCAGGTTGACTCGGATCACTTTGTCGAAATCGGCAAGCGGCTGCGGTCCATCGCGGCCAACCACCCGTTTGGCAGTGCCGATGCCGGCGCAATTGACCAATACTCGCGCCGCGCCCTGCACGGCCCCGGCCTTGGCGATCGCTTCGGCCGCCGACGCGTCGTCTGCGACGTCGCAGACGACGGCGAGGCCCCCGATCGCCCGGGCCGTCTCCTCAGCCGCGTCCGAGTTGACATCGAACAGCGCCACGCGAGCGCCCTTGGCGGCGAGCGCCTCAGCCGTCGCCCGGCCCAGCCCCGAGCCTCCGCCGGTCACGATCGCAGCAACTCCGGGAAGCTTCATGTTCGCCCCACTCCTTCAAGCCCAGGCAGTCGCCCCCCTTAGCAAGGGACGGAAATTATCGCCACAGGAACCTTGGCGGAGTTCCAGAGGCCGGCCGTTCGTCCCGACCGCCGGCGCTTGAACTCGACCCCAACGAGGGTGCATAGGCCTGTGTGCGGATGCGGCGCGACGATCGATCAGGAGGGGTGAAGACATGACATTTGCGCCTCCGGACCCGACGTTTAAGGCGCTGATTCGGGCGCTGTGACGATCCGCAATTTCGCCTCCGTCGCCGCCGTCGCGCCGAGTTTTCATTGGCGCTATTCGGGCGTGACGTCGACAATCATCGACCTCATCCCGCGCCAGGCGCGCGAGGCGCCGATCGCGGCGCTCGGCCCAAACCTGCCCGCCGAGGTTCCGCAAGTGCGGTTGCGCGATGTTCTCCTGCGCGGATGGTCGCCGCCGGCCGGTTATCGCAGTCGCATCTGGCACGCACGACGCAATACCGACATGCTCGCCGGCGTTGTGTTGAAATCGATTCTGCGCCAGCCCTGGAAGCTCGTCTTCACTTCGGCCGGGCGACGCCGGCACTCCGCTTACACTCGGTGGCTGATTCGCCGGATGGACGCCCTGATCGCGACGTCCGAGGGCGCGGCCGGGTTTCTCGAACAACCCGCGACCGTCATTCACCACGGAGTCGATACGGAGCGCTATTTCGCTGCCGCCGATCGCCTCGCGGAATGGCGGGCCGCCGGACTGCCAGGCTCATTCGGCGTCGGCGCCTTCGGCCGCATCCGGCCGCAGAAGGGAACCGATCTTCTCGTCGAAGCGATGATTCGCGTGCTGCCGAAATATCCGGACGCCGCCCTCGTGCTGACCGGGCTCGTCACGCCAGAGTTTGAAAAGTTCAAGGCCGGGTTGGAGGCGCGGATCGCGGCGGCCGGCCTCGACCGGCGAATCCTCTTTCTTGGCGAACGCCCGCGCGAGGAAATGCCGGCCTGGTTCCGTCGCGTTTCGCTCTATGTGGCGCCGATGCGCCACGAGGGCTTTGGACTGACGCCGCTCGAGGCGATGGCCTCCGGCGCCGCTGTCGTCGCGACCCGCACCGGCGCCGCATCCGCCCTGGTCGCGGACGGAGAGACCGGTTTTCTGGTCGAGCCGGGCGATCTCGAGGCGCTCGTTGCGGCGATCGAGCGGCTCGTCGCCGACCGCGCTCTCGCGGAGGCGATGGGACGCCGAGGCCGCCTGAAGGCGGTCCGCGAACACGCGATCGAGGGCGAAGCGCGGCGTATCACTGCCGTCTATCGCGGACTTTGGGCGGCGTCCTGAGCCGCGCGGGGGCCTATCGCAAAGCGTGCGCCATGTGCCAACGATATCGGGCCAGCACCCGCCCCCGGTATATCGGCCGCATCGCCTCGTGATGAAGGCGCTCAAAAAGTCGGATCGACTTGCGCTGAACCGTGGTCCCGCCGGTTTCGCGCGAGACGTCGCGAATCGGCGACGGCAGGGCCGCTAGCATCGGCTGCCCAGTGACCCAGACCATCTGCAGAAACGTGTCCACCGGCCGGTCGAAGGGGGCCGTGACGGACAAAAGGCGCTCTGCCGCGGCGCGCGACACGATCTGTCCGATTGCCCTCAGCGGTGGCGCGAAGGGCCGCACCAGAGCGAGATCACCGCTACGCGCGATCGCTGCGCCCTTGGGCGCAAGCCCCGCCGCCGGCAGCAGTACATAGTCCCACCTCGATCGTTCGGCGATCACGAAGTCGAGCAAGGCTGCGAATCGCGCCGGGTCGACTTCCGCGTCGTCCTCGATCACAAAGGCGAAGTCGAGGCTCTCGTCGACGATTAGTCGCCACGCGGCGCGATGGCTCAAGAACGCGCCGATTTCCGCCGCCTCCAGCCGAAAGGGATAGCGCGGGCGGAAGCGCTGGCGCGTATAGGCATGATCGAGTTCGTCCGGCGTGAGGCAGGCGCCCTCGACCGCGGCGACGATCTGGCTCTCGATCGGCAGCGCCACACGAAGCGCATCGACAATGGCCTTGCGCGCGGTCGCGCGCGCGAGGTGCAGGATGAAGGCCTTGGGGGCGCTCAAGACTGGCCGTCCTTGCGAAGACCTGCGATAAGCACGCTTCCGAGAGGACGCGCGCGGGCACTCCTTACCCGCGGCCCGTCTGCGAGTCATCCCTTCCGAGGGCGCCGACGAACGCTCTATGACCGATCAATCGATCCCGCCACTCGCGCGCGCAAGCGGCTCCCTGGCTGATCCAGCGCCCCTGCCGATCTCGGCGACGGTCGTCTGCCGGAATGAAGAGGCCTGCATCGGCAAATGTCTCGCCAGTCTCGAAGGGCTGGCGGAAGTCGTGGTCGTCGACTCCGGCTCGACTGACAAGACGCTGGCGATCGTCGACGCATTCGCCCGGCGCGGATTCCCGATCAGGCTCTTTCATCAGCCGTGGCTCGGCTATGCCGGCCAGAAGCAGTTCGCCCTCGATCGGGCCACCCAACCCTGGATCCTCAGCGTCGACGCGGACGAGTGGCTGGACGACGACCTTCGCGGCCTGCTGCCCGCCATGGCGTCAGCCGAGCCATCGGTCGGCGGCTGGAAGGTGCGGCGCGCACTGACGCTCTTCGGGCGAAAGAAGCCTGTCAGCCAATGGACCCGGCCGGAGCGCATCCTCCGCATGGCGCGGCGGGGGCGGGCGCGCTTCGATCCGAACGTGCTCGTTCACGAGGGGCTCAGCGTCGAGGGCGAGATTCGCCTCGCCCCGTCAGGCCTTTTGAGGCACGAGCGCGGCCTGCCGCTCGACATCCAGATCGGGAAAGAGGTCGCCTACGCGCGACTGAAGGCGGAACAGAGATTGCGGCGCGGCCAGAGGCCGTCCGTTCTCAAGCTCCTGTTCAACCCGCCGCTCTATTTTCTGCGGATTTTTTTTTGGAATCGTCTTTTCCTGTGCGGCTGGTCGGGCCTCGTCCACGCCGGGACAGGCGCGACCTATTCCTTCCTCACCGAGGCGCTGCACTTTCAACTCCACGTTCGCGGACTTTCCGACAACGACTCGAACTCGGGAAGAACGGCTCGGAGCGCAGTCGGCCTCGTCGAACAAGCGACAATATTGAGCTATGGTTTGAGGAACGGGCATTGCTCGGGCTTTCAGTGGCACAGGAGACCCAGCCTCCGATGAAGATCACGGTCAACGTCGATTGCACGCCCCTCGAGGCGCGCCTGTTCATGGGGCTGCCGGACGTGGAGCCGATGCAGAAGGCCGCCATGGAGGAGATCGAAAAGCGCATGAAGGTCGAACTCGAGCGCTTTTCTCCCGAGACACTGTTCAAGGCCTGGCTGCCGATCGCCGGAATGAACGCGGAATGGTTTCAGGAATTCCTCAAACGGGCAGGCTCGTGACCCCGATGCGGGGGCAATCACGTTTGTCGGGTGTTTAGTGCGGCGTCCTTCGCGGAAGCCGGCGTAGATTTCCTCGAGGCCCAGCGCCTGGAGCCCTTCCGCCGCCGCCTGGCCGCTCCTACATCACCATAAGGTCGCCCGAAGGCGGCAAATCGAATAGAATGGGTCGCCTCCCGTCGCTCCGGGGCGGGGGCGGCGCCTAAGGGGTTGTTCGCATGAATCTCGAAAAATACACTGAACGGGCGCGCGGTTTTGTCCAGAGCGCGCAGTCGCTGGCCCTTCGTGAGGGCCACCAGCAGTTTACGCCCGAACATATTCTCAAGGTGCTTCTGGACGACGAAGAAGGCCTTTCCGCCGGCCTGATCGACAAGGCGGGGGGACGCTCACGGGAGGCTCTCAAGCAAGTCGAGGTGGCGCTGGCAAAGCTGCCCAAAGTGCAGGGCTCGGGCGCCGGACAGCTTTATCTCGCGCCGACGACGGCGCGCATTTTCGACAACGCCGAGAAGATCGCGCAAAAGGCGGGCGATTCTTTCGTGACCGTCGAGCGCCTGCTGCTGGCGCTGGCGATGGAGAAGGGCAGCGAGGCTAGCAAAATTCTGGCCAACGCCGGCGTCTCCGCCCAGACCCTGAACGCCGCGATCAACGATCTGCGCAAGGGCCGAACGGCGGATTCGGCGAGCGCCGAGAATGCCTACGATGCGCTGAAGAAATACACCCGCGACCTCACCGAGGCCGCGCGCTCGGGCAAGCTTGATCCGGTCATCGGCCGCGACGAGGAAATCCGTCGCACCATGCAGGTGCTCTCCCGCCGCACCAAGAACAATCCGGTTCTCATTGGCGAGCCCGGCGTCGGCAAGACGGCGATTGTCGAGGGCTTGGCGTTGCGCATCGTCAATGGCGACGTGCCCGAGTCGATCCGCGACAAGAAGCTGCTTTCGCTCGATATGGGCGCGCTGATCGCCGGCGCGAAATACCGCGGTGAGTTTGAGGAGCGCCTGAAGGCCGTGCTCAACGAAGTGACCTCGGCCGAGGGCGGGATCATTCTGTTCATCGACGAGATGCACACGCTGGTCGGCGCGGGCAAGGCAGATGGGGCGATGGACGCGTCCAACCTGCTCAAACCCGCGCTTGCGCGCGGCGAGCTGCATTGCATCGGCGCGACGACGCTCGACGAATATCGCAAGCATGTGGAGAAGGATGCGGCGCTGGCGCGACGCTTCCAGCCTTTGTTCGTCTCCCAGCCGACGGTCGAGGATACGATCTCGATACTGCGCGGCCTGAAAGAGAAGTACGAATTGCACCACGGCGTCCACATTACCGACTCGGCGATCATCGCCGCCGCCACGCTGTCGGACCGCTACATCGCCGATCGTTTCCTGCCCGACAAGGCGATCGACCTGATTGACGAGGCGGCGTCCCGCCAGCGCATGCAGGTCGATTCGAAGCCGGAGGAGCTTGACGAACTCGACCGGCGGATCATGCAGCTCAAGATCGAGCAGGAGGCGCTGAAGAAGGAGACCGATGCAGCCTCCAAGGATCGTCTCAAAAAACTTGGTGCGGAACTCGGCGAGCTGCAGGAAAAATCCGATTCGCTGACCCGGCGCTGGCGGGCGGAGAAGGACAAGATCGGGCTCGCGCAGAAGATTAAGGAAGAGCTCGACGCGGCCCGCAACGCGCTCGCTCAGGCTCAGCGCAGGGGCGATTTCGCCGAGGCCGGCAAGCTCACCTATGGCACAATCCCCGAACTCGAAACGCGGCTAGCGGAAGCCGAGACGCAGAGCGACGGCGGTCTCGTCGACGAGGCGGTCACCGCCAATCACGTTGCGCAGGTCGTATCGCGGTGGACCGGCGTGCCTGTCGACAAAATGCTCGAGGGCGAGCGCGAGAAGCTTCTCAAGATGGAGGAGGCGATCGCGCGGCGCGTCGTCGGGCAAAAGGAGGCGGTCCAAGCGGTTTCGACCGCTGTTCGCCGCGCCCGCGCCGGCCTCCAGGACCCCAATCGGCCGATCGGCTCGTTCATGTTTTTGGGGCCGACCGGCGTCGGGAAGACAGAACTCACCAAGGCGCTGGCGGCGTTTCTTTTCGACGACGAGAGCGCCATGGTGCGCATCGACATGTCGGAATACATGGAGAAGCACTCGGTCGCGCGCCTCATCGGCGCGCCTCCCGGATATGTCGGGTACGAAGAAGGCGGCGCGCTGACGGAAGCGGTGCGGCGCCGGCCCTATCAGGTCGTGCTGTTCGACGAGATCGAAAAGGCGCATCCGGACGTGTTCAACGTCTTGTTGCAGGTGCTCGATGACGGGCGGCTCACGGACGGGCAGGGCCGCACGGTCGATTTTCGCAACGTCCTGATCGTGATGACGTCCAATCTCGGCTCCGAGTTCCTGGTGAATTTGAGTGAAGGCGAGGACGCGAAGGCGGTCGAAAAGGAAGTTATGGCGGTGGTGCGCGGGCATTTTCGGCCCGAATTCCTCAACCGCGTCGATGAAATCATCCTGTTCCACCGGCTGCGCCGGGAGGACATGGGCGCGATCGTCGACATCCAGTTTGGCAGGCTCGGCAGGCTCCTGGAGGATCGCAAGATCAAGCTGTCGCTCGACGCCAAAGGCCGGCAGTGGCTCGCCGACAAGGGCTACGATCCGGCCTACGGCGCGCGGCCCCTGAAGCGCGTCATCCAGAAATGGGTCCAGGACCCGCTCGCGCAGGCGTTGCTGGCGGGCGAGATCCGCGACGGCTCGACCGTCAAGATCAGCGCCGCGCAGGGGAGACTGATGGTCGACGGCAAGGCGGTCGGCGACGACGAGGCTGACGCCGCTCCGACGAAATCGCAGACGATCGTGCAGTTTCCGAAGTCGTGAGCGCAGCCGTTTGCTCGATGTGGTCCCGGCCAATGCGGGCAGAGCGGCGCAACTGGCCTCGGGTGGAGCCGGGACCCCTGCTTTTTCCGGGGCCCCGACGGGGGCTGGCCGCAATTTGGGCGTCGTCAAGGGCGTGTTCGTTATTCCGCGCAATCAGTTGAGGAAGGCCTTGATCCATGACCAACAATGTCGTCAGCCGCTTTCTCGGCGGATCGCCGGCGATGGTCGTCCTGCGCCTGGTCGTCGTCTCGTTCGTGGTCGGAATCTTTCTCGAGACCTTCGGGTTCGA
The DNA here is from genome assembly GCA_963835955.1 of uncultured Alphaproteobacteria bacterium. GTDB lineage: Bacteria > Pseudomonadota > Alphaproteobacteria > Rhizobiales > Beijerinckiaceae > Roseiarcus. The sequence goes on along the minus strand of CAWIHZ010000001.1, from coordinate 205,831 downwards.
TCCAGTCACCTTGTTCGACGACGCTGTGCGCGCGGTGAGACGACTGGTCGAGTTTGGCCTGACGGATGTCCGGCAGGTCGGCGGCGTTCTCATAACCGGCGCGATGGTGGTCGTGCCTGTTTGGCTCTTGCTGCGTTTGCTCGACGCCGGCGGAACGAGGTGAACGGCGGCCGGTAGATGTTTGGGGGAATGGCGATTGAAACGTCCGTCGTTCAGTCGAACACCACCACCTGCCTGACCCCGATTCCCTCGCGCAGCCTGTCGAAACCCTCATTGATCTCCACAAGGCGCAGGCGGTGAGTCAGCAGCGCGTCGACCGGCAGGCGCCCCGCCTGGAACAGGGCGATGTAGCGCGGCACATCGCGCAACGGAACGGCGGAGCCGATATAGGAGCCCTTGAGCGTGCGCTCTTCCGCAACCAGAGTCACCGGGGCGAGGGGCAGGCGTTTGTCGGGACGGGGCAGGCCGGCAGTGACAGTCATGCCGCCGCGAGCGGTGACGGCGTATGCGAGTTCGAGCGCGGGCACGGCGCCCGCCATGTCGAAAGCGGTGTCGACGCCGCCGCCGGTAAGGCGCCGGATCGTATCGACCGCATTCGGATCGCGGGCGTTGACGGCATGGGTCGCTCCGAGCGCGCGAGCGAAGGCGAGCTTTTCGTCCGAAAGATCGACCGCGACGATTTGGCGCGCCCCCGAAAGCTTCGCGCCGAGGACTGCGCTCAAACCCACGCCGCCAAGGCCGACCACCGCCACTGATGTGCCTGGTTCGACCTTCGCCGTGTTGACGACGGCGCCGACTCCGGTCAGCACCGCGCAGCCGAACAGGGCGGCAAGTTCGAGCGGCAGATCGGACCCAATCCTGACGCAGGATTCGCGCGCGACCACCGCGAATTCGGCGAAGGCCGACACGCCGAGATGGTGGTTGACAGCCTCGGCGCGAAAGGAGAGCCGCCGTTCGCCGCCGAGCAGCGTGCCGGCGCCGTTGGCCTTTGCGCCGGGCTCGCAGAGCGCCGGGCGTCCGGCGGCGCAAGGGCCGCAGCGGCCGCAGCTCGGCACGAAGACGAGCACGACATGATCGCCGATCGCGAAATCGCTCACGCCTTCGCCGAGCCCCTCGATGACGCCCGCCGCCTCGTGGCCGAGCGCCATCGGCGTCGGACGCGGGCGCGAGCCGTCGATGACCGAAAGATCGGAATGGCAAAGGCCCGCGGCCTTGATTCGCACCAGAACTTCTCCGCGCCCCGGCGGGGCGAGATCGAGTTCGACAATGTCGAGCGGGCGCGATTCCGCATAAGGCGGCGCAAGGCCGATCTGGCGTAGGACGGCGGCTTTGACGCTCATGGGCCTTCTCTGGAGCAAGGGGCGGCGCGCGATGCTGGGCGAGATTAGCGCGCGGAGCAACACGAATTTGGCGACGCGGGCAGTGAGGCTCGTCTGGGCTCGATCGGGGCGCGTCCAATTCAAGGAGTGCGAACTCGCCCTTGCGCGTATGACGCGCGCGGGCCACATAACCTCGCACGCCTCTCCGACGCCGCGAGCGGCAAACCCGGAGCGATCCATGCCACAGACCAGCAGCCGTTTCTTTGACGATCTTTCTCGCCTTATGACCGACGCCGCGGGCCTCGCGGATGGCGCGCGGAGGGAAGCGCAGACATTCGCGCGAAGCCAACTGGAGCGGATGATGGCCGGCATGGACTTGGTCAGCCGCGAGGAATTCGAAGCGGTCCGAGACATGGCCGCCCGGGCCCGCGACGAGAACGAAAAGCTTGCCGCGAGGATCGCGGCGCTCGAGGCGAGGCTCTCCGAGCCAAAGTCTTGATCGGACTCATCTTCTAGCACAGAGCCTTGATTCGCTTGGCAGATTCTGTGGACGAAAAGCTCGGCCCCATTTACGAATCGCGCCGAATCATCGAGATTGCGGCTGTCGGCTTGATTCGAGCATCGATGCACGGCGTCGCGAGAGCCGCCGCGTTCTGTCGACCGTCGCTCTCGCGCTTGCGTAGCACAGTCCTTCTCCCCCGCATCTCACGCCGAAAGATTTCAGATGACCTTGATCGAGACCGTCGCCGAGGATCGACCCGAGCATCCCGTCGACGTCGTCGAGCGCCTGGCCGCGATCAACGAGTGGGCGTTCGACCGCGCCGAGGACGACGAGATATCGATCCTGGTTTCCGGCGCCTGGGCCAATTACGACGTCGCTTTCACCTGGCTGCCGGAAATCGAGTCGCTCCATGTCAGCTGCTCGTTTGATCTCAAGGCGCCGCCGCGCAAACGCGCGGCGATCGGCGAGTTGACCCAGCTCATCAATGAACAATTGTGGCTCGGCCATTTCGATCTGTGGAGCCAGCAGGACCTGGTGATGTTCCGTCATTCCCTCTGCCTGGCGGGCGGCGCGACCGCCAGCGACGCGCAGTGCGGCGCGATCGTCAATGCGGCGATCAACGCCTGCGAGACCTATTTCCAGGCGTTTCAATTCGTGCTGTGGGCGGACCGCGAGCCGCGCGAGGCCATGGCCTTCGCGACGTTCGAGACGCGAGGCGCGGCCTGAGGGAATTCGACTCCCCTGAACCCGCCAAGCCTCAGCCTATGAGGGCTGGCGTTCGCGAATGATTGCGTGTAAGAGCCCCGCTTTCATTTCCCCGAAGGCTGCGCTCGACCGCGGCCTCGACTGGAGTTACCAGGAATGGCTGTCCCGAGACGCAAAACATCGCCCTCTCGCCGCGGCATGCGCCGCTCGGCCGACGCTCTCGAGGCGCCGACCTACGCCGAGGACAAGGATTCGGGCGAGCTTCGACGTCCCCACCATATCGACCTCAAGACCGGCATGTATCGCGGCCGTCAAGTGCTCAAGCCGAAGGCGACCACGGGCGAGGCGTGATCACGCCCAACTGCCGCGGCGCATATGATCGCCCCTCACGAAACGTAGGTCGCAAACAACCCGCGCCGGCAGTTGTGCAGAGCCATTTTCAGCCGCGGATTCCATCATTTCAAAGACTTGAGGCGCCGTTTACAGCCGACCCCGCCCGCCTCGCCTGCGGCCGGACAGCTCTCGCGCGCGGCCTCAGCGCGAACTTCCGTCCCCAATTCGCACTGATATATTGTCCCTTTCTCGCCTCCCGATCCGTTCTTTTAAGTTCCGCTAAGGGGCTGGCGCCATTTTCAGTCGCGGATTCATGTCTTTTCAATCGCTTGCGGCGCCATTCGGCGCCGATTTGTCGACCGCGAGCCATCGCGAGACCCGTGAGCTGCGCTTCGCCCCCGGATCATCCCCTGAAAGACGGGGATAAGGACCGGGAGCCGGACTGGGCGTTGCTTTAAGACGTCCCGGCATGGGCGTCCGCTCGGAACCGATTCCGGTTTCGAATCCGAGCAGACGAGGCGCCAGCCCCAAACCATGCCGACTGCTTAAAGACTTCGCGCCCTTCGCCGTTTTTTAGCGTTTCAACTCGCCCGCGAAGGCTTAAAAGCGGTCGCTGCCCTCGGCGCGCCAGGCGCGCCTCGATCCAGCGACGAGGAAGACCATAACATGCTTTCTGATTTTCTCAAAGAAATTGTCGAAGAAAATTGATTTTCATAAATACTGCCCCGCCGCGCCGGCCGCCCGGGAACCCGGCAAATCGATCGTGCGCCGCCCCGTCGCTCAACTGACGCATCTCACCCGAGGGGCGCCCTCTAAAGCAACGAAAATGGGAAAAATGCGTGCGTTATGTCTGGACGCCCTGGATGCCCGCTTTCGCGGGCATGACAACAACCAGGCGGCTTGGCAGTTACGGCCACGCTTCCCGCTCTTGGGCCTGTTCGGTCCGATTCGGCAAGCGGTCACGCCGCGCGCCCGTTATTCGGCCGAGGGCGCCGAGATTCCGACCCTCGACACCGATCCTCATCAACAAAGAGACCGCCTCGCGGCGGTCTCTCCATTGTCGAGCGGCGGTTGAAGATCACGCGGCGGAAAAGGCCGTCCGACCCTTCTTCGCCTTGCGATAGCCGACAAAACCGATTCCCGCGAAGCCGAGCAGCAACATCGCCCATGTGGATGGCTCGGGCACGCCGCTGGGCGGGGGGGCATTGCCCAGGCCCTGGATGAATGCCGTCGTGTCCAAGGCAGAGTTGTTGGCGTCCGCAACGATGAACGTCAGCGTGTTGCCGGTGCTGCCGGGGGTCACGGCGCCGCTATACGTCAAGACAGCGCTCCCGCCCTGGACCAACACGCCTTGCAACGGCGTCGTCTGGAACGCTGTCCCGTCGTTTCCGCCATTATTCGGAAAGTCGGTATTCACCATCAGCGGACTATCGATGTTGACCGGATTTCCCCCCGCAAACGCGATGTTGACGCCGTTGAGAAAAAGGCCAAAGCCGTCGACAAATTCGCCGACGAAATACGGGTATTCAGCCGAGGCAAAGACGGTGTTGAAGAAGACGGCGGTAGTGTCGGGGCCGGCAGTAAAGGCAATGTCGAACTCGGTGACGTCGTTCCAGCCGTCTGGCGCCGACGCAACCTGATTGAGTAGGCTTGTTTGGCTTGCGGTGGCAGGGACGCCAAATTCCGTCGAGATGCTTTGAATAAACGGCCCCGTGGTGCCATCCTGGGCGGCGTCGCCACTGCTAATGACGATACCACTGCCCGAGAGACCGAAATTGTTCGTGCCCACGGTCGAAAATACGCCTGATGAAGCGCTACCTCCTGAAGTGTTCGCGCTCAGGCTCTCGCCGGTAATTGTGATGCCCCCGGCGCCGCCGGTGGTGAGCGCGTTAGCCAAGTCGCTGGCGTTGGTGTTATCAACCGTCGTCAAAGTGCCCGCGTTTACGGTCCCGGCGCTGCTCAACAACAAACCGACGAGCCACAGCCCCCATGCGTTCCTCTTGATCATGTCGTTCTCCCCGCACTGATGGGGGGAAATCTCGATTGACCCGGATTTCCCCAATGGTATGCCTGATGTCCCTATACGGCAACCTTACCAAGCGGAAACCTACCGCACCTTTATGTGGCGGTCTAGTGTCAATTTTAGGCACAGCGGGAGCCTCACAATCGTCTCCGCCCGGCGACTGCGGTGAGGCGGGCGGAACGCCGCTGCGTCATCGTCGCGTTGTTTGATTGTCATGTTGGCTCGGCGAAACGGCATTTGCTTCGCGTCGAAAGAGGAGCAAGCGACCGCTTGTTTGCACTGGCGCGGATCATCTTGCTCAGATCGGTCAGGCGGCCGGCGCCCGCCCGATTGAGCGCGTGCTGAACCCGGCTCAGATGTAATACATCGGCGCCAGATCTCTGGGGTTCGACAGCGCCCGCATTTCGGCCAGCGTGCGATTGTCGAGCACGTTGGCGATCGCGTTGCGCGCCTCGACCATGACCTGATGGACGGGACAGGCCTTCAGATCGGCGCAATCCTCGCACGGCCGAAAGGCGGTGACGGACGCGCAGGGGATCGGCGCCAGCGGCCCGTCCAGCGCCCGCACGATGGCGCCGACGCGGATTTCGTGCGCCGGACGCGCAAGCGCATAGCCGCCGCCCTTACCCTTCTTCGAATAGACGAGCCTGGCGTGACGCAGCTCGGCCAGGATGTGATCGAGAAACTTCTTCGAGATCGAATTGGCCTCGGCGATGTCGGCGACCTGAGCGAGAGCGTTGGCATCGAGCCCCGCCAGGTGGACCATCGCCTTGAGGCCGTACTTCCCTTTATTTGTCAGCATGACCTTGCCTTTGGCGAATTCTTTTCGGTCCCGCCGCCGAAGTCGCGCCTCGACGGCAGGCGCGCGCCGTCCGCGTCGTCCATGTCGCACTCCGGCAGGGCGACGAGCCACACATTTCTTTGCAATATCATCGCGTCCATTGATCGGGCGGGCGGATCGGGCGGGCGCGCGATCGCGCAACGGCGCTGCGCCAGAGAGATTGCGGGGGCTATTGTCGCTCTCAATGTTGACAAAGACAATAGACTTAATCCATTGATGTAAGGGACTGCCGCTCAGGGGCGCGGGTCAGCGTCGTTTCTCCCGCGGCGTCGTCGGCGCTTTCGAGCGCCCTCGACCGCCGGTCGAGCGGGAGGCGCCCGAAAGGATCGAATGGTGTCGGACCTTCCGCATTTCATCCAGCCCCTTTACACGGCTTGCGGCTTCGTGGTCGGCGCGCTGGTCGGCTTCACCGGCGTCGGCGGCGGCTCGTTGATGACCCCGTTATTGGTCCTGCTGTTCGGCGTCCATCCGGCGACCGCGGTCGGCACCGATCTGCTTTACGCCGGCCTGACGAAAATCAGCGGGTCGATCGTTCATGGATACAACGGCGCGGTCGATTGGGGCGTCACGCGTCGCCTCGCCTCCGGCAGCATTCCCGCCGCCGCCCTGACCCTGCTGGCGCTCGCGCGTCTCGGGGTCCACTCCCAAGCGACGAGCGCGGCGATAACGACGACCCTCGGATTCGCGCTGATTTTGACCGCTGTCACTTTGGCGTTCCGGCGGCGGCTGCTGAGAGCGGCGGTGACGTTTTGTGACCGGCGAAGCGACGGCCAGATCGCGGCGCTCACGGTGTCTCTCGGAGCGATGCTCGGCGTGCTGGTGTCGATCTCTTCCGTGGGCGCGGGAGCGATTGGCGTGACCGTCTTGCTGATGCTGTATCCGAAAATGCCGACCGTGCGCATTGTCGGCTCCGACATCGCGCATGCGGTTCCGTTGACCCTCATCGCCGGCGCGGGCCACTGGTGGCTGGGATCAGTGGATTGGCGGCTGCTGGTTTCGCTGTTGCTCGGCTCGATTCCAGGCATCGCGATCGGAAGCCATTTCGCTTCCCGGGTGCCTGACCGCGTCCTCCGCCCGTTGATCGCGGGCACTCTGGCGATCGTTGGCGGGAAGCTCGTGTTTTGAAACGGCTGCAACGGTCGCGCTCGATCGATCGGCGCCTTATCGCTGCGGCATGCCGCAATAAGGCGTACGCCGATCGGGACAGCGGTCGACCCTTAAAGGAACGAAGAAGGGCGCGATATTTCGGCCGAGCGGCTCTCTGGGCATGGGGCCGGTGACGCCTTGCCGGACCCACGCCATCGGCGCGGCTGCGACAGGGATAGATCGGGTATTAATCGGCGCCCCGCCGAAGGTGGCCGGGCGGTGGACATCGGTGCGAATTTGTGATTAAGTGCGCTGAGTTTTCAAATTTGTCTTGATTGCCTCGTATTTGGTTCCTGTGAAACCTCCCTAGCCTCCACATATTTGTTGGTTGCTATCCGTCCGTAATGGTAGCTAACTGACAATGGGCGCTGCTTTTTGGGCAGGAGGCCAACATGCCCGGGGAGTCTGAGACAATGAACGTGTTGTCGAACAGATCAAGGCCTGACGCGGAAGACGTGACGCTGACCGCTTCTGAGGCCTGTCGACTGATTGGGATTTGCATTGAGTTGATTGACCTGTGTTCCAGGGTAACCGGGAAAATTGATCCTGCCGTTGGATCAATTGTGGGATATGCTCGGGACGAGGCGCTAGCTGAGGCTCTCGATATCCGATCCTAGCATGCGCGATATAAACGACTAGCATGCGCGATATAAACGAATGGCCAGTATCACCATTGACTCTGCCGCAATAAGACTGACGGATACGATACTTGGATACAATGAACAAGATTTGGAGGAAACACTAAAAGCAATCGCGGCTGACATTGGCGTATCCAATATTGCATATTTGCGATTTTCGCCCGATAAGAGCTCTGATACGAGTTTGCTTACCGCAATTGTGACCTATTCTATACGATGGCAGACCCGGTATTTTGAAAAGCAATATGTACTTATCGATCCAGTTATTGCTGTCGGAAGTAAAGCGGTTTTGCCGTTTGACTGGGATGAACTGGCGAGCGACGATCCCGCCATCCGGACGTTTTTTGCCGACGCCTCAGGCTACGATGTTGGCCGAAATGGAATATCAATTCCCGTTCGGAATTGGAGGGGCGCCTTTTCTTTAGTTTCATTCACAAGCAATCATTCGAAGCAAGACTGGGCCGATTATAAAACACGCAATATGTCAAAGCTTCAATTGATGTCGGTCCTGATCAACTCGGCAGCCAGCATCAATCTTAAATTGAACACAGCGCCCGTGAGCCTATCGAAACGTGAGGAACAATGTCTTATTTGGGCCGCTCGAGGAAAAACTTATCAAGATATCGCAGAAATTCTAAATCTATCCTTTGGAAGTGTCAAAAGTTATCTTGATACAGCACGACATAAACTTAATTGTATTAATTTAACCCATGCGGTCGCGGTCGCAGTTGCGACTGGTGTGATCCCGGCGAAGGCGCTGAAGGGCAATTAACGGATTCTCCAAAATGTCAACTCGACCAGTTGGAGGGATTGCGGCAGCGTAAATTGTGGTTAGCATTGTGGCATCTCATAGAAAGGGAGATGCCACAATGTTAAAGCTTATCGAAGGATCTCGTGCCTCGCTATTTCCAAAGGAAATGGACGCAATGTTTCGCAATAGAGCGCTCACTTTCTCTGAGCGGCTTGGTTGGGAGGTCATAGTAAAAGACGGCTACGAGCGCGATGTGTTCGACGACGCAAATCCTCTATACCTCGTCTCAACGGATCCAGAATCGGGACAGTACCGGGGATCGTTGCGGCTATTGCCGACGATTGGACCAAACATGTTGCGCGACGTCTTTCCGTTCTTGCTCGGGGACGGTGAGTTTATCGAAAGCGCGACGATCTGGGAAAGTTCGCGGATCTGCGCCGTCACCGTGGAGGGCCAACCGGAACGCAGCAGGAACCGCATGAATTCGGTGCTAGGCGAGTTGATCGCGGGCATCGGAGAGGTCGCCATTATGGCGGGTTTGACCCAGATCGTATCCGTGTTCGACGCCAGAATATATCGCGTTTTGCGGGCCGCCGGCTGCAATCCGCAAATCATCGGCAGGCCACGGAGGATCGGCGGCACAATGAGCTACGCCGGGCTCTTCGATACCGGGGAGGGGTGCCTTCAGGCGTTCCGAGAGGCGCTGGGGATCGCTGGCAGCGTGCTGGCGTCGGACGTGGCGGAAGAACTCGCCGCCGCGTAACGTGTCGCCTCGCGCCGCCCCTGGCGGCGGCGCGAGCGTCGCACCGGTCTTTGCGCGACCCTTGTCGCGCCGTTCGCAACTTACAAAAGGGCTAGTGGATGCTCTCGCTCTTGGCCATTTCGACCACGAGGCTCACGATGGCTTCACGCAGGACAGAGTTTTTGACGTTGATGAAGGCCCTATGAAGCCGCAGACCCTGATCGGGCAAGGTAAGGTAGACGCCCTGGCTCTCGCAGGGCGGTTCAGAAGATTCATCAACGCCAGCGGCGATGTCCCCGGCAAAGCCGAAGAAATAAACCGGACGCACGCCCAACGCCTTGGCAATCCGGAGCAAACCATCCGCGCTAACGCGCTTGGCGCCCGTTTCATACAATTCAATGTCTTTCGGATCAATGCCTAGTTTCGCAGCGAGTTGCTCCCGCGACAGGCCATTCGACATCCGCTTGTCACGCAACCGCTCGCCGAGAGATCGATCGATTTGATTGAGACTTTTGCTCACGGTCTTCATTCCCGCACGCCAATTCATCGCAAATCACAAATTGCGGAGCAACCGACCAATCTTGCTACAGATCGCGCCCGATACGTAATCGCTGCTGTCCTCGGGATCTAATTGCATCGTCTCCACAATCTTTTCTTTCGAACACTCGCGCAAGGGGCGGTCATCAGCGCAATCGACTTCCTGTGAGTTTATCGAATCCGTAGAGATTCTGATCGCGTTCTCCGACCCAACCGTGATTTCGTGCGGCGCGCCACCAACACCGCCGGATGGCCATTCTGCGCCTTTCGTCACGCCGATCCTGCCTCATAAATGGCGGCGCGCGTTTCTCGGATCACCCCGCAGCGTCACTTGGCGCACTTTGACCCTGTCGTGATCTGTTTTCAATAGACTGGCAATGAATGCAGGAGTCAAGCCCCACAATCGATCGGTTGAAATCCATGACCTGTGTCTGCCTCACTCGCGAGAAACCCTTGCGGCGACAGGAGTATTTTCGACGATATCGAACCGTGGCGAAATCCATCACGCCCGCGCCCCCAAAGGGAAGCGTAAGCCCGCGCGCATACTCATCTTTTCGAACCTGCCGTGACCCTTTGCGGAAATGCGCGGGAAACGCCAACTGCCGCCTCGGCGGCAAGGTCTCAAAAGGCCGAATTTGCCTACAACGCCATGGTTGCAAGAGTAATCCGAACACCTGTATTCAAGATCGACCTCACAGCTGCGGCAGCGGCGCACGACCTTGCGGGGCAGGCCTGCGATCGAATCTTCCGTTCTTGTCGCGGGCGAAACCCACCTCACCTCGGCGCGTTTCTCAAGCGCTCCGGCATCGAGGGCGACTTGGACCGCCCGCGCCAGCGCCTCGAACGCCCTGAATGGAAGAACGGCCCGCATGCGACGCTTGCGCGGTCCGGCCCCCGACCCTATAAGACGCCAGCCGCGCTTCGCGCGGCGATGTCGGAGTGTAGCGCAGCCTGGTAGCGCACCTCGTTCGGGACGAGGGGGTCGGAGGTTCGAATCCTCTCACTCCGACCAATTTCTCCCCGTGTTGAGTTGGTTTCCCTGGCGTTTCAGGTCAGCCGGGCAGTTCGGTCTTGCAATTTGTCTTGTCTTGCGAGGGGTGCGGACCAGCCTCCCGCGCGTGGGCGTCGCGGGCTTCATGAACGCAACGAAGAAAGTGTCGCTCAAGAAGGTTTGCTTCACGTAACTATTCAGACAGGCCACTTTTTAGCTTTTGCCGCGCATCCGATCCGCTGAAGCCTAGGCCAGGCTACGACCGTCACGATCTATCACAATCCGAATTGCGCCACGTCGCGCAACGTTCTGGCGATGATACGCCAGAGGGGCGGGGAGCCTGTCGGCGTCGAGTACCTGAAAACGCCTCCCAGCCGCGACCGATTGATCGAATTGATCGCCGCCATGAAAATCCCGGTTCGGGGGCTGCTGCGGGAAAAAGGCACGCCCTACGCCGAGTTGGGTCTAGGCGATCCGACGTGGTCGGACGACGAGTTGCTGGACTTCATGATCGCACCCGATCCTGATCAATCGACCTATTGTCGCGACGCCGACGGGAGTCCGGCTCTGCCGGCCGTCGGAAAAAGTGCTCGATCTGCTGCCCCGCCCGAACATTGGCCGCTTCGTGAAAGAGGATGGTGAGGTCGTCGGCGAGGGCGCCGCACGACATCGGGAGTGAACCAGTCTGGCGTGCGCGGGCTGGCGGCCGCGCGAACTCCGTCGCCCGGCCGCCGGAGTGTTTGAGTATGGATCCCGTTGACACCCCGCCGCCTTATGCGCATGAAATACAAGTGACTGACATGCCAGAGACCGTTGTCGCATCCTCGCGATCCGGCGCGCGTCGTGGGTCGGTCGAACAGGTTGGCGTCGCCGCTCAAACAGAGTTTTAGGCGATCGATCAAGGGAGGAACGGACATGAGATCGACTATCGGGGCGACGGCCCTCTGTCTCGTCGGCGGCGTATTGCTTGCCGGCGCGGCGCGCGCCGACACCAGCAAGGACAAAATCGCCTTCTCGAACAATTACGCCGGCAACTCCTGGCGGCAGGCGATGCTGAAGAGCTACGACCTGGTCACAAAAAAGGCGGTGGCCGACAAGATCGTCGCCGCGGCGGACGTGTTCACCACCGCCGACAAGGAGGTGCCGACCCAGGCCGCCCAAATTCAAAACCTTATCCTTCAGGGCTATAACGCGATTGTCATCAACGCCAGCTCGCCCGACGCGCTGAACGGCGCGATCAAACAGGCGTGCGACGCGGGCATCGTCGTGGTCTCGTTCGACGGCATCGTCACCGCGCCATGCGCCTATCGGGTGGTCGTCGATTTCAAGGCCATGGGCAAGCAGGAAGTCGTCGAGATGGCCAAGTTCCAGCCCAAGGGCGGGAATCTGCTGGAAATCCGCGGGTTGGCGGGAACCTTCATCGACGGGGCCATTCATGATGGCATTGTCGAAGGCGTGAAGGAGCATCCGGAGTTCAAGATCGTCGGTTCCGTGACCGGCGATTGGGATCAGACCACGGCGCAGAAGGCCGTCGCTACGGTCCTGCCCTCGCTGCCTCCGATCGTCGGCGTCGTCGACCAGGGCGGCGACGGCTATGGCGCGGCCCAGGCCTTCGCCGCCGCTGGCAAGCCTCGTCCGACCATCATCATGGGCAATCGCCAGGACGAATTGCAGTGGTGGAAGGAGCAAAAAGACAAGGACGGCTACAAGACATGGTCGGCCTCGATCGCGCCGGGCGTGTCGACGCTCGCCTTCTGGGTCGCGCAGCAGGTGCTCGACGGCAACAAGAAAATCCCGCACGATCTCCTGGTGCCCTATCTCGCCTTCACCCAGGACGATTTTGAAGCGGAATTGCCGAAAATTCCGGCCGGCGGCGTCGCCAGCCACGAATACACCCAAGCCGAGGCCATCGCCGCCATCAAGGCCAACATGAAGTGACGGCGGCGCGCGGGCTCGAATTGCCCGCGCGTCTCGGGTCGGTCAATCAATGGCGGTCGCGAACGCGATGATCGTAAGCCTGGACGGCGTCGAAAAGTCTTTTGGCGCCGTCCGCGCCCTGAACGGCGTCGACTTCGCGGTTGCCGCGGGCGAATGCGTGGGCCTCGTCGGCCACAACGGCGCGGGAAAGTCCACGCTCATGCACGTGCTCGCCGGCGCGCTGGCGCCTGACAGCGGCGAGATTCATGTCCTCGGCGTGAAACAACAAAGCTACTCGACCCGGCGCGCCGGCGAGCTCGGCGTGCGCTGCGTTTTTCAGGAACTCTCGCTATGTCCAAACCTGTCCGTGTCCGAGAATGGGTTCGTCGTCCATCCCGGCCTGCGCGGCTTCAATTGGCGCCGGAGGGCAGGAGATCTGGTTCTCGGCAAGCTCGACGAGATTTTTCCGGGGCATGGGGTCAGCGCTTCCGATCTCGTTCAGGATCTGCCCATCGGACGCCGGCAGATGGTCGAAATCGCGCGGGCGTTCACGGTCTCGAGCCGGCCAGCGGAGATCATCATTCTCGATGAGCCGACGTCTTCGCTCGACGCGCATGCCTCCGGGCAACTGCTCGCGTTCGTGCGGCGCTTCGTCGAGGGCGGCGCGAGCTGCGTGCTGATCTCGCACATCCTCGGCGAAATCCTGCAAGCCAGCGACACCATAGCCGTGATGCGGGACGGCAGGGTCGTCGTCACCGACAATGCGCGGGCCTTCGATCGCGGCCGGCTGATTGCCGCGATGGGCGGCGTCGACGAGCGCGATCACGATACGGAGAGCGTGACCCGGCGCGACGCCCGCGAGGAAGGCTCGGTCCGCGTGCGCGCCCACCCCGAACGGCAGAGCGACGGCATCGAGCTCATCGCGCATGAGGGTGAGATCGTCGGTCTCGCGGGCCTGGCGGGTCATGGCCAGACGGACCTTCTTCTCTCCGTCTTCGCAGCCGCATCGCGCCCGAAGACAGGCGTCGAAGTCGCCGGACCGGTCGCGCTGATCGCCGGCGACCGCCAGTCGGACGGCGTGTTTCCGCAATGGTCGATTGCCGAAAACATCGGCGTGCGTTCGCTCAAAAGCCTGCGCGAGGGGCTTCTAATTTCGCGCCGACGCGAGGACGGTCTCGCCAATAGCTGGCGCGAGAAGATCAAAATCCGAACCCCGGATGTTCGCGACAACATTCTCTCGCTTTCCGGAGGCAACCAGCAGAAGACGCTGTTTGCGCGCGCCCTGGCGTCCGATGCCGCGATCGTGCTGATGGACGATCCGATGCGCGGCGTCGATTTCGGGACCAAGCTCGAGGTCTATGCGCTGATTCGCGAGGAGGCGCGCGCAGGCCGCACGTTTCTTTGGTACACGACCGAAGCGGACGAGCTGAAGAATTGCGATCATGTCTATGTCTTTCGCGACGGCCGCATCGTCGCCGATCTGGCCCGAGGAGAGGTGACCGAGGAACAGGTGATCCATTCGTCCTTCGCCGGGATGAGCTGACATGACGGCGCTCGTTCGGACTGAAGTTGGCGGTCCCGCCGGCGTTGGCGTCAATCCGCGCCGTCTGGCGCGAGCGCTGCTGCCGGCGCTCTCACTGGCGCTGGTGCTCGCCGCGATCGCCTATCTCAATCCCCGCGCGATCAGCTATTTCGGCTTCACCCTGATGCTGAATCTCGCCATCCCGATCGCGCTGGCGACGATCGCGCAGATGTTCGTCATCGCCGGCAATGATCTTGATCTTTCGATCGGAACTTTCGTGGGGTTCGTCTGCTGCGTCTCGGCGACCTGGCTGCGGGACGCTCCGGCTTTGGGCGTCCTCGCGCTCTTGGGCTGCGTCGGCGTCTATGCCGCGCTCGGGATGCTGATCCATGCCCGCAACCTGCCCTCGATCGTCGTGACGCTCGGCATGAGTTTCGTCTGGCAGGGGCTTGCGATCCTTCTCCTGCCCAAACCCGGGGGCACTGCGCCCGCGTGGCTGCAGGGTTTCATGGGGCTGAAGCCGCCATTCGTTCCGTTTCCGATCGTGGCGGCGGTCGTCATCGCCGCGATCGCGTATTACGGCCTGATGCGCACGTCCTACGGCGCCATCCTTCGCGGCGCCGGCGGAAACGGTGTGGCGATCCGCCGCGCGGGCTGGTCGTTGTTGAAAGCCAAGACGCTGCTGTTCGCGCTGGCGGGCCTCTTCGGCGTCCTCTCCGGCATGGCGCTGGTCGGAATCACCACGTCGGCGGACGCCAACATCGGCAATGGCTACACGCTGCTGTCTATCGCCGGCGTCATTCTGGGCGGCGGAGAGTTCGTCGGCGGCCGCGTCTCGCCGGTCGGGGCGGTGATCGGCGCCCTGACGTTGGCGCTCGCGGCGTCGCCTCTGCTGACGTTCATGCGTATTCCGCCCGACTGGCAGGTGGCGGCGAATGGCGCCATCCTCATTATCGTCCTGGCGGCTCGGGTTCTCATCAGTCAAAAGGGAAGCGAACGATGAGCGGCGTCGCCCGCCGACTAGAGAACAGGCCGTGGATCTGGTCGTTCGCCGGCGCCGCTCTGGTCTGGGTCGCCGCGATCGCCTTCACCAGAGGCTACGGCGCCGGGGGCATGCTCACCGCCGCGCTCTCGCTATCGGTGTTTACCGTGATCGTCGGGGTCGGGCAGATGTTCGTCATCACGCTCGGGCCCGGAAACGTCGATCTGTCGCTGCCCGCCAACATCGGCCTCGCCAGCGCGGTGGCGATGAAGACCATGGGCGGCGACGACAGGCTGGTCGCGCTCGGCCTCGCGGCGGCGCTCGCCTGCGGCCTTGGGGTCGGCGTCGCCAACTACCTGCTGATCCGAGCGCTGCGCATCCCGCCGATCATTGCGACATTGTCCGCGAGCTTCATCATCCAGTCGATTGACATCTCCTATGGCCGCGGACTGCAGATCAAGCCGCCGCCCGGCTTCGCCAACTTCACCAACATCCAGTTTTTCGGCGTGCCGCTGCTGGCGATCCTGACGGCGCTGTTCACCTTGGGCGCCGGAATCGCTCTGCGGCGAATGATCTATGGCCGCTCCGTTCTCGCCATTGGACAGAACATCCGCGCAGCGCGGCTGGCAGGCATCCGGGTCGAATGGATTCGTTTCCTGACCTATGCCCTGTGCGGTGCGCTGGGCGGCGTCACCGGAGCGCTTCTGGCCGGCTATTTCCGCGGCGCCAATGTCGACATCGGCAACGAATATCTGCTTGCTTCGATCGCGGTGGTGGTGATCGGCGGAACTTCGGTCGCCGGCGGCAAGGCCAATATCCCAGGCGTTTGGGGCGGAGCGCTGTTCCTCGTGCTGCTGCTGACAATGCTCAACACGTTCGGCGTCAGCGCCGGTGTGAGATTCTTGCTCACCGGGCTGATCATCGTCGGGGTCATCACCGCGGCGGGCGGACCGAAGACCGCCCGCTAGCGAAAGTTTCAGGTCTGCAGCGACCAGACCTGGCGCAAGGAAAGTCGGAAGCAGGAGGTCGACATGCCGTTCGTCAATATTCGCATCGTACGAGAAGTGATCGCCGACGACGGCGGACGCAAGAAGGCCGCGATCGCCGACAAGGTCGTCAATGCGATCAGCGAAGTCGCGGGCGTCGGCAAGGACGATGTCTGGGTGGTGTTCGAGGAAGTAGCCGCGCGCGACTGGTACGTCGGGGCGGCCAGCGTCGAATCGCGGCGCAAGGCCGCCCGATGAGCGGCGGCCCGGCGGAGCGACCACGATGACCCATGTCGCGCTGAGCCCCAAGTTCGAGAACCTGATCGATCCCGGCTCGCCGGTCGCCCGGATTGCGACCGGCTTCAAATTCACCGAGGGTCCAATCTGGCATCCGCGCGATCACTACCTTCTGTTCTCCGACATGCCCGGGGATGTGCGGCGGCGCTGGGATCCGGCCCGCGGCGTGGTCGAGGTTCTGCGCCCCTCCAACAAATGCAACGGCATGACCTACGACGCCGACCTCAATCTGATCGTGTGCGAACACGCGACGTCCCTGCTCGTGCGCGAACGGCCGGACGGCCAGCGCACAATTCTCGCCTCGCATTTCGAAGGCAAGGAGCTCAACAGCCCCAACGACGCTTGTGTCCGCTCCGACGGCTCGATTTACTTCACCGATCCCTCGTATGGCCGCATGCCGGGCTTCGGCGTCGAGCGCCCGCGCCAACTCGGATTTCAAGGCGTTTATCGGCTGGCGGAGGAGGGCGCGCCGGAACTCCTGGTCGAGCGGGACCTGTTCGATCAGCCGAATGGGCTCTGTTTCTCTCCCGACGAGGCCGTGCTCTATGTCAACGACACGGCAAAGGCGTTGATCCGCGCGTTTTCGGTCGCGCGCGACGGTTCGCTGTCGAACGGGCGCGCATTCGCCTCCGGCATTCGCTCCGACGCGGAAGCCGGCGCGCCCGACGGCATGAAATGCGACGCGGCCGGCTGCGTCTGGGTGACCGCGCCCGGCGGCGTCTGGGTCTACGCGCCCTCAGGCGAACTGATCGGCAAGGTGCGGGTCCCCGAGCCCGTGGCCAATCTCAATTGGGGCGGCGACGATTTTCGCACCCTGTTCCTGACCGCGACCCGTTCGGTCTACGCCGTTGCGACCAAGGTCGGCCCGCATCCGGAACCCTACATGGCCGCGATGGCGCCATGAGCGGCGCTGACAGCGCTCTTTGGCGGCTGAGCTCATGAAGGCGTTCGCTTTCCCTTCGGATGCAAAAGTCGCAGGATCGGCGAGCGGCCGAACGACGCGGTCCAAATGGCTGTCGCGTCACTTTGGGAGTGCTCATATGCGTCTGGCGATGCTTGCGGCGTTGGCGGGAATCCTTGGCTTCTCCTCGACTGCTTGGGCTCTGGACAAGGTGAAGTTCGCCACCAACTGGCTCGCGGACCCGGAGGCCGGCGGCTTCTATCAGGCGCTGGTCGACGGCACGTATGCGAAATACGGACTCGACGTGACCATCATTCCGGGCGGCCCCCAGTCGAACGGCGCCTTGTTTCTCCTGTTCGGCAAGATCGACTTCTTCATGGGCGGCGACATGATCGGCGACTTCCTCTCCGCCGAGAGCAAGCTTCCCCTGGTCGCGGTCGCCGCGGACTTCCAGAAGAGCCCGCAGATTCTGATGTCGCATCCGGGCGTCGGCCTGGACAAGTGGGAAGACCTGCCGAAGGCCAAGCCAGCTTATATGGGCGCCGGCGCGATCAACACCTTCTACGCCTGGCTCAGGCTCGTTTACGGCTTCAAGGAGGAGAACATCAGGCCGTACAATTTCAACTCCGCGCCCTTCATCAAGAACGAACATTCGATCCAGCAGGGCTATGTGACGGCGGAACCGTACGCGATCGAAAAGCAGGGCGGATTCAAGCCCAACGTGTTCCTGCTCTCCGACTATGGCTACTCGACCTATTCGACCCTGATCGAGACGCGCCGCGACATCGTCGACAAGAAGCCCGATATGGTGCAACGCTTTGTCGACGCCTCCGCGATCGGCTGGTACCATTATCTCTATGGCGACAATTCGAAGGCCAACGCGGCGATCAAAATGGAAAATCCCGATATTACCGATGACGAGATCGCCTTTTCGATCCGCGAGTTGAAAAAATACGGGGTCGTCGATTCCGGCGACACGTTGACGCTCGGCATCGGCGCGATGACCGACGCGCACTGGACGAAATTCTTCGGCGAGATGGTGAAAATCGGCATGGTCAAGGCCGACACCGACTACAAGAAGGCTTACACCCTGCAATTCGTCGACAAGGGCGTGGGCGTCGATCTGCGCCCGAAGTGAGTAGTGAGTGGGAAAGGCGCGCTGGGGGCGAATCGCGGTCGGTGGTCGGGAGGCTTGGTCTCGCCGGCCAAGCATCGGCGCCGACGGCTGAGGACAGGTCAAGGAAGTGGGATATTTCGGGCCGACTGCGCGTCGACGCAATTCAGCGCCTCCGCCTTCTACCGCATCAGGGTGATTCTAAGGAACGCTCGATTCTCGACCGGCTCGGTGGAACAGGGGCTCGCGCCTGGACCGGTTCCGCCAAATCGCGGAATGCTCTTAGGAGCGACTGGCGGAGGCAAGCCATGACCGACAGGACAAACCTCATCGGCGGCATCTTGCTGATCATGCGAAACCATTGGGATTTGCCCGCCGACTGCAACGAAGGCGAATTGTTCACTTACGCCGAGAGGCTGCTCGACCGGATCGAGGCCGGCGACGGGATGGATGCGCTTTACGCCTATCTCGCCGACGTTCAGATCGGCAACCTGGAAATGCCGGCCTCTGCCGCATCGAGAGAGATCGTCGCCCGCTCGGTCGCGCTCGTCAAAAGTCCCGTATGACGGGTCGCGGGCGTTGCGGGGCTCGACACCGGGGGGCGAGCGCGGGGTCATTCGCGCCAATCAGCCCGATCACGCCTATCGGCTCGGCTTGCCTTGGACTGGCGCCTGTGGCACAAGCCGCACGCTCCTTCGGCGCGTTTTGCGCCCGAGACGCTGCAGTAGCTCAGTGGTAGAGCACTCCCTTGGTAAGGGAGAGGTCGAGAGTTCAATCCTCTCTTGCAGCACCATCCCAACCCTTTGAGATCAAATAAACTTCTTGAAACTCAACACGTTTTGCCCATCTTGCCGTCATAGCTCCCGGTCGCAAACGGGCGGCGGATGGTTGGGAAATTCGTGACCGCTTGAATCGCCACGGGCGCTGCCTCGCGCGGCGATGGCGCCCGAGGTCGTTTTGATGGGAATCCCGAGTGCGGCCAGAACTCGTCGAACTACCGCGCGCGGCTCGCTCGACGCGTCGATGCGACGCCAAGACAGCTCGCCGAGATCGGCTTTCGCCTGTCGGCGAACGTATTCGGCCGTGGCGTCGGAGGCGTCGTCCCTTCGTCCCTCGACGCGCTCGATCCGCAGCGCAAGCGGCGCCTCCAGCCAAAGCCCATCGAACGCAACGCCAGCGGCGCGCGCCAGAATCTCGATCGCCTGCCTCTCCTCCGGCAGCGCGTGCACGGCGTCGACAATGACGCTGAATGTCGAAGCCAGCGCCAGCGCCGATTGGCGCCGCTGATTCGCGTAGACCTTCGCGCTCGCGGCGGCGTCATAGCCCGATTGCGGCAAGCGCTCTGTCTCCTGGACCTCGAACATCCGCTTCCGCATGACGTCGGTCCGCAGCCAGACGGCCCCTGGAGTGCGGCCGACGAAGGGAGCGAGCCTTGCGGCGATGGTGGACTTCCCCGTTCCCGAAAGCCCGCCGATCGCCACCAGCCTTGCAGGAACTGGAATGAGAAATTGCTCCGCCAGCGAGAAATAGCGCCGCGCCTCCTGCAAAGCCGATTCCCACGCTTTTCCTTCGAGTTGCGAAAGCGAGGCGGCGGTCACCTTGGCGCGGATCGCGGCCCTGACGCTGAGAAACAAGGGAAAGGCGGAGAGGCCGACGAGCTGCGCTTCGTCGCTGTCCCACAAATAGTGGTTGAGCACGGCGTTGGCTTGTTGATGAAAGCCGCGCTCCCATAGATCCATGACCAGAAAAGCGAGGTCGTAGAGAACGTCCGCGGTCGCCATCGCCTCGTCGAATTCAAGCGCGTCGAACAGGACAGGCTCGCCGTGCAGCATCACGATGTTGCGAAGATGCAGATCGCCATGGCAGCGACGCACGTAACCGCTTCTTCGGCGCTCCATAAGCAAAGGCCCCCTGCTTTGGAGGAGCGTTCGCGACGTCGTCCTGAGCGCTTCGATCCGCTCAGTCGGAAAAACCTCCGGGTTCTCCGCCAGGCTGCTTGCGTTTTCGAGAATGATGCCCTCGAGCGCGCCAACGCTGTCGAAATCCAGGCGTGGCGCGCGTTCGTGGGACTTGACCACCACATGAGCCAGCGCGGAGACGAGCTTCGGGCTGAGGCCTCCCCGCTTCGCGACCTGGTCGAGGGTCGCATCCTCGTCAAAGCGGCGCATATGCACGGCCCATTCGACGACCTCGTCCTCGCCGCCGAGTTGGAGGCGGCCGGAGCGGCGCGTGATCGGAACCAGGCCGAGATAGACGCCCGGCGCATTGTCGCGGTTGACCTCGAGCTCACGCGTGCAAGCCCTCGCGCGCTTGTCCAACGTGGAGAAATCCATGAATGGAAAGCGCACGGCCCGCTTGATCTTGTAGGCGTCCTGGCCCGCGAGGAAGACGGCCGCGCCATGGGTGTCGATGCGCTTGACCCGACCTTCGATTCCATAGGTCGACGGTTTGCCCAGAAACCCGAGCACCTCGCTCTGATCTGCTACCGCATGGGTCTCCATCGGAGCGTTCCGGACCGCATGTCGCTCAATGTCCAGAGCATGATGCGATTTCGTTGAATCGCGTCATGCTCCAGAGTCCATCAAAACGCGGGATGATCGCTAAAAACTGGTGTCCGCTTTTTCGCATCCCGCTCTAATGAGGGACAACCGCGCATGGTTCCATCGTTTGCCTTCATTTGTGGCGCCGGGCGTTGAGCCAGGTCAACGCTGGGCGACGCGGTCGTCGATCCGCCGAACGAGCTGGGACGTGGCGGGCAGTGGAAGCCGCGCCGCAAAGGCGCGTTTGCCACTTGCAGCCCCGGTCGGATAGTTCTCGCCGGCAATGGCGGTCCGGTCATCGGCCGGAGGTGATCAAAATGTCGGCGTCCAAGACCAATGCCAACACATCGGCGGGCCTCGCGCACGCTCGGGAGCGCGATCTGCGTGCGACGATCGACGCCGCCGGCATCGGCACCTGGGAAGTGGATCTGCGCACATATACCGTGACGCTGTCGGGTATTGGCGCCCGGCTTTTGGCGGGGGCCGACGATCCGCCGGCCACCTGGACGGATTTTCTCGCTTGGGCGCACCCCGATGACCGCCTGCGCCTTTCGGAGGCAATGGACCTTTCAGCCCGAACGCGCGGCGGCTTGGATTGCGACTACCGGGCGATGGCGCCCAGCGGGAAAGTCTATTGGCTCCGCCAAAGAGGCCAGGTTTTCCTTGACGATGAGGGCCATCCAGCAGGCTTGCGCGGCGTGCTTCTCGATATCGACGGGTCAAAGCGGATGGAACATGCGCTGCGCGCGCGCGAAGGACACCTCCAATCCATCCTTCAGACCATGCCGGACGCGATGATCGTGATCGACGAATACGGCGTCATGCAGTCTTTCAGCGCGGCGGCCGAACGGCTGTTTGGTTTCAATGCGTCCGAGGCGATTGGACAGAATGTTTCCGTGTTGATGCCAGAACCGGATCGCGGCCGGCATGACGGCTATCTGGCGCGATACAAATCGACCAGCGAACGCCACATCATCGGCATCGGCCGCGTGGTCACCGGGCGGCGCAGGGACGGCTCGACCTTCCCAATGCATCTTTCTGTCGGCGAAATGCGCTTTGGCGCCGATCGCCAATTCACCGGCTTCGTGCGGGATCTGACCGACCGTCAAGAAACCCAGTCGAGGCTTCAGGAATTGCAATCGGAACTGGTGCACATTTCGCGCCTATCGGCCATGGGCGAAATGGCGGCGACGCTCGCTCACGAACTCAATCAGCCGCTCGCGGCCATCAGCAACTACCTCAAGGGGTCTCGCCGACTCCTCGAGGCGAGCGCCGACCCGGGTCTGGGGCCGGTCAAGGACGCCCTCGGGAAGGGAGCCGAGCAGGCTGCGCGGGCGGGCCAGATCATCCGGCGCCTGCGCGACTTCGTCACGCGGGGCGAGACCGAGAAGAAAGTGGAGCGCGTCGCGAAGCTTGTCGAGGAAGCGAGCGCTTTGGCTCTGGTCGGCGCCCGCGAGCGTGGCGTCAGGGTCGAGCTGAGGATCGATCCCCGGGTGGACTTGGTGATTGTCGATCGAGTCCAAGTGCAACAGGTGCTCGTGAACCTCCTTCGCAACGCCATGGATGCGATGCAGGGCGCCCCTCGCCGCGAGCTGACGGTCTCGTTGACCGCCGCCAGCGAGAACATGGTGGAGATCGCCGTTGCGGACACTGGGCCCGGCGTATCCGCGGAAATTGCGGCCAAGCTGTTCCAGCCGTTTGTGACATCGAAGCAGCACGGCATGGGTGTCGGGTTGTCGATCAGCCGCACAATCGTCGAAGCGCATGGGGGAAAAATCTGGTCCGAGCCGAACGCGGGAAAGGGCGCGATCTTCCGCTTCACGCTTCCTGCGGCAAGAGAAAGCCCGAGCGATGTCGAGTAGACCGCAGATCCATATCGTCGACGACGACGCAGCAGTGCGCGAATTGCTTTCGTTTCTGCTGGGCGCGGCAGGCTACGCGGTCAAGACTTTCGATTCGGCGGGGGCGTTTTTGGAGGCCTTCGCCGACATGGCTGTCTCCTGTGTCGTCACGGACATCCGAATGCCGGGCGTCGACGGCTTGGAGCTCACGCGACGCCTTAGAGCGCAAGGACTCCGCATCCCCGTCATCATGATCACGGGACATGGAGACGTGCCCCTCGCCGTCGAGGCGATGAAGCTCGGCGCTTTCGACTTCCTTGAAAAGCCGTTTGACGACGAAATTCTGATCGCATCGATCGGCGCCGCTCTACGCCACGTCGAAACCGTCATCGAAAGCCAGAACGAGACCTCCGAGATCGCCCGTCGCCTCGACGGCCTGACGCCGCGCGAACGGCAAGTGCTGGACGGGTTGGTCGCGGGGCAGCCCAACAAGGCGATCGGCCGTCATCTCGGAATCAGTCCCCGGACGGTGGAAATCTATCGCGCCAATGTCATGGAAAAGATGAAGGTCTCCAGCCTTTCCGAGCTCGTTCGCCTCGCAGTCCGGGCTGGCGTCGCGTGACTTGATGCATATCAAGATCGTTCGCCAGCCGTCGAGTTAGCCATTCTGGAACGGCGCGGACTGTTGCCGCGCAGCCTTGGCCGGACTTCCGGAATGATCCCGCGGGCCCCACCCCTGATTGTCGTCGTCGATGACGATACGGCAGTTCTGAATTCGCTCGGCTTCATGCTGGAGGCCGAAGGATTTGAGGTTCGCGCCTTCAGCGACATCGGGGAACTTCTTATTGCCGATTTGATTCACGAGGCGAATTGCCTGGTCGTGGATTATCGCATGCCCGGGATGAACGGATTTGACGTGCTGCGCTCGTTGCGCAACAGGCAGGTCGCCGCGCCGGCCATCCTCATCACCACCCGCGCCGACAAGGCGCTGGTCGGGCGCGCCCTGGCTGCCGGTTTCGCGCGAATTGTAGAAAAGCCGCTGCTGGAGGACGGGCTGATCGACACCATCCGGGAGCTGACGGCCCAAGTCGGACATAGCCGCGACCGGTTCGGAGATTTGACTACGTAGAATGCCTTAGGGACCCTTCCATAAGGGATGACGCGGAATATCCGACCGAACCAGAAAAACGATAGGCGTGTGGGGCCCGCATAAGGAAAGGGGGCTTCTATGTTTGTCCAGAGCGCTGCGACAATCCAAGGGAACTCGCGCCCGACCGGCGTCCGATCGATCGGTGGCGACGCCTTCCTGTGCGCTGACTGTCCCGAACTCGTGGGTTTCGGCGTCAATTTTGCCCAAGACGAAGAAATCTACGGCGACCAGGAAGAGGCGGGATTCGTCTATAAAATCGCCCGCGGCGCGGTGCGCACCTACAAGCTTCTGGGCGACGGGCGCCGGCAGATCGGCGCCTTCTATCTCACCGGCGACATTTTCGGTTTCGAATCGAGCAGCACGCATCGGCTCAGCGCCGAAGCGATTTCCGATGCGACCCTGCTGGTCTTTAGGCGTTGCGCGCTCGAAAGTCTCGCCATGCGCAACATTCGCGTCGCGCGGGCCCTGTGGGCGTTGACGGCCCGCAGCCTCGATCATGCGGAGGATCACATGCTCCTGCTCGGGCGCAAGACCGCCGCGGAGCGAGTCGCCGCCTTCCTGCTCGAGATGGACGAGCGGACCCAATCCACGGGGGCGATCAGCTTGCCGATGACGCGCCGCGACATCGCCGACTATCTTGGTCTCACTCTCGAGACGGTGTCGCGGATTCTGTCCCATCTCAACGCCGAAGGCACGGTCGAGCTTTCCACGGCGCGGCAGATCACGGTGCAGCGCCGCTCCAAGCTGCGAGCGCTCGCCTCCAAACAGGCGTTTCATTCGAGGTGAAATAGCGCCGCGAATTGTCCGCGGGCGCCGCAAACGCGTGCTGCGGTTTGTCAAAGGGTTGGGCGCTCGGCGCGGCTTGTTTGGCCAATGCGGGTTTCCGGGCGCGGGGCGCGCATCCATCCTGCGCATGAGCGCGCGACGGTCTCCCCAATGGCGCCCAACCCAAGCGGACGTGGCGCCAGCACGTCATTCACGCCAACTTAGCGGGATCGCCTCCACCGCCGCTCCTCGCCTAGAGCGGGATGCGAAAAAGTGGGCGCCGGTTTTTCGCGAAAATCCCGCGTTTTCAGGGACTTTAGAGCATGATGCGATTCAACGAAATCGCATCATGCTCTAGGCTTCGCGCACATAGACGCCCGGCGCGTCGACGATGGCGGGATACCCGCGGTCAGGGGCCGCGAGTTGCGGCGGCGCGACCGGATCGCTCGAATGACTGCTCAGCCAGGCGGCAAAGGCCGGCCACCACGAGCCCTCTCGTTCGGCGGCCATGGTCATCCATTCCTCCGGCGCCACGTAGGGCTCTGCGCTTGTCCGGCGCGCAAGGCGGTAGTGCCGATGCGGATGGCCGGGCTCGCTGACGATTCCGGCATTGTGGCCGCCGGAGGCGAGCACGAAAGTGATGTCGCCAGCGTTCAAAAGATGAATCTTGTAAACCGACCGCCACGGCGCGACATGGTCCGTCTCGGTGCTCAGGGCGAAGAGCGGCGCCCGGATATTTTCCACCGCGACAGGCCGCCCGCCGACGCGATAGCGCCCCTCCGCCAGATCGTTGCGCAAGAACATCTGGCGCAGGTATTCGGAGTGCATGCGATACGGCATTCGGGTGGCGTCCGCATTCCAGGCCATCAGATCATTCGGATGTTCGCGTTCGCCTAGAAGGTAGGTCTTGATCATGCGCGACCAGATGAGGTCGTTGGAGCGCAGCAGCTGAAAGGCCCCCGCCATCTGCGTGCTGTCCAGGTAGCCCTGTCGCCACATCACGTCGTCGAGCAGCGCGAGTTGGCTTTCGTCGGTGAAGAGCTGCAGTTCGCCGGCTTCGGTGAAATCGGTCTGCGCCGCAAGCAACGTCACGGTCGCCAGACGTTCGTCGCCGTCGCGCGCCAGCGCCGCCGCGGCGATGGCGAGCAGGGTGCCGCCGAGACAATAGCCGCAAGCATGCACCTTGCGCTCACCGCAGATCGCGGTCACGGCGTCGAGCGCCGCCATCACTCCGAGGCGGCGATAATCGTCGAACGCCATGTCGCGCAGCTCCGGGCCCGGATTGCGCCAGGAGATGCAGAAGACTGTGAAGCCTTGAGAAACGAGATAGCGGACGAACGAGTTGTTCGGCGACAGGTCGAGGATGTAATATTTCATGATCCAGGCGGGGACGATGAGGATCGGCTCCGGCCGGACCGTCTTCGTCGCCGGCCGGTACTGAATCAGCTCCATGAGTTCGTTGCGGAACACCACCTCTCCGGCCGTCGCCGCGACGTTTTCTCCGACGACGAAGTCGCCCTTGGTCACCGGAACGCCGCTCGCCAGACTGAGGCAGTCTTCCGCCAAATTTCGCCAGCCTTTGACAAAATTCTGCCCGAGCTGGTCTCGCGTCGCCCTCAGCACCTCCGGGTTGGCCCACGGGAAGTTCGACGGGGAGAACACATCGATAATCTGGCGCGCCGTGAAAGAAACGACATCGCTGTGCGATTTGGCGACGCCCCGGGGGCCGTTTGTTGCGTTGCGCCACCAGTCCTCGGCAAGCAGGAACGCCTGCGCGAGGGCGTTGAAGGGGGGATGCGCCCAGCTCTCGTCGCGAAACCGATGATCGGTCTGCAACGGCTTCAACCAAAGACGCTGGGACGCGAGCCGCGACCATTGTCGTGACGCAGCTTCCGCCAGTTCCAATCGGCGTCCGGGCGCGTTGGCGAGATGGAGACTCCAATCGAGAAACGCCAGCGTCAGGGAAACCGGAGAGAGCGATCCGGTGAACTTCGCCTCGCGGGCGTGCAGGAGGCGATCGAAGCAGTCCTGCTCGCTCAAATCGATCGCGCGCGACTTCTCCTGGGCGACCGCCGCCGTCGGACTGTCGGCGCCCAAAGGCGCTGTCTCGGGCGCCGCTTTCGCCTGAGCCGGCTTGTCGCCAGCACGGCCCGCTGCTGCCTTCCCTTTGATGCTCGCGTTCTTCGCGCCGATCCGCCTGGTCGGGGCATTCGAGGCGCCCTTTCCCGCCGACAGTGAATTAAGCATTTGGACCTCCCGAAGACCCGTCCGTCCCCCGGATCGAGGGCGCTGAACGCCGAACCGCAGCAGCCACGACATGGACTTAGGAATGCGCGAACGATTCCGCCATGGCCCAATATGCGCCAATCACGCCGTCCGGCCTCTGATCGAGATCAGGGGTTGAAACGGCAGGCGATCGGCTCGTCACAGCCAGATCCGGCATGGCGCCGCCTGCGTTAAGACCTGCTCTCCGGTCGGGCTAGGCTACGATTACCGTGGCGGCGCCGGAGGCTGCTTCGCGATCGTGGGTGGCGAAAGCCACGATGCGGTCCGAGAGCCGGGCGAATATCCGTCTGAGAATTCGCCGCGCCTGCTCGGCGTCGAGGTGTTCGGTCGGTTCGTCGAGGAGCACGATCGGCGCGCCGCACAGAAGCGCGCGGGCGAGGTTTAGTCTCTGCGCTTCCCCGAGCGACAGGATGTCCTGGCCGATCCAGGCGTCGAGGCCGCCTGCCCGGCGAATCCGGTCGTCGAGCTCGACGCATTCCAGCGCCTGCCAGAGCTCGGCGTCGGCAGCCTTGGGGGCGAACAGGTTCTCTCGCACCGTGTCCGACAGGACGGCGGCGTCGTGCAAGCAAAGATGTGACGCGAGCTGACGCGAGGCTGAAGGCAGCCGGGTTCCGTCGACCATGAAATTGCCGCCCTCGTCGGCGGCCAGCCAGCCGGCGATCTGCTTGAGCAGGGTCGTCTTGCCGACCCCGCTCGGCCCCACCAGCGCGGTCGGTCGGCCGGCGCGCACAATCAGGCTGATGGGTTCGCCCAAGATGCGTCCGTCTATCGCCTGCCGAGGCGCCGCGCGCAGCGCCAACATGCGCATTCCGACAGCGGGAACAGGCGCAACGGGTGAGGCGAATGCGCCGCTCGTCCAGCTCCCGAGCCCGCGACGCGCCGCCGATTCGCGCAACCTCCCCAGCACCAGGCCCGAAAACCCGCGCGCCGCCTCGCTCAGCGCCAGCCAGCAGAAGCCGAGAAACGCGGACGGCAGGAGCGCGTTTCCGCGCGCCCCCTCATGCCATGAAGCGAAGAGGACGGAGATCGCGGCTGCGGCTCCGGCGATGCCGACGAGCGCATCAAGCGCGGCAAGACCGCGACGCTGGCGAAGCTGCGCCGTCTCAGCATCCGAGAATGTCGCAAAGGCCGGATCGAGGATGCGGCCAAAGGCGTGTTCGGCCTGAAGCGGCGTCGCGGCGGCAAGGGCCGAGCCGAGTCCTCGGCCAGCGACCCGACAAGCAAGACGAAGCTCAAACAAACGTTCGCGAACGCGTGGCGCGACCCGATGAATCGCCGCAACGATGGCCAAAGCAAGCCCGACGACCGCAAAGAGCGCCAGCGGCGCGAGCCATGCCGTCGCCACCGTGAGCGCCAGCGCGCAGGAAATGAGGACGGTCCCCGGCAGAGCGACGCGTAAACCCGCGTAATCGACATCCTCCACGTCGTCGACGTAGTCGCTGAGACGGTCCTGGCTGCCGAGCTGCCAGCCGGCCGCCCGCGCAGACGGAGCGAGGGCCATCGCGCCGAAGAGGCTCGCGCGCCGCGCCACCTGATCGATCAGAGCCGCGCGATGTCCCGCCAGGCGCTCGCCATATTTAGCGACCGTCCGGCTCAGCGCCAGCAGTCGAACCAAGGCGGCCGGGATGTGGAAGTTGAACGCTAGGGCCGCAGGGGTGGCGCCGGCCAACGCCACGGCGCCGAGGAACCACGCGGAGACGCCAGTGAGCAGGACGCCGGACATTCCCGCAACGAGGGCCAGCACGACGGCGGACCGCCACGACGCCTTGTGCGCGGACGCTGGGGCGAGCGCCTCGACGTTCGCAGCG
This sequence comes from uncultured Alphaproteobacteria bacterium, assembly GCA_963835955.1. Taxonomy (GTDB): domain Bacteria; phylum Pseudomonadota; class Alphaproteobacteria; order Rhizobiales; family Beijerinckiaceae; genus Roseiarcus. The sequence continues at coordinate 177,194 of CAWIHZ010000001.1, read as the reverse complement.
GTCGTGCGCCTTCTCATGCGGCGATCGCCTTGTTGTCCCTCGTTCCAAGGCCCACGACGCGGTGGTCGCGCGCGGCGAGGATCAGCGCTTTGTCATGCGTCGCCACGACGACTAGGCGACGCCGTGCGATCATCATGAGAAGCCGACGCACGCGCTCGGCGGTTTCGAGATCGAGCTTGGCGGTCGGCTCGTCGGCCAGCACGACGCGATCCGACAACAGGGCCCGGGCGACGCCGATGCGCATGCGCTGTCCGCCGGAAAGATTGGCGCCGTCCTCGGCGATGACGGCCTCGAGTCCGCCGGGCAGGAAGCGCTCGTCGAGCAACCCGGTCAACTCGGCCGCCTGAAGGAGCGCAGCGCGACCCGCCGGCGGACGATTCCAGCCGATTGCGTCGGCAAGCTTCCCCGACGGCACGTAGATATCGGTTGAAATCCAGTCGCACCCGCTCGCGGTCACAAAGGCGGACGCGGCGCTGCCGAAAGCCTCCGGTTCGATGCCCGCCAGCATGCGCAGCAACGTGGATTTGCCTGAACCGCTCGGGCCTGCGATCGCCACCAGCCCGAGAGGCGGGAGGCTCGACGCCAGTTCGTCGCGAAGCGGCGAAAGAGCAATCGCGGCGGCGTTGCCGCCCTTCTTCGCCGGCGCCGCCGCTTCGTGGTCGCGAAAATACCAGTCGAGCTCCGCGGCCGCGGCCATTCCTTCGCCCACGGCGTGATATTGCTCCGCGTAGCCGCGCAGCGGGGCGAAGAATTCCGCGGCCGCGACCAGAATGAATAGACTTTGCCAAAGCCGCAGGTCGAAAAAGCCCGGCGCATGCAGCAGGCCGAGATGGCCCAGGCCGAGCAACACCGCGAGCACCGCGATCGACAAGGCGGCGAAGAAGTCGATGACGCCGGCGTTGAGGAAGGCGACCCTCAGCACCCCCATGGCGCTGTTCGCGTAAGCCGTCGTCCGGCCTTCAATCTTTAGGCGCTCGCGCGCCAAGGCGTGATTGGCGAGGATGGTCGGAAGCGTTCTGATCCGGTCCGAGAACTGGGCCGCAAGCCGGCCGAACGCTGCCTCCTGCGTTCTCGCCTTTTCCTTTACCGCTTCGCCAATCAGGACAAAGAAGAGAATCATGACCGGCAGGCAGAGGAACAGCGCAAGCGCCGCCTGCCACGACGCGGCGGCCACGGCGGCAAGGACGAGGATCGGGCCGACGCCGAGCATGACCCTCGCCGCCGCGTGGGTGACGACGAGGCCCGCCAGCGCATCGGGATGCCGCTGGATGCCGGCGATGAGGGCGCCCGACGGTCGCGATCCTGGTCGAGCCGGGAGCAGGCCTGCGAGCGCCGCGCGCATCCTCGCCCTCAGCCCATCGGCCACTTCCGCGAGGGCTTGCGCAGCGCATTGTTCGGCAAGGAAGCCGGCGCCGCTCGACAGAGCCAGCGCCGCCAGCGCGGCGAACAAGGCCGGCGCGACGAATTGGCCGTCCTCGATCATCCGTCCGGCGAGGACCGACAGCGAAACGGCGAATCCCAGCCGGGCGGCGATGCGCGCCGCCTGCCAGCCGACGGTCGCCCTTAGCCTTGAGCCCGCGACTGCGCGCGCGAATGCGAGGGCGTCGCCGCCGCCCGACTCGGTGCGGGCCGCGCATGCCGCGGCTCTTCGACGAGTCCTTAACCTTTGAGCGGCGGCAAGCATGGCGGGCCCACAGCGAGAGTGTGATCGTCAGTATCGACGGCGCTCGGACACGCTTTGATCCATGTCAATGACGGGCGGTCCGCGAAGGCTCAGGTCGGCGGGGACTTGCAATGGAGTTCATTATGGTCAGCCCGCTGGTGGTGGATCTTTCGCGGCTGCAGTTCGCCCTCACGGCGATGTACCACTTCCTGTTCGTGCCGCTCACGCTCGGGCTGTCCGTGCTCGTCGCGATGATGGAGACCGTTTACGTCATGACGGGCCGGACCATCTGGCGCGACATGACCAAATTCTGGGGCCTGCTGTTCGGCATCAACTTCGCTCTTGGCGTCGCCACCGGCCTCACCATGGAGTTCGAGTTCGGCATGAACTGGGCCTTCTACTCCCATTATGTCGGAGACATCTTTGGAGCCCCGCTTGCGATCGAGGGACTCATGGCCTTCTTCCTCGAAGCGACCTTCGTCGGACTCTTCTTTTTCGGCTGGGACAAGTTGTCTGCGCGCGCGCATCTCGCCGTGACATGGCTGGTGGCGCTCGGCAGCAACCTGTCCGCCCTGTGGATCCTGATCGCCAATGGCTGGATGCAGCATCCCGTCGGCGCGGCGTTCAACCCCGACACGATGCGCATGGAGGTGACGGATTTCGCGGCCGTGCTTCTCAATCCGACCGCGCAGGCCAAGTTCGTGCACACGGTGTCGGCGGGCTATGTCTGCGGCGCCGCTTTTGTGCTCGGGGTGTCGGCGTTCTACCTTCTGCGCGGCCGCCATATTCAGTTCGCCAAGCGGTCGTTCGTGATCGCCTCGGCCTTCGGCGTCGCGGCCGCACTGTCGGTCATCGTGCTCGGCGACGAGAGCGGCTATACGATCACGGACAACCAGAAGATGAAGCTCGCGGCGATGGAGGCCATGTGGCACACCGAGCCGGCGCCGGCCGCGATCACCGCCATTGGCATCCCGGACATGGTGACGCACACGACGCGTTTCGACGTCGATATTCCTTGGCTGATGGGGCTCATCGGCACACGCTCGATCGACAAGCAGATCCCCGGCATCTTCGAGCTTGTTCAGACCACGGAAGACAAAATCCGTAACGGCCTCGTCGCCTATGACGCGTTGCAGAAGCTCAAGGCGAATCACGCCGACGCGGACGCGCGGGCGAAATTCGATCGGACGCGCGCCGATCTGGGCTATGCCCTGCTGCTCAAGCGCTTCATCGGGGACCCGTCCCAGGCGACGCCGCAGCAGATCCAACAGGCTGCCTGGTCGACCGTTCCCAGCGTGCCTTCCTTATTCTTCACCTTCCGCTTCATGGTGCTGTTCGCCTTCGTGCTGCTGACGGTGTTCCTGATCTCGCTGTGGCACACGATGCGCGAGGCGCCGGCGCCGCGCTGGCTGTTGTGGCTGGCGCTTTGGGCGATCCCGCTGCCCTGGCTGGCGGCGGAGCTCGGCTGGTTCGTCGCCGAGTTCGGGCGTCAGCCCTGGATCATCGACGGCGTGCTGCCGACATTCCTGGCGACCTCCGAACTGGGCGTCTTCGACCTGGTGCTGACGATTGTCGGCTTCACCAGCGTCTACGCCGTCCTGGCGGTGATTGAGGTGACGCTGATGCTACAGGCGATCAGGAAGGGTCCCGACGTTGTCATCGGGCAGCTGGGCGTCTTCGGCGTCACGTTGGAGCCAGGCGACTCCGGCCGTCCCGGGGCTCTGGCTCCGGCGAAGTGATCGCGGCGCGCTGGCCTAAAGGATTCGAACATCATGATCCATGCTCTTTTTGACTACGCCACGCTGCGCCTCATCTGGTGGGCGCTGCTCGGCGTTCTGCTCATCGGCTTCGCCGTCACCGACGGCTTCGACATGGGCGTCGGCGCTCTCCTGCCTTTTGTCGCCCGGTCCGACACGGAGCGCCGCGTCGCCATCAACACCGTCGGCCCCGTCTGGGAGGGCAACCAGGTTTGGTTCATTCTCGGCGGCGGGGCGATCTTCGCCGCCTGGCCGGCGCTTTACGCGCTGAGCTTCTCCGGTTTCTACCTCGCCATGTTTCTGGTGCTGTTCGCGCTGATCCTGCGCCCGGTCGGCTTCAAGTACCGCTCCAAACGCGAGAGCGCGGCCTGGCGCCGCAACTGGGACTGGGCGCTGTTCGTCGGCGGCGTCGTGCCGCCGCTGATCTTCGGCGTCGCGGTCGGCAACGCGTTGCGGGGCGTGCCCTTCCACTTCACCGATGATCTCAGACCGATCTATGAGGGGACACTGTTCGGCTTGCTCAACCCTCTCGCGCTCTATTGCGGCCTGGTGTCGCTCGCGATGCTGGTCATGCACGGCGCGGCCTGGCTCGCCTTCAAGTCGGAGGGGCTGGTGGCCGACCGGGCTGCGTCGATCGGGGCCAGGGCGGCGCTGATCGCGGCGGTGCTGTTCGCAGGCGGCGGGGTATTGATTTGGCTCGGCCTGTTCGGCGGCTATCAGGTGACCAGCCCGATCGCCTGGGAGGGGCCGTCCAACCCGCTCGGCAAGACCGTGGCGGTAAGTTCGGCCGCCTGGCTACGGAATTTCCAGACCGTTCCGTGGCTGTGGGCGGCGCCGGCGCTCGGCGTCATCGCCCCGCTGCTGGCCGCGCTGGGCTTCCAGGCCCGCAGGGCTGGGCTGACCTTCCTCGCCTCCCAGCTTGGAATCGCCTGCATCATCGCGACAGTAGGGCTCGCGATGTTTCCGATCATCCTGCCGTCGAGCACGCATCCGAACGACTTGCTGGCCGTGTTCGACGCCTCGTCGAGCCAGGCGACGCTGGGCAACATGCTGATCGCCACGGTCTTGCTCCTGCCGATCGTGCTCGCCTATACCGCCTGGGTCTACAAGGTGCTGTGGGGCAAAGTCGGCGCGGCGACAGTCGAAAAGGCCGGATCGGCGGCCTATTGATCTCGCGAACGCGGAGACGAAGTCATGTGGTATTTTTCCTGGATCCTGGGCCTTGGGCTCGCGGCGAGCGCCGGCATTCTCAACGCGTTATGGTACGAGCTGCGCGAGGTGCGCGAGACGCCACAGGCAAATGCGCCGCCATTGCCGACGCCGTGACGGCCGGCGCCAACTCCCCACCTCGCGTCGCGATCGACCTCGACGGTCGTGGCGCTTGCATTGGCCCTGAGGGCGGGGAATTATCTTCGCCCCGGCCGGCCGCGGCGAACTCGTCGAACGCGGGAGGCGGCCTATTCGGAGGAGACCCGGGATGCGCGCAATTGCGTTCACTTATTTGACGGCTGCGGTCGTCGGCGGGCTGGCGAGCGGAGGCGCGGCGAGCGCGTTGACCGTGACGAGCCCTGACATCAAGCAGGGCGGCAAGATCGCCAACGAACAGGTCTTCAACGGTTGGGACTGCAAGGGCCAGAACGTGTCGCCGGCGCTCGCCTGGTCGGGCGCGCCCAAGGGAACCAAGAGCTTCGTGGTCACGATGTTCGATCCGGACGCGCCGACGGGCAGCGGGTTCTGGCACTGGTCGGTCGCCAACATTCCCGCCGACGTTTCTTCGCTGCCGAAAGGCGCGGGAAGCGGAACGGATTTGCCGGCGGGCGCGCTGCAGGTGCGCAACGATTACAGCGCGATCGGCTACGGCGGCCCTTGCCCGCCGCCGGGCAAGCCGCATCGCTACCAGATCACCGTCTATGCGCTTGACATCGGCAAGCTCGACATCGACGCGAAGGCGTCGCCCGCCGTCGTCGGATTTTACGCACACGCCCACTCTTTGGCCAAGGCGACCCTGACCGGCCTCTACGGCCGTTGACCTTAACCGCTCGCGGTCAATCTAAGCGACGATACAGACGCGTTCGGCCTTCGCTGGGGCGTGACCAGCATGTCGATATAACCCAATTAACTTGCTCATAAAGACCTCCGCCCCGAGCTCCGCATCGGCGTTCGGGGCGGCGGTAAAGGTGGGCGGGACCCGCTGAAATAACACGAAGCGCGGCGGCAAAATGGCGGCGGCGCCCGCCGCCTCACGCCCCGCCGCGCGCGGCGAGCAGAAGCGTGACGCCGAACGCCAGGACCCCTAGAGCGGCGACGAATTCGAAGCCGCGCGCGATGAGGGCCAGGCGCGACTCCTCGCCCGCCGCCAGGCGCATCGCTGCCGCCTTGGCGAAAACGGCCATCCAGGCGAGCCCGCCGGTGGTCACCGCCGTGCCGACCGACATGGCGACCGTGGCGGCGACGCCGGCGGCGAACAGGCCTTGAGTCAACGCGAACACCAGGACCAGGATCGCGCCCGAACATGGGCGTATGCCGGCCGCGATCACTGTCCCGGCTGCGTCGCGCCAGGAGAGCGCGCCCTCGAGCGCAGCCGGGTCGGGCGCATGCGCGCGACCGCATTCGTCAATTCCCGCGACAGGGGCGGCGCCAGGCTCGGCGGCGCGGAAGGAGGCTGAGGGCATCGACGGGGCGGGGGCGTTCCAGGCGACGCCCGCATAGGCCGGGGCCGCCGCCAACGCCCGGCTGCGATCGTAGTGCCGGCTCAGAGCGCCGATGAGCGCCCCGCCCTTGCGCCAAACCAGCCACAGGCCGATGGCGGCGATGCCGCAATAGCTCGTAAGCTCCATCCAGTCGGCGGCGCTGTTCATCTCGGAGGCGGTGGCGTCGAAGACAAATCCCGCCGCGCTGACGAGCGCAATCGCGACCAGCGCCTGCAGCAGGGCCGCGAGCAACGCCATCACGGCGCCGCGTCTTACGGTTCGGCCGTTGGCGAGCATGTAGGAGGCGATCAGCGCTTTTCCGTGTCCGGGCCCCGCGGCATGAACCACGCCATAGGCGAGGCCGAAGCCGATCAGGCCCCAATAGGCGGTCGGGCTCGTGTGCAAGGCATGAAGATGAGCCGCGATCACATGAGTGAGCCGGGACTGCTCGGCCATGATCCAACCGGTGACGCCGCCATCCCCCCCGCCGCCGCCTTCGCCGCCGCCGACCCTGAAAGGCAGCGGCGCGGCTTGCGCGAACGCCGCTGCGCTTCTGACGGCCAACAGCGCGAATGTGAGAACCGCCGCGAGCGCGCGCATCATGGGCAGGCGATGATCGCTGCGCTCGCCATCTTGAAGCCGAAATTGGCGCCGGGCGCGAGATTGGTGAAGAAGGATTCGCTCAGTTTCGACTTGTCGGCGGCCGCGAGCGGCGGCGGCTTGGCGACGGAGGCCGAACAGCCGGAAGGCGCGGCGACGAGCTTGATCGGATCTTTGTCGTCGAATTCGAAATCGATGAAATATGTCGGGTCGGCGACCCGCAAGGTCATGAATTTGCCGACTCGCTCAGGGGTCTTGAGCGGAAGGGTCACATGGAACGCGACCAAATGGTCGGGCCGCTCCTCCATCCAGTAGTCGGTAACCGTGCCGAAATCGACCGCCTTCCCGCCGATTTTCAGCGTCGTGAAGTAGCCGATCTGGGCCAGGCCCCCGGCGTTTTCCTTGGCCAGCGGCGCGAACTGCGCGCGCTTGACGAGTTCGCCCGGCTTGGCGAGGCCCTGGGTGGCGAAGGACGAGTACATTTCGTCGAACACCCAATCATGAACGACCGCCGAAACCTTGCCGTCAGCCGCGAACAGGATCTTGCTTTTCACCGTCACCCACACATGAGGATGCGCCAAGGCCGGCGCCGCTGTCGCCATGCCGATCGCAACCGCGAGCGCCGCGATCCGCCATCTCTGTCCGCCGACCCGCAACGAATCAACCCTTCCCGACGGGGGGCGACCGCGCCGCCCGAGTTGTCATGAGGGCAAAGTGCGGCGACGCGATGGCAGGAAGCCGCGGGTCCAATGATCGCGATGGTTCAGCCATTCTTAAAGGAATTGGCGCATTTTCGCGCGATGGCGCGTCGCGTTTGGCCTGTCGTTCTTGGCTTGTTCGCCGCTTCGTCCGTCGCGGGCTGCGGATTCTTCAGCCGCCCCGAGCGGCCGATCTGGCGGACCCAGGCCGAAAACGCCTGCTTTGCCCGCAAGCTCGTTACGCCATCGGCCTTTATCGTCCCTTCGCCGGAGATCGACGGTCCCGGCGTTTGCGGCATGACGCGCCCGCTCAAGGTCTCCGCGCTCGACCACGGATCGATCGGGCTGGACAAGGTTCTAACCATCGACTGCCCGATGATTCCGGCTCTGGAGGCGTGGCTCAACGACGTCGTGCAGCCGGACGCGCAGGCGCGCCTCGGGCAGAAGGTCGCGAGCGTCAATGTCTTCGGCGCCTATAGCTGCCGTTCGATCGACAATGTCGCGGGCGCCAGGCTCTCCGAACACGCCTTCGGCAACGCCGTCGACGTCGCCGGATTCACGCTTGCCGACGGACGCAAGATCACTTTCACGCGCGACTGGAAGACGGCGGGCAGTCAGGAGTCCGCCTTTCTGCATGAGGCCCATGCCGGGGCGTGTCAATATTTCACCACCGTCCTGGGACCGGGCGCGGACGTGTTCCACTACAACCATATCCACCTGGATCTGGCCAACCACGGCGCGACCAACACCGGCCCCCGCCGGATCTGCAAGCCGACGCCGGCGCCCAGCCTCCTGCCCGCGCCCGCCGCGCCCGACGGCCTGCCGCCGGCGCCCGATATCGACGAACCGCTCGACATCTCGCGTCTGCGCCCGCCGAATTCGATCGCCATGGCGCCGCTCACGCTGAGCGGGCCGGGCGACGGTCCCGAGGTCGCGTTGCCGCCGCCCGCCGCCGCCGAAAGCGAGACCGATCCCGCGCCCCCGATTCTGCCGGCCGGCGTCGGACCGAGCGTCGGCGCCGGGCCAGCCGCGTCGGTCAGCGCACACGAGGATTGACGCCCGCGCCTTCACCCGGCGGTCGGGCGGGAAATCGGCGGCTTCGGCTTCGGGGCCTTCTGGGGCGCGCGCAACTCCCGCCAGGAATCGTTCTGCGCGATCATCAGGCGGATCGATTCCACATTGGCGCGCGCGGCCTCCGGCGAAAGATCGGTCTGGCCGACCTTTTCGGCCTCGGCGAATTTTCCCTCGAGCGCCAGAATCAGGGCGAGGTCGCCGCGCATCCGCGCGTCTGCCCGCGGGCTCGCCACCGCCTGCTTCAGCGTCTTCTCGGCCTGGGGCAATTGCTTGTTGAGCGCAAGCGAGAGTCCCATGTTGGTCAGCACGCTCGGCTCGCCGGGCGCGATCTTGAGCGCCTCGCGGTAGTACTGCATCGCGCCGGCGTGATCGCCCAGCCGGTCGGCGACCGAGCCTTGCACCGACATGACGTCCCAGCTCGGATTGTCCGGGGTGTAGGCGCGCGACAGCACGTCCCTCGCCTGGATGAGCTGGCCATCGTCGGCGAGCGCCTTGCCGTACTCGCCCAGCACCGCGAAATCCTTCGGCGCCTTGATCGCCGCCGTCTGCATGACCGCGACCGCCTCGTTGTAGCGCGAGAGGGCGCGCAAGGCGCGGGCATAGTCGATCGAGGCGGTCTTTTCGCCCGGATTGCGCTCATAGCGCTTTCCGCACTGGTCGGCGTAGGCGCGCAACTTTGCTTCGTCGGTCGGCATCGACGTCGAGGCGCCGATCGAACCGGTCACGTCGCCGAAGTCATGGCAGCCGCCAAGCGGCGCCGCGCCGACCGCCGCGGCGGCGACGGCAAACGCGCGCAGGGCGGCGGCGAGGCGAGGAAGGCTTCGCGATTGCGGCATCAGAGGGGCCTCGCGCTGACCGGCTGAACCGGTTCGAGCGCCAAGTCTGGGTCGCGGAGCTTGCTCCAGGCTGCCCCCAGGGGCCCTTCGGCTTTGGAAGAGGACGCGGCCTCGCGCGTGGGCGTCAAGCGCGACCCGTGGTCAAACGCCCTGAGGTTCGAGGGCCGTGCTTGGCATTACAATATGATTTTGTTCTTAATAATGCGCCGAATTGTCTCCGCGTTCGGCCAAATTTTTCCAAGAAAATCCACGCGGCCCGCGCCCGTGAGTAGTTTCCGAGGGTGGCGCCTGATCCTTTGCCGTGTAGTTAACTAAACTCTGGGACCGTCTTGAGCTCCCATTCCAGCATTTAGGCGCGCCTCACATGGCGACGAAGAGCGCGGACGGTGACAAACGCATGGTCGTTCTGGTCATCGATGACGACCCAACGATCCGGCTATTAGCTTCTGATTTCATCGCGGATTCCGGGTTCGAGGCGCTAAAGGCTGCGAACGCGGACGAAGCAGTTCAGATTTTGGAGAGCCGTGACGATATTCGCGCAATCTTCACCGCCGACGATATGCCTGGATCCATGGACGGGCTAAGGCTTGCGCATGCCGTTCGGGACAGATGGCCGGCTATTCATTTCATCATCGCTTCGGCCTACCGACGGATCGCCCAACGGGAAATGCCCCCCGGCAGCCGCTTTTTCATGAAGCCATATAATCCGAAGCATATGGTCGCGGCTCTTCGCGACGCCGCTGCCTAGAATTGGAGATTGCGGCGACAGCGCAATCTATGAACTCTCCCCTCGGCGCCTCCGGTGAGCGGAACACCCCACCTGAAGGGCAAAGAAAGCGCACTGTCGCCGCAACCCCGAGGTCGGTGCGGAGAGGAAACGTCGCCGCCCGCGCGTGGCGTCCGGCAATTCGCCCTGGCCACGCCATTCGCCGGCCACGCCGCGAAGCCTGCCGTGAAAATAGCATAGGATGGGTTGGCGTTATGCGGCGTGAGCATGCCTTCGGGGGTGACGCGCCGCCACCATTTTCATCCATAATGGCGCGCCCCCGGGCGCTGGTTGGCTGCTTAGGTAGATTCCGATTCTGCCCGACCTGACCGCAATCAACTATGGCGATGGCTATCGGCACGACGCGGCGCACGAGGTCGTCGTTGGTCGAGGCGCGGCCACGGAGATCGAAACCATGAAGCGCTTCATTCTTGCCGGCCCTGTCGCGGCCGGCGTCTAGCTTTGCCTCGCCGGCCCGCCCGCGATCGCCGGCGGAAAGCCGATCTTGCCGCAACCTGAGGGGCGATGAAGAGATCGAGATCACATCTCGACCGATGGCGACGGTCCTCAGTTTCCGCCATGAAGCGCTGATGGATGGTCGGTCGCTGCCCCGGCCAATAAACTACGCGCTCTCGCGCGCTAGACCAGCGGCGGAGTTGCATTGAGACGGGGCGCGCGCGCGCGGACGCTGCTTGGAGAAAAAGCCATGACGACGACGCTCAGCGGCAAGAAAGGCCTGATTATCGGCATTGCCAATGAGCACAGCCTTGCTTACGGCTGCGCCAGGCATTTTCGCGCCGCGGGCGCTGAACTGGCGATCACCTATATCAACGCCAAGACGGAGCCTTACGTGCGTCCGCTGTCGCGAGCGCTGCAAAGCGAAATCTTCATGCCCTGCGATGTCACCGAGCCAGGCCAGCTCGAAGCCGTTTACGGGCGCATCGCTCAGGACTGGGGCCGCCTCGATTTCGTGCAACACTCTATTGCTTACGCCCGCAAGGAGGATCTGAGCGGACGGATCACGGATTGTTCGGCGGAGGGATTCGCCATTGCGATGAATGTCTCCGTTCAATCTTTCTTGCGGATGGCCAAGCTTAGCGAACCGCTGATGACGGCCGGCGGCTGCTTACTTGCGATGAGCTATTACGGCGCGGAGAAAGCGATCGCGCATTACAACGTCATGGGGACCGTCAAGGCGGCGCTGGAAGCTGCGGTCCGCTACATGGCGCTCGAACTCGGGCAGGCGGGAATCCGCGTTAATGCATTGTCGCCGGGCCCGGTAAAAACTCGCGCGGCGTCGGGAATCGACCATTTCGACGAGCTGCTGGAACGCGCGGCCCGCGCGTCGCCCGAACATCGGCTGGTCACGCTCGATGACGTTGGCGCCTATGCCGCATTCCTTGTCAGCGACGCCGCCAAGGCGATAACTGGAAACATTGCCTATGTCGACGCTGGCTATCACGTCGTGGCGTGAAGGAAGTTTTACCGTGTTGGCCGGCTTTTTCCCGGATCACAAGGCCACGAAATGAATCCATTGCATTGGACGCGCCTGCATCGACTCGCTTGGGCCTCAATCTCCGTATTGCCGCGCCACATTCTCAATTCCATTTTTGCTTCGACCCGCTCGTCAGGGAGTCCGCCTTGGCTGAATCTTCGTGGCGCAACCCTCTGAAAACGCAGGGGTGCGCGGCTTGGACGAAAATTCTGCGCGCATTTTCTGTCGCATTTTCTTTCTGATTTACAGAAATCATGCTATACTGCGCCTTTGGTGATCGAGCGGCGCAATCCACGGCTTGAAAGGAGCGTGCGCCATGCCAAATCCGCGACCAGGCGGCGCGCGACGGCTGCAGGCGAAGGCGGCTCAGGAGCGAGCGCCGCAGGGCGAGGCGGAGGGCGGCGGCGAGCCATGACGAGCGCGAAGCCGGGCGAGAAAAATATTTTAATTTGGATTTGCGCATAAGCCCTTGAAAAGTCACGATTCGCGGAAAGAGAGAGCTTTCGTTTCCTTCCCTTTTCCTTTCTTTGGCTTCCCTGCGGACTTTCAAAAGCTTCCCCCCGGTTTTCGTTCTCTTCCACGCTGCTTTCGCTCGCCTAGCCCGCGCCGCCCGACGCCGATCCTTGACATCTGAGAGACGGCCAAAGGTAGCGGTTCGCACCACAAGACCGGCCGTCCCTGCATGGAGCCACGGTCCCGAATGGCAAGCTCGACATTGTGCATGAGGCCGGCTACTGGCTGCGCGACGAGGCGCGCGCGGTCACCCCCGCGTTTGCAAGCGCGTCTGCTGGGACGGCTGCATGTTTCCGACCCCGGAGATAATGAAGCAGACTTCACAACCAACGACGCCCGCATCAAACTTAAGAGCTTGCAGCCTTCGACATGATCGAATTGGGTTGACTAGCCGCACTTTGCTTCTAAACGCCATCGGATGGAGAAACGCCAATGAAATCGATCCTGGGACCAGCAATATTCCTCGCGCAATTCGCGGGCGACGACGCCCCCTTCAATACGCTCGATTCAATCTGCGCCTGGGCGGCCGGGCTCGGTTACAAGGGCGTGCAGATCCCGACCTCGGACTCGCGATTCATCGACCTCGAGAAGGCCGCCGAGAGCAAGACCTATTGCCAGGAGCTGATCGGGGTCGCCGGCAAACACAATGTACGGATCACTGAGCTATCGACGCACTTGCAAGGTCAGCTCGTGGCGGTAAATCCGGTCTATGACGAAGCCTTCGACGCATTCGCAGCGCCGCATGTGCGCGGCAATCCAGCCGCACGGCAGCGATGGGCCGTCGATCAAGTGACGCTTGCGGCCAAGGCCAGCCGCAATCTCGGCCTCAACGCGCATGTCACGTTTTCGGGCGCCCTCGCCTGGCCGTTCGTCTATCCTTGGCCGCCGCGCCCGGCCAAAATGATACAAACCGCCTTCGAGGAGCTCGCCCGACGTTGGCGGCCGATCCTGGACGCCTATGAAGAGCAGGGCGTCGACGTCTGCTTCGAATTGCATCCGGGGGAGGATCTCTTCGACGGCACGACCTTCGAACGGTTCCTCGACGCGGTTGGCGGACACAAACGCTGTTGCATCAACTACGACCCCTCGCACTTCCGCCTGCAACAGCTCGATTATGTTGGCTTCATCGACGTCTATCATGAGCGGATCAAGGCGTTTCATGTCAAAGACGCCGAGTTCCGCTCCTCGCCCAAGCAGGGCGTCTATTCGGGCTTCGCCGACTGGCCCGATCGGGCGGGCCGCTTTCGCTCGCTCGGAGACGGCGACATCGACTTCGGCGCGATCTTCTCGAGCCTATCGGTGTACGGCTACGACAGCTGGGCGGTGCTCGAATGGGAGTGCGCGATCAAGAACAGAGTCGACGGCGCGCGAGAGGGGGCGGAGTTCATCAACAGACATCTGATCAAGGTCAGCGAGTTGTCCTTCGAGGATTTCGTCGACCAGAAAGCTGATCTTGGCGCGGTCAACCGCGCCCTCGGCATCAGGCCCTGATCATGTGAGCATTTCGCTTGCTAGCATTCTGTCGTTGCGCTATCAGCCTCAGCGGGACACCTCTCCCCAACGAGAGGCGCCCATCTGAGAGGATGGCACAATATGACGATCAAGACGCCAGGCGTTCGGCCTGCGAACGCCTGCTTTTCTTCCGGCCCCTGCGCTAAGCGCCCCGGCTGGACCCCGTCGGTTCTCAGCGACGCCGCGCTGGGACGCTCGCATCGAGCCAAAATCGGAAAATCCAAGCTCAAGCTTGCAATCGGCCTTACGCGCGAAGTGCTCGGCGTTCCGCCCGATTATCGGATCGGAATCACGCCGGGCTCCGACACCGGCGCATTCGAAATGGCGTTATGGTCTCTACTCGGAGCGCGCGGCGTCGATGTGTTGGCCTGGGAAAGCTTTGGCGATGGCTGGGTCACGGATATCGTCAAGCAGCTGAAACTCAAAGACGTCCGCACCCTCAGGGCGCCCTATGGCGAATTGCCGGACTTGGCTGAGGTCAGCTTCGACAACGACGTCGTCTTCACCTGGAACGGCACGACTTCCGGCGTCCGCGTGCCCGACGCCGACTGGATCGCGGCCGATCGCAGAGGACTGACGATTTGCGACGCGACGTCGGCGGCGTTTGCGCAGGACCTGGACTGGACCAAGCTCGACGTGACGACGTTCTCCTGGCAGAAGGCGCTGGGCGGCGAAGCCGCCCATGGCGTGATCGTCCTAAGCCCGCGCGCCGCCGAGAGGCTTCAAACCTACACGCCCGTATGGCCGCTGCCCAAGGTTTTTCGTCTTGCGCAAGGCGGCAGGCTGATCGAAGGCGTCTTCGAGGGTGAGACCATCAATACCCCTTCGATGCTTTGCGTGGAGGACTATATCGACGCCTTGAACTGGGCAAAGTCTCTGGGCGGCGTTAGGGCGCTGTTTGCGCGGGCCGACGCCAATGCGAAAGCGCTCGCCGACTGGGTCGATCGAACGCCCTGGATCGATTTCCTCGCCCGCGTTCCCGCGACGCGCTCGAACACCAGCGTCTGCCTGAAAGTAGTCGATCCAATGGTCGCGGCGCTGGCTGCCGATGGCCAGGCGGCCTTCGCCAAGGCTCTGGCAGGCCGTCTCGAAAAGGAAGAAGTCGCGTTCGATATCGGCGCTTATCGCGACGCCCCGCCCGGTCTGCGCATCTGGTGCGGCGCGACCGTCGAAACCGTGGATGTCAAAGCGCTGACCCAATGGCTCGACTACGCCTTCGCGTCGGAAAAGGGCAAGCTTGCCATTGCGGCCTGATCGTCTCGGCGCGACTTCGCTTATTCCGAGCGAGGGACCTGCCCGTGCTCGATATCGGGCTCGGCTTCGTCCGCCGTATTTCCTGTCGCGACAAACCGCCCCAGTCCACTCATCCGATGCGGCCTAAGGTCGCCCGCCAAATCCGAGGCTTTCGCCATGGTTCCCCGCGTTCTCATTTCCGACAAACTTTCCCCCGCCGCCGTCGCCATCTTCAAGGAGCGAGGGGTCGAAGTCGACGTCAAGCCCGGGCTGGACAAAGACGAACTCGCGAGGATTATCGGGGAATACGACGGGCTCGCGATCCGCTCCGCGACCAAGGTCACAGCCAAACTGCTCGAGCGCGCGACCAAGCTGAAGGTCGTCGGCCGCGCCGGCATCGGCGTCGACAACGTCGACATTCCGGCGGCGACGACCCGCGGCGTTATCGTGATGAACACGCCCTTCGGCAACTCGATCACCACTGCCGAGCATGCGATCGCCCTTATGTTCGCCCTTGCCCGTCAGATTCCGACCGCGGATGTTTCGACCCAAGCGGGCAAGTGGGAAAAGAACCGCTTCATGGGCGTCGAACTGACCGGCAAGACGCTGGGCGTCATCGGTTGCGGCAACATCGGCTCGATCGTCGCGTCACGCGCGGTCGGGCTAAGAATGCGGGTGATCGCTTACGATCCGTTCCTGAGCGCTGAACGCGCGGCTGAGATCGGGGTCGAAAAGGTCGAATTGAGCGATCTCCTCGCCCGCGCCGATTTCATCACTCTGCACACGCCGTTGACGGCGCAGACGCGCAACATCCTGTCGGCGGAAAATCTTGCGAAAACCAAGAAGGGCGTGCGCATCATCAATTGCGCGCGCGGCGGCCTCATCGACGAAGCAGCGCTGCGCGCCATGCTCGAGAGCGGTCATGTCGCCGGCGCGGCCATGGACGTTTTCGCCGAAGAGCCGGCGACCGCCAATCCGCTCTTTGGCCATCCCAACTTCATTGCGACCCCGCACCTTGGCGCGTCGACCAGCGAGGCGCAAGAGAACGTGGCGCTGCAGGTCGCCGAGCAGATGTCGGACTATCTGATGCGCGGGGCGATTTCGAACGCCGTTAATTTCCCGTCGATCACCGCGGAGGAGGCCCCCAGACTGAAGCCGTTCATCGCGCTGGCGGAGGGGCTCGGCTCGTTCGCCGGCCAGCTCACCCAAGCGCCAATCGAGAAGGTCACGATCACGTTCGAAGGCGCGGTCGCGGATCTCAAGATCAAGGCGCTCACTTCGGCGGCGATCGCCGGTCTGCTCCGGCCCTCGCTCGTCGACGTGAATGTGGTGTCGGCGCCCGCGATCGCCGCCAATCGCGGGATCGTGGTCGAGGAAATGACGCGCGCGTCGCAGGGCGACTACGAGAGCTTCATCACTCTGACCGTCGCGACGGCCGATCAAACCCGCTCGATCGGCGGAACCGTCTTCCATGACGGCAAGCCCCGTATCCTGTCGATCAAGGGCATCAAGATCGACGCGGAATTCACGCCGTCGATGATCTATGTCACCAACGACGACAAGCCGGGCTTCATCGGCCGTTTCGCAGGCCTATTGGGAGACGCGGGCGTCAATATCGCGACCTTCGCCCTCGGCCGGGATGAACCGGGAGGTTCGGCGATCGCGCTGGTGTCGATCGACGGCGCCGCGCCGCACGAGGTTTTGGAGAAAGTCGGCAAGCTCAAGGGGGTGCGCCAGGCCGCCGCTCTGCGCTTCTAGAGCGGGTCCCGCTCCAGCGGAAAAGCGATCAGGGCGGTCGCCGAGAGGGCGTCCTCAAACGACCGCCGATCCGGGAAGGGCGGCCCAGCGGCGAAAATGCAATTCAGCGATGTTTGACCCCCGACCGGCCAAATTTTTCCAAGAAAAACCAAACCGGACCAAACAAAACCAAGGAAATCCAAGAAAAAAACGCTTGGAATTGCTTGGATTTGGTTGGATTCTCTCGTCCGAATCGGGACTTTTCAATGGGTTACAGCGACTCCGAGTCAAAAAAATCGTCAGGGTTAATAAAGGCCGCGTACGTCGTGTTATAAACGTCCGCGCGGCGAACCGGCGGCGTTCGCCCTCGTCCCTCGGCCCTGCGCTGGCGATCCCTCTTCTCATGACGAGAGGCACCATAACACGGCCTTCTATTTTTCGGAAGAAAATGCTGACTTTTTTGCCGCAGCCGTCGAGCTCAATGTTTTGGAGCGTCGTGCCGAAGCCGGCAGGAGCTTGAGCGCTTCCGCAACGCCGGGGTCGAAGATTTGCCAAGCCGCTCCAGGGGCGAGATAGTCGGCGCCCGAACGGACTTGGGAGGAAGACGGCCTTTGAACAAGAGCGTGGCGGGATCTGCGCCGCCGACAGAACCAGAGAAGCCCGCGAAAGTCGATCCGCGGCTGCTGGAGATCCTGGTTTGCCCGGTGACGCGAGCGGAGCTGAGCTATGACGCCGCGCGCCAGGAGCTCGTTTCGCGCGCGGCGCGGCTCGCCTACCCCATTCGCGACGGCGTGCCGATCATGCTGCCGGAGGAGGCGCGCAGGCTCGATGATTAGCGCCCCTGGCCTCGCCGTCCGGCGACCAGCCGCTTGAGCCGCGCTCGCGCGAAAGCTTTTGCCCGGCGCGCGGCAAGGGCGAGCGAAAGGGCGACATTAGGCCCGGCTTTGGTCGCCAACACGAAATCAGCCAACTCGATCCGCGCGCTCCAAAGCCGGTCAATCATCGGGTGGTTTGGCTCGGCGCAAGAATTGACCAGCGCCAGCTCGCGATCGGCCTCAAGAGCCCGCGACATCGCCAGCGTCAACTGGACGCCGGGCGAAAACTCGCGGTAATTCTCGTCGAACGCCGTCTTCCAATAATAGGCGCGGGAGCCGGACCGCAGCACGGTCCCGACCGCGATCGGGCGCCGATCGAGGGTCAGCCGTCCAATCTTCAACCGGCCTCGCGCGGCAAATTCGCCCAGCATCTGGCGCGCGAACGCCGCTCGATTGGCGTCCGCCGTCAGCGCCGTCCCCCGGGCGCCCTTCCAGCCGGCCGCTTCGAGCGTGAGAAAGTCTTCGACCGCATCGGGCTCGCGTGACCAGTCGAACTCGAGTTTCCCCCGATCCTCGAGCCGCCGCCGCAATCGCCTCCATTCCTTGCGCCGCCTGGCGTCGAGCGCGCGATCGAAATTCGCGCCGGGGCCGCAGGCGAGCGCCGCGCGCCGGCGGGCGTTGGAGGACTCGAGGCGAAGACCGCCTTTTTCCGCGACAGCGCGCAGAGCTTTGGCGAGGGCGCCGTTGACGTCGAGGCTGGGCAGGCCGAGCGCGACCGCCGCCGGCATTTCCTTCGCCAACCAGCCGACAATCGCCTCCAGCGACCCGGTCGTCCTCTCGCGGTCCGCCAGCAAGGCGGGAAGCGGCGCCAATTCGCTGCGCCAGACATCGATGATCGCCCACGGCCTGCGCGTCGGCCGCATCAGCGCCAGCGCGTCGAGCCTCCCTCGACTGCCGCCGTCCCAGACGCAGAGCACGGCCAGTCCGCGCGGAGCGACATGTTGCGCCGCCGGGACGAGAAAGGCGCTCTCGGCGAAGGGGTTGGGATCTGTGGACCGCGCGCCGAGGTCGCGCCAGTGCGGCTCCAGGCGGGCCAAATCGTCGACCGGGCATGTCTCGACCCGCGACGCGTCGTCCATTGCGATCTGGCTGACAGCCCTATCTTGCCTAATGCGCGCGCGAATCAAATTCACGCCTTCCCCATTGCGGGGACTTCATCGACGGGCCGGGGGCGTCCGTCGTCGCCGACGGCGACGAAGGTGAAGGTGGCGTCGGTCACCTTCTCGCGATGGTGGGTGCGAAAGCGCCGCGCCCAGGCCTCGACGTGTATTTTCAGCGAGGTCCGGCCAACCTCGTCGACCGCCGTATAAACGCAGAGGACATCGCCGACCTTGACCGGACGAATGAATTTCATCGCGTCGACCGTGATCGTGACCACGCGTCCCCGCGCGCGCTCGGCCGCCGCGATGCCGCCCGCCTGGTCCATCTGACTCAACACCCAGCCGCCGAAGATGTCGCCATTGGCGTTGGTGTCGCTCGGCATGGCGATCAGGCGGACCGTCAGCTCCCCGCGCGGTTCAGTCGACGACGCTGACCCAGTCACGACGTTCCTCCCCCTCTTGATCCAGCCGGACTGAATGCGTCCTGGGCGATCGCGCCGCCATGACGCGCTCATGGCCACAGAGGTCGCTGTAAGTCTCGCAGCCGAAAAATCCCTCGTCGGCCGCGATTGCCGCCACGTCGCTCGCCTGCCCGGCGCCGATTTCAACCAGCAGACGGCCTCCCGCGGCGAGCAGACGCGCAGACGCCGGCATGATCGCGCGATAGGCCTCGAGCCCGTCCAATCCGCCGTCGAGCGCGAGGCGCGGATCGTAATCGCGGACCTCGCGCGGCAGGCCGGCGATGTCGGCGCTGCGGACGTAGGGCGGATTGGAAACGATCAGGTCAAAGGGCCCAACGAGATTCCAAGCCCAATCGCCGACGCGAATCTCCGCCCGCCCCGCCAGGCCGCAAGCCTCGATGTTGCCAAGGGCGACCTTCGCCGCGCCGTCGCAGACGTCCACCCCCAGCCCGCGCCCATTGTCAAATTCGGCCAACAGCGCGCACAGCAAGGCGCCGGAACCGACGCCCAGATCGAGGATTCGCAGCGGCGCCCGGCGGCGCCCGCGGAAGATCGCGACCGCCGCCTCGACGATCGTCTCCGTCTCGGGCCGCGGGTCGAGGACCTCCGGAGTGACGGCGAGCGTCAGACCCCAGAATTCCCGCTTGCCGACGATCCTCGACAGCGGCTCGCCGGCCGCGCGCCGGGCGGCGAAATCCGCCAGTCTCGCCGCCGCCGCTCCGAGCGGCGCCTCCGGCGCCACGATCATCGCGGCAGGCGCAATCCCGCACGCCGCGCCGAGCGTGAGCCGTGCTTCGCGGCTCGCGTCCTCGATTCCGGCGCGCCGAAAGGAAACAGCAAGCCGCGCGAGCGCTTCCGATCGTGTCGTGGAAGCCGCAAAGCCGCCGGCCTCGCTCAAGCGACCTGACCGTGGCAGTGCTTGAATTTCTTGCCCGACCCGCAAGGGCACTGTTCGTTTCGGCCGACCCGGCCCCAGGTCGCGGGGTTGTTTGGATCACGCTCGGCGACCGCAAGCCCGGAAGACGCGGCGAGGACGCCATCGGCGAACGGCTCGACGGTCGGCGTGAAGGAATATTCGTTCTCGCCGGTCGTCGGGTCGAGATGCTGAAACTGCATCGGCGGCGGCGGCTCGGGTTCCTGGAACCGCACTTCGATGCGCGACATCTGCGCGATGACCGCTTCATGCCATTGTTTGATCAGTTCCCGGAACAGCTCGAACGCCTCGGACTTGTATTCGTTCAGCGGATCGCGCTGGGCCATTCCCCGCCAGCCGATGACCTGCCGGAGGTGGTCGAGCGTCACCAGATGCTCGCGCCAGAGATGGTCGAGCGATTGCAGGATCACCTGCTTCTCGACATAGCGCATCGCCTCTTGTGTGTTGCGCTCGACACGCTGGGAATAGGCCTCCTCGGCCGCCTTGTGGAGCCGGGCGGCGACCTCTTCGTCGGCGATCCCCTCTTCCCTCGCCCATTCGTCGACCGGCAAGTCGAGGTTGAGCTTGTTTGCGACCTCCTGTTTCAGACCGGCGATATCCCACGCCTCGGGGTAAGCGTCGTGCGGAATGTGCTCGGCGACGAGGTCGTCGATGACGCCGGTGCGCATGTCTTCGATCATCGGCTCCAGCGAGTCGGAGGCCATCATCTTGCGCCGGTCCTCGAAGATGACTTTGCGCTGGTCGTTCATCACATTGTCGAACTTGAGAATGTTCTTGCGGATGTCAAAGTTGCGAGCCTCGACCTTCTGCTGCGCCTTTTCCAGCGCCTTGTTGATCCAAGGATGGACAATCGCTTCGTCCTCCTTGAGGCCAAGGCGCTTGAGCATCGCATCCATGCGCTCCGCGCCGAATATGCGCATCAGATCGTCCTGGAGCGACAGGAAGAACTTGGATCGGCCGGGGTCGCCCTGCCGGCCGGACCGCCCGCGCAGCTGGTTGTCGATGCGGCGGCTTTCGTGCCGCTCGGTGCCGACAATGTAGAGCCCGCCGGCGTCGATCGCTTTCTGTTTGAAATCCGCGACTTCGGCGCGGATCAGGCCCTCTTGCCTCTCGCGATCTTCCGGAGGCGCCGCCGGATCGATCTCCTGCTTGACCCGCATCTCGACGTTGCCGCCAAGCTGGATGTCGGTGCCGCGGCCGGCCATGTTGGTGGCGATGGTGATCGCCCCCGGAACGCCTGCCTCCGCGACGACAAGCGCCTCCTGCTCATGGAAACGGGCGTTGAGAATGGCGAAATTCTTCGACGGCTTGCCCGCTCTCGCGGCGGAATAAAGCGCCTTGAGCGCGTCCGGCCGGGCGAAGTCGATTTTTTTATATCCTTCTCTTTCGAGCACCGCCCCAAGCACCTCGGACTTTTCAATCGAAGTCGTGCCCACGAGCATCGGCTGCATCTTGGCGTTTGCGGCTTCGATCTCGCGCACAATGGCGCGAATCTTCTCGTCCCCGGTTCGATAGACTTCGTCATCCTCGTCGAGACGGGCAATCGGGAGATTGGTTGGAATTTCCACAACCACGAGTTTGTAAATCTCGGCGAACTCGTCGGCTTCGGTCGACGCCGTCCCGGTCATCCCGGCGAGCTTCTTGTAGAGGCGGAAGTAGTTCTGGAACGTGATCGACGCCAGGGTGACGTTTTCCGGTTGGACTGTGACCCCTTCCTTCGCCTCGAGCGCCTGATGCAGTCCCTCGGAGTAGCGCCGGCCGGGCATCATCCGTCCAGTGAATTCGTCGACGATCACGACTTCGTCGTTGCGAACGATGTAGTCCTTATCGCGATGGAAGAGCTTGTGCGCGCGCAGAGCCTGATTGACATGGTGGACGAGCGTCGCATTGGCCGCCTCGTAAAGCGATCCCTCCTTCATTACGCCCGTCGACCGCAGCAATGTCTCGGCATGCTCGTTGCCCGCCTCGGTTAGATTGACGGTTCGCTGCTTCTCGTCGAGTTCGAAGTCCTCGCGCGTCAACTCCGGGATGATCGCATTGACCGCGACATAGAGGTTCGAACGGTCTTCCGAGGGACCGGAAATGATAAGAGGCGTGCGCGCCTCGTCGACCAGGATCGAGTTGACTTCATCGACGATCGCGAAAGCGTGGCCGCGTTGAACCATCTGCGCCATGTCGTACTTCATGTTGTCGCGCAGATAGTCGAAGCCGAACTCGTTATTGGTGCCGTAGGTGACATCGGCCGCGTAAGCCTGACGGCGCTGATCGTCGTCAAGGCCATGCACGATGACGCCGACAGTCATACCGAGGAACTGGTAGATTTGGCCCATCCACTCTGCGTCGCGGCGGGCGAGGTAGTCGTTGACGGTGATGACGTGCACGCCCTCTCCGGCGAGCGCATTCAGGTAAACGGCGGACGTCGCGACCAGGGTCTTGCCCTCGCCGGTCCGCATTTCCGCGATCGCGCCTTCATGCAGCACCAGGCCGCCAATCAGCTGAACGTCGAAATGGCGCTGCTTGAGCGTGCGTTTTGCGGCCTCGCGAACCGCCGCAAAGGCGGGCGCCATCAGATCGTCGATTGTCTTGCCCGCCGCGAGTTCGGCGCGAAATTCAGCAGTCTTTGCGCGCAACTGTTCGTCGCTCAGCGACTCGAATTCAGGCTCGAGCGCATTGATCGCAGCGACCTTCGGACGATAGCTTTTTAGTCGCCGGTCGTTCGAGGAGCCAAAGACCTTCTTGAGGACCGTATCGAACTTGACAGCCGTGCCGAGCATTTTCGACCTTTCCGACGCCGCCGCGCCCTCGTCGGGTCCGTGGCGCTCCTTCACGACGAACGTCGAGCGAAACGGGACAGGGGACGATGGCGGCGACGACAAAAGGCGCGAAACAAGGCTGCGGAAAACCGCCGCTTTTCGCGCCCGCTGAATAGGGTTGAGGTTGAGATAGGAGGCGCTCATTGCCTTGTCAATGACGACCTCCGGCGTCCGTTTCGCCCCAAGCGCCCCTATTTCTGGCAATTGGGGCAGTAGAACGTCGAGCGGCCCGACTGGATGATTCGCGCGACGACCCCGCGACAGCGGCGCTTCGGGCACGGGAGTCCTTCGCGATCGTAGACAGCGAAGGCGTGTTGAAAATAGCCCAGCCCGCCATCGGCAAGGCGATGGTCGCGGAGGGTTGAGCCTCCCGCTTCGATGGCTTCCTCGAGCACGTTGCGGATCGCAACGGCGAGGGCGGCGGCGGCGCGCTTTGGCGCGCCGCGAGCGTCCGCCAGCATGTTCGCGGGCCGAGACGGCGACAGGCCGGCTCGAAACAGCGCCTCGCAAACATAGATATTGCCCAGCCCGGCAATGCGTTTTTGATCGAGCAACGCCGCCTTTAAAGACGTGCGCGCATTCGAGAGCCGTTTGGCCAGACGAATCTCGTCGAATTCAGGCGCCAACGGCTCGTCGCCGAGTCCTCTTAGCCTCGGATGCGTCTCGAGCGCCTCGATCGCGCATAGATCCATGAAGCCGAAGCGGCGCGGATCATTATACGTTACGATTTTGCCATTATCGAGATGAAGGACAACGTGATCATGGCCAGGGTCTTTGGAGCTTGCGCGATGGAACCGGCCAGGAGCCCAGCCGCTCGTCAAGGTCTGCGCGCTTTCGATACGAAACGAGCCTGACATGCCAAGGTGCGCGATCAGGGCTTCGCCGCTGTCCAGGTCGAACAAGAGATATTTCGCGCGGCGCCTCAGAGCGACGATTCGCCGCCGTTCGAGCCGATGCTTCAAACCGGGCGGAAACGGAAAGCGGATGTCCGGCCGGCGCAGCTCGACCTTGTCGATCCGGGCGCCGACCATCGCGGGCTCGAGTCCCCGCCGCACCGTTTCGACTTCCGGCAGTTCAGGCATCGGGATGGTCTCGAATCACGGCGAGAAACGCCGCGCCGTATCTTTTGAGCTTGACGTCGCCGACGCCATGAACGCCGGACAATTCGTCGAGGGTGTCAGGGCGCGCCTTCGCCATTTCGATCAACGTCCGATCTGGGAAAATGACATAGGCCGGCTGCTTCTGCGCCGAAGCGATCGCCCCCCGCAGGGCCTTCAGCGCGCCAAGCAGCCGAAGGTCCGCGCCGCCCGGCGCGGCCGCCGCCTGCTTGCCCGCGCGCGATTTCGGACTGACCACGTCCTCGCGCAGGTGGAACGGATTCTCGCCGCGCAGGGCGCGCCGACCCTCGTCCGTCAGAATCAGCCGGTCGCGATCTTTCGAATCCCGTTCGATCAGCCTCGCCGATTGCAATTGCCGTAAAATTCCGCGCCAATCGGCCGGCGATCGGTCCTTGCCGACGCCAAAGGTCTTCAGTTGGTCGTGTCCGTGCCGCTGCACCGCTTCTGTCGATTTTCCCGAGAGGATGTTCGCCAAATGGCCAAAAAAGAAGCGGCCCGAAGTGCGCAGAACCGCCGACAGCGCCTTCTGCGCTTCGACGCGCCCGTCGATCAGCCGAACGGCGCCCTGGCAGACGTCGCAGTGGCCGCAAGGACGGGAGTCCTCGCCGAACATGCTCAGCAGCGTCTGCCGACGGCATCGAGCGGTTTCGCACAGGGCGACGAGGTCGTCGAGTTTGGCCATCTCGACCCGCTTGCGCGCACCCGGCGCGCCGCTCTCCAAAATCTGTCGCCGACGCAATTCAATATCGCCGGCGCTATAAAGCGTGAAGGCGTCCGCGGGCAGGCCGTCGCGGCCCGCCCGACCGATCTCCTGGTAATAGGCTTCGATCGACGACGGCATGTCGGCGTGAAAGACGAAACGGACGTCGGGCTTGTCGATGCCCATGCCGAACGCGACGGTCGCGCAGACGACGCAACCATCCTCACGCAGGAAGGCGTCCTGGTTGCAGCCGCGTAGGCCGTGTTCAAGACCGGCGTGATAGGGCAACGCGCGTCGGCCGATGCGTGAGAACTCCAGGGCGAGCTCTTCCGTGCGGCGTCGCGAGGCGCAGTAGACGATGCCGCTTTCCCCACGATGGGCGTCGAGGCGCTCGATGAGCTGCCGCGTCGCATTCGTTTTTGGCCGCATCGCCAGGAATAGATTCGGTCGATCGAACGAGCGCACGAATACCCGGGGCGGGCGAACAAACAGCCTCGCCGTGATTTCCATCCGGGTCGGAGCGTCCGCCGTTGCGGTCACGGCGATCGTCTGGACGCCGTCGAGGGCCTCGGCGACCTCGCGCAGGCGCAAATACTCCGGCCGGAAATCGTGGCCCCATTGAGAAACGCAATGCGCCTCGTCGATTGCGAGAAGATCGACCGAGGCTTCTTTCAAGGTCGCCACGACTTCGTCGCGCAGAAGCCGCTCGGGCGCGACGTAGAGAAGGCGCAGCGACCGGTCGCGAAGGCCGCGCTCGATCTTGCGGCGCTCGTCATCGTCGGAGGAGGAATTGAGGCTCGCGGCCTCGACGCCAAGCTCGCGCAACTGCGCGACCTGATTGCGCATCAGCGCGATCAGCGGCGACACCACCAGCGTGAGGCCGTCGCGAACGATCGGGGGCAGCTGGAAGCAGAGCGACTTGCCGCTGCCGGTCGGCATGACGGCCAGGACGTCCTCGCCGCCGAGCGTGGCCTCGAGGATCTCTTCCTGGCCCGGGCGGAAGGCGGAAAATCCATAGACGCTCGCCAATGCCCCGCGCGCCTTCGCCATCAGCGGCGAAACCCGCGTCATCGGCCCGCCTCGCCAGGATCGAAGACGGGGGTCCACTGGACGTCGTCGATCCGCTCGGCGCCGGTCGCCAGCATCACCAGACGATCGAAACCAAGCGCCGCGCCGCTCGCGGCGGGCATCTCGGCGAGCGCGTCGAGAAAATCCTGATCGATCGGATGGGACGTCCCATATATCCGCCGCTGTTCCGCCATGTCGGCCTCAAACCGGCGCCGCTGCTCGACGGGATCGATCAACTCGTGGAAGGCGTTGGCGATCTCGACCCCGCAACAATAGAATTCGAAGCGTTCGGCCACCCGCGGATCGTCGGGGCTCACCCGCGCAAGCGCCGCCTCGCTGACCGGATAGTCATGGAGAACGGTCGGCCGCCCGAGACCCAGATTCGGTTCGACCCTTTCACTGAGGAGGCGACTGAAGATGTCCGACCAGGTGTCGTCGGCGGTTGCGCGCAGGCCGGATTCTTTCGCCTGTCGCTTCAGCGCCCCGGAGTCGGGATCCCGGCCAGTCGGCAGACTGTCGCAGAGATCGACGCCGGCGTAGCGCCGAAACGCCTCGATCACGCTCAAGCGCTCGGGCGGCTCGAACGGATCGGCTTGCCGACCCCGAAACGTCAACGTCTTCGCTCCGGCGACGTGGGCCGCGAGCGCGATCAGCGCGGCGCAATCGTCCACCAGGCGCTCTAGGGGAGCGCCGACGCGGTACCACTCGAGCAATGTGAACTCGGGCGTGTGGAGCGCTGTTCGCTCGCGGTTTCGGAATACGCGCGCCAGCGCGAAGATTTGCGTCTCCCCCGCCGCCAGCAGCTTCTTCATCGCGAACTCCGGCGATGTATGGAGGTAGGCGTCGCTCGCCGATCCGTCAGGCTGAATGAGCGTCGTCCGGAACCCATGCAGATGCGTCTCGTTTCCGGGAGACACCTGGATGGCGGCCGGCTCCGCTTCGAGAAAGCCATTGGCGTCGAACCAGCGGCGGACCAAGCTCGTCACCCGCGCCCGCGCGGCGAGACTGCCGCGCCGCTCGGCGTATCGGTCTTTGTTCCAGAACGGCGGCGAAGCGGACAAACTCAAGAGCCCCCACTGGCGAGACGAGGATGCGCACAACCGCGGCTGGCCTTTGACGCCAAAAACAGTATGGTGCGCGCCGCAATCGCCAAACTGCGGCTTGTGAGGCGCGAACTCTGGGCGCAGAAACCGGCGCGCATAAATTCCGAGGACGAAGACGTGAGAGTTATCGCAAGCTCGATTCGCAAGGGCAACATCATCGAGCGAGAGGACGGTCAGCTCTGCGTCGTTCTGTCAGCTGAGAGCTTCCACCCGGGCAAGGGCACGCCGACTACGCAGATCGACATGCGGCGCCTTTCCGACGGCGTCAAGGTGACGGATCGCTTCAAGACGACCGAGCAAGTCGAGCGGGCCTTCGTCGAGGACAAGAGCTTCGACTTTCTGTATGGCGACTCGGACGGCTATCATTTCATGGACGCGGACACCTATGATCAGATCCAAGTCCCCGCGGACGTCATTGGCGACCAAGCGCAATGGCTTCAGGAAGGCATGAAGGTCATCCTGTCGATCTTCAATGAGACGCCGGTCACAATTCAACTGCCCCCGCGCGTCACCTTGGAAGTGACTGAAACCGAACCCGCCATGAAGGGCCAGACTGCTTCATCATCATATAAGCCGGCGAAGCTCGCCAATGGCGCGCGGGTGATGGTGCCTCCGCACATCTCCGCCGGAACGCGGATCGTCATTCAGACCGAGGATGGCAGCTACGTCGAACGGGCGAAGGACTGAGGCCTCTTAAATCTCCAGCAGCAGCCCGCAGGCCTCTGCAAGCTGGTCAAAGTGCGAGATCACCCGGTCGGGTCCGAGCTCCGCCACCGGCACCTCGGAGTAGCCGAAATCCACCGCGATCACCGGCAGGCCGGCGGCGCGAGCGGTCTTGATGTCGGTGGCCGAATCCCCGACCATAATCGCCCTGCCGGGCGCGCCGCCGCAGGCGGAGATCGTTTCCAGCAACGGCTTCGGATCCGGTTTGCCGATTCCGAACGTGTCCTGCCCGCACACGAACGCGAACTTGCTCGCGACGCCGAGCTTCTCGATCAGGAGAATGGCCAAGCCCTCCAACTTGTTGGTGCAGATGGCCTGGCGCCACCCCAAACGCGCGAATCCCTCCAAAGCGGTCTCAACTCCGGGGTAAAGTTGGGTGAGATCGGCGATGTGGGCATTGTAATGAGCAAGGAAGTCTCCGAACAGCGCCGCGAGCCTGCGGGCGCCGAGTTCCCGCCCCGAGGCGGCGAAGCCGCGCTGAATCAGCGCCCGCGCGCCAGCGCCGACCATTGAGCGGGCGTTCGCAACCGGCAGCGGGGCCATGCCTTCGCTGATCAGGACCGCGTTGAGCGCGCCCATGAGATCGTCGGCGGTGTCGGCCAGCGTGCCGTCGAGATCGTAGACGATGGTCGGGACGGTCATCGTTCCTCTACGGCCAGAAGTCGGGCGTGGCGGGACTGAGGAGGCCGCCGATTCGCACTGGGGCTATGGCTTTCGCGAAACCGTCGGCGCCGATCTCGGCCGCGACGCCGCAGAACGTCGCCGGTCCCAGCGCCGGTTCGAAACGGCTTAAGGGAATCTTGCGGGTGAAACGTCGAAGCGGTTCCTCCTTGTCCATCCCGATCACCGAATCGTAGTCGCCGGTCATGCCCACATCGGTGACGAAACCGGCGCCGCCGGGGAGAATTCGATGATCGGCGCTCGGCACGTGCGTGTGCGTGCCGACGACGAGGCTTGTCCGACCGTCGGCGAAATGCGCGAATGCCGTTTTTTCGCTGGTCGCCTCCGCATGGACGTCGATGACGGCGGCGTCGCAGGCGCGACCCAATGGGCAGGCGCCAAGTTCGCGCTCGATCGCCGCGAAAGGGTCGTCGAGCGCGTCCATGAACAGGCGGCCCAGCACATTGACGATCAGCAGCCGCGCTCCCTTGGCGTTGCTGACGACCGCCGCTCCGCGTCCGGGCGTGCCGGCCGGATAATTCGCTGGCCGGATCAGGCGCGGCTGACGCTCGATGAAAACGAGCGCCTCGCGCTGATCGAAAGCGTGATTGCCGAGCGTCACCGCATCGACGCCGACGCTGAGGAATTCCTCAAAGATCGCCTCGGTGAGTCCGAAGCCGCCAGCGGCGTTCTCCCCGTTGACGATGACGAAATCGAGGTTCCAGCGCGCGCGCAGGTTCGGAACCTGCTCAGCGACCGCCGCTCGCCCCGAACGCCCGACGACGTCGCCAACAAAGAGCAGCCGCATCAGGGCTCTCTGACGAAGATGGTTTCCCGTTCGGTCACGATGGCGTCCAGATTTTGATCATGGGCCTCATACGGCGCCACGGCGACTTCGCAAACCCCAAAGGCGACGCCAATCGCGTAAATCGTCCTGGTCGCGCGCAGTCGCGCAAGGCTGCGGTCATAGTAGCCGGCGCCATATCCGATCCGGCGTCCGCGACGATCAAAACAGGCCAATGGCACAAAGAGAAGATCGGGCTCGACGGCCGCGGCCGTTTCCAGAGGTTCGGAAATCGCCATCGGCCCGGGGCGGGTCGGTTCGCCGGGCCGCCAGAGACGGAAGGTCAAGGGCGCGCCGCGATCAACGACAGTCGGAAGCGCGGTTGGGAAGCCCGCAGCCGCGAGCGCCTCGAGAAGCTCCAGCGTATCGGGTTCCTCGCGAAGCGGATAAAAGGCTGAGATCACGCTTGGCCGCCACTGATTCGCGAGGCGAAGCCCCTCCCGCGCCAGCCTATCGGCGAAGCGCGCCCGCACCTCGGGAGGCAGGCCTCTTCGCCGCGCGAGGGCGTCGCGCCGCAGAGCCGCCTTTGGATTGGCGTCAGTCGAGGCCAAGGCCCATCGCCCACCCGTCTTAGATATCGCCCGTCGGACCTAGATAGAGCGCGGAGCCGAGAAGGCCGTCGGACGGTGATCCCGGGCGCCTACGTAAGTAGGTGGGCGCCGTGTGCCAAAGCCCACGGGCAAGGGCAGGGACAGCTCCCATAGGGATCGTACGGCCCCGAGGAATTTAGTCCTAACGCGCCACCCAGCTCCGCGCTTCCCATTTAGGGGCTCGCGAAGCAAAACGCTAGGGAGCGAATGGATCGATCTCGCGCGCGATCGGCTTCTGGCCGGTGCTGTCTTCCGCGCGCCGCGCGACCGCGAGCGTCGCATAGCCGCGGAACCGGTCCTGCGTCTCGCAGCTCAGCCCGCGCTCGGCCGACAGCTCGGCGAGCGAAGCGCCAAGCTCGTCGCGCGGCGTCACGTCAAAAGCAGCGAGCCAGCGCCGCAGGGCCGCTTTGAAGGGACCGGGCAAGCCGGCGCAATCGCCGAAGTCGACCAAATGCAAGGAGCCGCCGGGCGCGAGGACGTCAAGTGCGCGCGCCAAGGCCGCTCGCCACGGCGGAATCATCGACAGCGCGTAGGAAATCATCACGCGCTCGAACTGCGCATGGCCGAATAGCGTTTGCGGGTCGAACACGGTCGCGTCGGCTTGGGCGACCGCGACGCACGACGACAGTCCCGCGCGCGCGATCGAGGCGGCGGCGGTGTCGACCACCGCGTCTTCCCAGATTTGAGGATAGACCAGCCTGCCGAACGCCAAGGTGAACATCCGCTCGAGCACGCCTGTGCGCGATAGCGGCTTGGCGCGATGGACCGCGGCCTTGAGTCCGAACTCGTCGCCCGCTGGGCCACTTTCGTTGATTGCTGCACGCGTCCCTCGGCCTGTCGACGCCAATCGCAGCGCGCTAGCCGAGTCGCATGACGACGACATGACGGGCTCCAGTCGAAGCCGCAATCCTTCCGGCGGGACGTCGTGTCGGAGTTTGGCGAAAAAAAAAGCGGACCGGCCGGGAGGGGGCCCGCCGATCCGCTAGCCGTCGTTGGATGCCTTCGGTCCGTCCTCGCGCTCGGGGGCTGGGGGGCAAGAAAACCGAGCGCCGCAGACCGATCCTACGCGGCAGGATTTCAGTATGAGTGAACGTTGCGGCGCCCACTTGACCGCAAGCTGGCCAAACTAAGGCGCCTTGAATAAAATTCATTGCCTGTGCGCCGACATAAAACGGGGCGGGGGAAGCCGCCCCAAATCGCGCAATGGCGTCCTCCCGGGCGGGAACGCCGCGCGCTCGCTGTCTGTCGCGGCGACTACTCAGTCGGCCTTTCGGCCCCGCTTTCCCGCTTTTGCCATCTTCGCCTTCACTGCCGGCTTTTTCGGCCCCTTGGCCCGCGTCGCGGAATGTCGGACCGACTTGCGGCCATGCGCGGTCAAGTGCGGCGTGCGCACGGCGCCTTGCAAAACTGTCGGCGCGTT
Source organism: uncultured Alphaproteobacteria bacterium (assembly GCA_963835955.1). Classification (GTDB taxonomy): domain Bacteria; phylum Pseudomonadota; class Alphaproteobacteria; order Rhizobiales; family Beijerinckiaceae; genus Roseiarcus. Next base: position 146,211 of record CAWIHZ010000001.1, on the reverse strand, counting down.
CGGAGCGTCGCCCTCCGCCGCCGCGCCGCCGAGCGCGTCCTGCCTCACGGCCGAATAGGCCTTCGCGTCGCTCGGGAGCCCCGCGGTCGCGGCGCCCGACGAGCGGGCGCCGAGAACCGGACCCTTCCAACCGGCCACCGGACCAATGAAGACTGGAACTGGATCGAAGACCGGGCGCTCGTCGGAAAGCTGCGTGTGGGTCGCGCCGCCGAGCGCCGCGAACGGGTTGAGCGCGAATCCGCGGCCGACGGACGCCCCCTGAGCCGACTCGGCCAGGTTCTCTTCTTCGGCCTCGGCGAGCGCGGCGGCGTTCCGGCGCGAGCAGACGTCGGCGCGCATGTTGGGGGCGACGCCGGAGCCCGAAGACGGCAGCGAGTCCAGCGTGCCCAGGCTGCCGCCGCCCATCGCAAACCCCCGATCGAACAGGTTGGCCGCCTCGAGGTTGCGCACTTTCGCCGTCGGCGATCCGAGCACGACCACAATCAGCTTTCGTCCGAAGCGACTGGCGCTCGCCACTAAGTTGAAACCCGCCGGACAAGTGAAACCGGTCTTCATCCCGTCGGCGCCGGGATAGCGGCCAAGCAGGCCGTTGTGCGTCCGAATGATCTGGTTGCCCAGCCGCAGCGCCCCAATGTCGAAGAGATCGGCGCGCTCGGGGAACTCGCGCAGCAGCGCGCGGGCGATGATCGCCATGTCGCGCGCGGAGGACACATGGTTGGGGTCTTGAAGGCCGTTCGGATTGACGAAGTGCGATTCATGCAGGCCGAGGCGCCGCCCGGCCGCGTTCATTTCGTCGGCGAAGGCCTGAACCGACCCGGAAACGCCTTCGGCGACCATTACCGCAACGTCGTTGGGCGACTTGACCATCAGCATTTTGAGCGCATTGTCGAGCGTCACTTCGGTGCCAGGGCGAAAGCCCATCTTGGACGGCGGCATTCTCGCCGCGCGCGCCGACATGACGAGCGGCGTATCCAGCGTCAGCCTGCCAGCCCGCACGGCGTCGAGCGCGACATAGACGGTCATCAGCTTGGTGAGAGAGGCAGGGTACCAGACGGCGGTCGCTTCGTTCTCGATCAGCACCTGCCCGCTGCCGGCGTCGACGACGAGATAGGGCGCCGCCAGCGCCGGGCCCGCTCCAACTGCGATCGTCGCGGCGAGAGCGTAAATGACGCGCCGCCCGAGTGACCCAACGCCAAAAGGCATAATTCCGCTCCCTCGACGCCCCGACCACAGGCACTCCTAGAGGAGTGCGTCAGCAAGCTCAAGCCGCCGCCGACCGCAGATGTCCATTATTCTGCGGCTTGTGCAGACCGAATAGCGCCAAGGCGCGGGGCTTGGGGCGTCATTCAAAGCGCGTTCCGCTCAGTCGGGGCAGGCAACAAACGTCATAACACGCTTATAACTCACTAAACCATTGCTGTACTTGATTGTGTGTTTAGCCGGGCATTGCTCCCAATGACGGAAATGTGAAGCGCGCGGCCAAGCGAAGCCGCGTCGGCGTGGGTCCGCGCCGGCGCTCGACGGCCCTCAACCAATCCGCAACCCCTCCATCAGCCGCCGGTGTCCGTCGGGGATCGCGACCGGGCGGCCGGCGCTGCGGTCGACATAGACATGGGTGTAGCGCCCGGCCGCGGCCGCGGTCTCGGCGCCTGCCTTGAAGACCGCCAGATGATAACGGACCGAGGAGCGGCCAAGATGCTCGACCGCGACGCCGACCTCCGCCGCCTCGGGATAGGTGAGGCTGGCGTAGAACCGGCAGTTGCTCTCCACCACCAGGCCGACGATCGTGCTGGTCGCCGGATCGAGCAACCCGGCCTCGATCAGAATGGCGTTCACCGCCGAATCGAACAGGGCGTAATAGACGACGTTGTTGAGATGGCCATAGGCGTCATTGTCGCTCCAACGCGTCGCTATGGTCTTGAAACGGGCGAAAGCCGCCCGGGCGGGCGGGCGGAGCCGATCGGGATCGTTCGCCACCGGCGCGGGCGTCCGTCAGATTCCGCCCGGCCGCCGTCTTGCGGGCCGCTCAGTGGCGGCAGGCGTTGTGTCGAGAGCGTCGGTCATGCTTTCTCCCAGACACACGAGACGGTCGGGCGCGCTTCGCCTCTTAGCCGCGCCCGGCTATCCTGACAAGGCGGCCTGCGCCGAACCCCGACGGAGCGGACGAAGGAGCACGCGATGACCAGTGGCGAAAGCGAACCGGATCCTTTCGCCGACGCGCGCCGGGCGCCGCCGCGCGCTCTGACCAGGCTCTCGCCGCTGGTGCGCCGAATCATCGCGCCCAATCCATCGCCCTTCACCTTCAATGGCACCTGCTCCTATATCGTCGGCGAAGGCGTGGTCGCGATCGTCGATCCGGGTCCGGGCGACCCAACGCATGTCCGGGCGCTGCTGGCGGCGGTGAAGGGCGAGCGGATCGAGACCATCCTCGTCACCCACACCCATCGCGACCACAGCGTCGCCGCCGCGACTTTGCGCGAGGCGACCGGCGCGCCGATCGTCGGCGCCGCCCCGTTCGCGCCCCGAGGCGACGGCGCTGACGGCCTCGATTCCGCGCATGATCGCGACTACGCGCCCGACGCTATTCTCTCCGACGGTGAGCGGCTGCAAAGACACGGCTTCACGATCGAAGCCGTCGCCACCCCTGGCCATTGCGCCAACCATCTGTGCTTCGCGCTCGAACAGGAGAATGCGTTGTTTTCCGGGGATCACGTCATGGCCTGGTCCACCTCCGTCGTCGCGCCGCCAGACGGCTCGATGGGCGCCTATATGGCGTCCCTCGACAGGTTGCGCGGCCGCGCGGAGACGGTCTACTGGCCTGGCCACGGAGGCCCCGTTGTCGAGCCGCGGCGATATTTGCGCGCGCTCATCCATCATCGCCGTCATCGGGAAGCCTCGATCCTGGCGGCGCTCCGGGACGGCGTCGGCACGGTTCCCGCCCTGGTCGCCAAGGTTTATGTGAACCTGGACCCGGCGCTGACCCGCGCCGCCGGCCTCTCGACGCTTGCCCATCTCCAAGACCTGCAAGAGCGCGGCCTCGTCGCCTTCGAGCCGCCGACCGCAGGCGAGGCGCGCTTCCGAGCGCTGTGAGGCGCGCGAAAAGGCCTTGCGCCTCAGCGCTCGCGCATGTCCTCCTCTACCGCGGCGGCGAATTCGCGCACGCGTTTGGCGTTGGCGCCGAAATCATGCCGGCCCATGCGCGTTACCGAGCGAATATCGATGATTGTCTGTGTGGCCCCCGGCCTGATGCGGATGGCGATGTCGGCCACAAGACCGAAGAAGAGCGATCGGTCCGTCGCCTCGATGACGGCGACGCCGTCGCCGCCAAGATTCGGAGGCGCGGTATCGACAACGCGCCAGCCCAGATCGCGGACCACGCTCAAGGCGAGCTGATAGGCCCCGGTCGAGTCCATTTCGACCATGATCGGCGCGATGTCGGGATAGGCGGCCTTCTGGGCCGCGCGAGTCTCCTCGCTCGAAGGGGGAGGCGTATGTCCCGCACGCGCCTGGCGCGCCTTGGCCGAAAGCAGGAAGGTCGGCGGCGCCTTGAGGTCTGTCGAGACGTCGTGGATCGGCGGCAGCGCGAAGGCGAGGGCGGCAAGGTAGGCGGGATAGGCGAGGATCGCTGCGGCCAGCGCGAGGGCGAAGGCCGTCTGTCCGGCGCCGCGCAGCCCGTCGCGCCAGATGACGGCCGCAGACGCCGCGGCGAGCAGGCCGGCGAAGGCGGCCAGCGCCAGCGAGGCGGCGAACACGCTCAGCGCAGGCCCCGGATCGGCGGCGCGCGAACGCGAGAGCGCCACGGCGACGAAGGCCGTGGCGAGGGCGAAAACCGCCAACCGGCGCGCCCACACCGCCTGGCGCGCGACGGGTTCCTCGAAGATCAGGCGGCGCAAAGGCGCGCCGCCGCGCTGACGCTATTTGGCGGCGCTCGCGCCGCCCGCGGCGTAGCCGTTACGGGTGGAGATCTGCGTTCCGGCCTCGGTGAAGTTCTTCGGGTCGTCGCCAAGTTGCACCGTCGGCATGCAATCGGGATTGCAGGCGTAGGAAATGCGCGCCGCGCCGTTCTGCAAGACCACCACGGTGTCGGCAGGCAGGACACGAAGCTGCTTTTCCTCCAGCACCGAACCGTCGGCCGCGAGGGCGATCAAGTTGGTGTCGCCGAAGCCCTTGCCGGTGATCACCATCGCGCCGCTGCCTTTCAGCATGGTCACATCGGCGATCATCGGGTTGCCGATAATAAGGGTCGAGGTGCCTGGCGGCAACCTGGCGATCTTCGCCTGGTCGAGCGTAACCGCAAGCAGGTCGGGCGCCTTTGCGGCGTGCAAGGGAGTCGGGCCGAACGCCAGGACGAATGCGATGGCCAACGGAGCGCGAGACGACATCGGCGTGCCTCTTCAGTGCCGCGAGAAGGGCGCGTTCCAGGCGCCGAGCGGACGAGCCAATATCGCTCGGCAATAGTGAATGAATCTTCAACGCGAGCCCACATCCCCCTCAGGCGGCGGAGAATATCGCCGCGCCCTGGTCCGCCGCGCCGACGGCGGCGCGAAATGCGCCGAACAGCTCTCGTCCTGTCCCCGCATGGGCGGCCGAAAGGTCGGCCTTGACCGGCGTTCGCTGGGCCCAGTCCATGGGCTCGACCTTGACCTCGAGCCGGCCCGCGCGCGCGTCAAGCCGAATGACGTCGCCGTCGCGGATCTTGGCGATCGCTCCGCCCGCGGCGGCCTCGGGCGTCACATGGATGGCGGACGGCACCTTGCCCGAGGCTCCCGACATGCGGCCGTCAGTGACCAGCGCCACGCGATGGCCGCGATCCTGCAGCACGCCGAGCGGCGGCATCAACTTGTGCAGCTCCGGCATGCCGATCGCCTTGGGGCCCTGGAAGCGCACGACGGCGACGAAGTCGCGATCGAGTTCGCCGGCGCGGAAAGCCGCGTGCAGCTCTTCCTGGCTGTGGAATACGCGCGCCGGCGCTTCGATCAGATGGCGTTCCGGCGCGACGGCCGAGGTCTTGATCACCGATCGCCCCAGCGGTCCCTCGAGAACCCGCAAGCCTCCGGTGCGCTGGAACGGGTCGTCCGCTCCCCGCAGCACCCCCGGATCGCCCGACCGCTCGGGCGCGGCGCGCCATGCGACCGCGCCGTCGGGGCCGAGGTGCGGCTCGATCGTGTAGTCGGCCAGACGGTCGCCCCAAACGGTTCTCGCATCCCCATGCAGCAGCCCCGCGCCGACGAGTTCCCGGATCAGCACGCCCATGCCGCCGGCGGCGTGAAAATGGTTCACGTCCGCCTTGCCGTTGGGATAGATGCGCGTCAGCAGCGGCGTGACTTCGGCGAGGTCGGCGAAATCCTCCCAGGTCAGCGCGATGCCCGCAGCGGCGGCCATCGCAATGAGGTGGATGGTGAGATTGGTTGAGCCGCCGGTCGCGTTGAGGCCGACGACGCCATTGACGATCGCCCGCTCATCGATGACATGCCCGATTGGGGTGAAGTTGTTGCCCAGCGCGGTCAGCTCCAGCGCCCGACCGACGCCCAGAATTGTCAGGGCGTCGCGCAGCGGCGTATTGGGATTGACGAAGGACGCGCCGGGCAGGTGCAGGCCCATGACCTCCATCAGCATCTGATTGGTGTTTGCGGTGCCGTAGAAAGTGCAGGTCCCCGGCGCGTGATAGGCTTGGGCCTCGGCGGCCAACAATTCGGCGCGCGTCGCTTTTCCTTCCGCGTGCAGTTGTCGGATCTTCGACTTCTCGTCGTTGGCGAGGCCGGAGGGCATCGGGCCGGCCGGCAGGAATACCGCCGGCAAATGGCCGAAGGAAAGCGCGCCGATCATGAGGCCCGGCACGATCTTGTCGCAAACGCCGAGATAGACCGCCGCATCGAACATGTCGTGCGACAGCGCCACGGCGGTCGAGAGCGCGATCACATCGCGGGAAAACAGCGACAGATCCATGCCCTTCTCGCCCTGGGTGACCCCGTCGCACATGGCCGGCACGCCGCCGGCGACCTGGGCCGAGGCGCCGGCGGCGCGCGCGGCCTCTTTGATGAGATCGGGGAACCGCGCGAAGGGCTGATGCGCCGAGAGCATGTCGTTATAGGCGGTGACGATCGCCAGATTGGGACCGGTCCCATCGCGCAGCGCCGCCTTGTCGCCGGGTCCGCATGCGGCGAACCCATGGGCGAAATTGGCGCAGCCGAGCCGTTTGCGGGCGGGCCTCGTGGCGACAGCCGCCTCGATCCGTTCGAGATAGGTCCTCCGCGTCGCGCGGCTGCGTCCGACGATCCGCTCCGTAACCTCGCCCACGCGAGCGTTGAGTTCAGTCGTCATGGCTTATCGCCTCCATCTCGAGCTCTGGGATTGCAGCCGCCGACGGACCGCTGAAGTCTCCGCAGACGAAACCTCCAGGGCGCCGACGCTCGGTCATGTTCTCATAGGCCTTCGGCGCCGGATTGCCTAGGCGCGCGGCGCGATCAAAACCCCGCCTGCTGGCGGACAAGCGCGGTGAACTTCCGGCGTTCCTCCAGCGTCAGGTTGGCGGTGGCGACGTCGAGGTCTTCGTCGTCGAGCCCGGCCGCCTTGGCGAAACTGTTCCAGGCGGCGGCTTTGGCGAGATCGCGCCCAAGCACGCGACCGCTGACGTAGAGATGGGCAATTCGGTTCTGGGCGATCGGGTTGCCGTGCGCGGCGGCGATCAGCAGAATCTTGACTGCGCCAGCTTCGTCCTTCGCAACGCCTTCGCCGTTGAACAGCATGATCGCGTATTCGACCTCGCCGGCGACGATGCCTGCGTCTGCGGCGCGCTTGAGCCAACGCGCCCCCTCGGCGATGTCCTGGGGAACGCCTTTGCCCTCGCGCACCATGACGCCGTAAGAATAGGCGGCGTTGTCATCGCCGGCTTTCGCCGCGCGCAGGAAATATTGGGCGGCCCCGGCGAAGTCGGGCTGCCTGCCGTTGCTGTGGTCGAGCGCCATGACGCCAAGATTGTAGAGCGCGCCCGCATGCCCCTTTTCCGCCGCCAGTTCGAACTGGATCTTCGCGGCGACGGGATCCTTCTTCACTCCCTTCGCGCCCTCCAGGAGCAGCGCGCCAAGCTGATAGGCGGCCTGAGGATCGCCGAGATTGCTGGCCAGCCGCCACCAGCGCGAGGCCTCCGCTTCGTCACGGCCGACCGCGGCGCCGTCATGGTAGATCATGCCAATCAGCGTCATGGCCGCGGCGTCCTTGGAATTTTCGTCGATGCGGCGCTCGGCCTCTTTCAGGGCGACGAGGAAATTGCCGCGTTGATAGGCGCCGAAGGCCATGTCCGGCGGCTTGCCATCGGCCCTCGGCGGCAGCGCCGACGGCGGGGCGTCGCGCGCGCCAAAGCCCGAAAGGTTGAGCAGAGGCGAGTCCACGTTCACCTTCGGCGCCTGAGCCGAGGCGGCGCCGGAGAGGGCGAGGACGAAAGCCCAGGCGAGAGCGAGCCGGGTCATGGAGTCTCGGCCGCGATATGCGAGAGCAGTCCGTGAGCCTGGCGAGCCGCCTCGGCGGGCGAAGCCGCGCTCCAGACCGCATCGCCAAGGGCGACGAAATCGGCCCCCGCGCGCGCAAGCAAGCGGGCCGCCTCGATCGAGACCGCATAGGCCACGCAGGGGGTTTCGAAGATTTCCGCCCACCATCCGACGCGCTCGATCAACAACTCCAGCGCCGCGGCGGGGCGGGCGCTATGCGGCTCTCCAAACATCACGTAATCCGCTCCCGCTTCGCCCGCAGCCATCGCTTCGTCACGCGTTCGCAGCGCCCCGGCGCCGACGATCCGGTTCGGCCTCAGGATTTCGAGCGCTCGATCAAGCTCCGCCCCCGCGCCTGCGACATGAACGCCGTCGACCCCGAGTCTGACCGCAAGTCGTGGGTCGCCCTCCACGAGAAGCGCGCAGTCGGCGGCGACGCTGGCCCGAAACAGGGGCGCGACGATCGCTTCCGCATCGCTCTCGGCGCCCGTCGCCAGACGCACAGCCGCGCTGGCGATAGGAGCCGCGGCCAGAACTTCGGCGAAGACCTCGACGAACGCCTCCGCGTTTCCGCCAAAGAGCGGAGGCGTGAAAAGATAAAGCGAGCAGCGCCGAGGGCTGTTGACAGTTGACGGCATGAGCGGCGGGTTCGATCGAAAGCCGGTTCTCGCGGACCAATGCGGCCAAATTTGGGGCCGCGGCAAGCGCCGGCGCGCGAGCGCCCGTCAGTTCGAAAACGCCGCCCTTAATCGCTCGACCTGGGCGGCGACCTCGCTTCGCGTCTCGCCCTGCTCGGTCGAACGGGCGATGGCGAGGCTCTTGTCGAGATGAATGACGCGTTCCTGCACCCGAAGCGAACGCCGGCTCAAATCGCGAAGCGCCGGCGGCAACTGGTCGAAAAGATCCGGCGCGCAGCCGAAGTCTTCGCGGGCGAGCTTGACGCGGTGCCGTTCGGTCAGGGCCTGGTTCGGAGTGAGGTCGCCCTCGTTGACCGCGCGCTGCAGCAGAAGCCAGGAGGCGACCTGCATGAGACGGGTGGTCAGGCGCATGCTTTCGGTCGCGTAAGCGAGCGCCGCAGGGCGCGGCAGGCCGCTCAACTCTTTGCGGCCGGGACCATCGAGGTAGGAGGCGGCTTCCTCGACCAGCGCCATCCCCTCCTGAAACAGGTCCTTGAATGCTCGGGAAACGGCCAGGCGATTCACAAAGGGTATAGCGCTCGGCGCGAGCTCGAGGGCCGTAACGCTGCGCTTCGATCCTTCCAAATGGCGACTCATACGCTCCAACTCCCGTCCCGGTTGCGGGAGGCGGCGCGAAATGACCGCCTTGCACAACCGGAGAGACGCAAAGCAAGAATAGCGCCCGCGCGGGTCGTCTTGCACGGTTACCAAAAGTTTACGTTAACAAGGATTCCGAGGTCATGGCAATGGCGAAAAAAGAAGCCGCCCGAAGGCGGCTTTCAAGGTGATTTGGATCGGAGGCGTAGAACAGAACGGGCGCGGCCCATCCGGAACCCAGCAAGTCGGGTTGCTGGATTCATGCGCTGTAATCGTTAATATTGCGCTACAATCAAGAAAATTGTCGCAATTTGACCGCGGGCATTCAAAACTGAGACGTCACGGCGGGAGCTTGAACGCCGCGTCGGCGGCCGACTTCGTCGCATAACGGGCTTCGATCGCCACTTCGAGCCGTGCGATCTCCGCACGCAGGATGTCAATGCGCTCGCGGAGCTCGGGCGCGGACAAATCGTCGATGCTCTGGCCGATTTCGTGCGCGCTCGGCGGCTTGCGCTTCTGCCCGAAGACGGACTCCTCGTCCAATGCAGCCATGGCTCGCCTCAGGGGGTCGTTTCACGTCGCGGCGATGAATCCTCCGCCGAGCACCCGCGCACGCGGGTCGAGGGAATCATAGAACGCGCAGGCCTGGCCGGGCGAGATTCCGCTCTCGGGCTCGGCGAATTCGACCTCGCCGGTCGGCAGCAGCAGAGCCGGCGCCGGCGGCCGGGTGGAGCGCACCCGCGCCGCGATCGGCAGCCCGCTCGCCGGCAGATCGGCGAGTTCCCCCTCGCCGATCCAGTTCACTTCGCGAAGCTTGAGCCGGGTCCGGGCGAGCGCCGATCGCGGACCGACAATGACGCGGGCGCGAACGGGGTCGAGGGATACGACGTAGAGCGGTTCGATCGCGGCGACGCCGAGACCGCGCCGCTGACCGATCGTATAGTGAACAATGCCCGCATGACGGCCAAGCAGGCGTCCATCCACATGGACGATCTCGCCCGGCGTGGAGGCGCCGGGAATGAGGCGCTCGATCATGTCGCTATAATGCCCCGACGGCACAAAGCAGATGTCCTGGCTGTCGACTTTCTCGGCGTTCGTGAGTCCAAAGCTTCGCGCGAGTTCACGGACCTGCGGCTTCGGCAAGGCGCCGAGCGGAAAACGCAGCCGCGACAGCTGCGCGCGCGTCGTGGCGAACAGGAAATAGCTCTGGTCGCGCTCCGGGTCGGCGGCGCGATAGAGCGCCCGCCCGCCGCGGCCGTGCTCGCGGCTGATGACATAGTGGCCCGTCGCCAGGACGTCGGCGCCGAGGTCCTTCGCGGCGGCGAACAGGTCGGCGAATTTCATCTGTTGGTTGCAGGCGACGCACGGGATGGGCGTCTCGCCGGCAATATAGGCGCGGGCGAACGGTTCAATCACTTTCTCGCGGAAACTGTCCTCGTAATTGAGCACGTAGTGGGGGACGCCGAGCCGCGCCGCGACGTCGCGCGCATCGTAAATGTCTTGCCCGGCGCAGCAGGCCCCCTTGCGGTGGGTCGCCTCGCCGTGATCGTAAAGCTGCATCGTCATGCCGACGACGTCGTAGCCCTCCGCGGCGAGCATCGCCGCCACCACGGAGGAAATCGACCCCTCCCGACATCGCCACGACCACGCGGGTGTCGGCGGGCGCCTTTTCGAGACCAAGGCTGTTGAACGCGCCGCTCGTCGGCGGCGCGAGAGATGTCGCAAGCATTCCGAACTCACCGCGGTCAATCGCCGGACGAAACCTTAGATCGGGACTTTGGCCCAATTGAGCAAGCCCATAGCCCAATTCCGCCGCCGCCGCCAGTTCCGCTGGTTCGCTCCCACATCACCCGGGCGATTTTGGCAAGAAATTGAATGCGGGCGGGATTTGTAAATCCTTCGCCGCTGCGACAGGGGACAATGCGCCGGCTTCGGACAGAGCCGCATCTTTCTCTCGCCGACGCTAACGTTTGCGTAAGAGATCGTGCGATTTTAAACGTTTAAGACAGATTTTCCGGTCGTGCCGTTTAGGCAAATCTTAAATTGCGTCACTTATCGTCTGGATTAGTGCGTCACGCGTTTGAGTGAGAGTCCCATGAGTGAATCGCTCCGGCCGAGAGTGAAATACGTGATCGGTCCCGATGGCAGCCCGCTGACGGTCGCAGATCTGCCTCCGCCGGCGACCCGACGCTGGGTCATCCGCCGCAAGGCCGAAGTGGTCGCCGCGGTGAGGGGGGGTCTGCTTTCGCTCGACGAAGCCTGCTCGCGCTACACGCTGACGGTCGACGAGTTCCTGAGCTGGCAAGTCTCGATCGACCAGTTCGGCCTCGCCGGATTGCGCACGACCCGCATTCAGCAGTACCGGCAATAGCCGCTCGTGACGGAGAGAGGGCTTCAAGGCATCAGCTGCCCGCCATTGACCTCGATGATCTGCCCCACGACATACCCGCTAAGGGCTTCCGACGCCAGGAACAAGTAGGCGCCGACACAGTCCTCCGCCGTTCCGATACGGCCGAGAGGAATGGTCCGGCGCAGCGTCTCCATGGCGGCTGCATCGGTGTAGCGGTCGTGGAACGGCGTCGCGATCACGCCCGGGGCGACCGCGTTGACGCGAATCTTCTTTCCAATCAGCTCCTTGGCCTGACCCCGCGTCAAGGTCGACACAAATCCCTTGGTCGCCGCGTAGAGGACCGCGCCGCCTGCGCCGCCGTTGCGGGCCGCGATCGAGGTCGTGTTGATGATGAAGCCGCCCTGGCGTTCGAGCCAGGGCGCGGCGGCCCGAGTCATTGAGACGACCGAGCGCGCATTGAGATCGATGACCGCCCGCACGTGATCGTCGGGCGCGTCGAGCGAGGACACGCGGCCGAGCATGAGGCCGGCGTTGTTGACGAGGCCGTCGAGGCGGCCGAATCGCGCCGTCGTCTCGGCGACGATGCGCTCGCATGCGTCGGGGTCCGCGACGTCTCCCTTGACCAGATGCGCCTCGCCGCCGGCGGCTTCGATCGCCTTGGCGAGCTCCCGCGCCGGCGCGGCGCTTGAATGATAGCCAATCGCGACCTTGGCGCCCTGTTCGGCGAAGCCGCGCGCCACCGCCGCGCCGATGCCGGTCGAAGCGCCGGTGATCAGCACCGCCTTGCCGGCGAGATCCGGAATGACGAGGCGAGCGGGAGCGGTCATGGCGGCGGCCTTCTATGCCGGGAGGCGGAGCCGTCCAGTTTGAAGGCGGCCGGGAGCCGCGTCAAACGCCGGTTCTGGATAGTTCGGGACTCGACCCTATATTGCCTGCGGAAACCGGCGGAGGGTCGCGATGGCCGAGATGCGCAAGCTGGCGGCAATACTTGTGACCGATATCGTCGGTTACTCGCGGCTCGCCGGCGCCGACGAGGATCGAATTCTGGCGCGGCTGCGCGCGCTCAGAAGCGATCTGATCGACCCGACGATCGCCGTGCACAACGGGCGGGTCGTCAAGCGCACCGGCGATGGCGCGCTGGCCGAGTTTCGCAGCGTGGTCGAGGCGGTGCGCTGCGCCATCGAGTTGCAGAACGGCATGGTCGAACGCAACGCTGGCCTTCCGCCCGAGCGGCGCATCGAATTGCGCGCCGGCATTCATCTGGGCGACGTGGTCGAGGAGAACGACGGCGACCTGATGGGCGACGGCGTCAACATCGCCGCGAGGCTCGAGGGCATCGCCAAGCCGGGGGCGATCTGCCTTTCCGAGGACGCCTATCGCCAGGTCAAGGGGCGGCTCGAGCTGACGGTCAGCGATCTGGGCGCAACCCAGCTCAAGAACATTGCCGATCCGATCCGGGTCTATTCGCTCGAAGTCGGACCAGCCGACCAGGCGAAGCCCGCCCCCGACGCGCCGGCGCCGGAAAAACCGCGCCCGCCTCGCCTCTCCATTGTCGTCCTGCCCTTCGCCAATCTGGGAGGGGACCCGGAACAGGAGTATTTCGCCGACGGGGTCACCGAAAGCCTGACGACTGATCTCTCGCGCATCGCCAATTCGTTCGTCGTCGCGCGCAACACCGCCTTCACCTACAAGGGCAGGCCGGTCGACGCCAAGCAGCTCGGGCGCGAGCTGAACGTCCGTTATATCCTTGAGGGCAGCATTCAGCGCGGGGCTAACCGCATGCGCGTCAACGTGCAGCTGATCGACGCTGCGACCGGCAATCATCTTTGGGCGGACCGGTTCGACAAGCCGGTGGCCGATCTCTTCGACATGCAGGACGAGATCGTTTCCCGCCTCGCCAATCAGTTGCGCGGGGAATTGATCGCCGCCGAAGCGCAGCGCGCGGAGCGCGAATCCAATCCCAATTCGATGGACCTCTATTTCCGCGGCGTCGAAGCGTTCAACAAGGGCGGGGTCGCGAATTTGGTGCGGGCCCGCGAGCTGTTCGAGCAGGCGGCGGCGCTCGATCCGGCCAATGTCGACGCCATGGTCGGGGCGGCGCGCGTCGACGTCGTCTACGGCGCGATCTACACCGGCGCGGAGCGGGCCCAGCGGCTCGCGGCGGCCGAGGCCCAGCTCATCAAGGGGCTTTCGATCGCTCCGCGCAACTACTGGGCGCATCTGTGGCTGGGGTTCCTCCATATTCTGACCAACCGCGCCGCCCGCGGGATCGGCGAACTGGAGCGGACCCTGGCGCTGAACCGGAACATCGCCGCCGCGCACGCCTGGATCGGCATGGCGAAGGTGACCATGGGCCGCGCCGAGGAGGCCGAGGCCCATGTCGCCGAGGCCTTCCGCATCGCTCCAACCGACGGCGCCTCCTTTCTCTGGAACAACATCGCCGGCATCGCCAAACTCCATCTCGGCGCGGACGAGGAGGCGGCGGCGCTGTTCCGTCTTTCGATCGACGCCAATCGAAACTATCCGCTCAACCATTTCTATAACTCAGCGGCGCTCGCGCATCTGGGGCGATTGGGCGAAGCCCAGTCCGAGGTCAACGCCGGGCTGGCGATCGCGCCGAATTTCTCGATCGCCCACTTCCGTAACGCGGTCGAAAGCGACAATCCGACCTATCTCGCGCAGCGCGAGCGCGTCATCGAGGGCATGCGCAAGGCCGGCCTTCCGGAAGGGTGAGGCGGCCGGCGGCAGAGCGTCACCGGCGCTCCGACTGTCCGGCGGTCATTCTCCCCGCTCCGCCGCGGATTCCGCCACGGACGGCCCGGGCGCCGGCAGCAGGCCGAGGCGGCGGCAGAGGAAAAACAGGCGCCGGCCCTGGGTCGCGCTGACCGCGATCATCAGGACCAGGCTCGCGCCGCCGATGAGCGAGCGCACAGCCATCGCCTCCAGCATCGGCATGGTCCAGACCGCCCAGAGATAGAAGGCGGCCTTGAGAAAGAAATAGGCCGCCCAGGCCAACGTGAACAGGCGAAAGAAGGCGCGAATCTCGTTGGTCGCGACGAAATTCTCGCCGCGCTTCTCTGCGACCTCCTGGATGATCGGCTTGTCGCCGAGCGCGCCGACGACGAAAGCGAGCCCGGTCGCTGCGTTGGTGACGACGGATTCGTACTTGAGCATGAACGGCGAGGTCGAGGCGAGATCGACGAGGCCGAACACGAGGGTGAGACCGCTCGTCAGCAGATAGAGCCGGGTGAAGGCCAGGCCCCTTCGCCAACGCCAGAGGGCGTCGCCGACGATGAAGACGATCGAGCCGAAGATCGCAGGCTTCACCCCGAGCGTCGCGGCGAGAGCCCAGAAGACGATCAGCGGGCCGAATTCGGCCAAGGCGAAGCGGACGGCTGCGACGACTTTTGGCATGGCGCTCCGTCTCGTCTCGGCGGCTCGAGCCCGCCATTGCGGCGACAATCGCCTTGATCGCCTCGGGCCGATAGACGATCCCCATAGGGTTGACGCCGGGAACGATGGTCACCCCGGCCCCGGCGGCGGCCGCAGGGGCGAGGCCAGCATCAGCGCGAGCGCGATCGCCGCCGCGCCGACAAGGGCGAAGAGCCAAAGGAGGAGACGGAGGACGGCAAGTTCAGTTTCCATTCGGAAGACTCTAGATGACGGAGTCGTTGCGACTTGTCGATCCGCTCCGGCAATCCCAATCTGGCGCCGCGACTTCCGGACCGCATTGGACTGCCTGAAGCGCGAACGGATCGCCGCCTTTAAGGAGTTCCGCGCCGACGTCGATAGGCGCCTGCAGGTCGGGCATCCCGGATGGCGACAATCCCGAGGGCGCGCCGATTGCCTTCAGTCGCGGGGGCGAGACACTCTTCGAGGGAGTTTGGACCAAGGCAAAAATATTCCTTTACACCGCCGTCAACATTAACTAGAGTTAATGTTAGGGGATGATGCAGGATACGGGGAAGCGGCATCGCCTCCGGTGCCGCAATGCGGCGCGAGGGGAAAAATGGGGGCTGCAGCCGTCGGCGGAACTCGCCGGCGGCTGTTATTTTTATCGTCTTTTCAAATAGCTAGAGGGATGGCGCGAGTCCGGCGGTCGTTGAATCACGCGGTTTCCGAACGCCTTGGCGCGCGAGATTGCTTTTGGGCGGGCCAATGCAAATATTCGCCTTCCATCAACGCCCTAGATTAATTGAAGTTAATATTGGCGGCGGTGAGGCGTTAATTTGCTAACCGGGGCAAATTCCCGGCCCCGCAGCTAACAAACCAAACGCCGCGCGGAGCGGGACCCGCCGCAAGAATTGCCCGTCACAACAGAAACGCCAGCGCCTCCTCGCATGGCCGCTCCACCTTCAGCGCGATGAGGCCGTCGGCCCGGGTCCGGCCGAGGTTGACCGCGGCGACCGGCTTTCCGGCGTTCGCCGCCGCCTGGACGAAGCGCAGGCCCGAATAGACCATCAGCGAAGAGCCGACGATCAGAACGGCGTCGGCCTGATCCAGACCCCGCATCGCCGCCTCGACCCGGTCGCGCGGCACGTTCTCGCCGAAAAACACGACGTCTGGCTTCAGCACGCCTCCGCAATGGCCGCAGGGCGAAACTTCGAAGGAGGAAAAATCGGCGCTTTCGAGATCGGCGTCGCCGTCCGGCGCGTCGGCGGCGTCCAGGCCGAGCCAGCCCGCGTTGAGCCGGCTGAGGTCCTCCTGCAGTTCGTCGCGCGACAATCGCCGCCCGCAGCCCATGCAGCGGACGAGGTCGAGCCGCCCGTGCAGGTCGATCACCCGTTTGCTGCCGGCCGCCTGGTGCAGGCGGTCGACGTTCTGGGTCAGGAGAAGCTCGATTCCGCTTGTCGCTTCGAGCCGGGCGAGCGCGCGATGGGCGCCGTTGGGCCGGGCCCGGCGAACCCGCCGCCATCCGATCAGGCTGCGCGCCCAATAACGCCGGCGCGTCGGCTCCTCGCGCATGAAGGCCTGATAAGTCACCGGCTGGGACCGCTTCCACTGGCCGTCGGCGTCGCGATAGTCGGGAATGCCGGAGCTGGTGCTGCAGCCGGCGCCGGTCAGGACGAACAGCCTTCGATGCCGGTCGACGAAGTCCTCGAGGTTGCCGCGTTCCGTCATGCGGGCAAGAATAGCGCCGCAGGTCCGATCTCGCCACGAGCCATTGCGCAGGCTGAGGGCGGCTTTCTCCAGCGCGCGACCGGCCGGTTTCGACCCGTTGCCGCCGTTCGAGACTGGCCCGGTACGGGGGCTCAGCCCCAGGAGCGACCGTTATCCAAAGACGAGCGTCCGACGTGTGTCTATGCGACCCGTTTCGTCGCGGGCGACATCGTCGTTACGTTCAAGCGCCCGGCCTAGCTTTGCTAGAAAGAATGCAAACGGTAACGCAAAGCGCGGGAGGAGACTCTCTCACCTGCGTCAGGCGTAAAATGCGTGCTTGACTGCGTTGCGCTGCGCCATCACTTCGGACACAGTTGGCTTGCCGGCGAGTGCGCGCTCAATTGCTTCTTTCGTGGCGCGGTAGTTGTAGTCCTGGATTTTTCTGTCGTCCGCGGCTTCCCAATGGATGAATACGCCGACGCAGACAAACAGGTCATCCGCTTCGTCGGCCGGGATGGTGCCGTCGGCTACGCTGTCAGCCACCGCTTTCGCAACGGCGTATTGGGCTGGGCCGAACATTTGGACCGCCTGCTTCGCGCCTTTGATTGTGACCTTGTTAAATATCACCGTATTCGGTTTTGTGGCGAGGTTTGGCGCCACTACCGCAAGCAGCGAGGTGAAGCCCTCCTTATTGTTCGTCAACGTATTTGCGAACGCAGTCTCAGCCGCGCTGCCTCGAGGGCCGATAATAAGATTGATGTGGGCGACCTCGTTGCGA
Organism: uncultured Alphaproteobacteria bacterium; assembly: GCA_963835955.1. Taxonomy (GTDB): domain Bacteria; phylum Pseudomonadota; class Alphaproteobacteria; order Rhizobiales; family Beijerinckiaceae; genus Roseiarcus. The sequence goes on along the minus strand of CAWIHZ010000001.1, from coordinate 129,225 downwards.
TTGTCATCCCGGGGGCAGGAGGCAGAGGCAAGAGGCGTCGGTTTTCGAAAATCAATTTTCTACGACAATCTCTTTGAGAAAATCAGAAGGTATGTTATGGTCCTCCTCGTCGCTGGATCGAGGCGCGCCTGGCGCGTCGAGGGCGGCGGCCGCCTTAAGTCTTACGCGGGCGGGTTGACACGCCGAAAAACGGCAAGGGGCGCGAAGTCCTAAGCTCTCGGCATGGTTTGGGGCTTAAGGAACGGGTCGGAGGCCTCGGGAGGACGTATAGACGCAGAGGGAGTTTAAGGGTCGACAAGCGGCGGAGAAAAAATTCCAATTTGGATTTGCGCATAAGCCGTTCAAAAGTCCCGATTCGCGGAAACAAAAAGCTTTCGTTTGCTTCCCTCTAATTTTCCCTGGCTTCCCTTTTGTTTTCTTTTGCTTCCGCTTTTGCTTTCGCTGGCTTCCCCCTGATTTGCTAAGCCTTGCCTCGCGGCTCGCGCCGGGCGCCTTCCTGCTTTCCGGGCTGAGTGGAGGGGGCACGGAGGTTGCGGTCGGCTGGAAATGGCGCCGCAAGCCTCTGGAATCGCGCCAAACGCGGCTGAAAATGTCGGGCGCGCTTAAGCAGCCTCGGTCCAGTCGAGCACGATCTTGCCGCTTTCGCCGCGGCGCATGGCCTCGAAGCCTTCGAGGAATTGGCGCGCCGGCAGGCGGTGGGTGATGACCTTGCGCACGTTAAGCCCGCTTTCCAGCATCGCGATCATCTTGTGCCAGGTCTCGAACATCTCGCGGCCGTAGACGCCCTTGATGGTGAGCTGCTTGAAAATGACCTTGTTCCAGTCGACCACCACCGGCTTCGAAGGCAGGCCGAGCAGCGCGACCCGCCCGCCGGTGATGATCGCGTCGAACAATTGATCGAACGCCGCGGGCGCGCCGCTCATCTCGAACGCGACGTCGAAGCCTTCCGTCATCTTGAGCCGGCCCATCGTCTGCTTGAGGTCGGTCTTCGACACGTCGACCGCGACGACGTCGGCCACCTCTTCGGCGAGCTTAAGGCGCCTCGGGTTGACGTCGGTCACGACGACATGCCGGGCGCCGACATGGCGCGCCACCGCTCCGGCCATGATGCCGATCGGCCCGGCCCCGGTGATCAGCACGTCCTCGCCCACGAGGTCGAACGAGAGCGCGGTATGGACCGCGTTGCCGAGCGGATCGAGGATCGCGCCGAGCTCGTCGTCGACGTCGTCGGGCAGCGGCACGATGTTGAAGGCTGGCACCCGCACGTAATCCGCGAAGGCCCCGGGAATGTTGACCCCGATGCCTCGGGTCTCGGGGTCGAGATGATAGCGCCCGCCGCGCGCGGCGCGGCTTCGCATTCCGATCACATGGCCCTCGCCCGACACCCGCTGGCCGACCTTGAGGCTGCGCACGTTGGCCCCGAGTTCGGCGATTTCGCCGGCATATTCATGCCCGATCGTCATCGGCGTCGGGATCGTCTTCTGCGCCCACTCGTCCCAATTGAAGATGTGCGCGTCGGTGCCGCAGATGCCGGTCTTGTGGACCTTCACCAAGACGTCGTCCGGACCGATCGATGGGATCGGCTCGTCGCTGAGCCACAGGCCCGGCTCCGGCTTCTGCTTGACGAGGGCTTTCATCGGCGCGCCTTTCGATTTTTAGATGATGCCGAGCGTCCGTCCCGCGTCGGCGAAGGCCGAGACGGCGAAGTCGACGTCCTGGGTCGCCAGCGCGGCCGACATTTGGGTGCGGATGCGCGCCTTTCCCTTAGCCACCACGGGAAAGAAGAACCCGGCGACGAAGACGCCCCGGTCGTCGAGCGCCTGCGCGAGCTCCTGCGCCAGCCGCGCCTCGCCCAGCATCACCGGAATGATCGGCGTTTCTCCAGGCAGGACGGAGAACCCCGCCTTCTCGACCCCGGCGCGGAACCGACGCGCATGAGCTTGCAACAGGTCGCGCCGGTCGTCCGCGCCAGTCGCGATCTCCAGCGCCTTCAGCGCCCCCGCCGCGATCGGGGGCGCGAGCGAATTGGAAAAGAGATAGGGCCGCGCGCGCTGGCGCAGCAGATCGACGATTGGCTGAGCCGCGGCGACGAAGCCGCCCATGCCGCCGCCGAGCGTCTTGCCGAAGGTTCCGGTGACGATGTCGACGCGATTCCCCGCGCCGGTCAGCGCCGGCGTGCCGCGCCCGTTCTCGCCCAGATGCCCGGTCGCGTGACAGTCGTCGACCAGCACCATCGCGCCGTAGCGGTCGGCGAGCGCGCAGATGTCCTTCAGCCTGGCGACGTATCCGTCCATCGAGAATACGCCGTCAGTGGCGATCAGCTTGAAACGGGCTGCCGCAGCGTCGGCCTCCTTGAGGCGGTCCTCGAGCTCATTCATGTCCGAATTGGCGAAGCGGTAGCGGCGCGCCTTGCTGAGGCGCACGCCGTCGATGATCGAGGCGTGGTTGAGGCTGTCGGAGATGATGGCGTCGGTCTCGTCCGTCAGCGGCTCAAACACGCCGCCGTTGGCGTCGAAACAGGCGGCGAAGACGATCGCGTCATCCTTGCCCAGATGCCGGGCGATCGCCTGTTCGAGCTCGCGATGGAGCGTCTGCGCGCCGCAGATGAAGCGCACCGAGGCCATGCCGAAGCCGAATTCGTCCATCGCCGCCTTCGCGGCGGCTATAATGTCCGGATGATCGGCGAGGCCGAGGTAGTTGTTGGCGCAAAGGTTGACCGCCTCGCGCGGGCCATTCGCCGAAGCGACGCGGATTTGCCCGCCCTGCGGTCCGGTCAGCAGGCGTTCGCGCTTCAGGAGGCCGGCCGCCTCGATCTCGTCGAGGGTGGCGCGGATGTGCCGGAGGAAAAGGTCAGACATGGCGCCTCGCCGGATTGCGGAGGCTTTGAGCATAGCAGCGCGCGGGAGCCGCTCAAACGCCCCAGTCGATCAGCGCCCCGCCGCGATGGATCGCGTCAGCCTCTTCCGTCAGCCTCCCGTCGGGCCGGTGCAAGACGAGCGCCGGCGCGATGCGAAGCGGCGCCTTCGAGCCCTTGACGCCGGAGACGATGAGGCGGTGGGCCGAAGCGCCCGCGCGCGGATGAACCGGCAGAAGGGCGAGCGCGCCGATCCGGTTCTCCGCCGCGGCCAGAATCTGCGCCAGCGCCTCCGGCCGATGGATCATTGCGAAACGCCCGCCGGGCGCCAGTAGCGCCAGACAGGCGCGGATCCAGGCGGCGAGCGGCGCGGCGCGCGAGTGGCCCGATGGGAAGACGTGCGCCCGCGCGCGGGGCGCCTCGGGAGAGACGCGCACCGTTCCCGGGTCGAAAAACGGCGGGTTGGTGACGACGAAGTCCGCGGCTTCGTCGGCAAGGCCCGCCTCGCGCCGGGCGCCTGCGTCGACGACGTCGAGCCGCAGGACCCGCGCACGCGCCGCCAGGCCGTTGCGCGTCGCGTTGCCGATGGCGAGCCGCGCCAGATCGGCGTCGATCTCGACAAGATCGACGTTCGAGCGCTCGTCCCGGCTGGCGAGCGCCAGCCCGACCGCGCCGACGCCGGCGCCGACGTCGACAATCCGCCTCTCAGCGCCGCCGGCCGCCGCGACCAGCAGCGCGGCGTCCGAGCCCACACGGTGGCCGCGTCTCGGCTGGACGAGGCTCAGCCGTCCGCCGAGCCAAGCGTCAACGGACAGCCCCTCCGGGATCGATTCGCTCGCGAGCGCCGGCGACGGCTCAGGCATCGCGCAGCTCGCCCGCCAGTCCCGCCTCCGCGATGAGACGGCGCGCGCGGCCCTCCTTGCGCGAGTTGACGAGAATGCGCCTCGGCAGAAAACCAAGCGAGCCTTCGACGGCGGCCATGTGCTGGTCGGCGACGAGAAAGGCGATGCCCTCCGCCGCGAGGAGCGATTCGATCACGCTGATCAGCACAAGGTCGTTGGTGCGCAGGATTTCGATCAAAGACCAACCTCAAGGGGCGCTCTTGCCGCGTCGTTTCGCCGTCTTTATGGTCGAGGCGTAGCGTCTGGCAAGGGAAAGCGTCGGTGGGGCTGGTCATTCCGCTCGAAGAGAAATCCGCCGATCGCCTGATCGAGCCATTGACGGCGCTTGTGGCCAACGACATGGCGCGTGTGAACCAGACCATTCTGTCGCGCACGGGATCGGACGTCGCGATGATTCCGGAGGTCGCCAACTACCTGATCTCGTCCGGAGGCAAGAGGCTTCGACCCATTCTGACCCTCGCAACCGCGGGGCTGTGCGGCTATGCCGGCGCAGGTCATGTCAAGCTCGCCGCCGCGGTCGAATTCATGCACACCGCGACGCTGCTGCACGACGACGTGGTCGACGAGAGCGACCTGCGACGCGGCAATACGGCCGCGCGGGTTCTTTGGGGCAACGAGGCGAGCGTTCTGGTCGGCGACTTTCTGTTGGGTCAGGCCTTCAAGATGATGGTCGAGGTCGGGTCGCTCCCCTGCCTTGAGACGCTGTCGACGGCGGCGGCGGTGATCGCCGAGGGCGAAGTGATGCAACTTTCAGCCGCCAAGGACACCGAGACGACGGAAGACGCCTACCTTGCGGTGATTCGCGCCAAGACCGCCGCTCTCTTCGCCGCCGCTTGCGAGGTAGGTCCCATCCTGGCCGACCGCCCCAAGGCCGAGATCGCCGCCTGCCGGGGCTACGGCGCCAATCTCGGCATCGCATTCCAGCTGATCGACGACGCGCTCGATTACGGCGGCGCCTCGGCCGAGCTCGGCAAGAATATCGGTGACGATTTTCGCGAGGGGAAGATCACGCTTCCGGTGGTTCTTTCCTTCCGGCGGGGCACGACGAAAGAGCGCGAGTTCTGGCGCCGCACCCTGGAGAAAGGCGAAATTGCCGACGGCGATCTCGAATTCGCGCTCGCGACGATGAAGAGGCGCCGCGCCCTCGAGGACTCGATCGAACGCGCCCGCCACTACGGCGCGATGGCGCGCGACGCCCTGGAGCTTTTTCCGGCCTCGCCTTGGAAGCATGCCTTGCGCGACACGGTCGAATTCGCGATCAGCCGGGCGCACTGATGGAGCGATAGTCTCGACGGTAGCGCGGTCCGAGGCTGGTGAGGACCTGATAGCCGATCGTGCCGCTTCGGGCAGCGAATTCGTCGAGGTCGGCTGAAGGGCCGATAATCTCGACCGCACCGCCCGCCTGGACCGCGTCCTCGGGGAGATCGGTCGCGTCGACCATGCTCAAGTCCATTGACACGCGGCCGACAAGCGGGCAGCGGCGGCCGGCCACGACAGCCTCGGCGCCTGGCGTGGAATCCGTCGCCCCAGCCCCGCGCGGCAGGCCGTCGGCATAGCCGGCGAGAAGGGTCGCGAGCCGCGTGCGGCGCTTGGCGGTCCACTGGGCGTTGTAGCCGCAGCTCATGCCGGCCTCGATCCAGCGCGTCTGCTGGATGGCCACCGTCAGCGTCGCCACCGGGCGCATCGGATTGGGTCCGCCCGGCGTCGGATTTCCGCCGTAGAGCGCATAGCCAGGCCGCGCGAGATCGTAGATCGGACGCGGCCTGAGGAACATTCCAGACGAATTGGCGAGCGAAGCCGGCAGATGCGGGAAGGCCGCGCGCGCAAGCTCGAACCGCTCGAACTGCGCCGCGTTGATCGGATCGTCCGGAATTTCGGAGGACACCAAATGGCTCATCAGGAGGTCGGCGCCCGGCGCGCCGTGCTGCTCCACCGCCCGACGCAAGACCGTCAGCGAGGCGAAGCCAAGCCGGTTCATTCCGGTGTCGAGATGCAGTGCGCACGGCGAGGCTTGGCCGCGGGCCGCGGCGAAGGCCGACCAGCGCGCAAGTTCCTCTTCGCCGCCGATCACGGGCGCGAGCCGACGCTCGGCGTAGTCGGCCGGGTCGGCGCCGTGTTCGAGGCCATCGAGGACATAGATCGCCGCCTCGTCCGGCAGCAGGCGGCGGGCGGCGAGGCCCTCGCTCAGGCGGGCGACGAAAAAGACGCGCGCGCCGGCCGCCCAAAGCGCGGTTGCGGCCTCGGCGAGGCCGATTCCGTAGGCGTTGGCCTTGATCACGGCCGCGCAACGCCCAGGCGCCGCGCGGAGGGCGAGCGCGCGCCAGTTGTCAGCGAGCGCTTCGAGGTCGATCGTCAGGCGGCCGGGCGCCTTCCGGAAGGACACAGTCTCGCTCACGCGTGGTCCCGGGCGGCGAATGCGGCTCGATCGACGTCCGCCGCCTCGTCAGCGTCCGCGCCCGCCAGAGCGCGAAAGGCGATTTCGTCCAAGGGCAAACAGGCTCTCCGGTTGAAGCGGCCGCGATCGGGGCGGCCGGCGGCGCGGCAGGGGTCTTTCCTTATTTTAATGCCATGGCGTTGGTTTTTAATGCGCCGATAATGCGCGAGCCACGAGAGAGTCGCAATGAGCCTCAATTGTGCGCGGCGTCCGGATGCGCGACATGCGCCGCTGGCCAAAGGCCTTGAAGGCGGGCACAATCGCCGGCCGATCCTCTATCCGAGGCTAGCGATTCGATGGCGAAGAGTTTCAGCCGCAGAACGGCACTGAAGGCGGCGGGCGGCGGCGCGCTCGCCGCGCTCTTGGTCCGGCCGTTGGTCGCGCTTGCGGACAACTCGATCGAGACCCACGGCCTGTCGTCGTTTGGCGACCTCGCCTTGCCGCCGGATTTCCCGCATTTCGCCTATGTGAATCCTCAGGCGCCGTCTGGAGGGCTGTTGTCGCTGCAGATCACCGGGACCAGCGGCAACCAAAACTTCGATACCTTCGACACCCTCAACATCTACAGTTGGAAGGGCAATGGCGCGGCCGGCATGTCGGCGACCTTCGACACCCTGATGACCGCCAACGGCGACGAGCCGGATTCGGTCTATGGCCTGCTGGCGCGATCGGTGAGGGTCTCGACCGACAAGCTTGACTACCGATTCCGCCTGCGGCCCGAGGCGCGCTTCTTCGATGGATCCAGGGTCACGGCCGCCGATGTCGCGTTTTCGCTCACGATATTGAAAGACAAGGGCCACCCGATCTACGCCCAGCTCCTCAAGGAGGTTCAGTCGGCGACTCCCGATGGCGACGACGTCGTTCATGTGCGTTTCGTGCACGGGCGGAGCCGTGACGCCCACCTCATCGTCGTCGGCATGCCTGTGTTCTCGGCGACCTGGTGGAAAGGCCGCGATTTCACCGCCTCGACGCTCGATCCGCCGCTGGGCTCGGGCGCCTATAAGGTCAAGGCGTTCGAACAGGGGCGATTCATCGAATTCGCGCGCGATCCCGGCTATTGGGGCGCGAAGCTGCCGGTCAATCTTGGCCAGAACAACTTTGATCGGCTGCGGTTCGAGTATTATCGAGAACGCCAGGTCGCCTTCGAAGCGTTCAAGGCCGGCGCGATCAACTATCATGAGGAATACACCTCGCGCTTCTGGGCGACCGCCTACGACTTTCCCGCGCTCAAGGAGGGGCGCGTCAAGAAGGAAGTTCTGCACAACGGCGCGCCTTCCTCCACGCAAGGCTGGTATCTCAACACGCGCCGCGAGCAGTTTCGCGACCCGCGCGTTCGCGAGGCGATCGGATTTGCTTTCGATTTCGAATGGACCAACAAGAATGTGATGTACTCGGCCTACAAGCGCATCGTCTCCTACTTCCCCAACACCGACATGGAGGCGAAAGGCAAACCGGGTCCAGACGAACTCAAGCTTCTCGAGCCTTTCCGCGACAAAATTTCGCCGTCCGTCTTCAATGATCCCTACATCCCTCCGGTCAGCGACGGGTCCGGCAGCGACCGCGCGTTGCTCAGGCAGGGCTATGACCTGTTGCTCTCCGCCGGGTGCAAGCGCCAAGGCGAAACGATGCTGTTGCCGAACGGGAAGCCGCTGACCGTCGAGTTCCTCGACAGCAGCAGCGCGTTGCAGCCGCACACGATGCCCTTCATCCAGAATCTTCGAAAGCTGGGGATTCAGGCGAATTTCCGCATCGTCGACGCTGCGCAGCTGAAGTTTCGCACCGAGAACTTCGATTACGATGTGGTGACCGAGGCGCTTCCCGGGTCGACGACCCCTGGCGTGGGCTTGCGGGTCGTCTTTTCGTCCGAAGCCGCAAAGCAGAAAGGCTCTCGGAATCTCGCCGGCGTAGCCGATCCGGTCGTCGACGCGCTGATCGAAACCATCGCCACGGCGAAATCGCGCGCCGAACTCAACACGGCCTGTCGCGCGCTCGACCGGGTGCTGCGCGCGGGACACTATTGGGTGCCCATGTGGTATAGAGACAACGCCTGGATCGCCCATTGGGACGTGTTTGCGCGGCCGGAGCGGCAGCCGAAGCTCGGCGTCGGCGCGCCCGGCACCTGGTGGTGGGACGAAGGGAAGGCCAAGTCGATTGGACTCTGACCGGCGCTTGACGCCTCGCCCGCCACAGGCGAGGTGATGGCGCATGTTCGCCTATATTCTCCGTCGCCTCCTTCTGATGATTCCGACCATCCTCGGCATCATGGCGGTGTCGTTCGCGATCGTACAATTCGTGCCCGGCGGCCCGGTCGAGCGCGCGATCGCGCAATTGCAGGGCGCCAACCAGAGTTCAACCGCGCAATTCGGCGGCGGCGGCGGCCAGATCGGCGCCGGCGCGATGCAGGCCGGCGGCGACATCTCGTCGCGATATCGTGGCGCGGAGGGCCTTGATCCGAAATTCATCAAGGAACTTCAGAAGCAATACGGCTTTGATAAGCCGGCGCTGGAGCGATTCTGGATTCTGGTGCGCGACTATTCGACCTTCAATTTCGGCAAAAGCTATTATCGCGACGTGCCGGTGCTGCAGCTCATCAAGGAGAAGCTGCCGGTCTCGATTTCGCTCGGCATGTGGATGACGTTCATCTCTTATGCGATTTCGATCCCGCTCGGGGTCAGGAAAGCGGTCAAGGACGGCTCGCGCTTCGACACGATCACCTCGGCGCTGGTCATCTTCGGCTACGCGATCCCGAGCTTCCTGTTCGCCGTGCTCCTGGTGGTGTTATTCTGCGGCGGTTCGTTCTGGCAGATTTTCCCCTTGCGCGGCCTCACTTCCGAAAATTTCGCCGACCTGACCTGGCCGCATAAGATTCTCGACTATCTCTGGCACATCACGCTGCCGGTGGCGTCGCTGGTGCTCGGTTCGTTCGCCACTTCGACCCTTCTGACGAAAAACTCCTTCCTCGACGAGATCAAAAAGTCTTATGTGCAGACCGCGCGCATGAAGGGCTTGACCGAGCTGCGCGTGCTTTACGGCCATGTCTTTCGCAACGCGATGCTGATTGTCATCGCCGGATTTCCCGGCGCCTTCATCGGCGCCTTCTTCACCGGGTCTTTGCTGATCGAGCAGGTGTTCTCGCTCGACGGTCTTGGCTATCTTTCTTATGATTCCCTCATCCAGCGCGATTACCCGGTGGTGCTCGCCAACCTCTATATCTACGCGCTGCTGGGCCTGGTGGTGAACCTGATCTCCGACCTCACCTACACCTGGATCGATCCGCGCATCGACTTCGAAACGCGAGAGGTGTGATGAGGGCGCGTTTGACGGCGCAGACCATGTTCGGCCATGACGCGGTTCGCAGCATTTCCGCGGCCAGTCCAACGGGACAGCGACGTTTCGCATGAGCGCCGCAAACTCGCGCCCATGGCTGCGCCTGTCGCCGATGAACCGGCGGCGGCTCGACAATTTTCGCCGCAACAAGCGCGGCGCGTGGTCGCTGCGGATCTTCTTGGTCCTGTTCATAGGCTCGCTCTGCGCGGAGTTCATCGCCAACGATCGCCCGCTGATCGTCTCTTACAAAGGCGAGATTCTCTTCCCGGTGTTCTTCGACTATCCGGAGGACAAGTTCGGCGGCTTCGAGGCGCATGCGGATTATCGCGGCTCATTCGTCGCCAATGAGATCAAGGCGCACGGCTGGATGATCTGGCCGCCGATTCGCTTCTCCAACTCGACCACCATTCTCAATCCGCCGACGCCGCTTCCGACTCCCCCGACCTGGATGCTGAGCGACAAGCAGTGCCGCGCCGCTCTGGAAAAGCGGGGCGATAAGCAAGCGCCGGCCCTGGCGCATCCCTGCCGCGCGTTGGAGCCGCTGTGGCTCGGCTCCGACCAGGACGGCCACGACATCGTCGCGCGCCTCATCTACGGCTTTCGCCTCTCGGTGCTGTTCGGCCTGACGCTCGCCGGCGTCTCGTCGGTGATCGGCGTCTTCGCCGGCGCGGTCCAAGGGTATTTCGGCGGCTGGCTCGATCTGACGATGCAGAGGGTGATCGAAATCTGGTCGTCGCTGCCGCATCTCTATATTCTTATCATCCTATCGGCGATTCTTGCGCCGAGCTTCTTCGTGCTGCTGACGATCTTGCTGCTGTTCTCCTGGGTCAGCCTCGTGCATGTGGTGCGGGCCGAGTTTCTCCGGGCGCGCAACTTCGAATACGTCAACGCCGCGCGCGCGCTCGGCCTTTCCAACGCCAAGATCATCGTCAAGCACGTCTTGCCGAACGCGATGGTGGCGACGCTGACCTTTCTGCCGTTCATCGTCAATTCTTCGATCGGCACCCTGACCTCGCTCGACTTTCTCGGTCTCGGCATGCCGCCCGGCTCGCCCTCGCTCGGCGAATTGCTGCTGCAGGGCAAGTCCAACCTCTCAGCGCCGTGGATCGGCCTTTCCGCTTTCGCCATCACCGCGCTGATGCTGTCGCTGCTGATATTCATCGGCGAAGCGGTCCGCGACGCCTTCGACCCGAGAAAGACGTTCCTGTGAGCGGGGGCGCGCCGCTCGTCGACGTGCGCGAACTGTCGATCGCGTTCGCTCAGGGGCAGGAACGCAGGACCGTGGTCGACCGCGTGTCCTTCCGGCTGGAGAAGGGGCGCGCGCTGGCGCTGGTCGGCGAGTCCGGCTCGGGCAAGACGGTGACGGCGCAGGCGATCGTGCGCCTGTTGCCTCAGCCCGCCGCCACCTATCCGAGCGGCGAAATCCTCTTTCGCGGCAAGAACGTGCTCAAAATGTCGGACGCCGAGCTGCGCGCCATGCGCGGCGCCAGCGTGACGATGGTGTTCCAGGAGCCGATGACTTCGCTCAACCCGCTGCACACGATTTCGCGGCAGGTCGGCGAAATCATCGCGCTGCATCAAGGGCGGCGCGCGGCGACGAGCGCGCGAATCATCGAGCTTCTGACCGAGGTCGGCATTCTCGATCCGGCCGAGCGGCTTGGCGCCTATCCGCATCAGCTCTCCGGCGGCCAGCGCCAACGGGTGATGATCGCCATGGCGCTCGCCAACCGCCCCGACTTGTTGATCGCCGACGAGCCGACGACCGCCCTCGACGTCACCGTGCAGGCGCAAATCCTCAAGCTCCTCAAGGAGCTGCAGGCCAAGCACGGCATGGCGATGCTGTTCATCACCCACGATCTGAACGTCGTCAGGCGCATCGCCGACGATTTGATCGTGATGCAGCGCGGCGTCATCGTCGAGGCGGGCAGGACCGCCGACGTGTTCGCAAATCCCCGTCACCCTTACACCCGGGCCTTGATGGCGGCCGAGCCCAAGGGCGAGGCGCCGCTCGACGACCGCGCCGCGCCGACGATCGCGAGCGCCGAGGCCTTGCGCGTCTGGTTTCCGATCAAGCAGGGATTCTTTCGCCGCACGGTCGGATACGTCAAGGCGGTCGACGGCGTTTCGCTCGCCGTGCGTGAGGGCCAGACGGTTGGGGTTGTCGGCGAATCCGGCTCCGGCAAGACGACGCTCGGACTGGCGATGCTGCGGCTCATCCGTTCGCAGGGCCGGATCGCCTATTGCGGGCGCGCGATCGAGGGCTTGAATTCAAAGGCCATGCGCCCGCTCAGGCGCGAGATGCAGATCGTCTTTCAGGACCCGTTCGGCTCGCTCAGCCCACGCATGTCGGTGGCCGAGATCGTCGAGGAAGGCTTGATCGCCCAGGGAACGAGGATGGGGAGCGCCGAACGGCGACGCATCGCCGAACGCGCGCTCGTCGACACCGGGCTCGAGCCTTCGACCCTCGACCGCTATCCGCATGAGTTTTCCGGCGGCCAGCGCCAGCGCATCGCCATCGCCCGGGCGATGGCGCTCGACCCGAGATTTGTCGTGCTCGACGAGCCGACCTCGGCCTTGGATATGTCGATCCAGGCCCAGATTGTCGACCTGCTGCGCGAGTTGCAGAAGCGCCGCAAACTCGCCTACCTTTTCATCTCCCACGATCTCAGGGTGGTGCGGGCGCTCGCCAGCGAGATCATCGTTATGCGTCGCGGCAAGGTCGTCGAGAGCGGCGACGCGAGAGAAGTGTTCGCCGCCCCGCAGGCCGACTACACCCGGGCGCTGTTCGCGGCCGCATTTTCAAATGAGGCGACGCTTTCCGCCGTCGTCAGCCAGTAAGGGGGCCTATGAGCCGCGCGATCCTGATCGTCCTCGATTCGGTCGGCTGCGGCGGCGCGGAAGACGCCTCGGCCTATGGCGACGACGGCGCGAACACGCTCGGCCATATCGCCGAGGCCTGCGCCGTCGGGCTGGGAAATCGCGACGGATTGCGGCGCGGCCCGCTCAATCTGCCGCATCTCGACGCGCTCGGGCTCGGCCATGCGATGACGGCGTCGACCGGCCGCGCTCCGTCAGGATTCACGCTTGCCGCCGCGCGCGGTCAGTGGGGCTACGGGATCGAGACCTCGCACGGCAAGGACACGCCGTCGGGCCATTGGGAGATCGCGGGAACGCCGGTCGACTTCGACTGGGGCTATTTTCCCGAGACCGTCCCCGCCTTTCCGGAGTCCCTGAGCGCGGCGCTGATCGAAGAGGGAAAGCTTACCGGCATCCTCGCCAATCGCCACGCCTCGGGAACCGCGGTCATCGAGGACTACGGCGAGGAGCATCTAAGCACGCTCAAACCCATTTGCTACACCTCGGCTGATTCCGTTCTCCAGATCGCCGCCCACGAGCAAGCCTTCGGGCTCGACCGGCTCTACGACCTGTGCAAAATCGCCCGCCGTCTCTGCGATCCGCTCAACATCGGGCGCGTGATCGCGCGACCGTTCGTCGGACGGACCGCGAAGGATTTCGTCCGCACCGCCAATCGCAAGGATTTCGCCATTCCGCCGCCGGACGGCAATCTGTTTCAGCGGGCGGCGCGGGCGGATCGCGCGATCGTCTCGATCGGCAAGATCGGCGACATCTTCGCCCATCGCGACACTGGCGAGGAGCGCAAGGGCAACAGCAACGACGGCAATGTCGACCTTCTCATCGAGGCGCTGGCGAGGACCGCCGACGGCGGGCTCATTGTCGTCAACCTGGTCGATTTCGACACCGAATGGGGGCATCGCCGCGACGTGCCCGGCTACGCCGCCTGCCTGGAGGCGTTCGACGCGCGCTTGAGTGCGATCGAAAAGGCGATGCGGCCGGGCGATTTTTGCGTCATCACCGCCGATCACGGCAACGACCCGACGTTCCGGGGTTTCGACCATACCCGCGAACACGTGCCGATCCTCGCCTTCGGCGCCGGCGCCTCGCCGGGGCCGATCGGCGCGCGCGCGAGCCTCGCCGACATCGGCGAGACGATCGCGCTCAAGCTCGGCCTGCCGCGCGGGCCGCACGGGCAGGCCTGGGCCGCATGAGCTTTTCGCTCGACGGGCGGCTTGCTCGCGACACGCTCCTCGTCGGCGACCTGACGCTCTCACGCGTGCTGCTGATGAACGACGCGCGCTGGCCTTGGCTGATCCTCGCGCCGAGGCGTGAAGGAATCGCCGAGCTGACCGATCTCGACGCGGCCGAGCGCGCGCAATTGATCGAAGAGGCGGCCAGGGCGGCGAGCTTTCTCAAGGCGCATATGAAGGCCGACAAGATCAATGTCGGCGCGCTCGGCAACGTCGTTCGGCAGTTCCACCTGCATGTCGTCGCGCGCTTCATCGGCGACCCCGCCTGGCCCGGCCCGGTCTGGGGCGCCGGCGCTCCGCAGCGATACGCGGAGGCGGAAGCGCGGCCGCTGGTGGAGGCGACGAGGGCGGGACTGGGGGTGTAGGAGGTCGAATTGACGGTCGCGACGGCGCGCAAATCGGTTGGGCTCGTCATCAAGTCTCGCGCGTCGCGGAGCGACGATGTTTTGCAAAGCCGAATAATTGACACTGCGGCGGCGGCGCGCCAAGTTCCGCTGCGCACGGTGGAGGAGATCGACATGCCTGACGCGTTCGAAGAACGTGAGAACGCGTTCGAGAAGCGCTTCGCGGCTGACGAGACCCAGCGCTTTCGAGCGGTCGCGCGCCGCAATAAGGCGCTGGCGCAATGGGCCGCAGGCCTGATTGGTCTTTCGACCGAGGCCGCCGAGACCTACGTCCGCGATTTCGTCGCGAGCCAGGTCGGCCGTAACGACGATGCCGTCGAGGCGTCTTTGCGGGCCGACCTCGAGCGAGCCAAGGTTGATCTCTCGGACCACCGTCTGCGGCGGAAGATGGACGAGGAGCTCGCGGAGGCGATCGCGTCGATCAAGAGCGGCGCCTGACCCGTTTCGCGTGAACGCTCGAGGCTGGCCGTGATCGACCCACTCATCGGTCGGCTGGCCGGACGAGCGGCGCAAAAGCGGCCGACACCGCCGCGTAGACCTCCCGCTTGAACGGCACGACCAGGTCGGGCAGCCGCTCCAGGCTCTCCCAACGCCAAGCGTCGAATTCCGCGCCGTGTTTGCCGCCGGCCGGGCGCCGCACGTCGATTTCGTTCTCCTCGCCGACGAAGCGAAACAGGAACCACTTCTGGGACTGCCCGCGATATCGCCCCTCCCAGCGTCCGCGCGCCTCTTTCGGCAAATCGTAGTTCAGCCAATCCGGCAGTTCGGCGATGAACTGGATCGAGCGGATATTGGTTTCCTCCCAGAGCTCGCGCCGCGCCGCTTCGAGCGCGGTTTCGCCGTCGTCGATCCCGCCCTGGGGCATTTGCCACGAGCGGGCGTCCAGCGCCTCGCCGGCGCTCTTGCGCTTGCGATGGCCGATGAACGCCTCGCCGTCGCGATTGACCAGCGCGACGCCGACGCAAGGGCGGTAGGGCAAATCGCTGCTCACGAACTCATTTCAAGGCTTGGACAGCGCCGACAGGCCCTGCGACTTTGACATCAATGCGGAAAGGGGCACAAGCGCGACGCCCTTCGCCTTGAGCCTACTGGTCCATCGCGCCAAATGTTCGACGCTGCTGGGCGAGGCCGAAGCGATTCCGATCGCGGTCCCGCGCTGACGCGCGAGATCGACCAGGCGCTCGAGCGCCGCGTCGACAGCCGCCGGCGAGGGATCGGCGTCGATGACGATGTCGGCGCGGGCCGCGGGCATCGCCAGCGCTTGCGCGAGGTCCGGCGCCAGACTGCGCGGCGAGGAGCCGTCGTCGAGATAGCCCAGGCCTCGCGCCGCGATT
This sequence comes from uncultured Alphaproteobacteria bacterium, assembly GCA_963835955.1. Lineage (GTDB taxonomy): Bacteria > Pseudomonadota > Alphaproteobacteria > Rhizobiales > Beijerinckiaceae > Roseiarcus. The sequence continues at coordinate 113,864 of CAWIHZ010000001.1, read as the reverse complement.
TCGTTCAGGATCGGTGCGATCGCCCGCCGGTCGGCGGTGAATTTCCCGCCGAGATAGTTGGCGATGGCGACGTAACCGGCGAACCGGCCCATCAGCCAGTGCAGCGAATCGAGATTTTCGGCGCTCGCCGCCGCCGTCGTCAGCGTATGCGGCCCTGGCGCGCTGCCGGGATACGAGAAGCCTTCCATCGGCGCCTGCAGCACCGTCTCGTGCCCCTCCTTCCGCGCCTCCGCCGCCTGTCGATCGAGCGCCGCGCCATAGGGCGCGAAGCCGAGGGTCACGGCGCCGGGCAGTTCCGCGATCGCAGCCTCGGTGCCCTCGGCGTTGAGCCCGAGGCCGCCGACCATCAGCGCGATGCGCGCGCGGCCGGCCTTCACCCTCGCGGAGGCGAGAATCGGCCGCGAATAGACGTCGAACGGCCGGGCGCCGTCGGCGCCGACCCGCGGCAGCAGACCGTAGCGCGACTTCTCGACCAGGCGGCGATCGGGCGCGGCGTCGAGCGTGACGCCAAGCGCCTCGGGCACATCGATGATGACCCCGCCCGGCGCGTCGCCGCCGCCCGAGCGCATGACCTTGACCCCACTCGCCGCCTCCACCTGACTGGCCGAGGCGACCGCCGGCAGGCCCGGATTCGGCGTCGCGTCGGAATCCGCGGGTTGCGCCGGCGCGACCGGCGGCGGAGCGGGCTCGACTTGCGCCGTCGCCACGATCTCGTTGTCGGGCGGCGATTTATGGCGCGCATTGGCGGCCAGGCCGATGGCGGCCGCGAAAACCGCCGCGGCGACCGCCATGCGCCCAATCCCGCGCGAGGGCCGACCGGCCGCGGCTGAGGGCGGGTCGGTTGCAATCCCCAGCGGTTCGTTCACCTCGTCGTGCAGCGGATTGTACACCTCGTCGCGCATGTCAGCCTGACGTCCTTTGCCCGGGTCGGGGTAGGAATTCGCAAAGGAATTGAGTCTTTTCCCGACCTTCCCTCCGCGACCAGGTTAGTTCAGAGCATCGTTCGCCTGCGCGAGGCTGTCCTGACCGCCTTTCCGCGATCCGGGGCGGGGCGGCGCGGCCGCGCCGGTTCGTCCGCGGGCGGATTGACCGCGCCCGCGACGCTCCCGATAGTTCTCTCATCACCTGCGCGCCGACGGTTGAGGCGCTGCGGCGGACGAAGGATATCCGATGACGGCCAATCTCATCACTGACGTTGCGGGCGTGCGCGTCGGGTCGGCCGACGACCCTAAGCTCGCCTCCGGCGTCACCGCCGTCATTTTCGACCAGCCGGCGATCGCTTCGATCGCGATCAACGGCGGCTCGCCGGCGCTGCGCGACACGGCGCTGCTGGAGCCGGAAATGACGGTCGAGCGGGTCGACGGCTTTGTGCTGTCGGGCGGCTCGGCGTTCGGCCTCGACGCCGCGGGCGGAGCGATGGCCTGGCTCGCCGGAATCGGGCGCGGTTTCGCCGTCGACGGGGCGCGAGTGCCGATCGTGCCGGGAGCAAGCCTTTTCGACCTTCTCAACGGCGGCGACAAGGCCTGGGGCCGGCGGCCGCCCTATTGGGATCTGGGCTTCCGGGCGGCGGAAGCGGCCGCCGAAAGCTTCGCCCTCGGGACGGCGGGCGCGGGCTATGGCGCGACGACCTACGATCTCAAGGGCGGGCTCGGCTCCGCGAGCGCGATGACCTCGCGCGGCTTTCGGGTCGGCGCGCTGGCGGCCGTCAATTGCGCCGGGCGGGCGACGCGCGGCAGGAGCCGGCATTTCTGGGCGGCGCCCTACGAGCGCGGCCGCGAGTTCGGCGGCTGCGGCTTCGGGCCGACGGAGGTCGAAGACGCGCTCGCCCTGCGCATGAAGCGCGAGGAGCCGGCGAGCACCGACCTCGGCGTCGTCGCGACCGACGCCGCGCTGACCGTGGCCCAGCTCAAGCGGGTCGCGATCATGGCCCAGGGCGGTTTCGCGCTCGCCCTGCGGCCCGCCTTGTCGCCGGTCGACGGCGACGTCGTGTTCGCCGCCGCGACCGCGCGGGCCAGCCGCGCGCCCGACCTGCGCGACCTGACCGAGATCGGCATGCTCGCCGCCGACTGCATCGCCCGCGCCGTCGCCCGCGGCGTCTACGAGGCGGCGCCGCTCGAGGTTTCGGGCGCCCAGCCGACCTGGAAGGGACGGTTCGGGGGATGAGACCGGCCGAGCGCCGGACCGGCGCCGCCCGGAAAAACTAATTAACTTCGTATTATCCTGGCGCGGCCAAATATTTCCCCTTACCCCCAACTACGACGTCTGCGGCCGCGCTCCGTGATGACCGCCTCACGTCGCAACCGCTCAAGCCGCTCTGCCTCTGCCCCCTAGAACAGGCTGAGCTGCGCGGCCGTCTCCTTCGCCGCGGGCGCGGGCTTGCGAAAGAGGTCGGTTCGCAGCGTCGCCCGGCTCTCGCGATAGCCGAGGCGGCGGCTCGCCATCTCGAACCGGCGGCCGATCATCCAGGCGTAGGGCCCCGAGCCCGCCATCCGCCGGCCCCACTCAGCCTCGTAATCCTTGCCGCCGCGCATCGACTGCACCAGCGACACCGCGCGGCCGAGCCGGTCGGGAAAGTTGACCTGCAGCCATTCGCGGAACATGTCCCTGAGCTCCAGCGGCAGCCGCAGCACGACATAGCCGGCCTCGCCCGCGCCCGCCGCGTGGGCGCGGGCCAGGATCGCCTCGATCTCGGAATCGTTGATGGCGGGAATGATCGGCGCGACCAGCACGCCGGCCGGCACGCCGGCCTGGTTGAGCGCTTCGATCGCCTCCAGCCTTTTCTCCGGCGTCGGCGCGCGCGGCTCCATCTTGCGCGCCAGCCCCCGATCGAGCGTCGTCACCGAAACGAACACCTTGACCAGCCGGTCGCGCCCCATCGCGCTCAGGATATCGAGATCGCGCAGGACGAGGTTCGACTTGGTGACGATGCTCAAGGGATGGCGGGCGCGCTGAAGCACCTCGAGCAGCGAGCGGGTGATGCGATATTGCCGCTCGATCGGCTGGTAGGGGTCGGTGTTGGCGCCGAAGGCGATGGGCGCCGGCGAATATTTCGCGGCGGCGAGTTCGCGCTCCAGCAGCTCGGCCGCACCGACTTTGGCGAACAGGCGGCTCTCGAAATCGAGTCCGGGGGAAAGGCCCATATGGGCGTGGGTGGGCCTGGCGTAGCAATAAAAGCAGCCGTGCTCGCAGCCGCGATAGGGGTTGATCGACCGATCGAAGCCGATGTCGGGAGAGTTGTTGCGGGTGATGACGCTCTTCGGCTTTTCGATCGTCACTTCGGTCGCCAGCGGCTCGGGCGCCTCCTCGCGGGTCCAGCCGTCGTCGAAATCCTCGCGCTTGAGCGTCTCGAAGCGGCCCGAGACGTTGGTCGCCGAACCGCGGCCGCGGCGACGCTCGGCGGGCAGCAGCCGTTCGGCGATCGCGACCGGATGGCGGCGCGCTTCGCCTGCAGCCGAACGGAGAGGGAGCTGGGTCAAGACCATGTCTCTTGAGTTCGCTGAGAACATAACATGAACACGCAGATAACCCCCGCTTACGCGCGCGTCAAGCCCCGCGTCGGACGAAAGCGCGGTTCGTGCTATCCTCACCGCCCTGTGAGCGAACGGAGGCGGCGATGCGGCGGCGGACCCTGGGCGAGAGCGGGCCAAGCGTGGGGGCGATCGGCCTCGGCTGCATGGGCATGTCGGACTTCTATGGGCCGGCCGACCGGGCCGAGAGCGTGGCGACGATCCATGCGGCGCTGGAATCGGGCGCGACCCTGATCGACACCGGCGACTTCTACGGCTCCGGCCACAACGAGATCCTGATCCGCGAGGCTTTGCGCGACCGGCGGCGCGAGGACTATGTGCTGAGCGTCAAATTCGGCGCCCTGCGCGATCCGGCCGGCGCCTTCGTCGGCTACGATTGCCGTCCGGCCGCGGTCAGGAACTTCCTCGCCTATTCGCTGAAACGCCTCGGCGTCGATCATATCGACATCTACCGCCCGGCCCGGCTCGATCCTGCGGTTCCGATCGAGGACACCGTCGGCGCGGTCGCCGACATGGTCAAGGCGGGCTATGTGCGGGCGATCGGCCTCTCCGAGGTCTCGACGGCCACCATCCGCCGCGCCGCTGCGGTCCACCCGATCGCCGATCTGCAGATCGAATATTCGCTGATCATGCGGATGATCGAAATCGACATCCTGCCCGCCTGCCGGGAACTCGGAATCGGGATCACCGCCTATGGCGTGCTGGCCAGGGGCCTGATTTCCGGCCATTGGTCGAGGGAGCGCCGGAACTCCGGCGATTTTCGCGGCGCCTCGTCGCGGTTTTCCGGCGACAATCTCGATCACAATCTCAAGCTGGTCGAGGCTTTGCGCAACGTCGCCGCCGCGCGCGGCGTCAGCGTCGCCGCGATCGCGGTCGCCTGGGTGCTCGCGCGAGGCAAAGCGATCGTGCCGCTGATCGGCGCCCGCACCCGCGCGCAATGGGCGGAATCGAGCGCCGCCGACGCCATCGTCCTCACCGAAGCCGACCTGGCGGCGATCGAGCAGGCGGTGCCCGCCGGCGCGGCGAGAGGCGACCGCTATCCGGCCCAGGCGATGGCGCATCTCGACAGCGAAAGGCGGGGGTGAGCGGCTTATCGCCGTTATTCTTCAACCCGGCGGGCGCTCGAACTCAATTCGCAAACGTGTTGCAGGCGCTGATCTGCCCGGTCTTGAGGCCGATCGTCAGCCATTTTTGCCGTTGCGCCGAGGAGCCGTGGGTGAAGCTGTCGGGGACGGCGTAACCGCGCGCGGCGGTCTGGAGCCGGTCGTCGCCGATCGCCGCCGCCGTCGCCAGCGCCTTCTCGATGTCGCCGGGCTGGAGAATCCTCCATTTCGCGTTCGCGTGATTGGCCCATACGCCGGCGAAGCAATCGGCCTGCAGCTCGACTCTGACCGAAAGCGCGTTGGCCTGGGTCTGGCTCACCCGCTCCTTGGCGGCGTCGACCTTGTCGAGGATGCCGAGCAGATCCTGCACGTGATGGCCGATCTCATGGGCGACGACATAGGCGTAGGCGAAATCGCCGCCGCCGCCGAGCTTATCCTTCATGTCGCGGAAGAACGACGTGTCGAGATAGACCTTCTTGTCGATCGGGCAGTAGAACGGCCCCATGGCCGCCCGCGCGCCGCCGCAACCCGACCGGGTGGCGCCGTTGTAGAGCACCAGGGTCGCGGGCGCATATTTGACGCCCGTCTGCTCCGGCAGCACCTGCGCCCAGACCGCTTCCGTGCCGCCCAGCACATGGGCGAGGAATTTGCGCATCGGGTCATTCTGATTGGCGGGATTGGATTGCTGCGCCGGCTGGCTGTAGGAGCCGGCGCCGTTATTGCCGACGCCGACCATTTCCGCGCCGTTCATCAGGATCTGCGGGGAAATGCCGGTGAAATAGCTGATCGCGAAAATGATGATGATCGCGCCAAGGCCGAGGCCGCCGCCGCCGACAATCATTCCGCCGCCGCCGCCCTGGCCGCGGCGATCCTCGATATTCGAGGATATGGGCGTGTTCTCGTATTCCATCGCCAACTCCGAGATATCGTTGTCGGGCGCCGTAACGGAGCTTTCTAGCAGAAGCGCGGCCGGCTGAGTAGCGGCGCGCGGAACGGCTTGCAAGTTCGCGAAATCTCATCGCTGGCCGGCGAGCCGAACCGGCCTCATCGCGCTAAGCCGCCCTTAAGCCTTTGCGAACATGGTGCGGGCTTGCCCGCTTGCGACAGCGCCGCCATGACGCCAACCTATTCGCTGGTTGTTCCCGTCTACAACGAAGAAGCGGTGATCCCGATTCTTCTGCGTCGGCTCGATTCGCTCATGGAGCTGCTGGACGCGCCCGGGGAAGTGATTTTCGTCGACGACGGCTCGCGCGACTCCAGCGCGATCGTGCTCGAGGGCAAGGCGCGCGCCGACCCGCGCTATCGGCTGTTGAAGCTTTCGCGCAATTTCGGCCACCAGATCGCCATCACCACCGGGATGGACCACGCCGCCGGCCGGGCGGTCATCGTGTTGGACGCCGACCTTCAGGATCCGCCGGAAGTCGTGCTCGAGATGATCGCGAAATGGAAGGAAGGCTTCGAGGTCGTCTATGCGCAGAGGACCTCGCGCGCGGGCGAGAGCAGGTTCAAGCGGCTGTCCGCCGACCTGTTCTACCGCCTGATGGGCCTGGTCGGCGAAACGCCGATCCCGCGCGACGTCGGCGATTTCCGCCTGGTCGACCGCAAGGCGCTGGATTGCTTTCTGGCGATGCCCGAGCGCGACCGTTTCGTGCGCGGCATGTTCGCCTGGATCGGATTCCGCCAGGCTGTGGTGACGTTCGACCGGCCCGGACGCGCCGCTGGCGAAACCAAATATCCGTTGCGCAAAATGATCGGGCTGGCGGCGAGCGGCCTGGTGTCGTTTTCGGACGCGCCGCTTCGCCTGGCGCTCTGGGCCGGCGCCGGAATCTCCGGACTGGCGCTCGTCTATGGCCTCGTCGTCATCGCTCAATGGACGAGCGGCGATCCGAATCTGATGCGCGGATGGAGTTCGACCATCGTCGTCATCGCCTTTCTCGGCGGCGCGAACATGCTGATGACCGGCGTGATCGGGGTCTATGTCGGGCGCATCTACGCCCAGGTGAAGGGCCGTCCGCTCTATATCGTCGAACGGGCGGTCGGATTTGACGACGCGCGCGCTGTCGACGCCGAACAACGATCGGGGCGACCGGCTGAAGGCGCGAGAGCGGCGGCGGCCTTCGGACGCGCCTGAGCTTCCAAGGCCAGTCGCTTCAGCTCGATGAGCCCTAGCGGATTTCCGCGATTGCGTCTTCGCGCGCCAGGGAGCCAAATCGGGTCACCTCGGCGTCGAACTGCAGTTCGATTGTGCCGGTCGGGCCGTGGCGCTGTTTGCCGATAATGACTTCCGCCCGGCCATGCGCGCTTTCCATCTGCGTCATCCAGGCGATGTGCTCCTCGGTGCCGGGATGCGGCTCCTTGTTCTTGAGGTAATATTCCTCGCGATAGACGAACAGCACCACGTCCGCATCCTGCTCGATCGAGCCGGATTCGCGAAGGTCCGAGAGCTGCGGCCGCTTGTCGTCCCGCTGCTCCACCTGACGGGAGAGCTGGGAGCAGGCGAGGATGGGAATGTTGAGCTCTTTGGCCAGCGCCTTGAGCCCGGTGGTGATTTGGGTCAGTTCCTGCACCCGGTTCTCGCTGCGCGACTTCGAACCGGAGAGCAGCTGCAGATAATCGATGACGAGAAGGTCGAGCCCTTTTTGACGTTTGAGCCGCCTGGCCCGGGCGACGAGCTGGGCGATCGAAATGCCGCCGGTCTGGTCGATATAGAACGGAATCTGCTGCATCTCGCGAACGGCGTCGGCGAGGCTGTGGAAGTCGCTTTCGGTGATGTCGCCGCGGCGGATCTTGTGGGAGGCGACGCCCGATTGCTCGGCGATGATGCGCGTCGCCAGCTGTTCAGCCGACATTTCGAGCGAGAAGAAGCCGACGACGCCGCCGTTGGCGGTCTCGAGGGCGCCGTCTGCGCGCGTCCGCGCCTGATAGGTCTTGGCGATATTGAAGGCGATGTTGGTGGCCAGCGCGGTCTTGCCCATGCCGGGACGGCCGGCGAGGATCACGAGGTCGGAAGCCTGCAATCCTCCCATGTAGCGGTCGAGATCGGAGAGGCCGGTTGCGATGCCGCTCAGCGAGCCGTCGCGCTCGTAGGCTCGGGCCGCCATGTCGACCGCGGTCTTCAATGCGTCCGAGAAGCGCTGGAATCCGCCATCGTAGCGGCCGGTCTCGGCGATCTGGTAAAGCCGCCGCTCGGCCTCCTCGATCTGATCGCGCGGGCTCGAATCGACTGGCGCGTCATAAGCGACGTTGACCACATCCTCGCCGATGGCGATCAGTTCGCGCCGCAGCGCCAGATCGTAGACGCTGCGCCCGTAGTCGTAGGCGTTGATGATGGTCGTCGCCTCGCTGGCGAGGCGCGCCAGGTACTGCGGCACGGTGACGCCGCCGAGATCATGCTCGCCCAGAAACGTCTTCAGCGTGACCGGCGTCGCCAGCTTGCCGCCGCGAATCAGCGATCCGGCGATCTCGAAAATGCGGCGGTGAATCTCCTCGACGAAATGCTCGCTCCTGAGGAAATCCGAGACGCGGTCGAACGCGTCGTTATTGATGAGGATCGCCCCCAGCAACGCCTGTTCCGCCTCGAGATTGTGCGGGGGCGTGCGATAGGTCCTGTCCGGCGAACCGGACGCCGTCTGGCGCAGCAATTCATCGATGGTCGCCATGGCGATGGGCGCGTCTCCAGTTGCTCGAAGGCGTCTCTGGTTGCTCGAAGGTTTGACGCGAACGCACGTTCAAGAGAATCGGCGATGGGAAAGCATTCGCACGGCCGGCCGACAGCGACAAGGGCCGCGGGCCGCCTACCTCTCCCCCATGACGTCCCCGTCACGGCTTCAGCATGGGCTGAAATTTGGCGCGCTCCAAAGGGATTCGAAAGGCGCCGGCGGGTTGTCCCCGTTATCCACCTTCAGGACCAAGGTTGATCTTGACGCGGCCTTCGCCTCTAGCCGCACAAGCGTCGTTTCGCCTCGGCGTATTCGCGCTCGAGCCGCGCGACCAGCTCGGCCGCCGGCTGCACTGACTTGACCGCGCCGATGCCCTGGCCGCTTCCCCATATGTCCCGCCAGGCCTTGGCTTTGGACGAGCCGCCGGCGAAATTCATCGTCTTGACGTCGCCATGCGGCAGGTTGTCCGGGTCGAATCCGGCCCTGGCGATCGACGGACGCAGGTAGTTGCCAAAGACTCCCGTGAACAGGGTCGATCCGACGATGTGGGACGCGTCGCCGTCGACGATCGCCTGCTTGTAGTCGTCGATCGCGCGCGCTTCGGCGGTGGCGACGAACGCCGAGCCGATGTAGGCGAGGTCCGCGCCCATCGCCTGCGCGGCCAGAACCGCGTGGCCGGTGGCGATGGCGCCCGACAACAGCAGAGGCCCGTCGAACCAGGAGCGGACGTCCTGGATCAACGCAAAGGGCGAAAGCGGGCCCGCATGGCCGCCCGCGCCCGCGGCGACCGCGATCAGGCCGTCGGCGCCCTTTTCGATCGCCTTGTGGGCGTGGCGGTTGTTGATGATGTCGTGCAGGGTCACGCCGCCGTAGCCGTGGACCGCCGAGTTCACGTCCTCGCGCGCGCCGAGCGAGGTGATGACGACCGGCGCCTTCCACTTGACGGTGAGCGCGAGGTCCTCCTCCAGACGCGTATTCGATTTGTGGACGATCTGGTTGACCGCGTAGGGCGCGGCCGGGCTTTCCGGATGCGCGCGGTCATGTGCGGCCAGCGTTTCGGTGATTTCGTGCAGCCACTCGTCGAGCTGCGAAATCGGACGCGCGTTCAGGGCGGGAAACGCGCCGACGATTCCCGCCTTGCACTGGGCGATCACCAGCGCCGGATGCGAGATGATGAACAGCGGCGCGCCGACGACCGGCAGGCGCAGCTTGTCCTTGAGAACGTTCGGCAGCGCCATCGAAAGCCCCCGGAGTCGCGAATTCGTTCGCACATAAACTGATTGGCGAGGCGCCGGCAAGGGCGCAAGCCCGCCCGCTCACCTCGGTTCGGTCAACCACGCGCAGAGATGCGCGCCGCGCCCGTCCCGCGCAAGAAGTCTGGCGAGCCAGGGCAGCAGCGCCCGCGCCTCTTTGGCGAGCGTATGCGGCGGGTTGACGACGATCAGGCCGGCGCGGGCCAGGGGCTCTTGGCCGTGGACGCCGGCGGGCCCAGGCCCGACGTCGAGTTCGAGCCGCAGGATGTTTGGCGCGCCGATCGCGGCGACCGCGTTGAGGAAGCGCGCGTCGGCCATGGATTCGCGGATCGGGCGCCACGCCGCGTAGACCCCGGTCGGCCATTTGCGAAGCGCGCGCGCCAAGGCTCCCGCAACGCGGTCGGCCTCGTCGGCGGCCTCGAACGGCGGGTCGATCAGCGCCAGGCCGCGCCGCTCCTTGGGCGGCGCATAGGCGTTGAGCGCGACATAGCCGTCGGTGCCGACAATGCTGAGGCGGCCGTCGCGCCCGAGCGCGGCGACCAGCTTCGCGCGCTCTTCGGCCTGCGCCTCGCAAAGCGCGATCCGGTCCTGCGGCCGCAGCAACGCCTGGGCGATCGCCGGCGAGCCGGGATAGGAGGCCGGCATGCCGTCGGCGTCGTATGGGCCGACGGCCTGAAGATAGGGCCGAAGCAGGCTCGCGACCGGGGCGGGCGGCGAAGCCCTGAGGAGCCGGGCGACGCCGTCGCGCCATTCCGGCGAGCGCGCCGCTTCCGGGCCGGAAAGATCGAAGCGCCCGGCGCCGGCATGAGTGTCGATGAAGCGAACCGGCGCCTCCTTTCTCGTCAGATAGACAAGGATGCGCGCGAGAATCGCGTGCTTGAACACATCGGCGAAATTGCCGGCGTGAAAGGCGTGGCGATAGTTCATCGGCCGTTCGGCCGGTCTGGAATCGAGGCGGCGCCTGGCGCCATCGCGCCAGTCACCGCACCGGCGCGACGGCGATCGAGGTTGAATGGCATGTATGGCCGGAGACCTTCGGACAGAGAGCGAAGGCCTTGAGATCCTTCGACAGGCAGAAACGAACGTCGACGAGTTCGCCATGGCGGCAGGTGATCGCCATGTTGTCGGGATGCAGATTGGCGTTGGCGGCGATGAAGGCCTGCTCGAGATCGGCGGGAGAGACGCTCAGCCGCTGCCGGGGCGCCCGCAAAATCTCCGGAATGGCGAGCTGATCGCGCACATATCGGACCGCGGCGAAATAGTCGTGCGGGCTCAAGCCGGTGCAGGCTCCGTGCTTGCGGTATTCGTAAGCGGCGAGCCCCTGGGAGGGATAAAGACCCCGCGCCGCCGCCAAGTCGGCTGAGGATACGTAGACGTCCGGACCGCAGGCTTCCGGATTCGGACGATAGCGGTCGTTTGGCCACAGGCCGTGGACGACAAAGCCGTCGCCGGACCCGGCCGCGCATTGCCGCGGCGACTTTTTCTCGCCGCCGAGGTCGCAAAAGCCGGGCGACCAGGACAGCGTCATCACATAATAGTCGAACGGCAGGGTCGCGACCGGCGGCGCGCTCTGGCCGAAAGAAGGCGCCGGCAGGCCGATCAGCGTCAGCGCGCCGGCCGCGATCCTCAGCGCGAAACGCAAAATCATGGAGGCCTTTCGAAGGGGGCTCGCGCGGGGCGTCTCAGTAGCGCGCCCGCAGGCCGTAACCGCCGAGCCACGGCTGCACGGTCAGCCATCGCGCGATGAATGGCTTGATGACGCTGCAGCCGGGAGCATAGGCGTGCATCGGATCGAGGCCGACGACGCACCATTCGACGCCCCAGCTCTCGCCGATGATGCCGAGATTGTCCCCGACGGCGTAGACGACGGTTCGCAGCTTGAGATCGCTCATCGCGGCGCGGGCGACGCAATAGCGGCGCGGGATATAGGACAGCCCGTTGGCCCTGAAGCCGATTTCGCGCACCCGGTCGAACCCGGCGATCGCCAGTTCAGGGTTCCAATACGTTCGCTGGGTCTGGGCGAACCGGCCGCTGATCGTCGACAACACGCCAGCGTCGTCGCAGGCGGGCAGCCGGTCCCAGAACGGCGCCCAGCGCGCCTCCGCCGGAACCCCGTAGAACAGGTCGCCGCGGGGCGCGCGGCCCGCGGCGTGCGCCAGCGACTGAAAGCCGAAAATCAGCAGCAGACCGATGATCGCGCGATTCATTGCGGTCGTTCCCCTCTCGCCTTCCTGCGCGGCTCGCATCGAGGGCGCGTCGCCCAGTCGGCCCGAGCCGCCCGCTCCCGGCGGAACCCTCGCTCGTCCGCTCGCCGCCGGACAATGAGGCGCTTCGCCAGTCAAATCAAGAGCGTCGCGGCCAAAGCGTCAGTTGAGCCGGCCTCCGAGGTCGGCGATCTCGCGAGCCACGAGCTCGCGGCCGCCCGAGCCCTGCATCTGATCGCGCAGGACGACTTCGGCGGCTCTTGCCGCATGGTCGGCGGCGGCGGCGCGAACGTCCGCGGCGGCCTGGGATTCGGCGAAGGCGATCTTGGCCTCCGCCTGCCTGGTTCGCCGGGCGATAAAATCTTCCATGCGAGCGGCGGCGTCGGCGGCCAATTGCTCGGCCTGCGCGCGGGCTTCGGCCACGATCGCGGCGGCGTTGGCCTCGGCTTCGGCGGTCTTTTTCTCGAAGCTCGCCACCAGCTCGGTCGCCTCCTGCCTCAGCCTCGCGGCCTGGGCGAGTTCGGACGCGATCGCTTCTCCGCGCGCGTCGAGCGCCTTCAACACGGCGCGATGGGCGCCGAGATAGACGCCGATGCCGATGAAGACGAGGAAGCCGAGGAGGACGAAAAACTCCGGGTCGAGTTTCATCATGGGTCTCCGCTCAACGCGATTTGACCGAATCGACCGCGGCGGCGACCGCCGCCGGATCGGCGGGACGCCCGCCGAGCCGCTCCACGATCGCGCCCGTGGCCTCGCGCGCGATTGCGGCGACATTCGTCATCGCCTCGGCGCGCATCGCCGCGATCTGCCGCTCGGCCGCGGCGAGCTTGACCGCCAGTTCATCCTCGAGCGTCTTGCGCCTCGCCTCGGATTCGGCCGCGAGCCGGTCCCGAGCGGCCTGCGCCACTCCCTGGGCCTTCGCGCGCGCGTCGGCCAGGGTCTTCGCGTGGGCGGCGGCGGCGGCGTCGGCGCGCTGCTGCATCGCGGTCGCGTCGTCGAGATCGCTGGCGATCCGCGCCCTGCGCGCTTCGATCACCGCGCCGAGCTGGGGCAAGGCGCGCTTCGACATGTACCAGTACAGAACGCCGAACGCGATCGCGAACCAGACGAGCTGGGAAGGAAACGTGCTGGGGTCGAACGGCGGGAAGTTCGGATGGTCGGCGCCCTCATGACCGACCGCGGCCTGCGTCGTCTGGGCGGGCGTCGATTGCGCAGGCTGAGCCATCGCCTAGTCCTCCCTGACGCCGAAACCCCGGAGCGCGCGGTTTTGCGCCTTTCCGCGGATCGGCGGCTGATCCTTGATCGTCAGACGGCGAACAGCAACAGGAACGAGATCAGCAGCGCGAAAATGCCGAGCGCTTCCGTCACCGCGAAGCCGAAAATCAGACGGCCGAACTGCCCGTCGACAGCCGACGGATTGCGCAGCGCGCCATTCAGGAACTGGCCGAACAACGTGCCGACGCCGATGCCGGCGGCGCCGGTTCCGATGGCGGCGAGGCCAGCGCCGATGTACTTGGCGGCGATCGCGAGTTCATGCGGCTCCATTCGTCACTCCTGTTTCGCTTGCGAAAGAAACGTCTTCGGGTTGGTCAGTGACCGGGGTGAAGGGCGTCGTTGATATACATGCAGGTCAGCATGGCGAACACGTAGGCCTGCAGCAACACCACCAGCAATTCGAGGGCGTCGAGCGCGATCGTCGCCGCGAACGGCAGAATGGCGAGCGCCTTGGTCGCGGCGCCGGCGCCGAGCAGCATGACGACGAAGCTGCCGAAGACGTTGAGGGTGATGTGGCCGGCGAGCATGTTGGCGAACAGACGCACCGAGTGGCTGACCGGGCGCGACAGGAAGGAGACGATCTCGATCGCCACCACCAGCGGCAAGATGTAGATCGGCACCCCGGGGGGAACGAACAGCTTGAAGAAGTGCAGGCCGTGTTCGGTGAAGCCGACGACGACGACGGTGAAAAACACCAGCAGCGCCAGCGCGGCGGTGATGATGATGTGGCTCGTCGCCGCCATGGAATAAGGAAAGAAGCCGATCAGGTTGCACAGCAGCACGAAGAAGAAGATGCAGAAGACGAACGGGAAAAACCGCATGCCGGCCTCGCCCGCCGCCGATCGCACCATGCCGGCGACGAATTCGTAGGCCATCTCGGCCATCGCCTGCATGCGGCCGGGAACGCCGGCGCCTCCCCTGGCGCCGATCGCGACCAGAAGGCAGCTCAGAGCGACCGCCAGCAACATGTAAAGCCCGGAATTGGTCAGCGAGACGTCATGCCCCGCAACCTGAATCGAAACGACCGGGTGAAGCGCGAATTGCTCGACCGGATTGATCGCCGGTCCGGTTTCGGTCGCCACGTCGCCTAATCCTCGTCGTCATCCGCCCCGCCGTGGGGCTCGCGCGCCCGGCCGGAAGCTTCGCGTCCCCCCTGCGAGGCCGCCGGATCGGCTCCCAGAGCCGATCGCCGCACGTCTTTATCCGGCGCCTCCGCGCGAGACAAGGGCGAATTACGCGCGGAAGCTCCGCCCTTGGGCGAAGTCGCCCGGATCACGTTCCAAACGCCCGCCGCGACCCCGATGAAAAAGAACGTGATCAGAAAGAAGGGGTTTGTGTGGAACAGACGATCGGCCCCCCAGCCGATCGCGGCGCCGACGATGACCGCGGCGACGAACTCGCTCCCCGCCCTCAAGCCCTGCGAGATCGCGCTTTCCCCGCTGTCGGCGCGCGGCCCCCCGCTCGGCGGCGCCGCGGCCTCCGCCGCCTTGGCCCGTGTCTTCAGGGTCGCCGAGAGCTTGTCGAGCCTCGCCCGCAGGGCCGCGTCGTGGTCGCGATCGTCGGAACCCGAACTCATCGCCTCAGCCCTCGCCTTTAGCGCTTGCGACTGGTCGACGAATTTCGGCCCCAAGTCAAATTTAGGCCCCAAGTCAAATCGGAACGCCGCGAAACGCGGTCATTCGGGCGCAAGCGCCGACGGACGAGGGCTGGCCGTCTACCCGACGCCCGGCTCGAAGCTTCCGTGCCGCCCGGCGCCCTTTCTGAACCGATCGAGCCCCTCGCGCGTCTCGCCCGCGGCGAGGGTCTTAAGGCCGAGCGCCACTTCGTTGGCGATCGCCCTCGGCCGGTCCAGGTCCCATTGCTGGATCGCCGACAGGCGGTCGTTGCGCATCGCGGCTTGCGGAAAGCCGCAGAGCGTCCGGGCGAGCGCGCACGCGCGGGCCAGCGCCTCGCCGTCCGCGGTCGTTTCGTTGACGAGGCCGATCCGCAGCGCCTCCTCGGCCCCGACCGCGCGGCCGGTCAGGATCAGTTCGAGCGCGCGGCCGTGGCCGACCATGCGCGGCAGGCGGATGGTGCCGAGGTCGACCAGCGGCACGCCGAAGCGGCGGTTGAAGACGCCGAAGACCGCCGAGCGCGCCGCGATCCTCAGGTCGCACCACAGCGCGAGCTCCAGTCCGCCCGCGACCGCGGGCCCCTCGATCGCCGCGATCACCGGCTTGCCGAGTCTCAGCCGCGTCGGCCCCATCGGCCCGAACTCGCCGTCAGGCGCGATCGGCTCGAGTTCGGCCTCCGCCAGCGCCTTAAGATCGGCCCCGGCGCAGAACGCGCCGCCGGCGCCGGTCAGCACCGCGACGTCGGCGTCCGGGTCGGCGTCGAAGCGCTTGAAGGCGGCGAACAGGGCGCGCGCGGTCGCAGGGTCGACGGCGTTGCGCCGCTCCGGCCGCTCGATCGTCACCAAGGTCACGCGCCCGTCGGCGCGCGTGGAAACCGTCGCCGTCATCGGCCGTGCCTCTAGGCTCCGGCTAACCGGCCCGTCAAGCGCGGCGGTCCGCTTGACCCTCCATGCGGCCTCGGGCAAGGCAGGCGCCGCCCGGAACTGGAATTCGCCTCCCTGACCTCCAAAACCGCGCCTTCCGCCAAAATTGCTCGACACGGCCTCGGGCGGCTTTCTGGCGAACATCGCCCATCGGCCGCGCATGGTCGCCGGCGCGGTCATCATGGTTGCGACCTATTTCGTCTTTCCGTTCGAGGTTCGGGCGCCGACGCGCCTTCTCCTGGCCTGGAACGTCGGCGCCTGGGCGTTCCTGGTCATGATCGCCTTCATGATGACGGACCGGCGCCGGGACGCCCGCGCCAGGGCGGCGCCGGAGGACGAGAACCAATGGGTGCTGGTGATCCTGGGGATCGTGGCGGCGCTGGCGGCGGTGGCGGCGATCGTCTGGGAGCTGGGCCCGGTCAAGGATCTGACCGGCGTTCCCAAGGCCTGGCGGCTGGCGCTGGTCGGGGCGACGATCCTGAGCGCCTGGACCTTCCTGCAGGTCATGTTCGCGCTGCACTATGCCGGCGTCTATTTCGGCCGCGCGCGCGACGGGCTTGGCGGCGGGCTCGAATTTCCCGGCGGGGCCGAGCCGGGATGGGGCGAATTCCTCTATCAGGCCTTCGTCATCGGCTGCACCTTCGCGACCTCCGACGTCAACGTCACTTCCAAGCGCATGCGCCGGATCTGCGTCATCCAGGGGGTGGTCGGCTTCTTCTTCAACACCATCGTGCTGGCGCTGGCCATCAACATCGCCGCCAACATCATCTGACCGCCGCGCCGATCGGAAATGGAGCTCCAATGACCGAAACCGACGCTTCCGCCCGCGTCCGCGCCGCCCTGCCGCGCGGGCTCGTCGACCGGAACGCCGCCGACATCGCCGCCGCCGAGGCGATGATGGCGAGGATCCGCGAGGTCTATCAGCTCTACGGTTTCGAGGCGGTCGAGACGCCGTTGATCGAATATACCGACGCGCTCGGCAAGTTCCTGCCCGACCAGGACCGGCCGAACGAAGGCGTGTTCTCGTTCAAGGACGACGACGGGCAATGGCTGTCGCTGCGCTATGATTTAACCGCGCCGCTCGCCCGCTTCGTCGCCGAGAATTACGACCGGCTGCCGAAGCCCTATCGCAGCTACCGCGCCGGCGCGGTGTTCCGCAACGAGAAGCCGGGGCCGGGACGCTATCGCCAGTTCATGCAGTTCGACGCCGACACCGTCGGCGCGGCCAGCGTCGCCGCCGACGCCGAAATCTGCATGATGGCGGCCGACTGCATGGAGGCGCTCGGGATCGCGCGCGGCGACTATGTGATCAAGGTCAACAACCGCAAGGTGCTGGACGGGGTGATGGAGGCGATCGGGCTCGGCGGCGAAGAGAACGCCGGGCGGCGGCTGACGGTCATGCGCGCGATCGACAAGCTCGACCGGCTGGGGCCGGAGGGCGTGCGGGCGCTGCTGGGCGGCGGGCGCAAGGACGAAAGCGGCGACTTTACGAAGGGCGCGGGGCTTTCGGCCGAGGCGATCGAGAGCCTTGTCGATTTTCTGACGCCAAGGTTTCCAATGGATATTCTCGTGCTTCGTGACGGTCGACGAATTCACGAACAAAGTGACGACGCTGAGAATATCGTACGAGGCGAGGGAAGCAATGCGTCAACGGTCAATTCGCTTCGGCATTTGTTCGACTCGCCAAGGTATCACGAAGGCTTGGAAGAACTTCGCCAGCTTGCCGAACTCACGGAAAGTGCGGGCTTCCGCTCAGTCCGCAATTCGCATCGACCCCTCGGTCGTGCGCGGACTCGAATATTACACCGGCCCAGTCTTCGAAGCCGAGCTGACCTTCGAGACGCCGGGCGAGGACGGCAAGCCGGTCCGTTTCGGCTCGGTCGGCGGCGGCGGGCGCTACGACGGGCTGGTGGCGCGCTTTCGCGCAGAACCGGTGCCGGCGACCGGCTTTTCGATCGGCGTCTCGCGGTTGCTCGCCGCGCTGCGCGCCATCCAGAGCCCGATCGTCGCCTCGGCTCAAGCGCCGGGACCGGTGGTGGTGCTGGCGCTCGATCGCGACCCGGTCTCGATGGCGAATTATCAGCGCCTGGTCGCAAGCCTGCGCGCGGCCGGAATCGCCTCCGAACTCTATCTCGGTTCCGGCGGCATGAACGCCCAGCTCAAATACGCCGATCGGCGCGGCAGCCTTTGCGCGGTGATCCAGGGCTCGAACGAGCGCGACGCGCCCGGCGGGCCGCAAGTGACGATCCGCGATCTGAACCTCGGCGCCGAACTCGCCAAGGCGACCAAGGACCGCGCCGATTATCTGGAGCTGCGCCAGCGCGCCCAATTCGCCGCGCCCGAGGCCGAGCTGGTCGCGCGCGTGCGCGAAGTCCTGGGGCGGAACCTGTAGACGCGGTCGTCGACCGCGTCCGGCCGCGCTCGGCGAGCGCGGCTGCAACAACGTCCGTGATCGCGTCCTACCCCGCCAACAGCCCCGCCCGCGCGAACCGCGCCAGGATCTCGTCGAGCCGCGCTGACGCATCGGCGGCTGAAACCGCCTCCCGCCCGGCGATTTCGAGCGCCAGCTCCGCCCGCGTCCGGGTCCCGTCGATCAGGGGGATCAGCGCCCGCACGGGAGCGTCCTCGATCCGGATCGCGCGATGGCGCAGCGTCGCCAGGAGCGTTTCGCCGTTTTCGGCCTGAAGGCGGGCGAGCGCGCCGACCTTCGGGCGTTCGCCGGCGACCTTGGCCAAAGGCCATGGCGCGGTCGCGAGTTCGGCGATCCGGCTGACGAACAGGCGGAAAATATGGTCGGCGAGAACCGGGTTTTCTGAGGCCGCCTCGAGCGGCAGGCCGAGCGGGAAGGCGGCCGAGAGCGCGATCAGAAATTCAGCCAGTTTCGGATCGTGGGTCCTGATCTTGACGTTCGGGCCGGCCTCGAACACCGCGCCCTCGGGCGTCGAGGGGTCGGGGTCGACGATTGTCAGCTCGCCTGTCGCCCACAAGTCCCTGAGCCGCGCCGCCTCGCGTCTGCGGTCGGCGCCGCCGCGACAGAAGATCGAGTATCGGAACGCGCGAACGCTGCGAAAATCGGCGAGCTGTTCGAGGCGCGCCCAGCCGGCGCCGGTCCGGTCGCGCGTCGCCGCGGACGGGTCCGAAGGAAAGAGGGCTTCTCCGCTCAAGTTGGGCTGCGCGTCGCAAAGATACGAAAGCCCGCACTGCGCGGCGGCGGCGATGACGTCGCTGAGGAGCTGCGGCGCATAGTCCTCGCTGAGTTCGTCGTGGAACAGGACCTCCGGCGCGCGCTCGAGGATGCGGCGCGCCTCGCTCTTCATTGTGAATTCGTCGGCCTCGGTGTCGGACCAGGCCTCGACCTGTTCGGTCAAAAACGAACGCGCGAGGCTCAGTTTCGCCTCCGGGTCTTCGACGCCTTTGGTCACGTAGATGAGCATGTCGCGGATCGCCTGGCGGCGGCGCGAGCCGGGCAGCGCGTTGTAGCTGACGAGCGCCAGCCCGTCGGCGGAAAGACGCTCGCCGGCGAGGCGCATCAGCCCCGCGCGCACCTGCGCGGGAACCCAGGAATAGACGCCGTGGGCGATGATATAATCGAAGCGCCCGAACGAAGCGTCGACCTCGATGAGATCGCGGGCGTCGAAGCGCAGGTTGGCGCAGCCGCAGCGTCGCGCGGCGTCGCGGGCGAGCGCGATCGGCCGCTCGGCGAGGTCAACGCCGACACACTCGGCCTCCGGCGCGCCGAGCGCCATGTTGATGAGGTTCACGCCCTCGCCGCAGCCGATCTCCAGCACCCGCGAGGAGGCGAATGGGACGAAGGGCCGTCCGAACAAAGCCGCGAATGCCCCGGTCGCCAGCGGATGGGTCTGGTGGAAGACCAGGTTCGGATAGCGGACCCGGTCATAGAGATTGGCCATGGATTCCCCCCGATCGGCGCGCCGCCGGCCGAAACAGACATGAGATCGATCGGGGCCGCAAGACGGGAGCGGGCAGCGGCGCGAGGGGGCGGGAGGCGCCCGAGGGCGGCGGCATTAGGCGCCGGGGGAGACGAGATTGTCCTGCCGATGGCGACATCTGGGCTCCTATCGCGGCAGCTGTTGGTCGGCCGCGATCGCTTGCTTGCCTTCGATCCCCTGTGGTCATGGCCGGGCTTGTCCCGGCCATCCACGCCCACCTCTGCAAAGCCCTGCGAAATAAGGGCTTTTCGCCGCCGCTTGTCTTCCCGTGCGCCCGACGCGCCCAACCGCGTGGATGGCCGGCACAAGGCCGGCCAGGACGCGTTGCAGCCTCGCAGGTCTTCGGCCCCATTGGCCCGATTTGTTGGGGACCGACAGCCGCCGCGATAAGAGGCGACATCTGCTTCCTGAAAAGCCGAACCTGTGGTAGGATCGCCTTCGTGACCAACCCGGCGCCGCTGATCCCGCCGGCGGCGGGACGGGTTTGGAGGGCATTAAGGAGCCAGGCGAAAAAAACCATTTGGATTCGCGCCTAAACCCTTGAAAAGGCTCGTTTAGCGGAAGGGAATCATTTGGATTCCGTTTCCGCTGGCTTTGCTCCGGCTTCCGCTGGCTTGTGTTCCGCTTCCGCGGGCTTGAGTTCTCGCTGCCGCGGGCTTGGGCCTCGGCGCCCATGGGCGGCGAGGCGTCGGGCCAAGCGGGGAGGTTTGATCGCCCGATGGGTCATCCCCGGATGGCCAAAGCGTCAGCCCGCATTTCCCGCTTGACCGCCGCGTCCGATTGGCGCCGGATGCAGCCGACCAAGGCGAGGCTCGGCATGGACCGGCGCGAGTTCCTGATTTGCGCGGCGAGCGCCGCGAGCATGGCGTCGGCGGCCGCGCCTGCGCTCGCCAACGTTCCGACGCCCTATGACTGGAGCGCCTCGCCGCCGCGCCAGAGCCGCGAGGCGTTCGTCGAATGGATGGTGCGCGAGCGCGGCGAGGAGCCGCGTTTTCTCGGCCAGCGCTACGACCGATTCCGGCAACTCCTCGCCCATCACGACGTCTGGGACGAGGCCGACATGCGCGCGTTCCTGATGACGCCGCGCGAGGACTTCGTGACCGCGCAGAACCTCGATCGCGCCTACGAATGGCATCATCTCAACATCGGCTTCGGCGTCACCATCACCGGCCCGCACACGGTCGCGCGCATGACCAACACGCTTCAGGTCAAGCGCGGCGACAAGGTGCTGGAGATCGGCACCGGGTCGGGCTACCAGTCGGCCTATCTTTCGAACCTCACCCCCAATGTCTGGTCGATCGAGATCATCCCTCCCTTGGCCAAGCGCACGCGCGCGCTCTACGACCGGTTGATCGCTCAAGGCTACAGCGAATATGGCGCGATCCGCACCCGCAACGCCGACGGCTATTACGGCTGGGCGGAGGCGGCGCCGTTCGACGCCGTCATCGTCACCTGCGGCATCGATCACATTCCCCCGCCGCTGTTGCAACAGTTGAAGCCGGAAGGGATCATGGTCATTCCGGTCGGTCCGCCGGGCGCGCAGCATGTGATCAAGGCGGTCAAGCGGCGCTCGCCCGACGGGAGCGTTTCGGTCGCGCGCTCCGACATCTACGGCGGCGCGATCATTCCCTTCGTGCCGTTCACCGGATCGCACGGAGCTTAGGCGGTCCGGCCGTCCGGAAGGCGTGAGCAAGCGAGGAGCGCATGTCCGCCGACACCAGCCTTGCCGCCGCGGCGCCGCCCGGCGCGGCCATCAACCCGGTCGGAATCGTCTGGGTCGCCGCCGCCTTCGCGGCGGTCGCGGCGGCGATCGCTTTCGGCAGCCTCTGGGCGCTCAATTTCGTCCACGTCATCGCCGGGGTGATGTGGACCGGCATCGATCTGTTCATGGGCTTCGTGATCGGGCCGATCCTGCGCGCCGCGCCGTTCGAGGCGCGCCGGGCCGTCATCACCCGCCTGACGCCGAAGACGCTCTTTCTGATGCCGACGCTTTCGATCTCGACCGGCGCCAGCGGCTGGTTTCTGGCCGCGCGGCTCGGCTTCCTCGATCTCGGCTATCCGCAGTTCTATTGGGTCGTCGCGGCGCTGGCGATCGTGACCATCCTGACGATTCAGGGGCTCGGCTATCTGCTGCCGACGAACCTGCGCGTCTACCTCGAATTGCGCAAGCCCAAGCCCGACGGGGTCAAGATCAGCGCCTTGATGAGCCGATACTTTTATGTCGTCGCCTTCCAGGGCGCGATGCAGGTGGCGATCATCGTCGTGATGGCGAAATTCGCAACCGGGCTTTGAAGGCGCCGCCTGCGCGCAAGGCGTCACCTGAGCCTGGCGTCGGTCGTCACGGTCCAGCCCAGCGCCGCGAGGTTGCGGCGCGCCAGCGGCGTCGCCGCGCCGGTGATGACGAGGGTCCTGGCGCCGGTCGCGCCGCTTCGCCGGGCCTCTTCCGTCATCGTCTCGAAGGTCCTTGCCGTCCCCGGCGTCCAGGACAGGCTGTCGATCGGGAACACGCCGACGATTCCGCCGCCGGCGGTCAGGCACAGCGGGTACCGGAGGTCGCCGGTCCCGACATAGGCGGTGATGGTTCCGGTCCGGCGGCGATAGGCCGCCGTCAGTTCGATCCGGCGGCGGATGAAATAGGCGGTCGAGCGGCTGTCGGCGGAGGCGGCGCTCCTGAGCATCGCGTCGAGGCCCTTCGCCGCGCCCATGCCCGACAGCGCCTCGACCATCGCGGTGACGTCCAGGGGCGTGTAGTTCCGGTTGGCGAACAATTGGTCGGCGATCGCTGGGCTGACGCCCAGCCGGCCCAGCTTCTCCCGGTTCATGTCCATGAGCTGGGCGGCCGAATAGTCGTTGACCATGCCCTCGAGCGTGCTGGCGGTCGAGGCGTTGGAGGCGATCGCGCCCGCCCCGCCCGGGACGGCCATCAGCGCGCCCGAGACCGCGAGATTGCCGACCGCGGCCGCGCCGGCAAGATTGTCGAGCCTGTCGGCGAGCGGCTTGAAATCCGTATAGGGATCGACGCCGAGCTTGATCGCGAGCAGCCGCTTCTGTCTGCTTTCTCCGGTAAGGCTCGCGACCGCGCCGTCGCGGGACTTGCCCATGTTGTTGAGGCCGGACCCGACGCTGCTGAAGAACTGGCCGACGCCGGCGAACGTGCTTTGCGTCGTGTCGACCGGATGGGCGATCAGTTTTCCGGCCAGGACGACCGGGCCCAGGCCCGCCTTCACCGCCCCTTCGCCGAACTCTTGCGCGCCATTGGTCTTCGCCAGCGCGTTGACGGCGTTGAGTTCCTTGATCCGCGCGCGCATCAGCTGGTCGCCGACCGTGGTGAACTCGCCGTAGGACGATTTCACGCGGTAGTGGCGTAAGGCGCCGTCCGAGACGACCGGACTTAGGACCACATAGTTGGCCCCCCGCGCCGCAGCCCCGAGCGCCGCGCCTGGGCTATAGTCGGGCGGCTGCTCGAACCGTCCGGCGGCCTCGGCGCCGGCCGCGGTCACGATGAGAGCCGCGAGCGCCAGCCAGCGGCCGGCGTTCGAGATCCACGATCGGGTTGGTCGCAAGGACTGGCCTGCTCAGGTTCGAATCGGATCGGCGCGGGTCGAAGCTCTGGCTTAGGGGACAAGGGATCAGGTTGGCAACCGCCCGTCGATCGCGCCCCCGAGCCCTCTCAGCTCGCGCCGATCAGGATGCCGGCCGCCAGCACCAGCGCCCCCCCGATCATCACCTTGGCGGCGGCCGAGAGGGGCGGGACTTCCATATAGCGCCACTGGATCCAGGCGATCGTAGTCAATTCGACCACGACCACGGCCACCGCAACGACAGTCGCGGTGTAAAAGTGGGGAATCAGAAAGGGCAGGGTATGGCCGATGCCGCCGCCGAACGTCATCAAGCCGCAGACGAGGCCGCGCAGCAACGGCGCGCCGCGGCCGGACAGCTTGCCGTCGTCCGACAGCGCTTCGGCGAAGCCCATCGAGATGCCGGCCCCGATCGAGGCCGCGAGACCGACCAGAAAGGCGTTCCAGGTGTTGTGGGTCGCAAACGCCGCCGCGAACACTGGCGCGAGCGTCGAGACCGAGCCGTCCATCAGGCCGACGAGGCCGGGCTGGATGATCTGCAGGATGAAGCGCCGGCGCTCGTTCTCCTCTTCGCTGTGGCGCGCGGTGTCGGTCAGCAGCTCCTTTTCGAGAGCGGCCGCGGTCTGGTCGTGCTTGTCCTCCGCCTCGGCGAGGTCTCCGAGCAGCTTGCGAGTCGACGCGTCGGTGGTGTGCGTCAGCGCCTCACGATAAAAGCGCGCCGCCGCGCGTTCCATCTCGCGCGCCCGCAATCGCACCGCTTCGATGCCGAGCGGACGGATCTGCCAGATCGGTTTTTGCGGGATATAGCCGCGGATGTCCTGCCGCCTCACCAGCGGAATATGGTCGCCGAACTTCGAGACGAAGAGATCGATGAGCCGACGGCGGTGCTCGTTCTCCTCGCCGGCCATCTCCCTGAACACCTCGGCGCTGGTGGGGTAGTTGTCGACCAGACCATCGGCGAAATCCGCGAAGATGCGGCTGTCCTCCTCCTCGTTGCTGATGGCGAGGGCGAGCATTTCGCGTTCGGAAAGGTCGTCGAAATTGCGCATAGCGGCGTCCTGCGAAATCCTGCGGCTTCTCAATTCCGACTGATGGACTGGCGCGAAGGCTTTGCCGAACGGGCGGGCCGCCGCCGGCGCCCGGCGCCGTGTCGTTGGAAGCGCACGCCGCGGCCGATGTATAGGGGCGCCGTCGCCGGGGTCAAGGTCGTAGTGAGCCAGGTAACGCACATGAGACGCCGCCGGTTCGGATCCGCTGCATGGCCGTCCTCCAAGGCGACAAGATCAAAGCCGACCGCGCCCGACTTCGGGCGCTTGGCGCGAACGCCATCGCCCAAAGCTTCCTTTGCGTCCTCCGGCATTGAGGCCTTAGGTTCGGTCTTGGCCCTCTTCTGATCGAGAAAAGCTGAGCGCGTTGTGCAGAAGAGGCCGGCGAAGTCCGCCCAGGAATGGTTCATCATCGAATGGCCCGAGACCGAAGGCCGACCGACCGAGTACTGGCTTTCGACCCTGCCGGAAGAAATCGTTCAATATCGCAAAATCCGCCCAAGGCGGCCGAAGAATTCCAAATGCGGTTCCCCTGGCGAATGACTCGCTAAGTCCGACGGGCTGCTAGACGCTGAGCGCCTCGCGTTCGCCGATCGCCTCGTTTTCCAGCGACAGGCCCCGAGCGCGGGCGCTGACCCGCCAGCTCTCGCCTTCGCGCCGCAGCCGCACGAGATGGTAGGCGGCGCGATAGCGCGGGTGACGCGCCGCGGCCGCCGCGGACGGCGCGCCCAACACCGGAACGGCTCCGCCGACGGTGCGGGTCTCGCGCGAGGGCAGCGAGCGCACGAGCTGCTTGTGGCTGTGGCCGTGCAGGATCGCCTCGGCGCCGCAATCGCGGACGATTCGCTCGAACCCAGCGGCGTCCGAAAGGCCCCGCAGCGGAGCCGCGCCGCCGACGATCGGCGGATGATGAATGAGAACCACGCGCGCCAGTCCCTTGGCGCCCGTTTCGCGCAGCACGGTCGCGAACGCCGCGAGCTGGTCTTTGCCGAGCCGTCCGGTCGCCATCAACGGGCCGGTCGGCACGCCCGACGTCAGGCCGATGATCGCGATCTCTCCGCGCACGCGAAGATAGGGAAACGGCGCGGCGCGCGGAGCGTCCCCCCGCATCCAGGGCGCGAACGTCGCCTTGAGGATCGGCATCGCCGCGCGCACGTAGGCGTCATGATTGCCAGGCACGAAGCTGACGTCGCGAGGATCGCCGAGCGTCTCCATCCAGGCGGCGGCGCGGCGGAATTCCGCCGGCATTCCGATGTTGACGAGATCGCCGGTGACGGCGACATGGTCGGGCCGCTGCGCGCGCAAGTCGGCGACCAGCCGGGCCAGCATATCCATGTCGTTGAGCTGCTCGCGCCCGCGCTTCCAGTTGATGTAGCCCATCACGCGCTTCAGCCGGAAATCGGCCAGGCCCGGCATCGGCGCGGGACTCAAATGCGGGTCGGTGATATGCGCTATCGTAAAGTCCACAGGGAGCGTCTCGTGCGACTTTTCGGAAATAACGCGGCGCGACGCCGCCATTGACGGGGCGGCAATAAGGTTGCTTGAACGAAAAGACAACCCCGACCACAGAACCCCAACCACAGAACGTCGGGGCGGGAGGCGCAGTTCGCAGATGACGGCTTCGCATCGGGACCGGTTGACGTCGCGGCTCGCGCACTCGTTTTTTCTCGTCACGCGGCCGATGACGCTGGGAGTGCGCGGGGTCGTAATCGACCATGACGACTCCGTCCTCCTGGTGCGGCACGGATATGTCGCCGGCTGGCATTTTCCCGGCGGCGGCGTCGAGCCCGGCGAGAGTTGCGGGCAGGCCCTCGCGCGCGAACTCGACGAGGAGGCGCGGGTGGCGCTTTCGGGTCCCCCGCGCCTGCAGGGCGTTTTTTTCAACGCGCGGGCGTCGCGCCGGGACCATGTCGCGGTCTATGTCGTCCGCGCCTTTTCCGTCCTCGGCGCACGCGCGCCGGACCGGGAAATCAGGGAAGCGCGATTCTTCCCCCGCGCCGGCCTTCCTGAGGGAACGAGCGCAGGCACGCGCGCCAGGCTCGCGGAGATATTTGACGGCGCGCCCGTTCGCGAACACTGGTGAGGGATCGCCTCATTTTCGCCCATGGATTTGATTTCACGAGAGAATATTGAATCCGTATGTTTAACGTTAACGAGTCGGTAAGCTCTTGAGCGCTTCATTCCCCGGCATAGACATTTTCGACCGGCCGGCATAGCATTACTGACAAATCGTGGGGTCGCGGATGACGAATAAGCTATGGCGCGTGGCCGCGTTGAGCCTGACCGCCGCCGCGGGCGCGCTCCTAGCGGGGTGCGAGGATTCGTATCTTGACGCCGGACCGGGCCGGTCGGAGCAGCCGATCTCCAGCGCGACGCTCGCCGAAATGACCAAGATCGACACGACGCCATCCTCGCCGACGCTGATCCGCGCCTACAAAAAGGAGGCCGAGCTCGAAATCTGGAAAATGAAGTCGGATGGTCAGTACGCGCTGTTGAAGACCTACCCGATGTGCCGCTGGTCAGGACAGCTCGGCCCCAAGAAGCGCGAGGGCGATATGCAGGTCCCCGAGGGCTTCTACCCGATCACGCCCGGGCAGATGAACCCGAACTCCCACTATTACCTGGCTTTCAACGTCGGCTACCCAAACGCCTACGACCGCGCCTATGGGCGCACAGGCGGCACGGTCATGGTGCACGGCGTCTGCTCGTCCGCCGGTTGCTTCTCGATGACCGACCAGCAAATCGCCGACATCTACGCGATCGCGCGCGACTCTTTCCGGGGCGGCCAGCGCGAAATCCAGATGCAATCCTATCCGTTCCATATGACCGCCCAGAACATGGCGAAGTTCCGGCTCGATCCCAACATCGACTTCTGGAAGGAGCTGAAGAACGGCTCCGACCATTTCGAAGTCACCAAGACGGAGCCCTCGGTGCTCGTCTGCGGAAAACATTATGTCTTCGGAGCGACCGCGAGCAGCGCGGTGTCGGCGACTGCTCCCTGCCCGGCGCTGAAGCGCGATGAGGCGGTGGAGAGCGAGGTCGCCCAGAAGGAGAGCAAGGACGACGCCAAGGTCGCCGCGCTCGTCGCCTCAGGGGTCAAGCCGATCCGGCTGGTCTATCAGGATGGCGGCCAAAATCCGATGTTCGCGGGTTACAAGGATTCGAGCGATCCCGACGCGCTCGCGTCGGGTCCTCAGGAGATCGTCCTCGAGCAGCCTGCCAAGGCGGTTCCGGCGGCGGTGAAGTTTGCGGCCGCCGACGCCGCCAACCGACCGGTCGCGGACGCGCCGGCGCCAGCCCGACAGACGGCGCCGGCGTCCGCCTCCGGGCCGGTTCAACTCGCCTCCGCGCCGGCCGCTCAGTCCGGCGGCGGCATCCTCGGCGGATGGGGCGGGGGCGCGCAAAACATCAAGAGATGGTTGCATTTGAGCAGTCCGGAGCCGACACGGCCAACCGTCACAGCCTTCGTGCCCGAGCAGCCGATCCCCTCCGACGCGCCGCTGCCGCCGCGTCGCATCGATGTGGGCGCCCCGGGCGGGAAGTCGCTCCACATGGCTTCAAACAGGCAGAAGTCTTCCGAGACGACGCCGCCCCCCGCCCCGCCGGCTCAATAGGGGCAAGTCACTGCCCCGGACGGCTGCCCCGTCGCGAGCGGCCAATCCGGCCAGAAATCTGCGCGACGAGGCGCCTCGCTTCGTCGGCGTCTTCGAACGCGCGAGTCGGCACGATGACGGGCGCGCCCTCGCGTGGCCAGACGTAGATGAGGCCGCCGGCGTTTTCGGCGCCTTCGCAGTCGGCGTAGTTCAGACGCAGCGTGCCCTCGGCGCCCGCGAGCGTTAGGCCGTTTTCCTCGAACTCGGCGGTCAGACCGCCTGCCGGCTGGAGGCCGGCGAACGCCTCGCGGCCCGCTCGGCGCGCGCGCCAGAATCGCCGCCGTATGGCGGCGCGTTGGATCATGTACCCCGCGGCTGCGAGAATGATCGTCGCTTCGCCCGCTCGCCGATTGATGAAGCCGGCCAGGGCGAGCACGGAGGCGAACAGGAGCGTGAGCACGAAAATGGCGAGCGGCGTTGCGTGGCGAGCGATCAAGCCCCCCTTGAGCGCGATGCGCAGCCCCAAACGTTCAGCCGCGGCCTCGACTTCCGCCGGCGCCAGCGCGAAGGCGTAAGGTCCGAACGAGTCCCCGCGCTCGGTTGCGGTCATCGTTCGCCGGGCGCATCGGCGGCAAGTGCGAGCGCGTGCAGGCCGTCGGCAAACTCCGCGGTCAGGAGACCATAAACAAGACGATGGCGCGCGACGCGACCGAGGCCCGCGAAGCGCTCGGAGACGATTCGCGTCCGGTAATGGGTTCCTCCGCCCTCGCGCGCGCCGGCGTGTCCCGCATGGCGATCGGATTCGTCAACGACCTCGAGGAGAATTGGATCGAGCGCTTCTGTCAAACGCACGATAATTCTTTCCTGCATGATCACTTTGTGCACTCCCGTTAAGGGTTCCGCGCCACTAAATACCCTACATCCGACGAACGGCCGAGCAATTTTCAGCCGAGTCCGAGATGCCGCCCGCCCCTGGTGCGGTTGGGGGGACGCGTGCAGTCGTTTGGGGCTTGCCGACTGGCGGCGCGGCTCATAAAGGTCATGGGATGGATCTGAATTCTCGCCTGTTCGATCGAATCCGGGTGAAGCCGGCGGAGCGCGCGCCGGAGTTGACGACGACGACGCCTTGTTGCCATCCGGGCTGCCAGGCCGAAGGCGTGTTCCGCGCCCCCAAGGGGCGTGATCGCGAAGGGGAGTACTTTTGCTTTTGCAAAGACCACATCCGGCAATATAACGCCTCCTACGATTATTTCCGCGGCATGGACGACGCATCGATGGCGAGATTCCGTCAAGCCGACGCGATCGGCCATCGGCCAACCTGGAAGCTCGGCGCGAGGGCCGCGGCGGCGGGGCGCCATGTCGACGAGACCGTGTTCGCCGAAGCGCGGGCGGCGCGCCGTCGCGGCGTACGCGGCAAAGCGGAGTCGCCCGAGGCCGGCCCGCGCTATAACGCCCTGGCGATCAAGGCCTTGATGACGCTCGAGCTCGACGGCGCCGCGACTCGGACGATGATCAAGGCCCGCTACAAGGACCTGGTCAAGCGCCACCATCCCGACGCCAACGGCGGCGATCGATCGTCGGAAGACAAATTGCGCGAGATCATTCAGGCCTATAACTTTCTTCGCGCCAACAAGCTGGTCTGATCGCTGCGGTCGCGACTCGCGTGGGCCGAAGAGGCCCGGCTTTTGCGTCGGACGGGAATTCGAGTATGAGAGAGACGCTCTCGGACGCGCGCGCAAGAGAGCGCGGAGGTCTAATGAATTCGAGACAAACGCCGGTAGAATCCCAGCCTGCGCCCGGACTGCCCGACACGCACATTTCAGTGCGCCAGAACTTCGGCATCGATTCTGACATGGAGGCGCCGGCTTATTCGCAAACCGACGAGCACGTGCCGGATCTCGACCCGGACTACCTATTCGACCGGGACACTACGCTCGCGATCCTCGCCGGCTTCGCCTACAACCGCCGGGTCATGATTACCGGCTACCATGGCACCGGCAAGTCGACCCATGTCGAACAGGTCGCCGCGCGGCTGAACTGGCCCTGCGTGCGCATCAACCTCGACAGCCACATCTCGCGCATCGACCTCGTCGGCAAGGACGCGATCGTTCTTCGGGACGGCAAGCAAGTGACCGAATTCCGCGACGGCATGCTGCCCTGGGCGCTCCAGAACAACATCGCCCTGTGCTTTGACGAATATGACGCGGGGCGCCCGGACGTGATGTTCGTCATCCAGCGCGTGCTCGAAGTGTCGGGCCGCCTGACCCTGCTCGATCAGCGGCGCGTCATTCGTCCGCATCCCGCCTTTCGCCTGTTCGCGACCGCCAACACCGTCGGCCTCGGGGACACGTCCGGTCTCTATCACGGCACGCAGCAGATCAACCAGGGGCAGATGGACCGCTGGTCGATCGTCGCGACTCTCAATTATCTGCCGCACGACAAGGAAGTCGACATCGTGCTCGCCAAGTCGCCCGCCCACCGGGCGCGCAGAGACGGACGCGACATCATTAGCAAGATGGTGCGGGTGGCGGACCTCACCCGCAACGCCTTCGTCAACGGCGATCTGTCGACCGTCATGAGCCCGCGCACCGTGATCACGTGGGCCGAGAACGCCGAGATATTCAAGGATATCGGGTTCGCGTTCCGCCTGACCTTCCTCAACAAATGCGACGAACTCGAGCGCGCGCTGGTGGCTGAGTTCTATCAGCGATGCTTCGGTCAGGAGTTGCCGGAAAGCGCGCTCAATGTCGCGCTGACCTGAGGAGCGCCAAGGAACCAAAGCAATGGGCCGGAACGCGGCTCGCAAAAAGGTCGGAACGCCGGTGACGAAAGAGGCCGATCCCTATTCCTGGGCGGTGCGCCAGGCGGAGCTGTTGCGCGCCGGCTGACTGTCGGAAATCGACCCCGCGTCAATCGCGGAGGAGATCGACGACGTGGGCGAGGAGGAATATTACCGGCTCGAGAGCGCGCTGCGCGTGCTCATGCTGCACCTTATCAAATGGGGTCACCAGCTCGAGCGGAGCCGGTCATGGACGATCGCGGCCCGCGAAGAGCGGCGTCGCATCGGCCGCCAATTGCGCGAGAATCTGGGGCTTAATTCGCGTTTCGATCAGGCTTTGCGGGACGCCTATGAGGATGCGCGCGACGAAGCCGCGAGCGAAACGAATTCTCCGAAGACGATTGACGCACGGTAAATTTGATCTGATCCCGTGATTTTTTCGTTACATATCGTCCTGCGAGGTCCTTCGCCAAATCCTGACGTGTTTTCCGAATGTTATGGGTTCAACGTGGCTTCGGCCAGCACGCAAAGTGAGGAAGACCCCTTTGGCGCCAAGGGCAACTTGAGGGGCGTGAGGCCCCGCCACGCCGCCGCACGACCTTACGAGATCCTTATTCCGACCGGCTCGAATCGAAATCGAAATCTAACGCGGCTCGGCGTTAGGAAGCCGGCGCGTAAGGAGGAGGCCATGCTCGATTTCGCTTTTGTGGCGCTCGGATTTGCTGTCATCGCGCTGATGGGTTTCTACGCGATGGCCTTGCGACAGCTTTGACGGGGCGCGCCATGAGTGAACCGGTGATCGGGTTGGCCGTGGCTGTCGCCCTTGGCCTTTACCTTCTCTACACGCTGCTTCGTCCCGAAAAATTCTAATCCGAGGATAATGCGATGACGCTTGTCGGGTGGTCGCAGATCGCGCTGACGCTCGCCCTGGTTGTGGCCTGCGCCATTCCTCTCAGCAAATTCATCGCTGGCGTATTCGCGGGCGAAAGGAACTTTCTCAGTCCCGTGCTTGGTCCGGTCGAACGCGGCTTTTATCGCCTGGCCGGGGTCGACCCGGCGCGCGAACAGCACTGGTGCGCCTATACGATCGCGATGGTCGTGTTTTCCGTTGCCGGATTTCTGTCGCTTTACGCCTTGCAGCGGCTGCAAAACGTGTTGCCGCTGAACCCGCGCGGCTTCGACGCGGTGGCGCCTGACGTCGCTTTCAACACTTCGGTCAGCTTCATCACCAACACCAATTGGCAAAACTACGGCGGTGAGACGACGATGAGTCATCTGACCCAGATGCTCGGCCTCACCGTGCACAACTTCTTGTCGGCTGCGACCGGTCTGGCGACGGCGTTCGCTCTGGTGCGCGGCTTTTCGCGCTCGTCCGCGACGACCGTCGGCAATTTCTGGGTCGATCTGACCCGGATCGCCCTCTATATTCTGTTGCCGATTTCATTCGTCCTCGCGTTCGTGTTTGTCGCTCTCGGCATGCCGCAGACGCTCGCCGGGGCCGTCGACGCGACCACGCTCGAAGGCGCGAAACAGGTCATCTCGATCGGACCGGTGGCGAGCCAGGAGGCCATCAAGGAACTCGGCACCAACGGCGGCGGCTTCTTCAACGCCAATGCGGCGCATCCGTTTGAGAACCCCAACGCCGGGACCAACATGTTGGAGATCTGGGCCTTGCTGCTGATCCCCGTGACTTCCGTCCTCGCCTTCGGCCGCGCGGTTGGCGACATGCGCCAGGGGCGCGCGATCCTGGCGGCGATGGCGGTGTTTTTCATCGTCGGCGTCGGCGTCGCCTACTGGTCGGAGACTGCGGGAAATCCCCTCTTGACAGCCCAAGGTGTGGACCCGTCCGCGGGCAATCTCGAGGGCAAGGAAGTCCGCAATGGTCAGGCGATGTCGGTTCTCTACGCGACCGCCACCTCCGGCACCAGCACGGGTTCGGTCAACACGATGCACGATTCGCTGACTCCGCTGGCCGGGATGGTTCCGATGTTCAACCTTCTGGCCGGCTGCATCTGGCCGGGAGGCGTCGGGGCCGGACTTTATGGATTCCTGGTTCTGGCGATCATCGCGGTGTTTGTCGCGGGGCTGATGGTCGGCCGCACGCCTGAATATCTCGGCAAGAAGATTGAAGTGCGCGAAATGAAGCTGGCAATGCTCGCGGTGCTGATCTATCCGCTCTTGGTGCTCGGCTTCTCGGGCGCCTCGGTGCTGCTCCAGACCGCGCTCGACAGTTTGAACAACGCCGGCCCGCACGGCCTCTCCGAAATCATCTACGCTTATGCTTCCGCCAATGCCAACAATGGTTCAGCGTTCGCGGGCTTGAACGGCAATACGCTATGGTTCAATACGACGCTGGGGCTCGTAATGCTGCTCGGCCGCTTTGCCTATGTCGTGCCGGTGCTGGCGCTGGCCGGCTCTTTGGCGGCGAAGAAAAAGGTCCCGGCCTCGGCCGGCACCTTCCCGACCGACGGTCCGCTGTTCGTCGGGCTGCTGGTCGGCGTCATCGTCATTCTCTATCTGCTGCAATATTTCCCGGCCCTGTCGCTCGGGCCGGTCGTCGAGCACTTTCTGATGCTCCGCGGAAAGTCGTTCTGACCGGAGGCTCGACCGATGTCGTCCAAAACGAACCCGCAGGGCCTGTTCGACGGCAAGATCATCGCCGCGGCGTCGATCGATGCGGTGCGCAAGCTCGATCCTCGTGCTCTAGCGAAGAATCCGGTCATCTTCGTCACCGAGGTCGTGTCGCTGATGGTGACGCTGTTCTTCCTCCGGGATTTCGTCAGTCACAACGGCGCCGCGTCATTCTCCGGCCAGATCGCCGCCTGGCTCTGGTTCACGGTGCTGTTCGCCAATTTCGCTGAAGCCGTCGCCGAGGGTCGAGGCAAGGCGCAGGCCGACGCCCTCCGCCGCACGCGCAGCGACACCCACGCCAAGCGCTATATCGATCCGGAAAACCTTGCCGGACTCGTCGAGGGCGTGAACGCGCTTGACCTTCGGGTGGGCGACGTCGTCCTGGTCGAGGCCGGAGAGATCATCCCCGGCGACGGAGAAATTGTCGAAGGCGTCGCCTCGGTCAACGAATCCGCGATTACGGGCGAATCCGCGCCGGTCATTCGCGAAGCGGGCGGCGATCGCTCGGCGGTCACCGGCGGCACGACCGTCCTCTCCGACTTCATCAAGGCCAGGATCACGGCGGCGCCTGGCTCGACCTTCGTCGACCGCATGATCGCATTGGTCGAAGGCGCCGAGCGCCAGAAAACGCCCAACGAGATGGCTTTGTCGATCTTGCTGTCGGGGTTGACTATCATCTTTCTGATCGTCTGCGTCACGCTTTGGCCGATCGCCAAATACTCAGGGACCGACCTGTCGGCGACGGTGCTGATCGCCCTTCTGGTTTGCCTGATCCCGACGACGATCGGCGGCCTTTTGTCGGCGATCGGCATCGCCGGGATGGATCGCCTCATCCGCTTCAATGTCATTGCGACCTCGGGCCGCGCGGTCGAGGCGGCGGGCGACGTCGATACGCTTCTGCTGGATAAGACGGGCACGATCACCTTCGGCAATCGCATGGCGACCGAGTTCCTGCCGGTGAACGGCGTGCGAACGGAAGACCTCGCCGCCGCGGCGCTGGCCTCGAGCCTTGCCGACGATACGCCCGAAGGCCGCTCGATTATCGCGCTCGCCAAGGGCGACTATGGCCTCGCCGAACCAAAGTTCGATCGCGCGCAGACGATCGTTGTTCCCTTCTCGGCCCAGACGCGCATTTCCGGAGTCGACGTCGGCGGTCGGTCGATCCGCAAAGGGGCGATCGACTCGATTCTCCGATATCTCAAAATGACGCTGGACATGGCGCAGACGGAATTCCGGCAGGCGGTCGAGCGGGTCGCGATGTCGGGCGGCACGCCGCTCGCCGTCGCGGACAATGGGAAGCTGCTTGGCGTCGTGCGTCTGAAGGACGTGGTCAAGCCGGGGATCAAGGAGCGCTTTGCGGCTATGCGCGCGATGGGCATTCGCACGATAATGGTCACCGGCGACAATCCCATCACCGCCGCGGCGATTGCATCCGAAGCGGGCGTCGACGGTTTTCTTGCCGAAGCGACGCCGGAGGACAAGCTCACCTACATCCGGAAGGAGCAGTTCGGCGGCCGGCTCATCGCCATGTGCGGCGACGGCACCAACGACGCGCCGGCGCTCGCTCAAGCCGATGTCGGCGTCGCGATGCAGACGGGCACGCAAGCCGCGCGTGAAGCCGGCAATATGGTTGATCTCGACTCCAATCCGACCAAGCTGATCGAGATCGTCGAGATCGGCAAACAGCTCCTGATGACCCGAGGCTCGCTGACGACGTTCTCCATCGCCAACGACGTCGCCAAGTACTTCGCCATCCTCCCGGCCATGTTTCTGGGCGCCTATCCGGCGCTGGGCGCGCTCAACGTGATGCGGCTTTCTTCCTCGCAGTCGGCGATTCTGTCGGCGGTCATCTTCAACGCCTTCATCATCATCGCTCTCATCCCGCTGGCGCTGAAGGGCGTCGCCTACCGGCCGGTGGGCGCGGCGGCGCTGCTGCGGCGCAATCTCGTCGTCTATGGCGTGGGCGGGCTCATCCTTCCCTTCATCGGCATCAAGGCGATCGATATCATCGTCGCGGCCCTGCATCTGGCCTAAGTCTCGAGGATCGACCATGCTCCAGCATCTGCGTCCGGCGATCGTTCTCCTCTTTCTGTTCAGCGTGCTGACGGGTCTCGTCTATCCGTTGGCGGTAACCGGGATTGCGCAGGTCGCGATGCCTTATCGGGCCAATGGGAGCCTGATCAAAAAGAACGGCGCCGTCGTGGGCTCGGCGCTCATTGGGCAGTGGTTCAAGAGCGACCGCTATTTTCACCCGCGTCCCTCCGCAACGACCGACACGGACCCCAACGATTCGTCGAAGACGATCGACGCGCCGTACAACGCGGCGAATTCCACCGGCTCCAACCTCGGCCCAACGTCGCAGAAGCTTGTCGAGCGCGTGAAGACCGGCGTGGAAGCCTGGCGTGCGATGGCGGGCTCCGGCCCTGTTCCAGCCGACGCGGTCACCACGTCCGCCTCCGGGCTCGACCCGGACGTCTCGCCGCAGAATGCCCTGGCCCAGGCCGTTTCCGTGGCCAAAGCGCGGGGTCTGCCGGCGGATCAAGTGCGCAAACTCGTCGAGGCTTCGGTCGAGAAGCCTTTTCTCGGGCTGATCGGGGAGCCTCGGGTGAACGTTTTACGGCTGAATTTGGCGCTGGATCGGCTAAAGTCGTCATAACAGCCGACGAGCGCAGATGGCCCAATCGAGCCGACCCGACAACGGACGCCCTGATCCGGACGCGCTTCTCGCGGCGCTCCACCGAGAGACCGTGGGCCGGATGAAGGTATTCCTCGGCGCCGCGCCCGGCGTCGGCAAGACCTACGCGATGCTGCAGAATGCGCGCCGCCTGAAGGACGAAGGTGTCGACGTCGTCATTGGTCTGGTGGAGACCCACGGACGCGCCGAGACGAGCGCGCTGGTCGAAGGGCTCGAGGTGCTGCCGCGGCGCATGGTCGAATATCGCGGCCGCACGATCGCCGAATTCGATCTCGACGCAGCGCTTGCGCGGAAGCCCAAACTGATCGTCGTCGACGAACTCGCCCACACCAACGCCCCAGACAGCCGCCATCCCAAACGTTGGCAGGATGTACAGGAGCTTCTCGGGGCCGGCATCGACGTCTGGACGGCGCTCAACATTCAGCATCTCGAGAGTCTCGCCGATGTCGTCTCGCGCATCTCCGGCGTCATCGTGCGCGAGACGGTTCCCGATCGTGTTCTGCAGGAGGCGACCGACGTCGTCCTCGTCGACATCACGCCGGACGAACTGATTCAACGCTTGCGCGAAGGCAGGGTCTATGTGCCGGAGACCGCCAGGCGTGCGACCCAGAATTTCTTCACGCCCGGCAATCTGACCGCGCTGCGCGAGCTGGCCCTTCGCCGCACGGCGGACCGGGTCGACGACCAGATGGTCGATTACCTCCGGCAGAAGGCGATCGAGGGACCCTGGGGCTCTTCGGAGCGCCTGCTCGCCTGCGTGGGACCCGACGAAGTCTCCGAACGCGTGGTCAGGCGCGCCAGTCAGCTCGCGACGAGTCTCAACGCGGTTTGGACAGCCCTGCATATCGAGAAGGCAGGCCGGGCGGGCGACCCTGAGCGCGAAACCCGGATCGCCAAAATCTTCAGTTTGGCCGAGCGTCTGGGCGGAGAGACGATGCGGCTGCAAGCCAGCGACTTTCCGAGTGAAATCGTGCGGCTCGCGCAGCGAGAGAACGTGACCCAGATCGTGCTTGGCCAGTCGCGCGCCGGGCTATTGCGGCGCCTATTCCGCCGGTCGTTGCCAGAGGCCTTGATGCGCCGCGCCGGCCCGATCGAAATTCACGTCATTTCGAACGAAGACGCCTTCCGACCGAGCTGGCCGAGGCTCAAGGTCAATCTCACTTCGGAGGGGCTTGGGGCAGAGATTGCCGCGGCGGTGGCTTCGGTCGCCTGCGCCGTCGCCGTCGGCGAGGCGCTGACGGCGGTTCTGCGGCTTCCCAACCTGTCGATGATTTTTCTTGCCGCCGTCTTGTTCTGCAGCGTGCGGTTCGGCACGCGCGCGGCAGTGATCGCCTCGCTTGCCTCGTTCGTCGCCTACAATTTCTTTTTCATCCAGCCAATCTACAACTTCACCATCGCCCAACCGCAGGAATTGTTCGCGCTGCTCATTTTCCTTGCCGTTGCGGTGCTCACCGGTTCGCTCGCTGGGCGTGTTCGCGATCAGCGGGAATCCGTGCTCAAGAACGCCGAGGTCACCCAGTCGCTCTACGATTATTCGCGCAAACTTTCGGGCGCCTCGAGCGCCGACGACGTGCTCTGGGCGGCGGCCGCGCATCTTCACGCGACTTTCGGCGGCCGCATCGTCCTGTTGGTTGCGGAGGCCGACGACCTGAAGCTTCGCGCCGCTTGGCCGCCCGACGCGCAGCTCGACGCGGGCGCGCTCAGCGCGGCCCGCTGGGCGCAGCAGAAAAAGGAGCCCGCGGGATGGGGAACCGGAACGCTGCCCAGCGTCGGCTATCAGTTCCGTCCGCTCGTCGTTGCGCGCGGGTCAATCGCGGTTTGTGGTTTCGAGCCGCATTCCCCCGATCGGCCGATTACGGCGGAGGACGAGCGTACGCTGACGGCGATTCTCGATCAGACCGCGATTGCGCTCGACCGATCGCTGCTCGCGAGCGAGGCGGTGAAGGCGGCGTCGATGCAGGAGAATGAGAAAGTGCGGGACGCGCTTCTCGACTCGCTTTCCCATGACCTGCGCACGCCATTGTCGTCGATCGCGGGCGCCGCGACGTCGTTGCGCGCGTTAGGCGACAAAATGACCGCTGCGGAACGGCTCCAACTGCTGTCCTCGATCGAGGAGGAGACTGCCCGGCTGTCGCGGTTCGTCGCCAATCTGCTCGATATGTCGCGCATCGAGGCAGGCGGTCTCAAGGTCAATCGCGATCTGGTCGATGTCGCCGACGTCGTGCAGGGCGCGGTTGAGCGCAGCCGCAAGGCTTTTCCCAACCAGC
The DNA here is from genome assembly GCA_963835955.1 of uncultured Alphaproteobacteria bacterium. Lineage (GTDB taxonomy): Bacteria > Pseudomonadota > Alphaproteobacteria > Rhizobiales > Beijerinckiaceae > Roseiarcus. The sequence continues at coordinate 75,768 of CAWIHZ010000001.1, read as the reverse complement.
CGGTGCGCGTAAGCCTTGCGCCGGGCCTGCCCTTCGTGCGCGGCGACGACAAGCTGCTCGAACAAGTGTTGTTCAATCTGCTCGATAATGCCCACAAATACGCGAACGACAGCGGCGCGTCCGTTCACGCGCGCCAAGAAGGCGCCGACGTCGTGCTTAGCGTCACCGACGAGGGCCCAGGGGTCAAGCCAGCCGATCTCGACCGCGTTTTCGAAAAGTTTTTCCGCGGCGGCCGCCCCGACGGACGCAGGCCCGGCACGGGCCTCGGCCTCTCGATCTGCCGTGGACTAATCGAAGCGATGGGTGGCACGATCGCTGCTCAGAGCCCTGCGGTGCGTCGCCGCGGCATGCGCATCCTCATCCGGCTGCCGGGCGCTGATCGAATCCAGGTCGCGTTGAGGCCGGCGTCATGAACCGCCCGCGCGTTCTCATCGTCGACGATGAGCCGCAGATTCAGCGGCTTCTGACGGTCGCGCTGACCGCCGCGGGCTATGAGTCGCTGACAGCGGAAACGGGCGCCGAGGCCGTAAGGCTGGCCGCGACCGGCGCTCCCGATCTCATCGTGCTCGATCTTGGCCTGCCCGATCGCGACGGAAAGGACGTATTGCGCGAGATTCGACAATTTTCGAAGACGCCGGTGGTCATTCTTTCCGCGCGCGACCGCGAGGCCGAGAAGATCGAGGCGCTAGATCTCGGAGCCGACGATTATGTCGAGAAACCGTTCGGCATCGGCGAACTGACGGCGAGGCTAAGGGCGGCGCTGCGCCACGCCGCGGACGAGGCGCACCCCGCCCAGCGCATCGAGATCGACGGCGTGGCGATGGATTTCGACCGGCGCCTCGTCACCCGCGACGGCGTCGCCGTCAGGCTCACTCCGAAAGAGTACGATCTGCTGGCGATCCTGTTCCGCAACGCTGGCCGCGTCGTGACGCATCGCCAGATTCTGTCTGCGGTCTGGGGTCCCGCGCATCGCGAGGACACGCAGTATCTGCGCGTGTTCATCGGCCAGTTGCGCGCCAAGATTGAGCCCGACCCGACGGCGCCGAAAATCGTCAAGACGGAACCTGGGGTCGGCTACCGCGCCGCCGAACCTTGAAGCGCCGCCCGCCGAGACCAGCAAGGCCGCTATTGTCGATTTGCACTTCATGGGCTGCTCCTCAATCTGCGTGTACCCTGGGTTTGGCATTCTGACGAGACGACCTGAAGACACTCAAGCGGGCCATGAACGGCAGCGCCGGTATCGAATTGCTGCGCGCACGCGTACTGCCCATCCGCCCAACCGAGCGGCACGCAGACTGAGGAGGAGCCGCTTAAGCGCAGCGCGACACCGAGATATGCGGCAACCTGACCCATTGCCGAGAGACTTCTTTATTTGCTGATTGACGTATGCGGCCTTTCGCTGCAGAGAACATTGATGATGCGAATTGTTTAACGATAATAGCGCGTTATTAGTATCAATGTCGTCGATCCGCATTCGGAGTATTCAATGATCACGAGCGCCGAACTTCAGTTGCTTCGCAACGCCGACCCTGGCGCCGTCCTGCCAGGAATCGACACGCCGGAAGGAAATCAACTGGCGGCATCATCGCTCAAATCGGTGACATCGATTACCACAAACAATATAGGCGTACCGTTCTATTATAACCCAAAATATAATAGTGTTACAGTCACCCAGGCCGGCGCCGTCCTCAATGGCTATAATTTCGGCACCGCCACGGTTTCGATCCAGGCCAACAACGTCACAGTGGAAAATTCGACGTTCAGCGGCACGACCGGATATTATTCCCTTCAGCAAGTCTCGGGCTACAGCGGCGCTGTCGTTTCCAACGACACGTTCAACGGCGCCGGCTCGAACGCCGGGTTCATAATCGGAGGGTCCGGGACAATCACCGTAACGGGCAACTCCTTCATCGACGCTCCTGGCGACGCCATCGACCTGGGCGCTGGAACGGTCAGCAACAATTATATCGGCGGCGGCGGTTTTTCGACCACCGGCATCCACAGTGACGCCGTCTGGGTTACCAATTCCAGCGGACCTGTCTCGATAACCAACAACTTTATCGATTTCACGTCGCATGGCAATGGCTACGCAAACAACACGGTGCGGATTACAACCGAATTCGGCAGCGTGAACAATGTCACGGTGAGCAACAATGTCCTGATCGGCGGCATCTATACAATTGACGCAGGAAACGAAGGCTCCCAAGGGACGTTCAATAACATAAAAATCAACAACAACTACGTGGGGTTCGGCCTCTACGGCGCGTTTTATCCCGGCCCGCAGCAGGGGGTCGCCAAGAGCGGAAATGTCGTCTTCGACTACACCAACCCAATTTACTCAACCCAGGCATGGGTTGCCTATAAGGCGGCGGGAATCCCGACCGCCAATCTCTTGATTTCGGCAAACGGCAATACCATCGTCAACTCATCTTCCAGTTCCACGACGCTCTACGGCAACGGCACAACAGAGTACTTGATAGGCGGAAGCAGCGAAACCAATTTCGTCGGCGGCTTCGGCAGGCAATATTTGGACGCCGGTACGGGCGCGAATATCTTCACCTACCTCGCCATCAGCGATTCTACCTCTAGTAATAATGACGATGTAATCGCAAACTTCAACCCGGCAAGGGATGTCTTCAACCTCAGCCATATCGACGCCAATCTGACGACCGCCGGCGTACAGAATTTCACCTTCATCGGCACGGCGGCGTTCAGCGGCGCCGGCGCCCAGGTCCGCTACCAGCAGGATCCGACGAATAACGTCACCTATGTCGAGGCGGATCTCGCAGGGGACGCCGGGAATGCTTCGCCCGACCTGAATATCAAACTCTATGGCCTGCAAACGCTCACCGCCGCCAATTTCGTTCTGACTGGAGCGAATCCTGCTGTGGCGCCTCCTGCTGTTGCGCCGACGATTATAGGGACGGCCTCGGGTCAGACGACGACGTCGGAGGCGCCGGTCCTCCCTTTCGCAAAAGTCACGATCGGCGACGCCAACGCCAATGCGAAGGACACGCTGACGATCAGGCTCGGCGGCGCAGGCGGCGGGCTGACAGGAGCCGGGCTGAGCGGCGGAGCGGCCGGAGTGTACACGCTGTCGGGGACGGCGGCGACAATCACGAGCGAACTCGACGCTCTGTCGTTCACGCCGACGGCGGGTGCGCCCAACACGACCTCGACGACGACGTTCACGCTGAGCGATCAGAGCAGCGCCTACGCCACGCCCGCCGTCGACAGCTCGACCAGCGTGATCGACCATGATCCTGGGGCCACGAGCGGGAGTAGCGGAACCATCAACACCGGTCCGACGGCCTCCGCCCAGGCGTGGGCAGCCTATCAGGCCGCGGGAATCCCCACCGCCAATCTCGTGATCTCGACGAACGGCGGCGATATCGCCAGCGCGCCATCCGGCTCGACAACGCTCTACGGCGACGGCGCGGCTGTCCACATGGGAGGCCGTAGCGGCGAAACCAATTTCATCGGCGGGTTCGGCAGGCAATACATAATCGGCGGCGCGGGCGCGAACATCTTCACCTACCTCGCCATTTCGGATTCAACTGTCAATTCCCCCGACGCGATCGGCAACCTCGACACCGCCAAGGATGTCATCGACCTCAGCCACATCGACGCCAATCTGACGACCGCCGGCGTGCAGAATTTCACCTTCATCGGAACGGCTGCGTTTAGCGGCGCGGGGGCGCAGGTCCGGTACCAGCAGGACCCGACAAAAAATGTCACCTATGTCGAGGCCGATCTTGCCGGCGACGCCGGGAACGCTTCGCCCGACCTCTATGTCACGTTCTATGGCCTGCAGACGCTGACCGCCGCGAACTTCGCGTTAACGTCCTCTCAATCCGCGGCTGACCTGGGCAACGGCGCAACGCTCGGCGTTTCCCTGATCCGTCCCAGCGCAGGATCAGCGGTCGAGTATGCGTACACGAACGTCAAGGGCCAGAGCTATTCTTCGTATGAGGCGATCTACGCGAACAGTTCGAACTCGCGTCGCGGACAATCTCAATCTCAGCTCCAGCGCCAGCGAACTGGATCTGTACACCAACAACCTGACGATCTCGCGCGGCTCCTCGGCCGAAAGCATCAAGGTCGGGACCAGCACATTTGCGCTCGGCTACCATCCAACCGAAACGATCTCTGCCGGCGCGGCCGGCGCGGAAACCTTCGTCTTTGGGTCGAGCTATGGCAATGAGACCATCGCCGGGTTCACCGCCTCGGGCGCGAACGCCGACGCGGTCCAGTTCGCGACCTCAGCGTTTTCCTATCTCAACGCCGGCATGTCCCAGGCCCAGGACCTTGCGGCGGTGCTTTCGCATGCCTCCAGCAGCGCCTCCGGTATTGCGATTTCGGATACGACCGGCGACAGACTGACCCTTTCCGGCCTGACTGCCTCGTCGATCACCGCCAACGCCTCTCAGTTCCATTTCGCCTGAGGAAAAGGGCGATGACCATTTGACCCGTTTTCGCAGCGGTCCCCCGTTCCATGGATGATTCAACCATCGTCAACGCGGGGAGGACAGTGACCGCGGGTCGAAAAGCGGACCAGGACCGCAACCTACGGTCGCCCAGACCCGCTGCCCCTCACAGCGCGCGAACCGGGGCATTCACCGCCGCGAAGCGAAATCGACCAAAGGGCATCGGTTCGGCATCTTTGTGAATGTTCGATCGGTCCGCCGAAAATCGTCGAAGCCTCAGCAATTTCAGCTTGCCCACTCGAGGCGGGAGGCGACCTGTCTGGGCCTCACAACAACGTGCCGTCTCTTGCCCTGCGCCTCGGCGGCGGGGCTCGAATAATGACTGGGTTGGGACTTGCCACGAGCTGCCGCGCGCAGCTGCTTGCCTCCGCCCGAGTAGCTTATACCCTATTCGGCGAAAACGGTCTTCAGGACTCACGTTTCCTTCTCTCTTCGCGGACTTTGACCTGATCTCGGTTATGAAGGCGGTCGATTACAGCGATCCCAAATCGCTCGGTTCGCGATTGCGCAGGCGGCGACGCGGCCAAATTGAAGCGCTGATTGAAGAGGCTTATTCGAGCCGTGGCTCTGTGCAAATTCTCGATCTCGGCGGTCAAAGGCAGTATTGGCGAATCTTTTGTTGATGACTACCTCCGGGCCCGCCTGAGTTCACGTTATCCTGCGACCGTGGTTCAAAGTCCGCCTCGACGTTGTCTTGTTCGATTGATAAGGCGTGGATTTGGGCGCGAAGGCGCCGAATCCGTCCGCGCGTCGCCAAGGCAACGTTCGCGCAAGGCAATAGCGGCGACGAACGTCGAGCTAGCGGTCAATTAGGGGCTTTGAAGGAAAATCGGACTTTATGAGAAACATTTCCGTACGACGCGGCGTCGAGCGGCTGATGATCGAGTTCGAGATCGCGGCGATAGCAGGTTTGCGGGCGGCGCCCGGCCTGATCTGGGCGTTTCTGCCGGTCCTCGGCTGGGCGACGGCGTCGATCTTCTTAGGCCTCATAGTCGGTTTTGCCGCTGTCGTCCTCCCCCCAACCGGCGCATTCGGCATCGTCGCGGTCGCCGCCCTCGTGTTGCTTTGGGTCGCGCCTGATCTGCCTCGCGCGGCAGCGACTAGGAGCATACGGTTTCTCTTTTTCGCAGCGCTAATTGTTACGTTGTGCGTTCCCAATTATTATACTGTTCAGGTCTCCTCCCTTCCCTGGATATCCGCTCGAAGAGCCGTCCTGTTTCCACTCATCGTACTTTACGCGTTTTCGATTTCGGTCTCGCCGGCCGACCGCGCCAGAACATCAAATGTTTTGCGTTCGAATAAAATCATGTCGATTGGCGTAATTGGGTTTTTGACTACCATAGCAATGTCGCTCTTCACCTCAATGACGCCGACGGCAAGCTTATCTGCAGCGGTCGATGCTATAACTACATGGTTCATTCCATTTTTTGTGGCGCTCTTTGTGATAAAAAACGATGACGAAATCCAGAAAATTGTGAAAGTCGTCTCTTATTGCTCAATTTTGATTTGCACTATTGGAATTGCCGAATTCGTCACCCAGCGTCACCTGATGATTGAGCTGATGCCGCCCGCACTTCTGGAGCGACTTATGGCGGCGAACGCGAGCGTGGCGCGCATGGTGAATGGCTCGCCGTTCCGGGACGGAAGCTATCGGGCGATGTCAATCTACGATACAGCGCTATCGTTTGGCGAATTCGCCGGAATGCTTGCGTCCGTCGGAATTTATTACATAGTTTATTCGACGAACTTGCGTGACCGCGCGCTCGGGTTCCTGGTCCTGGTCACCTGCGCGGGGGCCGTGTTCTGCAGCGGCTCAAGGGGCGGATACCTCACGTTCTTGACGGGGTCTGCGGTGTTCACTGGCCTCTGGTACCTGCGATTGCGGAAATTCGATCCTCACTCTTTGATATCCGCGTTGATCGGAGTTGTCGCCAGTATCGGGTTCGCCGGCGTTATCGGACTGATTCTCTTTTGGCGCAGAGCGCACAATATGGTTCTGGGCGGCGGTATGGCGTCCTACAGCACGGAGGCCCGCTACGAGCAATGGGACCTTTCCATACCCCATATCCTGTCCAATCCTATCACAGGACATGGATTCGACCTCGGCGGGATAATCATCGGCAATGGCACGCAAGCCCAAGGCTTCACCATCGATAGTTACGCTCTTTCGTTGATGGTCGAGACGGGCATTCCTTCACTCATTCTGTTTTTCCTGTTGGGCCTTTCGGCGATATGGTATGCAGTCGAGCGAAACCTCGACGACTCATCAAGGAACGGGGCGCTGCACGGCGCCTTCGCGGGCGTTATCTCCGGATTTTTGGCGTACCGCTTCTTTCTGTCGCAACATGAGAACTTCACGCTGATTTTCATCATATACGGGATGATGATGGTGAGCAGGGCGAATTATCAAGCGCGCAAGACCATTCCCGCAGGCTCGGGCGCCGCGGCGCTCTCTCCCGTCGGCGCGAAGGGGCGACGGCGCGCCGCGATTAGTCGCCTGTCGGGCTGAGTTATCTGCGATTGAGTTGCGATGTCGAGGTTTTCGAGTTCGCGGCTTGGATTGATCGCGACCTGAGTCTTTGTGGGTTCGAATTGATGCGCTTGGAGCGGCTGCGGATGTCCATTTTTGGCGCGAGGCGGCTCAAGCCATTCGATAGGTCGGAGCGAGGGTGAACATCCGATTCAAATTCCATGCCATGGTCACGAGGCTCCACGCGCCGCGCACGTTTTCGAGCCCGCGCAGTGAAAATTGACGGAATCCGAGCGCGGATTTGATGATGCCGAACACCGACACCGAGGTCTGTTTGCGCAAGGCGTAGAGCGCTCGGCCCCGCGGCGTCTTCAGCCGATGCGCCATCGCCTCGACCGGCGTCGGGCCTTTCGGCGCCTCGGGCGCCGCCGCGAAGCGCTCGGTCAGCGGTGGGTGATGCGGCTGTCGGCCCATCGCGATGACGGGCTCGACCCCGGCCTTCTCGCAGGCGGCCACGTCGCCCGCGCTGAAATAGCCGGTGTCGGCCAGCAGATGTTCGACCTTGCCCAAGCCTTCGGGCGACGCGCCGATCTTCTCCAGCATCGGTTCGACCTGGTTCTTGTCGTTGGCCGCCTGGCGTCGGTAACCGCTGATGCGTCCGACAGGCCGCTAGCCGGGCAACCCGGCCTTCACGAGGCCCTCGCGCAGGTGTTCGGCGTCCGCCGGCTGGCGATAGTGGAGCGTCTCCAGGAAGGTCTGCGCCGTGAACGCCGGGGCCCGCTCGAGCGCCTCGCGCGCGTGGGCGGCGGCGGCGACGCGGTTGCCGAGTTGCGCGGCCGACGCCGCCAGAAAGGCGTGATGGCCGTAGTCCGGCGCCGTCAGCTTGCTGAACGACGCGATCGCATCGGCGTAGGCTCGGGCCGAGTATTGCGCGCGACCGAGATGACTCCAAAAGCGCTCGGGATGATAGGGATTGAGCCGCATCGCCCGGCGAACCCACTCGATCCCCTCTTCGGGACGGCCGAGCCAGGTCAGCACCTCTCCCTGCTGCACGACGATCAGATCGCTGTTCGGATTGAGAGAGAGGGCGCGTTCCTGATGATAGACCGCCTTGTCGTGCTCGTTGAAGTTGAGGTTGATGGCCGCGAGTATGCGGTGCACGTCCGCATCGTTGTCGTCGAGCGCAAGCGCGGTCCGCAATTCTTCCAAAATCACCTGCTCGCTCGCCTGCCTGTCGTCGCACCAATCGTGCAGCCAGGCCTGGCCCATCGCGCACGCCTTCCAGGCGTGGGCGTGGGCATAGTTGGGGTCGAGCTCGATCGCCCGGTCCAGAGCGCGAACCGCGTCGGCGTTGGCCTCGCGCTTCGACTGATGATGCAGGACCTTGCCGGTCAGCACGCACTCGTACGCCGCCATGTTCGCGGTGGTTTTTCGTTGGACCCGGCCGTGCCTCGCCGCCTCCACCCGCCCGAATAGAGTCGCGGCGATGGACGAGGTGACCTCGTCCTGGATCGCGAAGATATCCTCGAGCTTTCGGTCGTAGCGCTCGGCCCAGACATGGGTCTCGGTTTCGCCGTCGATCAATTGAACCGTGACTCTGACCCGATCGGCGGCCTTGCGCACGCTTCCTTCAGCGATGTAGTCGACCCCGAATTCTCGCGCGACCTGCTGCGCCTTGATCGGCTTACCCTTGTGGACGAAAACGGCGTTGCGCGAGATCACGAGCAGCTGCCGGAAGCGCGACAGTTCGGTGATGATGTCCTCGGTCAGCCCGTCGGCGAAAAACTCCTGCTCGGGATCGCCGCTCATGTTGACAAACGGCAGGACCGCGATCGACGGCTTCTTGGCGCTGGCCTTGGGCGGCGCCGCATCGTCGTGGCCGGCCTGTCCCTTGTCCGCGGATGGCGGCAGGACCTTGAAAACGTGAATCGGCCGGTTGATGTTCTTGACCTGCTGCTCGCCGAGATCGGCGTATTCGACGTCCAGCCGGTCGCCAACCTGATCGCGCACTGCCCCCGAGATGCAGATTCCGCCCGGCTCGGCGATCGATTCGAGGCGCGCCGCGACATTGACGCCGTCGCCGAAGATATCGCTTTCCTCAACAATGACGTCGCCCAAATTGATGCCGATGCGGTAAAGCAGGGCGCGCGAGGAGGGCATATCCCGATTTCGTCGCGCCATCCGCTCTTGAAAGTCGACCGCGCACCTTAGCGCCTCGGTGACGCTCTGAAATTCCGCCAATATGCCGTCGCCGGTCGTCTTGATGATACGACCCTTGCAGTTTGCGATCGCCGGGTCGATCACCTCAACCCGCACCGTCTTCAGTCGAGCGAGCGTTCCCTCCTCATCGACTTCCATGAGGCGGCTGTAGCCAACGACGTCCGCCGCGACAATTGCCGCGAGGCGCCGCTCTACGGAGCTGGTTTCCATTGTACAAACGGCCTGTTGACAAACTTTGGATCGCGAATTGGAGCGATCTAGGCCGTCGCCATGGCTGGCGGCGTTCAATCCCGCCCGAAATCAGCGTGCGTCCCAAATCTTCCCGCCTTCGCGTCGTCAGCAAATACTAACACATTGCCAGAAAGCCTCCATACTCCAGGATGGCGCCGCTATTAATCCGCGCCACCACTGGCGCTGAATTCGAGTCGGAAACTTGCCGCGTCCATGCCGGCGGTGACGGCCGCCGTTCGCGCTCGGCCATGCGTTCCCGCCTTCCTCCTTTCGCCGTTTCAGGTCGGCTTGAACCATGCTAATGCGCCGCAGCAAATCGTTTCGCTGCGGCGTGAGGAGCGGTGAGCCAATGGCCACGGATATGGTGAAGATCGGTCGGGCGCTCATCTCCGTTTCCGACAAGTCCGGTCTCGTCGATCTCGCCCGCGCGCTCGAGGCGCGCGGCGTCGAGTTCCTCTCGACCGGCGGCACCGGCGCGGCGCTGAACGCCGCCGGACTCGCCGTGGTCGATGTCGCGCAGGTCACCGGCTTCACCGAGATGATGGACGGGCGGGTCAAGACCCTCCACCCGCGCGTGCACGGCGGGCTGCTGGCGATCCGTTCCGATCCCGCCCATCAGGCGGCGATGATCGCCAACGACATAACGCCGATCGATCTTCTGGTCGTCAACCTCTATCCGTTCGAGGAGACGCTCAGCGGCGAGGCGTCGTTCGAGGACCGAATCGAAAACATCGACATCGGCGGCCCGGCGATGATCCGCGGCGCGGCCAAGAACCACGATGACGTGGTCGTCATCGTCGATGTCGGCGACTACGGCGCGCTGATGGAGGAAATGGAGCGCAACGGCGGGGCGACGAGCCTCGCCTTTCGCCGCAAAATGGCGCAAAAGGCCTTCGCCCGCACGGCGGTCTACGACGCGGCGATCTCCAACTGGCTCGCCGGCGAAATTCGCGAGACGGCGCCGAAGTGGCGCGCCATCGGGGGGGTTCTGCACCGCGGATTCGGCGCGCTGCGCTACGGCGAAAATCCGCATCAGGCCGCGGCGCTGTATCTGACCGCCGAAGCGCGCCCCGGGGTCGCTTCCGCGCGGCAGATCCAGGGCAAGGAACTGTCCTACAACAACATCAACGACGCCGAGGCCGCCTTCGAGCTGGTCGCCGAATTCGATCCGGAAAAGAACGCGGCGGTGGCGATCATCAAGCATGCCAACCCCTGTGGCGTCGCCGTAGGCGCGACTCTCGAGGAGGCCTACGAAAAGGCTTTGGCCTGCGATCCGGTTTCGGCCTACGGCGGGGTCGTCGCGCTGAACCGGCGCCTCGACGCCGAGGCGGCGCGCAGAATCGTCGAAATCTTCACCGAAGTGATCATCGCCCCGGAGGCCGACGACGAGGCCCGTGCGATCGTCGCGTCGAAGTTGAACTTGCGCCTGCTTGTCGCCGGCGCGCTCCCCGACCCACGGGCGCCCTCGCTGACCATGCGCTCGGTCGCCGGCGCGCTCCTGGTGCAGGACCGCGACAACGGCGAACTCGACGAGGACGCTTTGAAGGTAGTGACCAAGCGCGCGCCGAGCCCCCGCGAAATGGCCGACATGCTGATGGCCTGGCGCGTCGCCAAACACGTGAAGTCGAACGCGATCGTCTATGTCAAGGATGGCGCGACGGCGGGAATTGGCGCGGGGCAGATGTCGCGGGTCGATTCCGCGCGCGTCGCGGCCCGCAAGGCGGTCGAGGCCGCGGCGGCCGCCGGCTGGGCGGAGCCGCGAACGAAGGGCTCCGCCGTCGCCTCCGACGCTTTTTTCCCGTTCGCGGACGGCCTCGTCTCGGCGATCGAAGCCGGCGCCACCGCCGTCATTCAGCCTGGCGGCTCATTGCGCGACGCCAGCGTCGTCGCGGCCGCCGACGAGGCCGGAATCGCCATGGTCTTCACCGGAATGCGGCACTTCCGGCATTGAGGCCGAACGTCGAGGCGGGGAACCGGTCATCGACAAACGAAAGAGGTCGATGAAATCGACTTATTCCCCTGGCGAGACGATGGCCGAGATTTCGTCATCCTTCAGGCCGGTGACCTGAATCGCGACCGATCGGGGCGGCAAGTCGAACATGACGCTCTTGCGTGCGCCCTCGCACGACGTCGCGCCGGAGAACCCGGCGGCGCGCAGATATTTGCCGCCGTCGGGGACGTCGAGCCAGCCCTCCGACGAGATGGTGAACTTGTACGCGCCCGGCTTCGCAGGCGCGGGGAAGCGTGAAATGGCCCGCGAAAGACTGCGGCGACCTGGGCCGCGCGCTGGGGAGGGCTTGGCAGTCCGGCGTCGGCAAGCGGCACGAGTTTCAAGGCGACCGGAACTCCCGACCCGTCGGTTAGCCGGAGAGGGCGTGGATGAGGTTGGCTGGGTTTGCGGCGAGGGTTTGGGCATTATGGGTAGAGTTGTATTACGGCTTGCAGTTTTCCCCACTTTCGTTGCTTTGGACTGCGCCTCTCGGGTGAGACGCATCAATTGAGTGACGGGGTCCGTGGGCGGCTTGCCGGGCTCCGGGATGGCGGGGCAGGAGGCGGGAGGCGCCGATTTTGGTAAATCAATTTTCTGCGACAATCTCTTTGAGAAAATCAGAAGTCGTGTTATGGTCTTCCTCGTCGCTGGATCGAGGCGCGCCTGGCGCGCCGAGGGCAGCGGCCGCTTTAAGGCCTCACGCGGGCGGGTTGACACGCTGAACAACGGCAAGGGACGCGAAGTCTTAAGCTCTCGGCATGGTTTTGGGGCTGGCGCCTCGTTTGCTCGGATTCGAAACCGGAATCGGTTCCGAGCGGACGCCCATGCTGAAACGTCTTAAGCAAAGCCCAGTCCGGCTCCCGGTCCTTAATCCCGTCTTTAGGGATGATCGATCCGGGGGCGAAGCGCAGATCACGGGTCTCGCTTAAGGGCAAGCGGCCGACGAATTGGCGCCGAATGGCGCCGCAAGCGATTGAAAAGACGCAATCCGCGGCTGAAAACGGCGCCAGCCCCTCTCAGAACTTAAAAGAACAGTTTGAGGAGCCTCGGGAGAACGAAAGAAAGAGGGAGGGACGTCAAGGGGCGCTAAGCGGCGCGAGAATATTTTTTATTTGGAGTCGCGCGTAAGCCCTTGAAACGCCTTGATTCACCGAGACAAAGAACTTTCTCTTCCTTCCCTTTTACTCTCCCTGTCTTCCCTTTTGTTTTTCTTTGCTTCCGCTTTTGCTTTCCCTGGCTTCCACCTGATTTGCAGAGCTATCCCTCGCGGCGCGCGCCGGGCGCCTTACTGCTTTCCCTGATGAGCGGAGGGGCGCTTGGGCGTTGCGGTCGGCTGAAAATGGCGCCGCAAGTCTCTGGAATTGCACGAAACGCGGCTGAAAACGGGGCCGGCGCTCACGCGAAAGAAGCCGCGCGCCCTGTCGGCGCGCGGACTGGCGGCGTTACTCCGCCGCCATTGCGAGGGGCTCACCGCGAGAGGCGAGGTCGAAGCGGTCGAGTTCCATCACTTTGGCCCAGGCCCTCGCGAAGTCCTTGGCGAACTTCTCCTTCGCGTCCGCGCACGCATAGACTTCCGCGATCGCCCGCAGTTGCGAATCCGAACCGAAGATCAGATCGACGCGGGTTCCGGTCCATTTGACTTCGTTCGTTTTCCGGTCGCCCCCCTCGTACACGCCCTCGGCGCCGGCGGCCGGCCGCCACTGCGTGCCCATGTCGAGCAGGTTGACGAAGAAGTCGTTGGTCAGCGCGCCGGGCGTCTTGGTGAGGACGCCGTGCTTGGACCCCCCGGCGTTTGCGCCGAGCACGCGCAGGCCGCCGACCAGAACCGTCAACTCAGGCGCCGTCAGCGTCAAGAGTTGCGCCCGATCGATCAGATGCTCCTCGGGCGACAGGCGCTGCTTGCCGCTGAGATAGTTGCGGAAGCCGTCAGCCGTCGGTTCGAGCGGCTCGAACGACTCGACGTCGGTTTGATCCTGCGACGCGTCCATGCGCCCCGGCGTGAACGGGACCTTCACCTCCAGTCCGGCGTCCTTGGCGGCTTTCTCGACCGCCGCGCCGCCGGCGAGGACGATCAGGTCGGCCAGCGAGACCTTTTTCCCGCCAGACTGCGTGGCGTTGAACGCCTTCTGGATTGCTTCCAGCCCCTGCAGAACCTTCGCCAGCCGGGTCGGCTCATTGACGTCCCAGTCCTTCTGGGGGCTAAGGCGGATGCGCGCGCCGTTCGCTCCGCCGCGCTTGTCGCCGCCGCGGAACGTCGACGCCGACGCCCAGGCCGTCGACGCAAGCTCGGAAACCGACAGGCCGGAGGCGAGGATTTTCGCCTTCAGCGCGGCGATGTCCTTTTCCCCGATCAGCGGATGATCCACGGCGGGGATCGGGTCCTGCCACGCCAGCGTCTCCTTCGGAACGAGCGGGCCGAGGTAGCGCACGACCGGACCCATGTCGCGGTGCGTCAGCTTGAACCACGCCCGGGCGAATGCGTCGGCGAACTGATCCGGATTCTCGAAGAAACGCCTCGAGATCTTTTCGTAGGCAGGGTCGAGCCGCAAGGAGAGGTCAGTGGTCAGCATCGAGGGGGCGCGACGCTTTGAGGGGTCGTGCGGATCGGGGACCGTGCCCGCGCCCGCGCCATCCTTCGGCGTCCACTGATAGGCGCCGGCCGGGCTCTTGGTCAGTTCCCATTCATAGCCGAACAGATTTGAGAAGAACTCGTTGCTCCACTTCGTCGGCGTCTTGCTCCAGATGACCTCAATATTGCTCGTGGTCGCGTCGTCCCCCTTGCCGGTGCCGAACCTGCTCTTCCAGCCGAGGCCCTGCGCCTCGATCGGAGCGCCCTCCGGTTCGGGGCCGACCCATTCCTTGTCCTTGGCGGCGCCATGGGTCTTGCCGAAGGTGTGGCCGCCGGCAATCAGCGCGACGGTCTCCTCGTCGTTCATCGCCATGCGCTTGAACGTCTCGCGGATGTCCCGCGCCGCGGCGACCGGATCCGGCTTGCCGTTCGGCCCTTCCGGATTGACGTAGATCAGGCCCATTTGCACGGCGCCGAGAGGATTCTGAAGATCACGGTCGCCAGAGTAGCGCTCGTCCTCCAACCACTTGCCCTCGGGGCCCCAGTAGATGTCCTGGTCGGGCTCCCAGGTGTCCACCCGCCCGCCGCCGAAGCCGAACGTCTTGAAGCCCATAGACTCGAGGGCGACGTTGCCAGCGAGAATCAGAAGGTCGGCCCAGGAGATTTTCCGGCCGTATTTCTGCTTGATCGGCCACAGCAACCGGCGCGCCTTGTCGAGATTCGCGTTGTCCGGCCAACTGTTGAGCGGCGCGAATCGCTGCTGGCCGCGTCCGCCGCCGCCGCGCCCGTCGCCGATGCGGTACGTGCCTGCGCTGTGCCAGGCCATTCGAATGAACAGCCCCCCGTAGTGGCCAAAGTCGGCCGGCCACCAATCCTGCGAATCCGTCATCAGGGCCTGAAGGTCCCTGACCACGGCGTTGAGGTCGAGGCTCTTGAATTCCTTGGCGTAGTCGAACTCCTCGCCCATAGGATCGGACAGGGCGGAGTGCTGGTGGAGAACCTGAAGGTTGAGCTGGTTCGGCCACCAATCATGGTTCGTGTACGCATGGACGCCCGCGACCGGGCACTTGCTTTCACTTGTCATGGTCTCTCCGATCGTGTTCCGTTTTTTGCGTTTCGTGGGGAAGAATCATCAGTCCTCGAAAAGGGATCCGGTCTCATGGGCCAGCGCCGCGCCGCCGCCTCGCCCTGATGCTTGTGCTTACTGCCGCGAGGTCGCCGCCGTCACCGGCGTCGAGATGGATCAATGATGAAGAATCCGAACGCCGGCGACCCGCGCGCCGACGGTCGCGGCCGATTTGGTCATGGTGAGCGCTCCTCGTTTCGGGGTGGCCACGAAATGGCCTTCCACTTCCTTCTAGCGCGCGATTGACAATTGGTCCAATCGATTGTTCCGTAGATCGTCATCGTCATCGCCGATGGGACATCGATGAATCTCCGTGACCTCGAATACGTCGTCGCCGTCGCCGATCATGGCCATTTCGGCCGGGCGGCCGCGGCCTGCAATATAAGCCAGCCGACGCTGAGCGGCCAGATCCTCAAACTCGAGGCGGAGCTCGGCCTGCGGCTGTTCGGGCGCGAAGGCCGGAACGTGCGGGTCGACGCCCGGGCGGCCGGCGTCGTAGCCGAGGCTCGGGCGACGCTGGCCGCGGCGGCCAATGTGACGACCGCGGCGCGAGCGGCGCGCGATCCTTTCGCGGGACCGCTGCGGATCGGCATGATTGCGACAGTCGCGCCTTATCTCCTGCCCCTCGCGATGCCGGACGCGATCAAGGCGCTTCCGCGGACTCCGCTGCATCTGATCGAGGACCTGACCGATCGGCTGCTCGCGCGCATGAGCGAGGGCGCGCTCGACGCGGCGGTGATCGCCACCGATCCGCGAGGCGAGAGGCTCGAACTCGATCGAACTGTATGAAGAGCCGTTCTACCTCGTCTCCGCTCGCAGTCCACGCCCGCGCCAGCGCGACTCGATCCGCGTTGATGAGATCAATCCGGGGACGCTGCTTCTGCTGGCGGAAGGCCATTGCCTGCGCGATCAGGCGCTCGCTCTCTGCGGCGCTGTTCAAAGAAAAGCCGGCGCCGACGTGCGGGCGACGAGTCTGGAAACGCTGCGTTATCTTGCGGCGGCTGGGCACGGAGCGACGCTGGCGCCGCTGTTCGCTTCGGCCGCCTGGCGACGCCAGAGCGACGATCTCGACGTGATGAAGGTCGTCGGCCGCGGGGCGGCGCGCATGGTCAGGCTGGTCTATCGGCGCAGCCCGCTGCGCCGTGCCGCGATAGAAGCGCTGGCCGCCTCGTTGCGCGCGTCGGCGCAATCGGCCTTGGCCGCTTCCCTATCGGCGCCCCTGTGATGAGCGCCAAACCGCGTCTTAACCCTCGCCGGCCAGGCTGCATTGCCTTGGTCCTCTCCCAGCGTTAAAAGCAAGGCTCATGGTCAATGTCGCCAATCCCACGGTCTTCGTCGACCTGACGCGCCGCGTCTTGCCGTGGCTCGCGGCCGCGACCGTCGCCCTGTTCGCCGTCGGGCTTTACCTGTCCTTCGCGGCGCCGCCCGACTACCAGCAGGGCGAAACCGCCAAGATCATGTATCTGCATGTGCCGGCGGCCTGGATGGCGACCTTCGTTTTCGGAGTGATGGCGGCCGCCGCGCTCGGCACGCTGGTCTGGCGCCATCCGCTCGCCGACGCCGCCCAGAAGGCGGCGGCGCCGCTTGGGGCAGGCTTCACCTTCATCTGCCTTGCGACAGGCTCGCTGTGGGGCAAGCCGATGTGGGGGACCTATTGGGTCTGGGACGCGCGCCTGACCTCGGTGCTGGTGCTGTTTCTCCTCTATCTCGGCCTCATCGCCCTGTGGCGGGCGATCGAGGATCCAGGCCGCGCCGCGCGGGCGGCGGCGATCTTGACCCTCGTCGGCAGCGTCGATCTTCCGATTATCAAATTCTCGGTCGAATGGTGGAATACGCTGCATCAGCCGGCCTCGGTGTTCCGCCTCGGCGGTCCGACGATCGCGCCGGTGCTGCTGTGGCCGCTCATTGTCATGTCGCTCGCCTTCACGTTCCTGTTCCTGACGCTTCACCTGATGGCGATCCGCAACGAAATTCTGCGCCGGCGCGTCGCGCGTCTCACCATGCTGGCGGCGGCGGAAGGCGATCGGTTCGTCCCCGGCCTGGCGGCCGAAAGCGCATGACGACGATGTTGGCCGACCCGCATATCGGATTTGTCGTCGCGGCTTACTGCGTCTCGGCGGCGGTGATCGCCGCGATGATCGCCTCTGTCGTCGCCGACTATCGTCGTTTGAGCACCGGTCTCGACAAGGCGAACCGCGCGCTGGCGGCGGCGCGCGAGGATCGGAAGGCGGGGGCCCATGAGCGCTGAGGCGCAAGCGAGCCCGAGCCCGCGCCGATGGCTCGCCTTCCTGCCGCTCATCGCCTTCGCCGTCGTGGGGGCGTTATTGTTCGTCAGGCTCTACGCCGGCGATCCGAGCCGCCTTCCCTCGGCTCTGATCGGCCAGAGCGCGCCGCCGCTGACGCTGCCCGGCCTCGACGGCGGCGCCGGACTGGCGAGCGCCGACTTGCGCCAGGGTCATGTCAGTTTGGTCAATGTGTTCGCCACCTGGTGCGCCCCCTGCCATCTCGAGCACCCGTTCCTGATGGCGCTCGCCGCCGATTCCGCACTCAAGGCCAAGGGCGTCGCGATCTACGGCGTCGCGCAAAAAGACTCCTCTGAAGACGTGCGGGCCTTTCTCGGCGCCAAAGGCGACCCCTACGCCAAGATCGGCCTCGACAAGGACGGGCGCGCCGGCATCGACTGGGGCGTCTACGGCGTGCCGGAGACGTTCATCGTCAGGGGCGACGGCGTGATCGCCTACAAGGTCGTCGGCCCAATCACGCCCGAAACGCTGGAGAGCGAAGTCAAGCCGCAAATTCTGAAGGCGATGAATTGAGGGCATTTGTGCGTCGGCCGCGTCGGCCCGTTCAGGTCGGGCAAAGGCTGGCCTTCAGCCGCGGCAACTGGCTGAAAGACAGACCGGCGGCGATCTGCAGGATCCGGGCGCGTTCGTTCCGGTCGTCGATAATCGGCGCCGCCGCGCGGAGCTGTTTGGCGAGCGCCGTGACCTCGGCCACGTGCGCATCGACGTCCGGCTGGTCCCGATCGAGGAAGGCGCGTGGTCGGCTTTCCATGTTCGCCGCGATCGCGACGATGCGGCTGCCGCTCAGCGGATGGCTGGTCTGACCGTTCTCCATCATCGCCGCCGCCCCGAAAAAAACCGCCAGACCTAAAGGAAACACCCCGAGGTAGGCCATGATGTCGAGCGCGTACGCGTCCGCCTCCCGCTCCTGTTGCTGCGAGTGGACAGCATCGGCGCCGGCGCGATGCTTCAGCGCGATATGCCCCAGTTCATGGGCCAGCAGAAAGCAAATCGTGCTCGCCAGAATCTTCTGGTTGACGTCCAAAACGCGCTTATCGGCATAGATGGCGTCGGTTAGCCCGTAGGCCGTCAGCGGACCAGGCGGGCGGTCCTGCCCGTGACCCATTCCCGTCATGCCGGCGCAGATCAGGCATAGCCCGAGGCCCTGCTCACAGTGCTGCAGATACGCTGTCAGGCCGGCATATTGGTCGAGCCACAACACAGTCCGAATGGGCAGCAGGATGGTGTGATCGATCGTCGCGTAGACCTGCAGCGGACTGCCTGGTGATATCGGCGCCACATCGGGGATCTGGAGCCGCGCCTCCCCGATCCGGGCGCGCTGGCTCGGCGGGAGCCGGCCGAGAATGTCCTCGGCGAACATTCCGCGCACGCCGGCCTCATAGACGCCGCGCGCCTGCGTCAGCTCAGCGGCGGTGAAGGGGCCCAGCCGATCCGGCCACTCGGTAGAACGGCTCGCAGTCGCCTGTGCAAGCGCAGGAGGCAACCCGCCGAGCAGGGCCAGCGATCCGAACCCCGCGCAGAATGCTCGGCGGTCTCTCATGACTTGCCTGCCTTGCAACGTGCATCGCGCGCCGCGAAGATCTGTGCCAGCGGGCCGGGCGGCGGGGCCACGCCGTTTTCGAGCGCCTTCCGGTCGGCGCCGGTCAATTCTTGTTGAGAGACAAGGCGCAGCAGCGCGACCTTCGCCTTGAAGACGGCGGTTTCGATCTCCTCCGGGTCGAGACCGGTATTGGCGGCGCCGGCGACACAATTCAGCACCTTGATGTCTCGCGCCGCGTGCGGCAGCGCCATCGAATCCCCGACGCCAGCGCCCATGATAGCGCTTGCGCGGTTCGCCTCATTCCCTGCTGACCGCGACGCGGAAGGCATATCCGGCGCTTCGAGCGGGATCGTCACCGTGGTGCGCACGGCCTGCCACAGAACGGCCACCCCGAACAGCACGAAGAACACGCCAGGACCGACCTTGGAAAGGGTGACCTTCGCGCTTGGCAATTGCAGACTGCCGTCCGAGCCGTGGGTTGTCGGCAAAGCCTGGAACAGTCGATAGCCGAGCCAGACGGAAAACCCGGCGGCAATGACGATGACCAGGCGTTCTAGACCGCGAAACATCACGATCAGCGCGCTGACGTCCATGTCGATTCTCCCCTTCCGGCAGCGCAAGTTGATCCATGCGGGAGAAAAGCCGGACGACCCAGCCGCTCACGCCCGCTCAATCACAGTTCCTGGTCCAGAACCCGCGACGGTTCTGAACGTTCGGGAACACGAGCTGGCCCTGGTAGAACGTAAACGGCTGCGACATTCTGACCTGTCCATCGACGCCGAGCGTCAGAATATTGCCGTCGACCCGCCACGTGCCCGACACTGGCTCGGTGCGAGACTGCGCCGTAACGACCCAGTTCGCCATCGCTCCGTTGTCGCCAAGCACCAGATGTTCGTCGCGAGGTTGTTCGAACCGGATCGTCGTCTTGCACCAATGCCCCACCAGCGCGGCGGCGTTCGATTCGTCGGCCCAGACGGGACGCGTCGGGGCCAGCGTCAGGCAGACAAGCAGCAACGCCTTCAAGAGGATTCGTGGATTTGGTGACATGGGATCGCCTTTCCTCCGCTCCCCGCTGGGGATTCAAGTCGTCGTGGCGTCGGAATATCGGTCAGGCAATTGGCGGCGAAATAACTCCACGACGTCTAGGTTGTTCGTCAATTCGATTAGGGCAAACTCATCACATTCTCGTGATAATGTTCATCGATAGCATAATGAGGCGATGGTTGAAAGGCGTCCAGAGCCGCCCCGATCCCGGAATGTTGCTGGGCGTGCTGGCGTACGGTTACGCGACCGGCGCATTCTCGAGCCGGAAGCTGGAGCGGGCGACGACTCGGTGGCGTTCCGTTCGATCGCGGCCAACGGTCATACCGACCACGACTCCCCCTCGACAACCGGGGATGCGAGCAGGCCGAGCGGAACAGAAGGCCGAAAACGTGTTCTGGCGCCATAACCCCGCGCGCATTCCGGTTAAATTATCGCAAGCCCAGGGGGAAGCAAACGAAAGCCAGAGGGAAGGAAAAGAAAGCCGGAGGGGAAGCAAAGGAAAATTAGAGGGAAGGAAAAGAAAGCAATTTCTTTCCACGAATCCGGACTTTTCAATGGGTTGCGTGCGATTCCAAATTAAAAAGCCTTCGAGCCGCCGGCGACCCCGCCCGCCGTCGCGCCCCTTCTAAAAGAGCCCGCCAGACGACGAACTGCGCCGTCCGGCGGCTTCATCGAACAGGAAAACATGGATCCGCCCGCAAGGCAAGAAAATGTCGCTTTTTCAGGAGGCCGCTCGCCGGGGCGGACGGCGGCCTGGGGGCGGTTCTCCACTTCGGTTTCCGCGCTGGCCAACGGCTGCTTTCAGGCGGCGGCGGCCTCGGCGACCGCCTTCTCCGGCTCAAGGTGCGGGTTTGCCGGCGGCGCATTGATCCGAGGCGACGGCGCGCCAACCTCGGAACAGCACCGGCGCGCTCGTCTCTGACGGCGGGTATGTCTCACCCGCCTCGGTAAGCTCTTGATTTTACCAATGTCCTGGCCCCCGGCGGCGCCGAGCCGCCGCGATTGCGCTGGCGGCGACCGCCAGATTCAACCGCCATCGGATCGTTTCGGCCGGCGCGCCACGGCCCGCCAAGCTCAAAGTCGCCGCGCTCGCGTTAATGCCCGCGGCGGCTCGGACCGTCGGCGGCCGGCGCCCGCCAATGCTTGCCGTGGCTGAGTCCGCTGACCTTCGCGCCGCTCTTCGACCTGACGCTGGCCCCGGAGAGCCTGGCGCTGGAGCCGGACATATGCGCCGCTCCCGCGTTCGCTGTGCGTGGGCACCCTGTGGCCGGCGCGCCGGAGGCGGGGGGATTGGAGGCGGCGGCATGCACGCCGGCATTGGCGTTCGCCGGCCCGTGAACCCCGGCGCTCGTGTGCGCAGAGGCCGAGGGCATGCACGCCGCGAGCGCCGGATTGGGCGCGCAGAACGCAAGAACGGCGACAAGCGGAGCGGCGGCGAGCAGCGCGGCGCGCGACCTGGCGCGACCCATCGCCATCAATCTCCCGGCGCTATTTGCGCTGGACGTTTCGCAGTTTCCAATGTTGGCTCGCATGGCGCCCTCCGGGATTGTTTCAGAGTGAACAGCCGGACCGCTTGCGGGATTCGACGCCTGACGCCTGGCGCGGTCAATTCAAAGCATCGTTACCGATATCGGCCAGTCCGTTATCAACTGACAATGCTCAATTGTTTAATACGGGCCTTGCGCCGTCGCGCGGCTTGGAAGCTGACCGTACGATGCGCGGCAGGGAGAATGGAGATCGCAATGAAACTCCTGATCACGGGCGCGACCGGAAAAGTCGGATCCAATCTGATCGACAGGCTGCTTTCCGGGCCGCGGGCGCCGGACCTGGAGATCCGGGCGCTGTGTCACAATCGCGTTCTCGCGGAAGCGCCGGGGCTCGAGGTCGTCAGGGGCACCATTTCCGATCCTGAATGTGTGAAGCGCGCGATCAGCGGCGTCACCCATGTCGTGCATCTGGCGACCTGCAAGGAAACGCCCGAACTGGTCATGGACGTGACGGTCAAAGGCCTCTTCTGGCTGACCGAGTCGTTCCGGGTGAGCCCGACCGCGGTCCAGTTCATCCTGATCGGCGGCGATGCGAGCGTCGGCCATTTTTTCTACGACCGCGGCGGGCCGGTGACCGAGCTCACGCCGCACATGGCCTATCCGGGCTGCTACGCCCTCTCCAAGGTGCTGGAGGAGGTTCTCCTCGATCAGGCCCATATCCAATACGGGTTGAACAGCTGTTGCCTGCGAGCCCCGTGGATCATGGAAAAGGACGACTTCCGCTACACGCTCTCGTTCGGCGACGACGTTTTCGGCGGCCCGGTCTGGAAAACGCTGGTGGCCCCGGAAGTCGCCGAGCTTTGTCTCAAGGAGGGGACGATTCCCCTGCTTCGGGACGCGCACGGCCGCCCGTTGAAACGCAATTTCATCCATGTGGACGATCTCGTCGACGCCATCCTGGCCGCGCTCGACAATCCGTCGACGAAGGGCAGACTTTACAACGTCTGCATGGACGAGCCGGTCGACTACGCCGCCGTCGCGTCCTATCTAAAGGCCACGCGAGGCCTCCCTTCGATCGATATTCCGAGCGCCTATCATTCCAACTGGATGGACAACAGCAGAGCCAAGTTCGATCTCGGCTGGCGTCCGAAATACGATCTGGCCAAACTCATCGAAGCCGCGTGGAGCTATCGGCGCGCGGCCGACGATCCGCGCAATATATGGTACCCGGGATGACGTGGCCCCACGAGACGTCGCGCTCAAGCGTGATGCGATTTCGTTTAAATCGCATCCCTCGCTAATCGGCAAATTTGAAGAAGTCGGCCCCGACCGAGACCGCGCCGTCGCGCGCGTCGCCCACTAGTTGCGCCTTGATCGAATTCAACGGCCCCGAGCGGAATGAGTCCAGGGCCGGGATCGGCTTGGCCGAAACGATGGCGAGGAGGATCTGCATCGGGCCGATCGAGGAGGCGTCGGGCGTGAGCGGCACGTCGAAGGTCGCCGCGTCCCGCCCCGGGACCGGCTTCGTCTCGAGCCGATAGGCGACGCCGTCGTCGCCGACCAGCATCAGGACCAGACTCCGGCCGTCCAAATTGGCGATCGTCCCCTTCAGCGACCTGCCTCTGGCGACGCTGTAGTTCGCAAGCTCGATGTGCGGAGCCGAGGCGCCCGCGGCCGTTCCTAGCCGTATCAGGTCGAGCGCCGGGCACTCGGAGGGCGTGATCAGGCGCACGCTCAGTTGCGGCTCGGCGCCGACTTTGCTCGTGTAGGCCGAGTTGAAACGCTCGAAGGGTTGCAGTTCGCGGCCGACCGCCAAATAGGCGTTCGGATCGCTGGAGCCCGACATCGGCTTGACGAGAAAGCAATCGCCGCCGTTAAACCCGCTGACAAAGGCCTTCGCCTTGTCGATCGCGGACAGCGCCGGCGTCGGTTCGAGCGCGGAGAGCTGCTGATTCGGCGGCGGGGACGCCGGCGCGGCCGCTGGCGCCTGGGGCGTCGTCGACGCTTGCGGCGCCGGCAGGGGAGGCGATTGCGGCGCGGATGCGGGCGTCGTCGCGACTTGAGGCGGGGGCGCGAGAGGCGACTGAGGCGCGGCCGGAGGCGCGGTCGCGACTTGAGGCGCAGGGATCGAAGGCGACTGAGACGCGATCGCAGGTTGCGCCGCAGGCGTCGGAGGCGCGATGGCGGGCGGAGGCGCCGGCGCCAATGGCGGCAAAGCGGGAAGCGCCGCCAGCGGCGGGCTCTGGGGAGGCGGCCCGGCCTGAGGGGCGTGAGGAACCGAAGCGTGGGGCGGCTCTTCGGCTTGCCCAGGCCGGACGGAAGGTTTGGAAACTGCCGCAGGGGCGGTCGGCGACACGGTCTGCGCTCTGCCGGCGATGTCGATCCGCGCGGTCATCTGCGCGGTCATGCCATTGTGGTTGGTTGCGACGACCTCGATCGCGGCGGTTCCGGGCCGCGTCGGCGTGCCTGCGATCTCGCCCTTGCCGTCGCCGAGATCCTTGAACGCCATTCCGTCAGGCGCGGATGCGGCCGCGAGCCGCAGGCCCTTGCCGCCCTGATCGATGAACGCGGGGAGCTCGGCCCGGTAGAGCGCGCCGACCGTCGCCGGGGGCAGGTCGACGGACGCCTGCGGCGCGTGCGGCGGCATGGCGTCGACCAGTTCCGCGCTGGTTGGAACGTGCTTTGCCGGCGGGTTGGCCGGCTCGCCGGGCGAAGGCGCAGGCTTCGGCGGAGCCGCCGCCTGACCGGTCGGCTGCGCCGTCGGCGGCGGCTTTGACGTCCCAGTCGTCGCCTGCTGCTGAGACGCCGGCGTTTGCGCCGTCGGCCCGACCGGCGGCGGTTTGATCGGCGAGGTTACGGGCGCTGTCGATCCAAGGATGGACCGACCCCATTGCCCCAGGTCGTCGCGGTAGACGTAGCCCGCCCCCGCGACGCTGCCGATTGCGATCAGCGCGCCGAGGATCGCGGCCGCGCGCCCGCCGGATGATTTATCCGACCGCGCGGTCTTGCCCGCTCCCGCGCGGGGCAGAACAAGTCCAGCCCTGCCGGGCGCCTCCCATGCGGCCACGGCCGCCATGCTCTGGGGGCGGTTCGCCGGCAGCGGTTGCAGCATCGCCTCAATGAGCGGGCGGATCGAAGGGTCGATGTCGGAAAGATTGGGCATGGCGCGACGTTTCTCGATCACCTCGGCCGGGGAGCCGCTCATGTCGATTGGCCGTCCGCGCAGGGCTTCGACCAAAACCAAACCAAAACTGTAAATATCGGATTTCAAGGTGACGTCGCCGCCGGCGAGGCCAAGCTGCTCGGGCGAGACGTAGTTGTATTTTCCCGCGAACCCGTCGCCGATGATCGTGCCCTCGCCCGGCCGGTGCGAGCGCGCGATGCCGAAGTCGATGATCTTGGCGCTGCGCACATCGTTGTCCGGCAGAATGACGTTGTCGGAAGAGATGTCGCGGTGGACGACGCCCAGGCGATGGGCGGTGTCGAGCGCGGAGCCGATGCGTTTCTGCAGGATTTTAACGTCGGCGAGCGGAAGCGGGCCGGAGGCGAGCCGCGTGGACAGCGACGGCCCGTCGACGAACTCCATCGCCAGATAGGCGCGCCGAAGATCGGGATCGACCGAAAACACGAAATAACGCACAATCGCCTCATGCTGGAGCGTGTGCAGGATCGAGGCCTCGCGCCGGAACAGGTCGAAAACGTCGGGATTGTTGGAAAGCTCGGGCCGGATCATCTTGATCGCGACCGGGTCGCGGGTCTGGATGTTGAATCCCCGGTACACCTCGCCCATTCCGCCCTGGGCGATCAGTCGCTCGATCTCATAAATGCCGTTGAGGCGCACTCCCGGTCGAACGCTGCCGCCGGCGCCTGGCTGAAATACCGTCCTGTCCTCCACGACCCCAATCGCTCCAGACCAGAAACGCGCGTATCTCGCCGGCGCGACCGGCCTTCCCGCCGCCGAGGCTCCTGAGCCGGCGCGGCGAACTTAGCGCCGAAGCGCGCCGAGGGGAATCGAATTTCCGCCGCGGGCGGCCCTCGCGGCCCGGGACTACGCGAAAACGTCGCCCCGTCCCGGCCCGAGCGCGACGGCTTTCACCTGAGCGTGAACGCCGACCCCTTCGGAAAGGCCCAGCTGCTCCCACGACTTGCGGGTGACGCGGGCGAGAAGGCGGTCCCCGCCGCCGTCGGCTCCGAGCGCGAGCACGACGACCAGAACGTCCGGATCGACCGGGGCGCCGGAAACGACGCGCGCCGGCAGGACGTTGAGAATGGAGCTCGGGCCCGGCCGCTCGCGGGCGAGACTGACGTCGGCGGCGACGACCCGAAGGCGGCGGCGTTCTCCGATCCTCGCCGGCGGCGCAGGCACGATGAAGCTGCCGCGGTTTACGCGAAGGGTCAAAAGGCCGTAGCGGGAGTCGTGGGCTTCGATCACGGCGTCGAGGCTGACCGCCGCTTCGCGCGCAATCGCCAGCGGCAGGTTCGGGTCGCTTTGCAGGTCGGCGAGCGGTCCAGCCGCGATCACCCGGCCCTTCTCCATCAGCACGATTTGATCGGCGAGCCGTTCGACTTCGGCGAGGTCGTGGGTGACGTAGACGACCGGCAAGGACAGGCGGTCGCGCAGCCGCTCGATGAACGGCAGGATCTCGTTCTTGGTCGCCCGGTCGAGCGCCGACAGGGGCTCGTCCATCAACAGCAGTTTTGGTTGCGACAGCAGAGCGCGGCCGATCGCCACCCGCTGGCGTTCGCCGCCGGAGAGATTGCGCGGGGACCGCTCGAGCAACGGCGCCACCCCGAGGAGGTCGACGACTTCGTCGAAGGCGATTCTCCGGCGCGACGCGTCGTCGTCGTCTCGCGGCGCGCCGTACAGCAAATTGCGGCGCACGGTGAGGTGGGCGAACAGGCTCGCTTCCTGGAAGACGTAGCCGAGCGGACGGCGATGGGTCGGCAGGAAGATTCCCTCACGCGTCTGCCAGATATCGCCGTCGATCGAGCAATAACCGTCGTCGACGCGCTGCAGCCCGGCGATGCAGCGCAAGACCGTCGTCTTTCCGCAACCGGAGGGGCCGAACAGGGCGGTCAGGCCCGACGCCGGCGCGGCGAAGCCGGCGTCGAGCGAAAACTTGCCGATCGTTCCCCGGAACTGCGCGCGGATCGCATGGTCCGTCGTCATGCGCGCGCTCGCGCGAAGCGCTTTTCGAGCAGGGTCATCGTGAGAATGACGGCGAAGGCGAAGGCGACCATGCCGCCGGCGAGGAGGTTGGCCTCGCGCCACCGCATCGTCTCGACGAAATCGAAAATGGCGGTCGACATCACTCTGGTGCGGCCGGGAATGTTGCCGCCGATCATCAGGATGACCCCAAACTCGCCAACGGTGTGCGCAAAGCCCAAAACCGCGCCGGTCAGCAGGCCGGGACTGGCCAGCGGCAGAGCGACGGTCCAGAAGGCGCGGCGCGGCGAGGCGCGCAGGGTGGCCGCGACTTCGAGCGGACGGTCGCCGACGGCCGCAAATGCGTTGCGGATCGGCTGCACGACAAAGGGCGCCGAGGAGATGATCGAGCCGATGACCAGCCCGGTGAAGGTGAAAGCGAGCGTGCGCGCGCCCCAGAGGCCGGCGAGCAGGCCGCCCGGCCCGTCCGGCCCCAGCGCGATCAAGAGATAGAAGCCGAGCACCGTCGGCGGCAGGACGATCGGCAGGGAGACGATCGCCGCCACGCCCTCCTTGAACCAGGCGCGCGACCGCGCCAGCCACCAGGCGAGCGGCGTCGCGACCACCAGCAGCGCAAGCGTCGTAACGGTCGCGAGTTCGATCGTCAGACGGATCGGCGTCCAGATTTCGGCCGGAAAGCTCTGCACGTTGCGCCTACTCGATCGCGTAGCCGAATTTCTCGATGACGGCGCGCGCCTCCGGGCCCTTGAGGAACTTCAGAAACGCAATCGCCGCCTCGTCCTTCGCCCCCCTTTTCAGCAGAACGGCGTCCTGACGGATCGGCGCATAGAGGCTCTGCGGAACTTCCCACCTCGTTCCGGCAGTGATGTTGAACAGTTGGGAAAGCGCGACGAAGCCGACCTCCGCATTCCTGGTGTCGACGAACTGGAACGCCTGGGCGACGCTGTCGCCCTGCACGATCCTGGACTGCAAGGCTTTGTAAACGCCGAGCGCCTTCATGGTTTCGACCGCGGCGGCTCCGTAGGGCGCGGCGACCGGATTGGCGATCGCCAGCTTGGCGAAATTGCCCGCCTTCAGCGCCGCCTCGCCATTGGTCACGTCGACGACCCCGCTCCACAGCGCCAGCCTGCCGATCGCATAGGTGAAGCGGCTGCCGGAAACCGCAAACCCTTGATCGACCGCGGCCTTCGGCCGCTCCTCGTCGGCCGACAGGAAAACCTCGAACGGCGCGTCATGGGTGATCTGGGTGAAGAAGGCGCCGGAAGCGCCGAAGCTCAGCACCGCCTCGTCGCCCGTCTTCTGCTTGAAAAGCGCGGCGATTTCTTTCGCCGGCTCGGTGAAATTGGCCGCGACCGCGACGTGGGTCTGCCCCGCCTTGGCCGAGGCCGAAAGCGACGCCGCGAGCGCGGCGAGCGCAGCTACAAACATTACGGGCTTCATCATCGTCTCCGAACCGGCTGGCGCCTCTGAAAGCGGCCGAGCGCGACGCATTGAAGCAGCCCAGCTCCAATCATCACGAAGGCTCGCGTATCGTTATATACCGTGATAGATAACGCGGATACGTCCATTCCAAAAGGCGCAAGCGGAGGTCTTGATGAAAATCAGCGCGCGCAATCAGCTCGCCGGAACGATCATCGACGTGGTCAAGGGGGCGACAACCTCACATGTCCGCATCGACGTCGGCGGCGCCGCGGTCACGGCCTCGATCACCAACGAGGCGGTCGACGAGTTGAAGCTCAAGAAGGGCCAAAAGGCCTATGCGGTCATCAAGGCCTCCGATGTGATGGTCGCCGTCGACTGACGCGCGTTTGGACCGTTGCCGAGATCGTCGCCTCCGACCTGGGCCAAGGCCCCGACGAGGAAGTTCAAATAGGATAGGCGGTCGGCAAACCCAAAATCGGCTTTTGACGCAAAATGCGCACAGCGTCGCGCACCCGCTTCTGCGCGGGGCCTCGCCCAAGTCCCCCGAGTCGCCAATCGGCGCTGGGCTTGCTATCACCCCCGCCCGACCTCGGAGGCATTCGGAATCGCCATGCGCAAGGCAGCGGTCGCTCGCAAGACCAGGGAGACGAGCATCGAGGTCAGCCTCGATCTCGACGGATCGGGCCTGTCCGACATTTCGACCGGCGTCGGCTTTTTCGATCATATGCTCGACCAGCTCGCGCGCCATTCCCTGATCGACCTGACCGTCAGCGCCAAGGGCGACCGCCACATCGACGACCACCACACGGTCGAGGACGTCGGCATCGCCATCGGCCAAGCGCTCGCCAAGGCGCTCGGCGACAAGCGGGGTCTCACCCGTTACGCCGACTGTCTCCTGCCGATGGACGAGGCCCTGACCCGGGTCGCGCTCGACGTCTCGGGTCGCCCGTTTCTGGTGTTCAGGACCGAGTTTACGAGTGAGAGGATCGGCGCGTTCGACGCCGAGCTGGTGCGCGAGTTTTTCCAGGCCTTCGCCGGCAACGCCGGGCTGACGCTGCACGTCGAGACTCTGTACGGCGCCAACAGTCATCACATCGCCGAATTGTGCTTTAAGGGCGTCGCGCGGGCGCTGAAGGCCGCGATCGCGATCGATCCGCGTCAGGCCGAGCGCGTTCCCTCGACCAAGGGCGCCCTATAGAGCGGGATGCGAAAAAGTGGATACCGGTTTTTCGCAAAAATCCCGTGTTTTCAGGGACTCTAGAGCATGATGCGATTCAACGAAATCGCATCATGCTCCAGGGCGTGGATGCGATGACGGTCGCCATCATCGACTACGGCTCGGGCAATTTGCACTCGGCGCAAAAGGCCTTCGAGCGGGCGGCCCGCGACGCCGGAACGAACGGCGGAATCGTGGTCGCTTCGCGGCCGGAAGTCGTGCTCGCCGCCGACCAAATCGTCTTGCCGGGCGTCGGCGCCTTTGCCGATTGCCGACGCGGGCTCGATGGCGTCGCCGGCATGGTCGAGGCGCTGGATGAAGCAGTCCGAAAGCGCGGCAAGCCCTTTCTGGGGATTTGCGTCGGCGCGCAGCTCACTGCGAGCCGCGGGCTGGAGCACGACGTCGTAGCGGGCCTGGGCTGGATCGCCGGCGACGTCGCGCCGATCAGGCCCCGCGATCCGGCGCTGAAAATACCGCACATGGGCTGGAACACGCTCGACGTGAAGCGCGTTCATCCGCTGCTCGAGGGCGTGAATGCCGGCCCGAACGGTCTGCACGCCTATTTCGTCCATTCCTATCAGCTTTATCCGTCAGACGAGGCGGATGTCGTCGCGACCGCCGAATACGGCGGCCCGGTGACCGCGATCATCGCGCGCGACAACATCGCAGGCACGCAATTCCACCCCGAGAAGAGCCAGGCGCTCGGCCTGGCGCTGATCGCCAACTTCCTGCGATGGCGCCCGTGATTCTCTTTCCCGCCATCGACCTCAAGAACGGCGAGTGCGTGAGGCTCCTGCGCGGCGACATGGCGAAGGCGACCGTATTCAACGCCGACCCGGCCGCCCAGGCGCGCGCTTTCGCCGATCAGGGGTTCGAATATCTGCATGTCGTCGATCTCGACGGCGCCTTCGCCGGCCAGCCGGTCAACGCCGAGGCGGTCAGGCGCATTCTCGCCGGGCTCACGATAAAAATGCAGCTCGGCGGCGGCGTGCGCGACATGAAGACGGTGCGCGGCTGGGTGGAAAGCGGGGTTACGCGCGTCATCCTCGGCACCGCGGCGGTCAGCGATCCCGATTTCGTGCGCGAGGCGGCGCGGCTCTATCCCGGACGGATCGCAGTCGGAATCGACGCCCGCGAAGGTCAGGTCGCCATCGACGGCTGGTCCCGGACCTCGAACGTTTCGGCGCTCGATCTCGGCCGCCGCTTCGAGGACGCCGGCGTCGCCGCGATCGTTTATACCGACATTTCGCGCGACGGCGCGCTTTCCGGACTCAACATTCCCGCCACGATCGCGCTCGCCGACGCGCTGTCGATTCCGGTCATCGCCTCCGGCGGCCTCGCCTCGATCGAGGACGTCAGGCGTCTCACCGAGCCCGATTGCGCGCGCCTCGCCGGCGCGATCGCGGGCCGGGCGCTCTACGACGGGCGCCTCGATGCGCGCAAGGCGCTGGCGCTGCTCAGGGCGTAAGGGCGGCGGAACGCCCGGCCCCCAGGGACCCGCTCCATGACCCTCAAGGCGCGCGTCATCCCCTGCCTGGACGTCAAGGACGGCCGGGTGGTCAAGGGAGTCAATTTCGTCAATCTGCGCGACGCCGGCGACCCGGTCGAGTGCGCGATCGCCTACGACCGGGCGGGCGCGGACGAACTGTGCTTTCTCGACATCGCCGCCAGCCACGAAGACCGCGGCATATTGCTCGACGTCGTAGCGCGCACGGCGGAGGTCTGCTTCATGCCGCTGACGGTGGGTGGGGGCGTGCGAACCACCGACGACATCCGAAAGCTGCTGCTCGCCGGCGCCGACAAGGCTTCGATCAATTCGGCCGCGGTCGCCAATCGCGAGTTCGTGCGCCAGGCGGCGCAGAAGTTTGGCAGCCAGTGCGTCGTCGTCGCCATCGACGCCAAGCGGGTTTTCGGGGCGGGCGAGGGGCCGCGCTGGGAGATTTTCACCCACGGCGGACGCCGGCCGACCGGCATCGAGGCGATCGGTTATGCGCGCGAGGTCGCGGCGCTCGGCGCCGGCGAAATCCTCCTGACCTCGATGGATCGCGACGGCTCCAGAGAGGGCTTCGACCTCGAACTCACCCGGGCGGTCGCGGACGCGGTTCAAATTCCGGTCATCGCCTCGGGCGGCGTCGGCGACCTTGACGACCTGGTCGCCGGGGTGAGGCAAGGCCACGCCAGCGCCGTGCTCGCCGCCTCGATCTTTCATTTCGGCGAATTCACGATCCGGCAGGCCAAGGCGCGTATGGCCGAGGCGGGCGTCCCCATGCGAATGGACTGATTTGGGGCGGGATTTTCGCGCTCGCCGGCGAATTCCTGCCTGGAATCCTTTGAAGACCCAGGATTTCCATCGGAAAGCCGGCGGCCGCCTTTCCGAAATCCCGCCAAAGGTCAATGTACGGCCAGGCCCCGCCGCGCTAGAGCATGATGCGATTTCGCTGAATCGCATCATGCCCTAGGGTCCCTGAAAGCGCGGGATTTTCGCGAAAAACCGGTATCCACTTTTTCGCATCCCGCGCTAAGGTCTCGCCCGCCCACGGAGAGTTCCGAATGCCTGTAGCGCCCGAACAAACGCATTTCGGCCAGCGCACCGTCGAGATCGGAGAAAAGCAGGGCTTGGTGGACGACGTGTTCCGCAAGGTCGCCGGCCGCTACGACGTCATGAACGATCTCATGAGCTTTGGACTTCATCGGATATGGAAGGACGTCCTGGCCGCCAAGGTCCGCCCGTCGCGCTCGCGGCCCTTCGCCCATCTCGACGTCGCCGGCGGCACCGGCGACATCGCCTTCCGCGTCGCCAGGGCCGGCGGCCCTCTGACTTCAGTAACGGTCGCCGACATCAACGCCGACATGCTGCGGGTCGGCGCCGAGCGCGCCAGGAAGCGCGCCCTGGTCGATCGGGTGAGCTTCGTCGAAGCCAACGCCGAGGCGCTGCCCTTCGCCGATTCGCGTTTCGACGCCTACACGATCGCCTTCGGCATCCGGAATGTGCCGCGGGCCGAGAAGGCGCTCGCCGAGGCCTATCGCGTCATCAGGCGCGGCGGCCGCTTCCTGTGCCTCGAATTCTGCCGCGTCGACCTGCCGCTGTTCGACCGCATTTATGACGCCTATTCCTTCGCCGTCATTCCGGTCCTTGGCAAGGTCGTTGCGGGCGACGGCGCGCCCTATCGCTATCTCGTCGAATCGATTCGCGAGTTTCCGTCTCCCGACCTTTTCGCCGACATGATCAGCGCCGCCGGCTTCGCGCGGGTCGACTACGCGCGCCTCAGCGGCGGGGCGGTGGCGATCCACTCGGGCTGGAAGCTCTGATTGTGTCTTTCGTTTCCTCGCTGGGCCATGGGCTGCGTCTGGCGCGCGCCGGTTACGTCTTCGCTCGCGAAGGGGCGTTCGTCGGCGTCGATCCCATCCTGCTGCCGCCGTTCGCGCGCCTGCCGCTGGCGCTCGCCAACGCGATCGCCAGACCCGATGTCGAGGGGCTCAAGGGCCTTTCGCGGGCGATCGACCGGCTCGGGCCTTCCTATGTCAAGATGGGGCAGTTCCTTTCGACCCGCCCGGACATCGTCGGAGGCAAGGTCGCGCTCGAACTCGAGACCCTTCAGGATCGTCTGACCCCGATGACCCGGCAGGTCGCTGTTGGCATCATCGAGGCGGCGTTCGGGGCCAAGATCGAAACGATATACGAAAGTTTCGGCGAACCGGTCGCGGCGGCTTCGATCGCGCAGGTCCATCGCGCCGTCGTCAAGACCAGCGAAGGCCCGCGGCCGGTCGCGGTCAAAGTGCTGCGCGCCGGCGTCGAGCAGCGCTTCGCCCGCGATCTTGCCGACATGTTCTTCGCCGCGCGGTTGGCCGAGCGTCTCGCGCCTGAGCTTCGGCGCCTGCGTCTGGTCGGGGTCGCCGAGACGCTGGCGCGCACGGTGCGGATGGAGATGGATTTCAGGCTCGAGGCCGCCGCGGCGTCGGAATTCGCGGAGAATTCACGGGAGGACCGGGAAATTCGCGCCCCGGCGATCGACTGGGACCGCACCACCCGCGAAGTGATGACGATGGAGTGGATCGACGGGATTCCGATCGCCGATCCGGAGCGTCTGACCGCGCTCGGATTCGACCCTCGGGCGCTTGCGCGCGCCCTCATTCAGACTTTCCTGCGTAACGCCCTGCGCGACGGGTTCTTTCACGCCGACATGCATCAGGGCAACTTCTTCGTCGACGAGGCCGGTCGCATCGTCGCGGTCGATTTCGGCATCATGGGCCGGCTCGGCCGCAAGGAACGCCGGTTCCTCGCAGAAATCCTGTTCGGGTTCATCCGGCGCGACTATCTGCGGGTCGCCGAGGTTCATTTCGAGGCGGGCTATGTTCCGCACGTTCATCGGGTCGAAGATTTCGCCCAGGCGATTCGCGCGATCGGCGAGCCGATCCACTCCCGCACCGCCGACCAGATCTCGATGGCGAAGCTTCTGACCCTGCTGTTCGAGATCACCTCGCTGTTCGACATGACGACCAGGGTCGAGCTGGTGCTGCTGCAGAAAACGATGGTCGTCGTCGAGGGCGTCGCGCGCAAGCTCGATCCGCAACTTAACGTGTGGTCGACCTCGGAACCGGTGGTCGGCGCGTGGATCGCAGAAAACTTGGGGCCGAAAGGCCGCATCGAGGATGCGGCCCGCGGCGTTTCATCCCTTGCCGGCTTTCTCGCCGCGGCGCCGCGCCGGCTGGAGCAAATCGCCGCTCTGCTCGACGCCGCCGAAGGCGAAGGAAGGCGCGAGCCGTCTCCAGCCGCCGGCCGACGGTCGTCGCTTTCCGTAGCGACGTTCACAATTATACTTGTCATTCTGGCTATTGCGTTGTATCGATGGCGCTTGTAGATTCAAACGCGCCCCGAAGTATTGCGTATTGTGGCGAGGAATGCGGTGTGGGGTCGCGGACGCCATGCCGCGGGCTTAAGCGTCAGGGGACGCGCTTCGACAGAGATGGGCTTGCTCGCGGAATGGCGTCATCTCCGATTGTCTTACAATCGCGCCACGAAATTGAGCTCGAGCGGCCGGCGAGATTCGTCGAATGCTGCGCAAGCGCCCCGTGAGAACCGATCCGCTGTCCGCCTCCCGCATTCTGCTGGTCGTCGGCGGGGGCATCGCCGCCTATAAATCGCTGGAGCTGATCCGACGGCTCAAAGAGCGCGGCGCCACGGTTCGCGTCGTCATGACGGCTGCGGCGCGGCAATTCATCACGCCTTTGTCGGCGGCGACGCTGAGCGGACAGCAGACGCGCGACGAACTGTTCAGCCTCACCGACGAGGCTGCGATCGGCCATATCGAACTGTCGCGCGCCGCCGATCTGGTGGTGATCGCGCCGGCGACCGCGAACATTCTGGCCCGGATGGCGGCCGGTCTCGCCGACGACATGGCCACGACGCTGCTGCTTGCGACCGACAAGCGCGCGCTCGTCGCCCCGGCGATGAACGTCAGAATGTGGACGCACCCGGCGACCCGGCGCAATGTCGAGCGCCTCAGGGCCGACGGCGTCCTGTTCGTCGGCCCCGAATCCGGGCCGATGGCCTGCGGCGAATTCGGCCCGGGCCGCATGGCCGAGCCCCCGGAGATCGTCGCGGCGATCGAACAGGCGCTGGCGGCCGGAACGGCGCTCGCCGATCCGCCCGTCCCGCGCCCCGGCGACGGACCGCTCGCCGGACGGCATGTCATCGTCACCTCGGGCCCGACTTACGAGCCGATCGATCCGGTCCGATTTCTCGGCAATCGTTCGTCCGGGCGCCAGGGCCATGCAATCGCGCGATCGGCGGTCGGCGCCGGCGCCAGGGTGACGCTGGTCGCCGGCCCTGTTGGACTGCCCGACCCCCCGGGCGCCGAAGTCGTTCATGTCGGTTCGGCAACGGAAATGCGGGCGGCGGTCGAGGCGGCGCTTCCCGCCGACGCCTTTATCGCCGCGGCGGCGGTCGCCGACTGGCGGGTCGAAAGCGTCGCAGGCCACAAGATCAAGAAAAGCGCGAAAGGGCCGCCGACGCTCCGCCTGGTCGAAAACCCCGACATCCTCGCGGAAATCGCCGGCAGAACCGCGCTGCGGCCCTCGGTCGTGATCGGATTTGCCGCCGAAACGGAGAACGTGGCGGCGAACGCGAGAATCAAACTGGGCGGCAAAGGCTGCGATCTGATCGTCGCCAATTGCGTCGCCGAAGGCACGACCACAATCGGCGGGAATTTAAATCAGGTCCAGATCGTCGATGCTGACGGCGAAGAATCCTGGCCGCCGATGAGCAAGGCCGAGGTCGCGGACGGGATCGTGCGGCGCCTCATTCTCGAACTGTCGAAGCGCCAATGATCGCGATTTCCGTTAGGAGATATCCACATGCCGAGGGCTTGCAATTGCCGGCATATAAGAGTGAAGATGCCGCCGGGATGGACCTCGTGGCCGCTTTGGCCGCTGACGCTGAGGTCAGCCTGGCTCCCGGCGCGCGGGCGCTGATCCCGACTGGGTTGGCGATCGAGTTGCCGAAGGGTTTCGAAGCGCAGATTCGACCTCGGTCGGGGCTGGCGTTGGATACTGGAGTGACCGTCCTCAATAGTCCGGGGACCATCGACGCCGACTATCGGGGAGAAATCGGCGTCGTTCTCATCAATTTGGGAGAAAAGCCTTTTGCAATTCGACGAGGCGCGCGGATAGCCCAACTCGTCGTTTCTTCTGTGGAACGCGTCGCTCTCATTGCGAGCGAGCGGCTCACTGCGAGCGTCCGAGGCTCAAATGGATTCGGTTCCACGGGGCGCTCATCGGAGGGAGGTACGAAATGAACCTATTGTCGCGACGGAGCATCCTCGCCATCGCCGCTGTTGTCGATGTCGCGCTGCACTCCCGGTCTTCGCCGGTCGCGGCGAAGGCCTTGGCCGCGCGTCACAAACTGCCGCCGCGCCACCTGGAGACGCTGCTCCAGGGGCTGGTCCACGCCAAGATCCTCAAGGGCGTGCGCGGACCGCGCGGCGGCTATGAACTCGCGCGGGAGCGCCGGCGCATCACCGTCGGCGAAATCGTGCGCACCGCGATGTCGTTGAGCACCGCCGATCCGGACGATCTGGGCACGAATTCGCCCTTGCTCGAGCGGGTGATCGATCCGGCCGTGCGCAAGGCGGGCGAGAGTTTCCTCGCCAATCTCGATTCGATTACGGTCGAACAGATGTGCGAGAGCGCCGAGCACGCGCATGTTCTCGACGACGAAAAGGCCGCCGGTGATTTTGCAATCTGAATGTGGTATTAACTGCTTAATATAGACTTGCTTCGGAATAAGGTGGTAAGCGTCGGGCGACGCTGAGGAGGCGCCGGCCTGACTTCTTTATTCCGAGGCAGTCAATGAGCAAAACGGGAGACGCGCCGCATACCCCAGGCCGCGGCAGGGTCTTTGCCTCGATCACCGATACGATCGGCGACACGCCGCTCGTTCGCATGGATCGGATCGCAAGGGAAAAGGGCGTCGAGGCGCGCCTGATTGGCAAGCTCGAGTTCTTCAATCCAATCGGCAGCGTCAAGGACCGCATCGGCGTCTCGATGATCGATGCGCTCGAGGCGCAGGGGAGGATTTCCCCCGGACGCGGCGTTCTGGTCGAGCCGACGTCCGGCAACACCGGGATCGCGCTCGCCTTCGTGGCGGCGGCCCGCGGCTACAAGCTCATTCTGGTGATGCCGGAATCGATGTCGGTCGAGCGCCGGAAAATGCTCGCGCTGCTCGGCGCCGAACTCATCCTCACCCCGGCGGCGCAAGGCATGAAGGGCGCGATCGCCAAGGCGGACGAAATTGTCGCCGCGACACCCGGCGCGGTGATGCCGCAGCAGTTCGAAAACCCCGCCAATCCGGACATTCATCGCCGCACGACGGCGGAGGAAATCTGGAACGACACCGGCGGCGAGGTCGATATCGTAGTCTCCGGCGTCGGCACCGGCGGAACGATCACCGGCGTCGGCCAGGTGCTGAAGAGCCGCAAGCGGAGCGTGCGCATGGTCGCGGTCGAGCCCGAGGACTCGCCGGTCCTTTCCGGCGGCGCTCCGGGTCCGCATAAAATCCAGGGCATCGGCGCCGGCTTCGTTCCCGCGATCCTCGACCGCGGCGTGATCGACGAGATCGTCACGGTCGGCAACCAGTCCGCGTTCGATACCGCCCGGCTGATCGCGCGCCTCGAAGGCATCCCGGTCGGCATCTCGTCCGGCGCGGCGGTGGCGGCTGCGATCGACGTCGGACGCCGGCCGGAAAACGCCGGCAAAACGATCGTCGTCATCATCCCCTCGTTCGCGGAGCGCTATCTGTCGACGGCGCTGTTCGAGGGGCTTTGATGCCCGCCGAGGCCGGTCGACGCCCGGTCTCCGGGCTCGGGCGCGCCGCCGGGTCAAGCCTCGTCGCGGAAAGTTGATTGGGTGCGGGGGTTCGCTCAGGGCCCATTCTCATAATAGAATGTCCCGACCGGCGGCCCGTGCTTCGCTCGTTTTCGGACGGACGGCGACGGTTTCATCCCGTTCCACGAGGCGCGCGGAGACGCTCCATGAACCGCAGACAATGTCTGTCGATGGCGGCGCTTCTGCCGTTGACGATTCTTACCGCTGGATTTTGGATCCGGAGCGCCGCCGCGCAAACCGGCGGCGTGTTTGTCGACGCGGTCTTAAACGACCCGGACGCGCCCGTGGCGGGCAATCCAAATGGAGACGTCACCATCGTGGCGTTCCTCGACTACAATTGCCCCTATTGCAAGAGAACCGCCCGGGACCTCAAACGGTTCGTCTCGACCGACGGCGAGGTTCGGCTCGTCTACAAGGATTGGCCGATCCTGGCGCCGACGTCCGTCTATGGCGCACGGCTCGCGCTCGGGGCCAAATACCAGGGCAGGTATGAGGCGGCGCATGCGGCGCTCATGGGCATCCACGGAAAGGTCTCCGAGGCGACCATGCTCGACGCCGTCCGGGCGGCGGGGGTGGATATGGCGGCGCTGGACAGGGATCTGAAGGCGCATGATTCAGACATTGCGGACCTCCTGAAAAGGAATGAAGACCAGGCGAAGGTCCTTGGCCTCCAGGGAACCCCTGTCTATCTGATCGGACCCTACATCGTGGCCGCGGCGCTCGATTACGACAAGTTCAAGACGGCCGTCGCGCACTTCCGCGCGCACATCGGCAAGTGACAGCGACGAGGCGAACGGAGAGCGCCGGGTCAATCCGGCCCCCTCACCGCGGCGCGAAGACGCGCAGTCGCTGACCGTCGGGATCGAGCCCGACGAACGTGTAGCCGAAGTCCATCGCCGTCGGCTCTTGAGCGATTGCGACCCCCAGCGCCCGCCATTGGGCGAAGAGCGCGTCGACCTCGGCGGCGCTCGCAGCGGCAAAGGCGATCTCGCCGCCGCCGGCCGGCGTCGCCGGCGGCGCGACGCCGTCGCGATTCCACAGGCCCAGCATCAGGCCAGGCGCGGCTTCGAGCATGGCGAAGGTTGGGGAGGATTCGATCGCCGGACGTCCCAGGATCGAGGCGTAGAAGGCCTCGCTCTTCGGCGCGTCGCTGACATAGACGAGAACGAAACCGACATCGGACATGGGCGTTTGCTCCGGGTTTGGACCGGCGCCTTGTCTAGCTCCAGCGAATGTCAGTTTCCGTCAGCAGCACGATTCCTCGACGTTTCTTTCAGCGCCCGTCGGCTTCCAGGCCGCGCTTGCGGAAAAGCGCCCGCGGCGACGGCGCCCGGCCGCGAAAGCTCCTATAGGCCGCGTCATAATCGCGGCTGCCGCCGGCCGCATAGACGAAATCATGCAGCCGCCGAGCCACGGCCCCGTCAAAGATGTCGCCGCTCTCTTCAAACGCCTCGAACCCGTCGGCGTCGAGAATTTCCGACCACAGATAGCTGTAATAGGCGGCCGAATAGCCGCCCGAAAAGATGTGCTGGAAATGGGGGCTGCGGTGACGCATGACGATCGCCTCCGGCATGCCGATCCGATCCAGCTCGCGCCGCTCGAACGCGACGACGTCGATGTCGCCTGGCGACGGATCGAGATGCAGCTTGAGATCGACCAGCGCGGACGCCGCATATTCGACGGTGGCGAAACCCTGATTGAACCGGCGCGCGCTCAAAAGTTTGCCGAGCAGCGCCTCCGGCATCGGCTCGCCGGTTTTGTAATGAAGCGCAAAGCGGCGCAACATTTCGGGCTGCTCCAGCCAATGCTCGTAAATCTGCGAGGGAAACTCCACGAAATCC
Source organism: uncultured Alphaproteobacteria bacterium (assembly GCA_963835955.1). GTDB lineage: Bacteria > Pseudomonadota > Alphaproteobacteria > Rhizobiales > Beijerinckiaceae > Roseiarcus. The sequence goes on along the minus strand of CAWIHZ010000001.1, from coordinate 36,273 downwards.
CCGGCGACATTGGTCCCGGCGATCAGCGGGTAAGTCACATCGGACAGCATGCCGTGGAGGCCATGGCCGAACTCATGAAAAAGCGTGCGCGCGTCGTCGAAGCTCAACAGGCTCGCCTCGCCCTCGCCGCCTTTGACGAAATTCATCACGTTGACCACGATCGGCAGCTGCCGGCCGCCTAGTTTCTGCTGCCCGCGGAAAGCGCTCATCCACGCCCCGCTGCGCTTTGACGGCCGAGCGAAATAATCGCCCAGGAACAGCGCGACCGGCTCGCCGCCGCGATCGGTCACCGTCCAGGCGCGGGCGTCGGGATGATAGAGATTCAGGTCGAAACGCTCGGCGAAGCCGAGGCCGAACAGGCGGTTGGCCGCATAGAACGCCGCCTCGATCATTCGGTCGAGCTGCAGAAAGGGCTTGACCGCGCCCTCATCGAAATCGAATTCGGCCTTGCGCCGCTTGGCGGCGAAATAGCGCCAATCCCAAGGAGCGACTTTGAAATTGCCGCCCTCGCGCGCGACGATCGCCTGCAGGGCCTCCTCATCCTTGCGCGCGCTGGCGACGGCTGGCGTCCAGACCGACTCGAGCAGATCGAGCGCCGCCCGCGGCGACTTGGCCATCGTGTCGGCGAGCCGGTAATCGGCGTAGCTGTCATAGCCCATCAGGCGCGCGCGCTCGGCCCTGAGGCGCACCATTTCGGCGGCGATTTGGCGATTGTCGGTCGGACCTCCGCTTTCGCCGCGCGCGGTCCAGGCGCGAAAGGCCTTCTCCCGCAGATCCCGGCGGCCTGAGAATTGCAGGAACGGCTCGATGCTCGAGCGCGAAAGCGTGACCGCGTATTTTCCGGAATGGCCGTTGTCGGCGGCGACGCGCGCCGCGCTGGCGATAAAAAAATCCGGCAGGCCGTCGAGATCGCGCTCATCGAGCAGCATCAGCCAGGCCTTTTCGTCCGCCAGCACATTCTGGCCGAACTCGGCGCCAAGGGTCGCAAGCCGTTCGGAGATCGCGGCGAGGCGCGCCTTGGTCTCGGGCGGCCGCCCCGCGCCGGCCCGGGTGAAATTGAGATGGTAGCGGTCGAGCACCCGCGCCTGTTCGGCCGAAAGACCGAGCCCGTCCGCCTCGGCTTTCAGAGCGTCGATGCGCCGGAACAGCGCGTCGTTCAAATAGGTTTCGCTGCGATGGCGCGCCAGGATCGGGGCGATTTCGCGCTCGATCGCCTGCAGCGCGTCGTTGGTCGCGGCGCCTGCGAGATTGAAGAACACGCCTCCCACCTTGTCGAGGCCGCGCCCGCTGCGCTCCAGCGCCTCGATCGTATTGGCGAAGGTCGGCGGCTCCGGATTGGCGGCGACGGCGTCGATTTCTGTCCGCGCCTCCTCGAGAGCGGTCTCGAAGGCGGGCCTGAAATGCTCCGGTTCGATGCGCTCGAACGGCGGCGCCTCGAACGGCCCGGTCCAGGCCTCGAGAAGCGGATTGCCGTCGGCGCTCGACTTGGTCATTGGAGAGGTTCCGGATCAGAGGGGCGCAAATAAACTCGGGGTCGGTCGCGCGCCTGCGTCCGCGTAATTTGCAATTCCGCCGGCAATGCGGCCGCGCGTTCCTCGATCAGGCGACCGAGGCCGATTCATTTCTATAGGATCCGGCTCTCGTGTTCTCTCCAATAGCGATCGCGCAAAGGCGTCTTATAGAGCTTGCCGGTCGGAAGCCGCGGGAAGTCGGCCTCGAAATCGATTGATCGCGGACATTTCATGTGCGCGAGACGCTCTCGACAGAAGGCGATCAGTTCCGCCTCCGTATGGTCCGACGGCTCGACGCCGGGCATGAGTTGCACGACCGCCTTGACCTCTTCTCCCATCTCTTCATTGGGGACGCCGAAGACCGCCGCGTCCTGCACCTTGGGATGGGTCGCCAGCACGTTCTCGCACTCTTGCGGATAGATGTTGACGCCTCCCGAGATGATCATGAACGCGGCGCGGTCGGTCAGGTAGATGAAGCCTTCCTCATCGACATAGCCGATGTCGCCGATGGTGCTCATGGTCCGGTCGGGCGAAATCGCCGCCGCGGTCTTCTGGGGGTCATTGAAGTACTCGAAAGCGGAAGCGGTCTTGAACCAGAGTTTGCCGATCGAACCGGGCGGGACTTCGTTCATCTCCTCGTCGAGGACGCGCAGCTCGCCGAAAACCGCCTTGCCGACCGTGCCCTTGTGCGCGAGCCATTGCTCGCTGTCGCACATCGCCAGTCCCAGCCCTTCGGTGGCGCTGTAATATTCGTGGACGATCGGGCCAAGCCAGTCGATCATCGCCTGTTTGACCGGCGCCGGGCATGGAGCCGCGCCGTGCAGCACGCATTCGAGCGAGGAGAGGTCGTAGCGGCCTCGCACATCCCGCGGCAGCTTCAGCATGCGCGAAAACATCGTCGGCACGAATTGGGCGTATGTGACCCGATGCGTCTCGATCGCCAGAAGCGCCTGTTCCTCGTCGAAGCGCTCCATGACGACGACAGTCCCGGCGCATTTCAGCGTTAGCAACGTCGCCGCCCAGGGCGCGGAATGATAGAGAGGCGCCGGAACGAGGCAAATCTGCCCCTGGCGGATGCGCCAGAATTTCGCGAACGCCGCGGCCAGAGGCGTCAACTCGTCGGGCGGCGTTTCCGGGAGCGGGCGCAAGATCCCCTTGGGATGGCCGGTGGTTCCGGACGAGTACAGCATCGCCATTCCACTCGACTCGTCGGCGATCTCCTTATCCGGGAATTCGCCGACGGCGGCGTCGAAATTGCGGACGCGTTCGCCTTCGCCGGGCCCGTCGACGACCAGGCACAGCCTGACCCGCGGGCAATCCCGAGAGCGCCTCGAGCGCGACCGCGCGGCGCGCCTGCGAGGTGATCAGCACCTGCGACAGGCTGTTGTTGAGGATATAGGCGAGCTCGCTCGGGGTGAGATAGGAATTCACGTTGGTGTAGTAGAGACCGGAACGCTCGCCGGCCATGCCGCATTCGATGTAGCGCGGATGGTTCTCCATGAAGACGGCGAAATGATCCGACCGTCGCAAGCCGACGGCGCGAAGCAGATGCGCCAACCTGTTGCGGCGCGCCCGCAGCTCTCCATGAGTGATCGTTTCGCCCGACCGAGCCATGATGACAGCGGGCCGATCCGGATCGGCTGCGGGCCGCCGGTCTGTCTCCATCGGTTCCTCCCCTGCAAGCGCTTATATCGGCATTAAATTCCTTTGAACTCCTAAGTCCGCCAGCCAAAGACGTCCGCGGCCGGAGTTCGAGATGATCGCTCGATTGGCCGCTATCAGTCCAGTTATCTCTGCAACTGGTCCCAAAAACGGATCGCCGATTGTGGCGCGGTTCGGCGTCGAAGCGGCTCCGCCAGACATTTCTGCCGTGCTGGCCTGACGCCAATCGCCGAGCGGACCTGTCCCGCCGACGCGCCCATTGCTCCGCGGGCGCTGATGCGCCAATCTCACCCTTGGTTAGGCCCGAGGCTCCGCAATGTCGTTCCGCCGTCATTTTCCCGCGCTAGCGGCCGCAACCATCGCCGTCGCGATGTTCGGCCAGGCCGCCTGCGCCGACCTCTTGATCCAGATCGACAAATCCACCCAGCGCATGACGGTGACGGTCGACGGCGAGCGGCTTTACCAATGGCCGGTCTCGACCGGGGCGGACGGCTACGACACCCCGAGCGGCGCCTTCAGGCCGTTCCGCATGGACATCGACCACCACAGCGACGAATGGGACAATGCGCCGATGCCCTATTCGATTTTTTTCACCATGACCGGCAATGCGGTGCACGGCACCAACGAGCAACGCACCCTTGGCCATGCCGTGTCGCACGGCTGCGTGCGGTTGTCGGTGAGGAACGCCGCCACGCTATGGGCGCTAGTGAAGCGGGAAAAGATGGCCAACACCGCCGTGGTGGTGTCAGGCGAGATTCCGGGCGCAGAACCATCGACGGTCGCGCGCTTCCGGCCGAAGCCCGTCATCGCTAACGACCAACGCCCCCGCGCCCCCGCTTTGCCGTCCCTGTTCTCCTGGTTCAATCAATAGTCGTGCGGGCCGGACGCCCCGGATCATCGCAGCCGAGGGCGAGCGACAGGAGCGCCTGAGAGGCCGGTCGAGGGGCCTAATCCCGACTGCCGCGGCGGTCGGGCGCTGTGAAAGGCGGGATTATCAGCCGCTTGAAATGGGTCTCGATCTCGAAGATCTTGCCGGCGAGCAGGCCCGACTGTTGCTTGATGCGCCAGATCGCGCGGTCGACCGACGGCTCGGCCTTGAGCGGCCCTTTCGCCGGTTGCGCCTTCGATCCCCGATCGTCATCGCCGTCCCCGGATCAGGTTCGGGGACGTCGATGACGCGTTAGAGCGTCTCCCCATCTTGGCCCGATGCTCCAAACCATTGTGGCCCAAAAGCCGCCGCGATAAGAGTCCGACAATTCTTTGCGGAAAATCCAAAGCCGTGGTAATGTGCCGCTCGTCATGGGCAAAGCGATCGCCAGCGCAGGCGGAGGGATGAGGCGGAGACCGCCGGTTCGGCGCGCGGGCGTATATAACAAGAGGTATATGGTTTTTATTAGCCCTGATGATTTTTTTTCGTTTGGAGTTGCCGTAACCCCTTGAAAAGTCCGGTTTCGGACGAAGGAATCCAAGAAAATCCAAGAGAATCCAAGCGTTTTTTTGCTTGGATTTGCTTGGTTTTGTGTGGCCCGGCTTGGATTCGCTTGGAATTATTTGGCGTCCGGGCCGCGCGCGCGGCTCCGGCTTCGGGTTCGCTTGGATGGGAAGGACGGCCCCGGCGCGCTATCGGAGCGATGCGGGGCCGCAGGGAGACAGAAGGTTGGTTAGGCGACGCGACGCCTTCCGCGGAGCGCCGGATCGCCGAGCTCCGCTCGCTCTGAGGCCTCGATCCGCTCAGCCGGCGAGAGCGTTGACGCGCCTGGTCAGGCGCGCGATTTTGCGCGACGCGGCGTTCTTGTGGACGATGCCCTTCTGCGCGGCGCGCGCGATCCGCGGCCCGGCCTGGCTCAGCGCTTCGGCGGCGGCCTTGGCGTCCTTGGCGGCGATAGCGTCCTCGACCCTGCCGATATAGGTGCGCATTTCGCTGCGGCGCGACTTGTTGACCGCGGTGCGGCGGACGGTCTGGCGGACGGCCTTCTGGGCCGACTTCGTGTTGGCCATGAACTTTCGATTCCCTGTCGCCTCGGGCGGTCCGAGCGCGCCTTCGCTCAAAACTGAAAACGGCCGGGTCCTCGCCCAGCCTCTGTCGCCGGGCTTATAGGCCGCTCCCGCCGAACGCGTCAACCGCCGAAGGCGAATTTCCACCCCGAGGCGAGAAGTCCGCCGGGCGCGCTCATCAGTTTGAGCGCCATGGCGCAACTGACGGCGACGATCAGCGGGCGCACCAGCCGCGCGCCCGCCCGGATGGCCGATCGCGCCCCGAGCCGAGCGCCGAGGAACGCGCCCGCGCCCATCGCCAGCCCCGCGGCGACCAAAATATGTCCTGACAGGGCGTAGATCAGCAGCGCGCCGATGTTGCTGCCGAAATTGGCGAAGCGCGCGCCGGCCATCGCGCGAATGAGCCCGAAACCGGCGAGGGCCACGAAGCCGATCATGTAGAATGACCCGGCGCCGGGGCCGAACACCCCGTCGTAAAATCCGATCGTCGGCGCGAGCGTGGCGGCGAAGCCGGCCGGCGACAGACGGGCGCGGCGCCGGCCCTCGCCCAAATTGGGCGCGAAGGCGAAATAGAGCGCGACCGCGATGAGGACGACCGGCAGAGCCTGGCCCAACAGCGCGCGCGGCGCGTAAGGCAGGGCGAGCGCGCCAAGGGCCGCTCCGGCGGCGGCGGCGAGCGCGGAAGGGGCCATCGCGCTCTCGACTTTCCCGGAGCGCCAGAACGCCAGCGTCGCCGAGCCCGAGCCGAAGGTGCTGGCGAGCTTGTTGGTCGCAACCGCCGCGACCGGATCGAGCCCGGCGAGCGCCAGCGAGGGCAGGGTCAGCAGCCCGCCGCCTCCGGCGATTGCGTCGACGAATCCGGCGCCGAAGCCGACCAGCGCCAGAAGCGCCAACAGGAGGGGAGACATGGCGGCATCCTGGGCTGGTGCGATCGGCCGCTCGGCTTCATTCCCGTGGCAGCGGCGCGGAGGGTCCGCGAAAGACGAATTTCGGCGTCCGCTTATCGGCGAAAGCGGCTCGCCCCTCGACGAAATCCGGCCCCTGCGCGGCCCATTCGGTGAGCGCGCGGAATCCCGGCGTCTCGACGCTCATGCCCGCCGCGACAGCGTCGATTCCGCGCTTCAATCCCCTGACCGACGCCTGGCTGAGCGCCGCGAGCCCGCGCGCATAGCCGAACACGGTTTCGAGCAACGCGGTCTCGATCCTGCGGTCGATGAGGCCGATCGCGAGCGCCTCGTCGGTCTCGATCCGGCGGGCGGTGAACAAGAGGTCCTTGGCCCGCGCCGGCCCCACGAGCTCGACGAGCCGGCGCGTCTCGGCATGGCCAAAGATCAGGCCGAGCCTGGCGGGCGTCAAGGCGAGATGCGCGTCGGCGGCGCAAAAGCGCAGATCACACGCGAGCGCGAGCGCGAGGCCGCCGCCGATCGCGACGCCGCGAATGACGGCGATGGTCGGGCGGTCGAGCGCCATCAGTGCGTGGAGGGCGTCCTGGACCGCGTCGCCGTAGTCGTGCATCGTCGCGTCGTCGCGATAGACCTCGCCGAACTCGGAAATGTCGGCGCCCGCGCTGAAATGCGCGCCCTCGCCCTCGACCAGAACCACCAGCATGTCCTCGCGCGCCTCGATCGCGGCGCGGATCGCCGGCAGGGCGCGCCACATCGCCCGCGAGATCGCATTGCGCCGCTCAGGGCGATTGAGGACGATGCGGGCGATCGGCGGTTCGAAGCGAATGGAAATGTCGGTCATGAAGGTCGCAAAACCCCGCAAGCAACGCCTGCGGCCTTTTTGGAGCATTCGGCAGGCTGGAGCAAACGACGATCCTATCGTAGCGTTGGGCCGGCCGGCGCAAGGCGGGCGGCGAGGGATCAAAAGAGATGACAATGAGTAAGGACTATCCGCGCGACATGATCGGCTACGGACGCACGCCGCCCTTCGCCGATTGGCCGGACCGAGCGCGGGTCGCGGTGCAGTTCGTCATCAATTACGAGGAGGGCGGCGAGAACAACATCCTCCACGGCGACGCCGCCTCGGAAGCCTTTCTGTCTGAGATCGTCGGCGCGGCCCCGTGGCCGGGCATGCGCCACATGAACATGGAGTTGATCTACGAATACGGCTCGCGCGCCGGTTTCTGGCGCCTGCACCGCATGTTTACGGAGCATGACGTGCCGGTGACGGTCTACGCGGTCGCAACCGCGATGGCGCGCAACCCCGAGGCGGTCGCCGCGATGAACGAGGCGGGATGGGAAATCGCTACTCACGGCTACAAATGGGTCGACTACCGCGACACGCCGCCCGAGGTCGAGGCGCGCGACATCGCCGAGGCGGTGCGGATTCATACCGAAGTCGCGGGCGTCCGCCCGCTCGGATTCTATCAGGGCCGCTCGTCCATCAACACCATCCGGCTCGGCATGGAAGAGGGCGGTTTCCTCTATTGCGCCGATTCCTACGCCGACGATCTGCCTTACTGGCTCGAGGGCCCGCGCGGGCCCCAGCTCATCACCCCCTATACGCTCGACTCCAACGACATGCGGTTCGCCACGCCGCAGGGCTTCAATTCAGGCGATCAGTTCTTCGCGTACCTCAAGGACTTTTTCGACACGCTGTACGCCGAAGGCGACGTCGCGCCGAAGATGCTGTCGGTCGGGCTGCATTGCCGCCTCGTCGGCCGTCCCGGCCGCGCGGCCTCGCTGGCGCGCTTCCTCGACTACATCGCGGGCCATGATCGCGTCTGGGCGCCGACCCGCCTCGACATCGCCCGCCATTGGATCCGCAAACACGCGCCCGACGGCGGGTGGAAACCCTCCCGGCTGACCCGCACCCTGTTCATCGAGCGCTTCGGCGGCGTCTATGAACATTCGCCCTGGATCGCGGCGGCGGCCTATGATTCCGGACTGAGGGCCGACGCGGATACCGCCGGCGGCCTTGCGCGCGCGATGGCCGGCGCGGCGGCCCATGCGAGCGGGGATCAGAAACGCTCGCTGATCCTCGCTCACCCCGACCTTGCCGGCAGGCTCGCGCTCGCCGGGACGCTGACGCCCGAATCGAAGGGCGAGCAGGCAGGCGCTGGGCTTGACCGGCTGAGCCCCGAAGAACTGGCGAGGTTCACGAGTCTCAACGACGCCTACCGCGCCCGTTTCGGCTTCCCGTTCATCATGGCGGTTAAGGGGAAGAATAGAGCCTACATTCTTGCCGCCTTCGAGCGTCGCCTGGCCAATGACGCGGAGGCCGAAACAAAAACTGCGCTGGCGGAGATCGACAAAATCGCGGCGCTGCGGCTCGAGGCCATTTTGCCATGAACGCGAACGCGCGGGTCATCCGCGGCCGCGTCCTGACGTTCACGGATGATCCGGCGACGGCAGGATCGGCGGCCTACGTCTATTTCGAGGACGGCGGCGTTCTGGTCGCAAACGGTCGGGTCGAGGGAGCCGGCGCGGCGCGAGACATTTTGGCGCGCGCCCCTGAAGGCGCGACCGTCGACGATCATTCCGGCGCGATTGTCATGCCTGGCCTGATCGACGCGCACATCCACTATCCCCAGACCCAGGTCATCGGCTCCTATGGCGCGCAGCTGCTCGACTGGCTGCACGGCTATACTTTTGTCGAGGAACAGAAATTCGCGGACCCTGCCCACTGCGGCAGGATCGCGGAGTTCTTTCTCGACGAATTGTTCCGCTGCGGCACGACGACGGCGATGGTCTATTGCACGGTGCATCCGCAATCGGTCGATGCGTTCTTCACCGTAGCGGAGCGGCGCGGCGCGCGCATGATCGCCGGGAAGACAATGATGGACAAGGACGCGCCGGCCGCGCTCATGGACACCGCCCAGCGCGGTTACGACGAAAGCAAGGCGCTGATCAATCGCTGGCGCGGGCGCGGGCGGCTCGAATACGCGATAACGCCCCGTTTCGCGGTGACATCGACAAAAGAGCAGTTAGAGGCCGCCGGAGCGCTGGCGCGCGAGTTTCCCGGGACTTACGTCCAGACCCACCTCGACGAGAACAAAGCCGAAATTGCGCGGGTCGCCGAGCTGTTTCCGGAGGCGCTGAACTATCTCGACGTCTACGACCGCGCTGGGCTTCTGGGATCGCGCTCAGTGTTCGGCCACTGCATCCATCTTGAGGATGGCGAAGTCGCCGCGCTTGCGGCCAGCCGATCTGTCGCCGCGTTCTGCCCGACGTCGAACCTGTTTCTCGGCTCGGGGCTGTTCGATCAGGCGAGGCTCGCGCGCGCGGGCGTGAGGATCGCGCTCGCCACCGACGTCGGCGGCGGAACGAGCTATTCGATGCTGCGCACGGCGGCCGAAGGCTACAAGGTGCTTCAGCTCAACCGCCAGTCCTGGCCGGCCCTTCACGCCTTCTACCGCATGACGCTCGGCAACGCGCGCGCGCTCAGTCTTGATGACCGCATCGGCTCGATCGAAGCCGGCAAGGAGGCCGATCTGGTCGTCCTCAATTCACGTGCGACGCCCGCGATGGCCCATCGGATGGAAACGGCCGAGGGCGATCTCGCGGCGGAGCTGTTCGTTCTAATCACGATGGGCGACGATCGCGCCGTGCGCCAGACCTATATAGCGGGCGAGCCGTGCAAGGCCTGAACCTGCTCGGCTCTCGAACGTCAGACGCTTTCGATCACGCGCTGCAGCGCGGCGCGCACTTGTGCGGCGACGGCGGCGAGAATTGAGTTGCCGACCGTCTCCATCGAGGTCGTCGGATCGATGGCGGAGACTTCGACCTCGCCGTTCTCGTAGCGCTGGACGATGACGTTGCACGGCAGCATCACGCCGATATGGGCTTCCGCGCTCAGCGCTTGAAAGGCGAGGTTCGGATTGCAGGCGCCGAGGATGCGATAGGGTCTGAAATCCTTCCCGATCTTCGACTTCAGAGTCTCGGCGACGTCGATCTCCGTCAGCACGCCGAAGCCCTCGGCTTTCAGAGCGTCTTTGACGCGTGCGATTACGGCGTCGAAATCTCCGGTCGTCTTGCGGCTGATGTTGTAATTCATTGGCCTTGACTCGAAAGCAAAACAGGCTTCAGCGCGAGAGCTCGCCTCCGCGGGAGCGCCAGCCGGCGACCCCGCCGGCATAATGCTTGATGTCCTCGCGCCCGATCGCGAGCGCTTTGCCGAGCGCATGGAGCGACCGCGTCCCGGAATGACAGATCAGCACCACCGGCTTGCCGGCGGGCAGCAGCGTCGGGTCGAAGGTCGAGGTGGGCATGTTGAGCGCATTCGGGATGTGGGCGGAGACAAATTCATGCTCCTCGCGCACGTCGACAACGATGCAGCGACCCTCTTTCACCGCCTGCTCGAACTCCTCGTGGTCGATCGCGCGACGATCGGGCCTGGCGGCCGTACGTGAGAACATATTGGTCAACATGAGAACGCGGATCCTTAGCGTTACGTTTGTAGCGCTCTCGCTCCCGCGAACTGCGCGCAGGGGCGAAGCGCTTGGCTGGCGTATATGACCGCCGGCCCGGTCACCTTATAGAGCGCCATTCCGATAGTTTCGAGCATTTCATCGCGCCTCGCGCGGCGTCCGACCATCGCGTTGAGCTGAAGAGCGGTCCAATCGTCGCAGCGAATCCCGACTGAAACGGCGGCGCCGATCGCCTCCTTCGTCTTGCCGCGGCAAGCCCAACCAAACCTTCGTCTCCACGTCAGTCTTCTCGACGACGCTGGATCACATTGGACGCCTCCCTTACGTCGGTCCGAACGTCACCGGCCAAGCGCTGACTGCGGAACCGAGACCGCCATGCCTATTGCTCACATATAAGCTTATCTCAGAATATCAATGCCGATCCGCGCCTTGGCGCTTCTCGCCCGGCGTCCTTCTTCGACTTGCGCTTGCTTGGCGACTGCCCAATCCCGCGGCGCGTGGGCGGCTTTCGCCGCGCTCAATCCGTGAGTATTGTTCTCGACCGGCCTCATCACTACAACTCCACACAAAGGTGAGGAGGCCATCCTTGATTTGGTCGCGATACTCTGCTTGGCCGATGTCAGGAGGTTTCGCTAATGCTCATTCCGCCGTTCTCGACGCCGGGGCGCTTTTGGCGCGGTAATCTCCATGCCCATTCGACCCTCTCCGATGGGGCGTTGAGGCCGGAAGACGTCGTCGAGGGCTACAAGCGCGCGGGCTATGATTTCGTCCAGGTCTCCGATCACTTCCTCGGCCGCTTCGGTTGGCCCATCGCCGATACGCGCGCATTGCGCTCCAACAGCTTCACCACCCTGATCGGCGGGGAGCTTCACGCCATGGGGACGACTTCGGGGGAATATTGGCATATTCTCGCGACCGGTCTGCCGACCGATTTTCCTGCCGCCGCTCCAGACGAAAGCGGGCCGCGGCTGGCGGCCCGCGGCCTCGCCGCGGGCGCATTCATCGCCATCGCCCATCCAGCGTGGTCGCAGCTGACGATCGAGGACGGACGCGCGCTCGACTCCGCTCACGCGGTCGAGATTTATAATCACACTTGCGCGATCCTGACCGATCGCGCCGACGGTTTCTATTTGCTCGATCAGTTGTGCAACGAGAATCGGCGGCTGACCGCGGTCGCCAGCGACGACGCGCATTTCCACTTTGGCGACCTCGACGCCTTCGGCGGCTTCGTGATGGTCAAATCCGAGACGCTCGATCCAGAGCCGCTGCTGAGCGCGCTGAAAGCCGGCGCGTTCTATTCAAGTCAGGGCCCGCGCATTCATGAGATCGAGATTACCCGCGTGGAGGCGCGCATCGTCTGCTCGCCGGTCCACACCATTGCTCTCGTCACCGGCGCCTCGGGCTCGTTGAGCCGCGTCGGACGCGGCCTCACAAGCGCGACGATCGAGTTTGCGGAATTCGCCAAGTGGGCCTGGAGCGATTCTCCGCCGGTCAAATGGGTCCGCATCGTCGTTATCGACGGTCCGGGGCGCCGGGCCTGGACGAACCCGATCTGGATCGACTCATTGGATTAGAGGCGAGCCGCGACTTTAGCCCTGTCCGGGCGGGAGCAGGCGCCGCAGGGTCGTTCGGCGCGGCTCCGCGCACTTGCGCCGCCCGCGTTCCGCCCATACATGCGGGTTTCGCCGATCAAAGGACAGAGGTCGATGACAGACGGGATCGTTGCCCGCTCGCCTGGGTGGCATGCGACGACCATTTTGATGGTGCGCAAGGGCGGCCGCGTCGTCATCGGCGGCGATGGCCAAGTCAGCATGGGGCAGACCGTCGTCAAGTCGAAGGCGCGAAAGGTTCGCCGGCTCGCCAAGGGCGAGGTCGTCGCCGGCTTTGCCGGCGCGACGGCGGACGCGTTCACTCTGTTCGAGCGCCTCGAGGCTAAGCTCGAGCAATATCCCGGCCAGCTTGCCCGCGCCTGCGTCGAGTTGGCGAAAGACTGGCGCACCGACCGCTACTTGCGCCGCCTGGAAGCGATGCTGCTCGTCGCCGACAAGGACTCAGGCTTTACGATATCCGGCGCGGGCGACGTGCTTGAGCCTGAGGCTGACGAGTTCGGCTCGGCGATGGCGATCGGTTCGGGCGGCAATTATGCGCTCGCCGCCGCCCGCGCCCTGCTGCCGACTCCGCTTGACGCGGACGAGATCGTGCGGCGCTCGATGCGCATCGCCGCCGACATCTGCGTCTACACCAACGCCAATCTGATCGTCGAAAGCCTCTGATGACGGAATTCTCGCCGCGCGAAATCGTTTCCGAACTCGACCGCTACATCGTCGGGCAGGCGGAGGCGAAGCGCGCGGTCGCCATCGCCTTGCGCAATCGCTGGCGGCGTTTGCGCCTGATTTCGCCGATGCGCGAGGAGGTGATGCCGAAGAATATTCTCATGATCGGCCCGACCGGCTGCGGCAAGACGGAGATCGCGCGCCGCCTGGCCAAGCTTGCTGGCGCGCCGTTCCTGAAAGTCGAGGCGACAAAATTCACCGAGGTCGGCTACGTCGGACGCGACGTCGAGCAGATCGTGCGCGACCTGGTCGAGATCGCGATCGCGCTGGTCAAGAGCCGCAAGCGCAAGGATATCGAGGCCAAGGCGGAACTGGCGGCGGAAGAGCGGGTGCTCGACGCGCTCGTCGGCCCGGCTTCGTCCGCCGCGACCCGCGACGCCTTCCGCCGCAAGCTGCACGCGGGCGAGATCGATGGCAAGGAGATCGAGATCGAGTTGCCGCAGAGCGGCGCCGGGATGCCGATGTTCGAACTTCCCAATATGCCCGGGGCCGCGATCGGGGCCATCAACATCGCCGACATTTTCGGCAAGGGTCAGCGCACCAGACCCAAGCGCATGACCGTGGCCGAAGCGCGCGAACCGTTGGTTTCCGCCGAAGCGGAAAAACTGCTCGATCAGGACGTAATCGTGCGTGAAGCCCTCGACGAGGTCGAGAGCAACGGAATCGTCTTTCTCGATGAGATCGACAAGATCTGCGCGCGCGATGGACGCGGCGGCGCCGACGTCTCGCGTGAAGGCGTGCAGCGCGATCTTCTGCCGTTGATCGAGGGCACGACGGTGGCGACCAAGCACGGCGCGGTTAAGACCGATCATGTACTGTTCATCGCCTCCGGCGCATTCCATATCTCCCGGCCCTCCGATCTCTTGCCCGAACTGCAGGGGCGCCTGCCGATCCGCGTCGAGCTCAAGTCGCTGACCGAAGAGGATTTCAAGCGCATCCTCACCGACACCGAAGCGAGCCTCATCAAGCAATATGTCGCCTTGATGCGCACGGAAGGCGTCGAACTCGAGTTCTCCAACGACGCGGTTTCGGCCATTGCCCGCATCGCGGCCAAGGTCAACGGCTCGGTCGAGAACATCGGGGCGCGCCGGCTTCAAACCGTGATGGAGCGCGTGCTCGACGAGGTGAGCTTCACGGCGGCTGACCGCGCGGGCGAAAGAGTGGGCGTCGACGCCGACTTCGTCGAGCGTCATGTCGGCGATCTGGCGGACAACACGGATCTGAGTCGGTTCATTCTTTGAGGCGGCCGCCCTGGAGATTTCGACCATTGATTTGGGACGCGCTCGTTCACCGATCGTGTGTAAAATGCCGTTCCTCTCAGCTTCAGCGTGAAGGTGCTCAGCGATGACGACGCCGCTCGTTTTGACCTTCCTCGGCGACGACAGGCCGGAACTCGTAAACGCGATTTCGGAAAGGATCGCCGCTTGCGGCGGGACCTGGCTGGAAAGCCGCTCCGCCCGTCTAGCGGGCAAGTTCGCAGGCATTTTGCTGGTCAACGTCGCCGACGATCAACTCGCGGGGCTGGAATCGTCCCTGCGCCAGCTTGAATCCGCCGGATTGCGCTTGACGATCGATCGCGGCGCCGCGCCTGAGGGCGATAGGTCCCGGCGCTTGATCACGCTCGATCTCGTCGGCCACGAGCGGCCCGGCATCGTGCGCGACGTGACGCAGGCGCTCAGCCATCTGGGCGTCAACATCGAGGAATTCGTCAGCGGCCTCGAAGGCGCGCCCTTCACCGGCGAAGCCATGTTCCGCGCGACGGCCCGTCTGCGCCCGCCCGACGGTCTCGCCCTTGAGGATCTCCGCAAGTCGCTGGAGCGTCTCGCGGGTGAGATCATGGTCGATCTTACGGTCGGCGAGGGGGAGACCCGTGCCTGAGCCGACCGTGTCCGCCGGCGCGAGAACCTCCCCTTGCGCCTCGGCGTCGGCGTTGCCATAAGGCCGCGCGGCGACTTTTGGCCTCAAGCGGACGACGATGGCGAACTTTCCCGAGCGCGTGTTCTCCGGCGTTCAGCCGACGGGCAATCTGCATCTCGGCAATTACCTTGGCGCGATCAAGCGCTTTGTCGCGATGCAGGCGACGCATCCGTGCATTTATTGCGTGGTCGATCTGCATGCGATGACGCTGCCGCACGAACCGGCGCAACTGGCCCGCACCACGCGCGAGGTGACAGCGGCCTTCCTTGCCTGCGGCATCGATCCGAACGCCAATATCGTCTTCAACCAGAGTCGGGTCGCCGAGCACGCCGAGCTGACCTGGGTGTTCGACTGTGTGGCGCGGCTCGGCTGGCTCAATCGAATGACCCAGTTCAAGGAGAAGGCGGGCAAGGACCGGGAGAACGCGTCGATAGGGCTCTTCAACTATCCGGTGCTGATGGCCGCCGACATTCTGATCTATCGCGCCACCCACGTTCCGGTCGGCGACGACCAGAAGCAGCATTTGGAGCTGGCGCGCGACATCGCGCAGAAGTTCAACAACGACTTTTCGGCCTCTATTGCGGCTCACGGCCACGGCGACGCCTTCTTTCCGTTGCCTGAGCCGTTGATTCAGGGACCTGCCACAAGGGTCATGAGTTTGCGCGACGGGACGAAGAAGATGTCGAAATCCGACCCGTCGGAATATGCCCACATCGCGCTTACCGACGATGCCGACACGATCGCGCAGAAGATCCGCAAGGCGAAGACCGATCCCGAACCCCTGCCGAGCGAGGTCGAGGGCCTGGCGGGGCGCCCGGAGGCGGACAATCTCGTCGGCATCCTGGCCGCCCTGACCGATGAGAGCAAAGCCGAAGTTCTGAAGCGCTTCGCCGGGAGCCAGTTCTCGAGCTTCAAAAGCGCGCTCGCTGATGTGACGATTGCCAAACTCGCGCCAATTCGGGCCGAGATCCTGCGCCTTGCCGGCGATCCGGCCTATGTCGATGCGGTTCTTGCGCGCGGCGCGGACAAGGCCCGCGCCATCGCCGGTCCGAACATGGACGCGATCAAGGACATCCTCGGCCTGATTCGATAGGCCGTTCGTGTTGGGCGAGATTATTCCCTGCCGAGCACCCCCGGAGAAGGAAAAGGCGGCGAGCGGGTTCGCATATTTTGTTATCCCTATGGATAGACCTACGACATATAGCGTCAGTCGAGGCGAAAGGGACATTCCCCGACATTCATGATGGTTAACGACTTTCCGGCGATCTTCTCGTAAGTCTAGTGACAGCTGATTCGGACCTTCTTGGCGGAAGGAGTCCGTCGGCTGAAATCTTGGGCCGCGCGCGCAGCGTCGCGGCCAGGCTTTCATGGAGGCGATCGGGTGCGGGTGTTCGGCGCGGCGCGGTTCGCCGGGATCGGCGATCGAACGCGAAGGTTCGGCCGGACGCGCGCCGTCCAGGCGGCGGCCGGGACTTTGCTCCTGTTCCCCTTGACCGACGGCCTGCGCGCCCAGGATGCAGCGCAGGGGCTGGAAACGCCGTCGGGTCTAATTCTGAACTTTTCCTCGGTCGAGGCCAACATCGCCGGTCTCGCCATTTTGCTGCTGATGTTGCTTGCGACCATCACCGCCGTTCTTCACTTGCTCGGCAGGAGGATATGGACGCGCCGCGTCAGGGAACTGGAAGCAGAACTCGCGCGGACGAACGCCAAGCTGGATCGTGCGGCGGTGATTTTGCGCAGCGAATCGCAGATCGTGGTCTCCTGGGACCGTCCGGACGCCGAGCCGGCGGTTGAAGGCGAATTCGCGCTTGTCGCCGACGCGCCGTTGTGGCGACGCATTCTCAGTTACGCGACATGGCTCGAGCCGGCCGTGGCGGCGCGAATCGAGGAGGCGACGGAGCGGCTGTTGAAGCGGGGAGAGGCATTTTCGACAGCGGTGGTGAGTTTGCGGGGGCGCCATCTCGAAATCGACGGACGGCCTGTGTCCGGCAGCGCCGTCATGCGCATCCGGGACGTCTCGGGCGACAGACTTCAATTGGCGCAATTGCGCGATAAATTCGCCGAGGCCGACGGCGCCCTGCAGGCGCTTCGTCTTGCGCTCGAGACCGCGGGACTGCCTGCGTGGATGCGGGACGCGCAAGGGCGGGTCGTCTGGTGCAACAAGCCTTACGCGCTGGCCGTCGAAGCGGCCGACGACAGGGGGGCGATCGAAAAGGGCGGCGAATTGTTCGATCCCGCGTTGCGCCGCGAGGCGGCGGCGGCGGTTCGTGACGCGGGCGTCTGGAAGCGGCGCGCGGGGGCTGTCGTTGGCGGGGAGCTGCGAGCTTTCGAGGCCGTCGAAGCGCGCACCGCCGTTGGCTCCGCCGGAATCGCCAACGATGTCTCGGAGATTGCTGCGCTGCGGGCCGAAATGGAGCGCAACGAGGGCGATTACGCGCGCATGATCGACCGGCTGTCGACCGCCGTCGCGATTTTCGACAAGTCCAGGCGGCTCACATTTTATAACGCCGCCTACCGACAAGTCTGGTCGCTCGAACCGGCTTTCCTCGATCAGAGGCCGACCGACGGCGAAATCCTCGATCGGCTGCGCGCACAGCGTCAACTGCCCGAACAGGCGGACTTCCGCGCATGGAAGGCGCAGCAGATGAACGCCTACCATGCGATCGAGCCAAGCGAGACGGTCTGGCACCTGCCCGACGGTCGCGCGCTGCGGGTCGTCACCAGCCCCAATCCGAAAGGCGGCGTAACCTATCTCTATGACGACGCCACGCAGAGCTACGCGCTCGCCTCGCAAGTCAACGTCATCACCCGGGTCCAGGGCGAAACGCTCGACGCCCTCAAGGAGGGCGTGGCGGTGTTCGGCGCCGACGGGCGCATGAAGCTGTTCAATCCCGTGTTCGCCCAGATGTGGCGACTCGACGCCGTCAAGCTCAGCGATCGCCCGCATATCGACGAGATCGCGCGCGCCTGCAAGCCGCTCTGCCAGGATCCCGCCCTCTGGGACGGGCTGCGCGCCATGGTCGTCAGCCTTCCCGAACATCGGGAAAGCCGCGCCGTGCGAATCCCCCGGACGGATGGGCTAACCCTCGATTGCGCGACGTTGCCGCTGCCGGACGGAGCGACGCTGCTGACCTCGCTCGACGTCACCGGCGGCGCCAATGTCGAGCGCGCGCTGACCGAACGCAATCAGGCGCTCGTCGAGGCCGAGAAGCTGCGCAATGATTTCGTCAATCACGTGTCCTATGAACTGCGCACGCCGCTCACCAACATCATCGGCTTCACGCAGCTCCTCGCGGCCGGGGGGGTGGGTCCGCTCAATCCCAAGCAGCTCGAATATGCGGGGTTCATCACCAATTCCTCTCACGCATTGCTCGCGATCATCGACGACATTCTGGATCTGGCCTCGATCGACGCCGGCGGTCTGGAGCTGCGTCTGGAAAGCGTCGACGTCGCCGAGGCGATGAAGGCGGCGGCCGCGGGCGTTCAAGACCGCCTGACCGAAGCGGCGATCGAGCTGCGGATCGTCGCGACCGACGGCGTCGGGTCGTTGCGCGCCGACGGACGCCGGGTGCGCCAGGTGCTGTTCAATCTCCTCTCCAACGCCATAAACTATTCCGAGCCGGGCCAGACGGTGTCGCTCGCTGCGATGCGGCGCGGCGCGGAAATCGTGTTCAAGGTCAGCGATCGCGGACGCGGCATTCCGCCCGAAATGATCGACCGCGTATTCGATCGCTTCGCGACCTACCCCAACGGCTCGCGCCAACGCGGCCCCGGCCTCGGCCTGTCGATCGTCAGGGCGATGGTCGAACTCCACAAGGGCCGGGTGCTGATCGACACCGCGCCCAACGAGGGCACGACGGTCACCTGCATATTCCCGGTCGATTCTTCCGCGGACACGGCCCATTCCGGGAACCCTGGGGTTGCAGCGCCGCAAAAACCGCAATCGGCGCAGTAGCCGCTCATGAGCGATCGCAACGATGAGGCGGGGCGGGCGAAAGTCTGGCGTCTGGAGGCGCCGGACGAAGCAGCGACCGTGAGCCTGGCCGCGGCCCAGGCCGCCTGGCTCGAACCCGGCGATTTCGTCGGGTTGACCGGAGATTTGGGCGCTGGCAAGACCACCTTCGCGCGCGCGCTGATCCGCGCGCTCGTCGGGGCGCCGGCGCTCGAAGCGCCAAGCCCGACCTTCACCTTGCTGCAGATCTACGACGCCCCGCGCGGGCCAGTGGTCCATGCCGACTTCTATCGTCTGCGCGCCGCTCAGGAGCTCGACAATCTTGGCTGGGACGAGGCGATATCGGGCGCGATCACGATCGTGGAATGGCCTGAGCGCATCGCCGAGGCGCTGCCGGCCGACCGGCTCGAGGTGGAAATCCGCTTCGAACCGGCGCGCGGTCCCAATTTTCGCGCCCTGACGCTGCGCGGGCGTGGCGGGGTGAATCGGCGTCTTGCGCGGGCGCTCGGGGTCGGCGCGCTGCTGGAACGCGCCCGCTGGAGCGGCGCGAGGCGGGAGTTCCTTCAAGGCGACGCCTCCATTCGCGCCTACGAGCGGTTGACCAGGAGCGACGGCGCGACGGCGATCCTGATGATTTCGCCGCCCCGGCCCCCCGGACCGATTCTGCGCTTCGGCAAGCCGTACGCGGCGATCGCCAAGCTCTCGCCCGACATCCGCGCCTTCATCGGCATGGCCGAAGGCTTGCGGCGCCTCGGCTATTCGGCGCCCGCCTTGTTCGCCTGCAGCATCGAGGAGGGACTGGCGCTCACCGAGGATTTCGGCGCCGCCACGATCGCCGACGCCGGCGTTCCCAATGACGCCCGCTACGCCGAAGCGGTGAGGCTGCTTGCCGATCTTCATGGCCGCGAATTGCCGGACAGCCTGCCGGTCGGCGAGGAAACCTATCGCGTGCCGGTCTACGACGTCGAGGCGATGCTGGTCGAGGTTGAACTCGCGCTCGACTGGTATGCGCCTTCGATCGCGAGAGTGGCGACGCCCTCGGGCGCGCGCATGCAGTTTCTCGCGATCTGGCGAGAGCTGCTAGCGCCGATTCTGGCCGCGCCTACGACCTGGACGCTGCGCGACTTTCATTCGCCCAACCTGCATTGGCTGGCCGAGCGGGAGGGTTTCAAGAGGATCGGCCTGATCGATTTTCAGGACGCCGTGATCGGGCCGCCGGCCTATGATGTCGCTTCGCTGCTGCAGGACGCCCGGGTCGATGTGCCGGAGGATCTCGAAATGCGGTTGGCCGCGCTCTATTTGCGACGCCGCGCGGCCGCCGATCCCGGGTTCGACGCGGAAAGCTTCGCGGCCGCGTATGCCGCGATGGGCGCGCAGCGCGCGACCAAAATCCTCGGCCTCTTCGCCCGGCTGGACAAACGGGACGGCAAGCCGCACTACCTGCGCCACTTGCCGCGCATCGAGCGCACCCTTGCCAGAAACCTCGCGCACCCGTCGCTCGCGCCGCTCGCCAACTGGTATCGGAACCATTTGCCGCGGGCTCTGGGCGCCGGTCCCGCCGCATCCGAGCCCTGAAGGCCGACCTTTGCAGCCCCGACGATGAGCGCGCCAATTCCGAAAACCGCCATGGTCTTCGCCGCGGGGCTGGGGATGCGCATGCGGCCGATCACCAATACGCTGCCGAAGCCGCTGGTTCAGGTTCGCGGCAAAGCGCTGATCGATCATTGCCTCGACCGGCTGGCCGACAATGGAGTCGAACGGGCGATCGTCAACGTCCACTGGCTCGCCGACCAGATCGAGGCGCATCTGGCCGGTCGCAAGCTCCCAAGGATCCTCATCTCGGACGAACGGTCAAAACTCCTCGATCAGGGCGGCGGCATCAAGCGCGCGCTGCCGGTCCTCGGCGGCGATCCTTTCCTGATCTGCAACACCGACGCGTTCTGGATCGAAGGGCCGCGTTCGAACATCGCGCGGCTTGCGGACGCCTTCGATCCCGAGGCCATGGACATCGTGCTGCTGGTCGCCGCGGGCGCCGGCGCCGTGGGCGTCGACTGGCCCGGGGATTTCACCATGGCGCCCGACGGCCGCCTGGCCTCGCGCGAGCCGCGCCATGTGGCGCCCTTCGTCTATACCGGCCTCGGGATCGTCAAACCGCAGCTGTTCGGCGGCGAAGCGGCGGAGGTCTTCCGCCTCGCGCCATATTTTCACGCCGCGGCGGCCAGGGGCCGGCTCTACGGCGTTCGCCTCGACGGCCTGTGGCTGCATATCGGGCGGCCCGAGACGATCGCCGAAGCCGAGAGAGCGATCGACCGCTCGAACTCTATGAGGCATTGCGCTTTTTTCGCAGGAAAAAGGCGAAGTCGTCGGGACCCGCCGTTTCGGCTCGCGAATTGAGCGCGAGCGGGGCTATGGCGGGCGGCGCCAGGCCGGGCGGCCTCGGCGTCGCGCCTTCGTCGGCGCCGGCGAAGCCGTGATAGCGGTCGAGTTCGCGCACGATCTTCACCACCCCGTCGACCGCCCGAAGATTGGCGCCCGACATCGCGCTAGAGCATGATGCGGGATCAGCCACGGCATGGGCCCGCTCGGCTCCCCGGGGAGCCGAGAGGGACGGTAGTAGTTTGCGCCATCACCGCAACGCCCCCATCCAGCGGTGAGGCGATTTCGCCGCCTGATTGCAGATAGAGACCAGCCGGCCGACCCCTGCGTTGCGACACTGTGATCCAGATCACAGCGCCGCCGGCGGTTTGGAGCGAGGACGCAACCGGGGGATTGCAATTTCGAATCGGATGAGGGACCACCAGGCCGTTTTCGGCCGAATCTTTCCTGTGAATCCGGAACGAAGGGCGGTTTTCGTACTCGTCCGGGTCCGGCCTGAGGCCCGCCTAGCGCGAAGGTCGGAAAAAACAAAACGCAATAATCATGGCGCATATTGGGGGCCAAGATGTCTGGCTATTCTATCATCATCCTGATCTGCTCGACCGCGCTTTCTCATAGCGACTGCCAGCCGAATACCGCGCTCGACGTTGTGCGCGGGCCGCAAGTGGACAATGTCGTCATGTGCTCGCTCAACGCGCAGACCATGATCGCGCGCACCGATCTTGTGCGCGGCGATGCTCAATACATGAAAGTGATCTGTGCGCCGTCCGAGAGCGCTGCCCAATGGGAGGCCGAAAAGGCCAGGCGGGAAGCCGCCCTTTTGCGCTAAAGGAAGTTTCCGTCGCTTATGTCTGCGGCTCGGACAGTTCAGGAGCGGCGCGGGTTGTAGAGTCGACGGGTCACGGTGGACGCGTCACGGTGACAGTGCGCTCAACTCCTCATCGGTTCCTGGGGAGCTAAGGCGGCCGGCTTGCCGGTCTATCGATTGGAAAAATATGCGCTGTCGCCGTAACCCACCAACTTGAACAGGCCGAGAATTCCATGTCAGACGCGGGCAGGCGCTGCGAGGGGAGGTCAAGTCCTTGGCGACCGTCCGGATCATTCTGCACGGCAAGGCGGCCGGCGACGTCCGCGTCCGAAAGGCGGTCCAGGCGCTCCGGCGGAACGGCCATCTTATCGAGGTCCGCGTCACATGGGAGCCGGGGGACGCGGCGCGATTGACGGCCGAAGCCGTCGCCGAGGCGCGGAACGAGGG
This sequence comes from uncultured Alphaproteobacteria bacterium, assembly GCA_963835955.1. Lineage (GTDB taxonomy): Bacteria > Pseudomonadota > Alphaproteobacteria > Rhizobiales > Beijerinckiaceae > Roseiarcus. Next base: position 13,898 of record CAWIHZ010000001.1, on the reverse strand, counting down.
CCTTGACTGCATCGTCGCGGGCGGCGGCGACGGGACGATCAACGAGGTGTTCGCGGCAGCCTACGCGGCCGGATTGCCTGCAGGTTGCGCGCTCGGCGTCCTTCCCTTAGGCGCCGCCAACGACTTTGCGCATGCGGCCGGCGTGCCGGTCGACGACCTGACCGCAGCGCTGCGGATCGCGGCGAGCGCGCCGCCGCGCGCGATCGATCTCGGTCTCGTCGACGGCAGGCCGTTCGTCAACCTCGTCTCCGGCGGCTTCGGCTCGCGCGTTACCGTCGAGACAGACCCCGAGCTCAAGCGGCGCCTGGGCGGGCTGGCCTACGCGATCACCGGCATCTCGCGCTTCGCCGAGCTTTCGGCGAACCGCGGCGTCTTTCGCGCCGAGGACTTTTCCTGGGAGGGCGCGTTTATTGCGCTAGCGATCGGCAATGGCCGGCAGGCCGGCGGCGGCGCGCCGCTCTGCCCGAACGCGCTGATCGACGACGGCCTCCTGGATCTGACGATCCTGCCCGACCTCGCCCGGGCGGCCCGTCTCGACGCCTTTTCCCGGCTTATGCGCGAAGGCGCGGCGGCCCTGCGCGCCGAAATGGCGACCGCCCGAAGTTCCTGGATCGAGGTCGAGACGGCGGAGGACGTCAACATTAATCTCGACGGCGAACCGATGCTCGTAAAGCGTTTTCGCGTCGAGTGTCGCCCCCGCGCGCTGCCCGTTCGTCTCGGCGATAGCCCGCTCTTTTCTCATCCCGACGGATCCGTTTGACCGGAATCCAATGGTCGGCGATGGAGATTAGAGTCGCGATTACGGCGCCGCGAACTCAATTCCCCTTTTGCCGGCCTGGACGGCGCCCCTGGGTGAGGCACGTCAATTGAGCGACGCGGCGGATTGAGGGGTCGGGGCGGCGTCATTTTTCGAAAATCATTTTTTCGCGACAATCTCTTTGAGAAAATCAGAAGCCGTGTTATGGTCTTCCTCGTCGCTGGATCGAGGCGCGCCTGGCGCGCCGAGGGCAGCGGCCGCTTTTAAGCCTTCACGCGGGCGAGTTGACACGCTGAACAACGGCAAGGGACGCGAAGTCTTTAAGCTTTCGGCATGGTTTGGGGCTGGCGCCTCGTCTGCTCGGATTCGAAACCGGAATCGGTTCCGAGCGGACGCCCATGCCGGGACGTCTTAAGCAAAGCCCAGTCCGGCCCTCAGTTCCATCCCCGTATTAGGGGATGATCCGGGGGCGAAGCGCAGCTCACGGGTCTCGCTTAAGGGCAAGCGGTCGACGAATCGGCGCCGAATGGCGCCGCAAGCGATTGAAAAGACGCAATCCGCGGCTGAAAATGGCGCCAGCCCCTTAGCGGAACTTAAAAGAACGGATCGGGGGTCGAGAAAGGGAATAAAGGGAGCAACTCCCCGGCGCCCCCTCTTTTGGCGGCCAAAACAGCGCATTTCCGTTTCGCGGGGCGGCGATGCCGCCAACAAGGGTGAATCTCAATCGCAAACAAAGCCTGATCGCCAGCGGCGCGCGCTGGGCGCTTTCCTGCTTCCCCGCCGAGCGGAGGGGGCGCTTGGGAGTTAGCTTTTTTCGTTCGGTTTCGCCGTAAGTCATTGAAAAGCGCCGATTCGCGCGAGAGAATCCAAGCAAATCCAAGGTTCTTTTTAATTGGTTTTCCTTGGTTTTCCTTGGTTTTTCTTGGTTCTGTTTGGTTGGGCTTGGATTGGCTTGGAAAAACTTGGCGGCGTCGGATAAAATACTAGTGATTTATGTGCTCGCCGCCGCGGCGCGCCGTTGCGCCCGCCGGCGCTTTCGGCCAAAGGAAGGTCGATGCAGCATGACCTCGTCCTCATCGTCGACTTCGGCTCCCAGGTCACCCAGCTGATCGCGCGGCGGGTGCGCGAGGCCGGCGTCTATTGCGAGATTCATCCGTTTTCGACAGCCGGCGAGGCATTCAAACGGCTCGCGCCGAAGGCTGCGATCTTTTCCGGCGGGCCCGCCTCGGTACCCGAACCGGGCAGCCCCCGAGCGCCGATGGAGATATTCGACAGCGGCGTTCCAATTCTCGCAATCTGCTACGGCCAGCAGACCCTGTGCGAGCAGCTCGGCGGCAAGGTCGAGAGCGGACACGCGGCCGAGTTCGGCCGCGCCGACCTCGAGATCGTGGCGCCCTCCGCCTTGTTCGAAGGCGTCTGGCAGGTGGGAGGGCGCTATCCGGTTTGGATGAGCCATGGCGATCGCGTGACCCGCCTGCCCGAGGGGTTCCGGGTGTGCGCGGTCTCCGAAAACGCGCCCTATGCGGTCGCCGCAGATGAAAAGCGCCGCTACTACACGACGATGTTCCACCCCGAGGTCGTCCATACGCCGGACGGCGCGAGGCTGATCGCCAATTTCCTGCGCAGGGTCGCCGGCGTGAAGTGCGACTGGACCATGGCCGCCTTCCGCGAAGAGGAGATCGCGCGCATCCGTGCGCAAGTCGGCGGATCACGGGTCATCTGCGGCCTGTCCGGCGGCGTCGATTCGGCTGTGGCGGCGGTGCTGATTCACGAAGCGATCGGCGAGCAGTTGACTTGCGTCTTTGTCGATCACGGGTTGATGCGCGAGGGCGAAGCGGAGGAGGTCGTGCGGCTATTTCGCGGCCATTACAATATCCCGCTTGCGCATATCGATGCGTCCGAGACATTCCTGACCGCGCTCGAGGGCGTCGATGATCCGGAGGCCAAGCGCAAGACGATCGGCAAATTGTTCATCGACGTTTTCGAGGTGGAGGCGCGCCGCATCGCCGGCGACGGCAAGGGGCCGGTCGGGTTTCTCGCGCAAGGGACCCTCTATCCCGACGTGATCGAAAGCGTCTCTTTCACCGGCGGCCCGTCGGCGACGATCAAGAGCCATCACAACGTCGGCGGCCTGCCTGAGCGCATGCGGATGAAGCTCGTCGAACCCTTGCGCGAATTGTTCAAGGACGAAGTGCGCGCGCTCGGCCGCGAACTGGGCCTGCCGCAGGCGTTCGTCGGACGGCACCCGTTTCCGGGACCTGGTCTAGCCATCCGCTGTCCCGGCGGCGTCACGCGCGACAAGCTGGAGATTCTGCGCAAGGCCGACGCCGTCTACCTCGACGAGATCCGGAATGCCGGGCTCTATGACGCGATTTGGCAGGCCTTCGCCGTGCTGCTGCCGGTGCGCACCGTCGGAGTCATGGGCGACGGGCGCACTTACGATTACGTCTGCGCGCTGCGCGCCGTCACCTCCGTCGACGGGATGACCGCCGACTTCTACCCCTATGACATGAGCTTCTTGGCCCGGGCCGCGACCCGCATCATCAACGAGGTCAAGGGCGTCAACCGGGTTGTCTACGACGTGACCACCAAGCCTCCCGGTACGATCGAGTGGGAGTGAGGGTTAAAAATTCTCTTTATAATTCAGTGATTTATATAGGATTTGGAATGGCCGGCAACACATCGTTGGTTCGGCCGTCGGATCTGGTAACCGCTTGAACTGCAAAGGGAGTTCCTACGGCCGAAGTATTCTTGAGTTGCGGAAAGCTGGATAAGGTGACGGTCTTTCTGACGGTCTTTTTTGAAGTGGTCACCTGCCGAAATCAAAAGACCGTCAGATAGCGCGGATAGCGCTGACGGTCTTTTCCTGGCCGGTAAGTTTTTGATACTGTACTGGAAAGGGTAAATTATAGCCTGTTCGGAGCGTTTTTTACGACTGAGGCTGACCGCCGAAACCGTTCCCGGAAAGAGTCATGCGGGGCTTCAGCTCTTGAAATGGCCGGGCATTGGCCGTACATTGGCGGTAGGAGTATCGCCATGGCAAACGTAGCCTCGAAATCGGCCCGCGGTCGCACCCGCGCGCAACGCCTTGAGACGCGGGTGACGGCGGAGCAGAAGACGCTTATCGAACATGCCGCCGCCCTCCAGGGACGGACGGTCACAGATTTCGTGCTGACCAGCGTCCAGGATGCTGCACGGCGGGCGATTGAGGAACACCAGCAGATCGAACTGTCGGTGCGCGACAGCCAGGCGTTTGTTGATGCGCTGTTGAATCCGAAGCCCGTCAATGACCGCCTGCGCGACACGGTGCGCCGCTATCGCGAAGCCACCGGCGTATAGCCGGTGCCGGGCGCTCCCGAGGGATCGCTTCGGGTCGAGGCGCTTGGTCCGCAGCACGATCGCGGTTCGTTCGTCAGCGGCGCCGAAGCGCTCGATCGCTATCTACGAAGCCAGGCTGGCCAGGATGCCCGCAAGAACATGGCGGCGCCGTTCGTACTCGTGCTGCCGGACGGCGCCATCGGCGGCTATTACACTCTGTCCGCGACCGGCGTAAAACTCGCCGAGTTTCCGGCTGATATCACCCGCAAGCTCCCGCGCTATCCACTCGTCCCGGCGACGCTTTTGGGCCGGCTCGCCGTCGATCGAAACTATCAAGGGCGAGGGTACGGCCGATTTCTGTTAGCGGACGCGTTGCATCGCGCGGTTCGTAGCGAGATCGCCTCGTTTGCCGTTATCGTGGATGCCAAAGATGAGGCGGCCCGTCAGTTCTATTTACGTGAGAGCTTTCTGCCACTTCCCGATCAACCGATGAAGCTCTTCCGGCCGATGGAAGACCTGGCGAAGCTCTTCGAAGAATAGCGGACGGCGATCACCTGGAGAGCCCGCTCTATGAAGACTTGGCTGAGCGGAGATGTGTCGAAACGACTGGCGCTGGGCGGTGACGCCGAGACTGCGCACGAACTTGAGCTCGAGATTGAGCAGGTTCGAGCCCGCTTAGCCGCAAATGAGGCGGAGCGGAAAGAGCTTGAGGCCGCGCTGAGGGATCTCGTGAGCCGGCGCTCGGCGGCGGCTGCGAATTATTCATCACCCGCCATTGCAGATGCGCCGAGGGTCATGGCCGCGTCATCCGCCGCGGAAAAGATCGCGCTGTTTCGGCGCCTATTCGCAGGCCGCGCTGACGTATTCCCTGTCAGGTGGGAAAACCGGAAGACCGCCAAGTCCGGCTATGCGCCCGCGTGCGCCAACGAGTGGGTTAAGGGGATATGCGGCAAGCCCCAGGTCAAATGCGGGGAATGCCCTCATCAAGCCTTCATCCCGGTCACCGACGACGTCATCGAAAAGCATCTGCGCGGCGGCGAGGGCGCACGCGGCTCTGGTGGCGATTTCGTGGCGGGTGTTTATCCGCTGCTTCCTGACGAGACCTGCTGGTTTCTGGCCGCCGATTTTGACGAGGAGAGCTGGGCGGCTGACGCCTTGGCCGTGCTGGAGACTTGCCAGGCCAAGGGCGTGCCCGCGGCCCTTGAGCGGTCTCGATCCGGCAATGGCGGGCATGTGTGGATTTTCTTCTCCGAGCCGGTTTCGGCGCGCACCGCTCGGCAGCTTGGCGCGGCGATGCTGACGGAGACGATGGAGCGTCGCCCCGAAATAGGTTTCGCCTCATATGATCGCTTTTTTCCGAGCCAGGACACCATGCCGGTCGGCGGCTTCGGCAATCTGATCGCCTTGCCTTTGCAGCGCCGGGCGCGCGAGCTTGGAAACAGTGTCTTCATCGACCAAGACCTTCGTCCATACGACGACCAATGGGCATTTCTGGCCGCGAGGCCACGGCTATCGGCCAAGGCCGCCGCCGAAATCGTCGACGATGCGGAGACGCGAGGCCGTATTCTGGGCGTCCGCATGCCGGTCGAAGATGAGGATGCGGACGAGCCGTGGCGCATGACGCCGTCTCGGCGCCCCAAAGCGGGCCCGGTCGGCAGTCCCCTATCGGGCAAGATCACCATCGTGGTCGCCGACCAACTCTATATCGACCGGACCGATTTGCCGCCGGCAACTGACGGCGCGGCTCATACGCTTGGCGGCCTTCCAAAACCCCGAGTTCTATCGTGCGCAGTCCATGCGTTTCCCGACCTTCGGCAAGCCTCGGATTATCTCCTGCGCCGAACTTCATCGGCGTCATGTGGGGCTGCCCCGCGGATGCCTCGACGAAGCTGTTGAGCTGATCCGAGGCGAGGGCGCCGAGGTTGAGTTGAATGATCTGAGGGTGATCGGCGATCCGCTTGCGAGCCGAGTACGGTTTCAGGGGACGCTGCAGGAGCCGCAGGTCAAGGCGTTCGAGGCCCTTCTTCCGCATGAGCATGGCGTGCTCGCGGCGACGACCGCCTTCGGCAAGACGGTGGTGGCCGCGGCCCTTATTGCGCAACGCGGACGCAATGCGCTCGTTCTTGTCCATCGCCGCGAGCTGCTCACCCAGTGGGTGGAGCGGCTAAGGACATTCCTCGATATCGATCCGAAGGACATCGGCGTCATTGGCGGCGGACGCCGCAAGCCGACTGGCGTCATTGATGTCGCGCTGATCCAGAGCCTCGTGCGCCGAGGCGAAGTATCCGACCTGGTAGCGGACTACGGTCATCTGGTTGTCGACGAGTGCCACCATCTTTCGGCGGCGAGTTTTGAGCTCGTGGCCCGCCGGGCGAAGGCGCGCTATGTCCTTGGGCTTTCCGCGACCGTGGCCCGCAAAGATGGTCACCATCCGATCATCTTCATGCAATGCGGACCTGTTCGACATCGCGTTGATGCGCGTGCCCAGGCGGCGGGGCGGGGAATTGTTCACCGCGCCAAGACTCGATCGACGCAGTTTCAACTGCCGCCGCCCTTGGAGGGATCGGACCGTCCTTCCATGCCAGCGGTCTATGCGGCCATCGCGCGGGACGAACTGCGCAATAACCTGATCTTCGACGATGTGCTGAAAGCGCTGGAGGCGAAGCGGTCACCGGTCGTGCTCACCGAGCGCCGGGATCATCTCGAATATCTGCAAGGCCGCTTTTCGCGCTTCGTGCGCAATCTTGTCGTCCTTCGAGGCGGAATGTCGGCAGCCGAACGCAAGGCGTCAGATGCCGCCCTGCGAGTGGCGGACGATCAGGAACGGCTCATCCTCGCGACAGGGCGTTACATCGGCGAAGGCTTTGATGACCCAAGATTGGACGCGCTGTTCTTGACGATGCCCATTTCGTGGAAGGGCACGTTGGCCCAATATGTCGGTCGGCTTCACCGGCAGCATGCTGGTAAAACAGAGGTTCTCGTCGTCGACTATGTCGATGATCTCGTGCCCATTCTTGCGCGGATGGCGGCGAAGCGGCGATCTGGATATCGTGCGCTCGGCTATAGGGTTGAGTGATCCACCACCGGCCCAAGTGTCGCGAGGACATTGCGTACGTTATATATCTTGCGGCCGCAGCCTCTCAAATGTCTAGAGACTAATTTGATGAAATCAAAACGCCGAGGCCTAAAGTCCGCGACCAAGCTGAACCGAGAACCAAAGCTCTCGCGCACCCATGCGCCCGCCGATCTATCGCCGGTGGAATGGCAGAGGGCCTTGCGCCGCCAGTTCGGCCGCGAGCAGGCTTTCCGGATCGAGAACCTGACGAGCGAACCGTTTTTCTCAGAATTTCGGGTCGGCAATCCTGCCTCGAAATCGAGCTACCGTGTGGCGATCCGGGGCATGGGACCCGGCGGCAATTTCTGTTCGTGCCCCGATTATGCTACGAACGAACTCGGCACCTGCAAGCACATCGAGTTCACGCTTGCGTGGCTGAGGAAGAAGCGCGGCGCCAAAGCTGCGTTCGCAAGCGGCTATCGGCCGGCTTTTTCCGAGCTTTACCTTCGCAACGACGGCAGGCGCCGCATCCATTTCCGGACCGGAACGGACTGTCCGCCAGCTTTGCGCAAGGCCGCCGCGGAATTGTTCGACACCGGTCATGACGGGATGCTGCCGGATGACCGCTACGACGAACTCGAGTCTTTCATGGCCATAGCAGCTCAATCGGGCCACGAGTTCCGCGCGTATGACGATGCGCTCGATTTCATCGCGGGAAGACGGGATGCGGACCGCCGCGCCGCGAAGCTCGCGGAGCTGTTTCCCCAGGGAGCCGCCGACCCCGGACTACGAAGCCCTTCTGAAAGTGCGGCTCTATCCGTATCAGGCCGAAGGCGCGCTGTTCGCGGTCCGCGCCGGCAGGGCGTTGATCGGCGACGACATGGGACTTGGCAAGACCGTCCAGGCCATCGCCGCCATGGAAATACTGGCGCGGCACTTCGGCGTCTCAAGGGTGCTGGTGATCTGCCCGACCTCGCTCAAATATCAGTGGCAGAGCGAGATTTTGCGTTTCTCCGGCAGGCAGGGCGAGGCCGCGGCACGAGTGATCAACGGTGGCCGGGCGCAGCGTCAGAACGACTATCGCTTGGACGATTTCTGCAAGATCACGAATTACGAGAAGCTCCAGCCCGACCTCGATCTGATCGCGGCCTGGGCGCCCGATCTCGTGATCGTCGATGAAGCACAGCGGGTGAAAAACTGGAACACCATCGCCGCCCGGGCCTTAAAGCGTATCGATAGTCCCTACGCGATCTTGCTGACCGGCACTCCTTTGGAGAACAAGCTCGAAGAATTAATCTCGATCGTTCAGTTCGTCGATCAACACCAGCTGGGGCCGACGTGGAGGCTGCTGCACGACCATCAGGTCAAGGACGAAGGCGGGCGCGTCATCGGTTATACGAAGCTCGACAAGATCGGCCAGACGCTGGCGCCGATCATGATCCGCCGCCGCAAATCCGAGGTGCTGAAGCAATTGCCGAGACGTCTCGACCAGAACCTTCTGGTGCCGATGACGGAGATGCAGATGCTCTATCACCAGGAAAACGCCGACGTTGTAGCGAAAATCGTCCAGCGCTGGCGGAAGACCCGTTTCTTGTCGGACAAGGACCAGCGGCGGCTGACCTGCGCGCTGCAGAACATGCGCATGTCGTGCAACAGCACCTATCTCTTGGACCAAGAGACAGACCATGGCGTCAAGGCCGATGAACTGGCGGCCCTGTTCGATGATCTGTTCGCCGAGCCGAAAGCCAAAGCGGTGGTGTTCTCGCAATGGACGCGGACCCACGACATCGTCATCCGACGCCTTGAAGCGCGCGGCTTGGGCTACGTCAGCTTCCACGGTGGCGTGCCGTCGGACAAGCGGCCGGCGCTGGTCGAGCGCTTTCGCGACGATCCGGCCTGCCGGGTTTTCTTGTCCACGGACGCCGGCAGCACGGGCCTCAATTTGCAGCATGCCTCGACCATCGTGAACATGGACTTGCCCTGGAATCCGGCGATACTCGAGCAGCGCATCGCGCGCACCCATCGCCTCGGCCAGTCACAGCCGGTGCGGGTCGTCAATTTCGTCGCGAAGGGCACCATCGAAGAAGGGATGCTTTCGGTTCTGGCGTTCAAGCGCTCGCTGTCTGCCGGAATTCTCGATGGCGGCAGCGGCGAGATTTCGCTGGGAGGCTCGCGTTTAAACCGCTTCATGAAGGACGTTGAGAAGGTCACCGGACGTATGGGCGAGGGCGAGACCGTGACGCCAGCTGAAGAAGTGACAAACGTCGTTTCAGCCGGCGCCCCCAGGGCCGATGGAGATGCTGATGCAGATGCCGATGTCGGTACGGGGGGCGTGGCGATCACGCGGGTTCAAACGGCCGGAGCGCCGCCGCACGATGCTGCTTCCGATCCGTGGCAAGCCGTATTGCAGGTCGGTTCGCAGTTTGTTGCCATGCTGACTGCTACCAATAATCCTGATGCTCCCGCGCATCCCTGGATCGAGCGCGATCCCACTACGGGCGCGCAAAGTCTGAAGGTGCCGCTGCCGTCCCCGGAAACCGCGAGGCATCTCGCCAATGTGCTTTCCTCCTTCGCCGACAGCCTGCGGGGCAGAACTATGTAACCGGCGAGAGGTTGGACAATGATCGCCATCAGTTGGCGGATCGGTAACGGCACGGTTCGGATCGGTCAGGGAGAAACGTGCTGACGGTCTTTTTCGTTTGCCAGGCCAACGTAGCCGTTCTCGTCGGAGATCGCGAAGTTCGACTGATCGATGCCGATAGTTGCTGAAACCGAGCAAATCGCCAATCGTCGAAATTCCTCTTTGAATTCAAGAGCGCAAATTTTTGACGGATCGGAGAGACGGTTCTTCCTCGTGCGCAGAAAAAATTTGCGTAGCCATATCAGTGTACGATGCCTCAAAACAATTGAGTGGGAGTGACGGGAACAACTGCGGAAGTGCTTTGAATACACTTCCGGCAGAAGGGTCACCCAACTCATCCACTCCGGTCGTCATTGGTATTCGATCTGAAGCGGGGCCAGATCCAGCAGGGCGGAAATGGCGCGCCGCGCGCGACCCACGCTCCAACTCTCGAGTGCCAGGGACAGAGCAAACAGAAAGGCGACCGTGGCACCCTCGAACAATTCGCCGATACCGATGGCGCCGGCGATTGCGATTACCATTAGCAGATTCATGTCCGGGCGCAGTCGTCGCGCCGCGAACGTAAGCGCTGTTCTGACCGCGCCTTCCTCGATCACGTGTGAGGTGGCAGATTCCGATCTCTGATTTGGGATCGGCACGTGAATATGTTTGACGATAAGCTTGAGCCTAAGCCGAGCGTCGCGCGTCGGGTCGAGGTGTTCACGGGGACGGGTCGTCGTCGTCGGTGGTCGTCCGACGAGAAAGCTCGGATTCCCGAGGAGACACTGGCGGTGGGGGCAGTGGTGTCCGAGGTCGCGCGGCGTCACGGGATCACCTCGCAGCAGCTGTTTGGATGGCGACGGTCCGCTAGGGGCCGCGCGATCGAGAGGTCGGACGCGCCCGGCTTTGCGGCGGTGATGTTGGAGGCGCCGGCTGAGAAGGCTGCGCTGGACGGAGCGGTCTTGGAAATCCTCGTCGGCGCGATGGTCGCGCGCGTTCCGTTGACCGCCGACGGCGCGACGCTGGCGAGGATCGTTCGCGCGCTGAAGGGAGCGGCATGATCGTTCCCTCCTCGGGCGTGAAGGTCCTGATCGCGATGAAGCCGGTCGATTTCCGCAAGGGGATGGACGGGCTCGCGGCGGTGGCTCACGAGACGCTGGGCGCGAACCCGTTCGGCGGCGTGATCTATGTGTTTCGATCCAAGCGGGCCGACCGGGTGAAGTTATTGTTCTGGGACGGCACGGGCCTGGTTCTGGCGACCAACTACCTGACTTCATATTGCACCTCCTTCCGCTGGAAGCGTACATCTTGAATCTGGTGTCCTGCGGAGCGCAGCCGCCCGGTCGACAAGTCGGTCCCATCGACTGAAGTGCTTGGGTGGCAGGTCCGACCCCGGCGGTTCGTAGAGATAGGCCTGACCACTGTAGGCATGCCTGGCGATGAGGCCGTGTCTGACCCATCTCTTCACGGTGCTCTCACAAATTCCGAGCCGGGCGGTGATCTTTGCGTTCGTCAGCATCCCGCGATCCCGCAGTCGGTCATAGCGTGAGCGGAGCCCGTACTGATGGGCGAGGTAGGCCACCCGCAAGTCCGTGAAGCGGGCGTCGGCCTGGTCGCGGCGGGCCGAACCGCCGGGCCGAATTGCCTTTTGGTTGAGGATCTCGGCGATCTCGGAATAGACATGATCGTCGAGGAGCCGGTCGACCAGTTCGATCACCGCCTTCTGGGTCTTGACCTGCTGCGCGGAGGACTTGGGGTTCTCGGTCGTCAGGGTCTCCGTCCTGCCTCCCTTGAAGCGGACATGGATCCTTGTCGTTTCCTCGACCGCGAGCTTCACGAGCGTGACATCCTCGATGATGTAGGCGAGCAGCCGCTTGCGCTCGCGGTTCGGGAGGCTCGGATCGGACCAAAGCGCTGCGAAGTCCGAGGTCATGGCGATGAGCCGATCGCGGATCGCGCCGTCGAGAGCGAACTGGTCTTCCTGCCGTCCACGCTCCCATTCCTCCTGAGCGTTGGCCAGTGCGCGCAGCTTGTCGTTCCATTCGCGCTCGAGCGTATCGGCGACGAGGCGGTTGGCCGGATCGACGAGCATGAAGCGTCGCTGTGCGAGATCGGCGTCGATCTGGGCGCGCTCGACGGCGCGACGGCGGAGCCGATCCGCCTCGTCATGCCGCGCTTCGATCTCTCTCCTGATCTCCAGGGCCAGTTCGACCGCGGCCGGCGTCATCTGATCGGCGATCAGTTTGCCGATCGCCTTGTCGATCGGCGCGCCCGCGATCGACTGGCAGCTCGGCTCGCCGCGCGAGCTATGCGCACGGTCGCAGACGTACCAGGCTTCCAGCCGGCCGCGTCGAGCGGCATTCCGCACGCGTAGATGCCGACCGCAACGGCCACATACGGCCCGTCCTTGCAGCAAGGCCGTCCCCTCCCGCGGCGGCGAGGCTCTTGCGACCTCGTATCCCTGGCCATTGGCCTTGAGCGTGTTGAGATTCTGCTGGAACTGCTCCCAGGCGATGTAGCCAGGATGAGCGTTCGGAATGCAGGCGAGCCAATCATTGCGCTCGCGGGTCCGAAGCTTCTTCTTTCCATCTGCAGCTCGCCGATATTGCCGCCGGCCATAGACGTACGCGCCCGCGTAGCGCGGGTTGTTCAGCGTTCGGATTGCGGTCGATATCGTCAGCGGCTGGAAAATCGTCGGCGCTCGATTGCGGATGCGAGACGGAAAGCAAAGCCCCTCCTTGCGAAAGACCTTGACGGTCTGAGAGGCCGATCCCACTCGTGAGAACGTCTCGAAGAAATACGCGATCGTTTCCCTGACCTGCGAGTTGGGGTCGAACGCCACCTCGCCGACCTCATCGTATGTGAAGCCTGTCGGGAGCGGACAACGATACTCGCCGCGGCGCACCTTGTTCAGGATCCCGCCGCGGAGCCGCGCCTTGATGACGTGAAGTTCGGCCTCGCTCATGGTTCCTTTCAAGCCCAACAGCAATCTGTCATTGAAGCTGGCGGGATCATAGACGCCGTCCTCGTCGAGGATGAGCGTATCGGCGAGGGCGCAGATCTCGAGCAGGCGATGCCAGTCGGCGTTGTTGCGGGCAAGGCGGGAGACTTCCAGCCCCATGACGATGCCGGCGCGCCCCAAGCCGACGTCGCTCACCAGGCGCTGGAATCCTTCGCGCCATGACGCCGACGCGCCGGACTCGCCCTGGTCGTCATCGACGACGACGATCTGCTCGTCGCGCCAGCCAAGGGCGGTCGCGCGGCCCCGAAGCGCGTATTGCCGCCTCGTGCTTTCGACGTTCTCGATGACCTGCCGCATCGATGACTGCCGGATGTAGAGGTAGGCGTCCCGTTCGAGATGGCGAGGTTGAACTTTGAGCGAGGCGTTTATAGCGCCCTCCGGTCGTTGATCGCCATCACCATTCCGGCGAGGAGGCAGACGATGGCTCGGCGCTCGATGAGCTGCGCCGGCGCCGAGGATCGGGATGGCATCGGCTCCAACCTGGCGGGTTCGACCGACAGCGCGCGCGCCCATCCCCACATGCCGCGGTGAAGAAAGACGACCAGCCCACTCCGGGCGTCAGGGGGCAGCGCTTCACCAAGCATGGCCGAGCGCAGCCTCTCGTAGCGGGCGACGACGACGGTCGCAGGCGCAGTCAGACTGGCCGTGATCCCAGTCATCTCGGAGTTTTTTTTGCACCGACCGCTCGTTCGATCGTTCTTGGATGGACATCGAGGCCGAACTCCTTCTGGAGCGACTTCGCCAACTCGCGCGCGCGTATCGGTTCGCCAGGGGAAATCTGCGCCCTGAGGAACGCCGAGACTTCGCCCTGGATCTTGTGTGGGCCGCGGGGACCTCGCTTCCTGGGTACGAGTTCCGGCAATGCCGCTTTCGTCGAAATCCGCCTTGGCCTGATAGTCGCCCAATTTAGTCAGATTGACGGGTATAGGTGCTTGAGTTTGATGCGTGCGTCGGGTGTTGTGAAGTGCCAATTGGCATTGGCGTGATTGGCGTTGCGGTCCTGCTCCCAGGCGGCGACTTCCTCGACGAGGGTTTGTTTGTCGGGGATACGGCGGTCGAGGCATTGGGACGATAGGACGCCGAGTTCCGACTCCGCCAGATCGAGCCAACTGCCGTGCTTTGGCGT